>AGIG01000027.1 GCA_000227525.2 gamma proteobacterium HIMB30
CTCACGTTGATCTCGAAGCGTTTGATTGACCTTGTGATCCAGGTCACAGCATTTACGGTCGCGCATTCTGCGACACTTGCGCTTGGTCTGTATGGTGTTCTTGAACTTCCCGCGTCGATTGTCGAGCCCTTGATCGCTGCATCGATTATCTACATCGCTGTTGAAAATATATGGCATCACAAAGTGAATCGATCTCGAGCTTTGGTGGTGTTTGCCTTTGGTTTGCTGCATGGATTGGGATTTGCCGAGGTGCTGACCGAACTCGGGCTGCCGGAGCGCGATTTTGTAGTTGGTCTTTTGTCATTCAATGTCGGTGTTGAGCTTGGGCAATTGGCAATTATCCTGGGAGCCTATCTGTCGATCGGTATTTGGATTATGCACTATTCATGGTATCGAGCGAGGTTCGCTATCCCTATGTCTTTGTTAATTGGCCTTGTTGGCTGTTATTGGTTTATCGAAAGAGTGATGAGTTAATGGCGACTAATGCGCGAACAAACGCACAAGTGATGACGCGCGTTACCCTTATCGGGGCGATACTCGACGGACTATTGGGAGTCTTCAAGATCGCAATCGGTTGGATCAGTCAAAGTCATGCGCTCATCGCAGACGGCGTGCATTCACTATCGGATCTGGGTACCGATGTTTTGGTTATTTTGGCTGCAAGATGGAGTAATGAGGAGCCTGATGCGAATCACCCATATGGTCACGCTCGAATCGAAACGATAGCGACCCTTGTCCTGGGGAGCATTTTACTGGCCGTTGCTGGCGGTATTTTATATGACAGTTTGCAACGTATGATCGACCCCAGTATTGCGATTGATCTCGGTGTGGCCGCATTTGCGATCACGATTACATCAATCGTGTCCAAAGAGGGGATTTATCGATACACCATCCACTATGCGAAGAAGTTAAAATCGAAGCTGTTGATGGCCAATGCATGGCATTCCCGAACAGATGCTTTGTCATCGATTGCGGTCTTAGTCGGCTTAGTGGGGGTTTCTTTTGATGCGTTGTGGCTCGATGCTGTGGCTGCTCTGGTGGTCGCGTTACTGGTTGCGAAAATCGCTTTGGGCCTGCTGTGGGATTCAATGCAGGAGTTAATCGATACGGCTTTACCAGAAGATCAGATGATGGCGATCCGAACAACTGCGATGAATGTACCTGGACTTCGAGACGTTCATCAGATACGAACTCGAACCATGGCCGGAAAGGTCCTAGTTGACCTTCATCTTCAGGTGGACCCTCGAGTGTCGGTATCCGAGGGGCATGAGATTGGCTGTTGGGTCGCATCAAGCATTCGGAATGAGTTTCCCGATGTGTCGGATATCACTTTTCACATTGATCCTGAAGACGATGCCAACATCGATCGACAGGCGCCAACCACGTTGAGACCCTTGCGAGCCGAAGTTAGGCACGCGCTAGAGCAGGATTGGGGCAGCTTATGCGATATTCAGGAACTTCGTTTGCACTATCTTCGGGGTAGGATCGATGTTGAGGTGTTGACATCGACGCAAGTGACTTCTGCCGAGCTGCAATCAGCCTCCCGAAGACCGTGGCTGGGGCAAATTTCGGTACTCAATTCAAACCTCTAGTGCAAAAAATTGCATAACCTTATTATAAAAAGTAATAATATAGCCTGCGTTGAGGATTTGAGAGCATTTTGCAAATGAAAATTTGGATGCAAGCGATTTGGAGTGTGATGGCTTCTTTCTTAGGAGTTCAGTCGAACGCGAATCGCGAACGCGATTTTGAACACGGACGGTTTTCGGTTTTTGTCGTTGCCGGTCTGCTGATGACGTTCGCCTTTTTGATAAGCGTTTTTGGGCTTGTTCAACTGGTCATGATGTATGTAAAATAATGACGCCGTAAAGGCTCGGGATCTGGATGAATTCTGACCTCGAAGCGCGCTGGAGTGTGCGCCAATAATCATAAACAATTAATTTTTAATGAAGTTTCGTTAACCCCCGTATTCACAAACATAGGAGGTGTGCGAATGAGCAAAGCACTTACTTTGGCTCTATCGCTGTTGTCAACGCCAGCATTGGCAGATTGGCAGGTCAATATGAATAAAGGTGTCACAGCCTTGTCGCGTGAGATCTTTGATCTGCACATGCTGATCTTCTGGATCTGCGTGGTGATTGGGGTCGCTGTCTTCGGCGTCATGTTCTACTCGATTTTTAAGCATCGGAAATCCAAGGGTGCCGTCGCAGAACATTGGCATGAGAACACCACGGTTGAAGTGGTTTGGACCGTGATTCCATCAATCATTCTGATTGCGATGGCCGTGCCAGCGACTGCGACCTTGATGGATATGTACGATACGTCAGAAGCCGATGTTGATATTCAGATCACTGGCTATCAGTGGAAGTGGAGATATCAGTATCTGGATGAGGATATCGACTTCTTCTCCAACCTATCGACTCCGCGTGAAGAGATCGTCAACGAGTCGGCAAAGAATCCGAATTATCTGCTCGAAGTGGATAATGCGCTTGTGATTCCGGCGAACAAAAAAGTTCGGTTCCTAATTACCGCCAATGATGTGATTCACTCGTGGTGGGTGCCGCACTTTGCTGTTAAGAAAGATGCGATCCCAGGATTTATCAACGAAGCATGGGTCAAGGTCGAAGAGCCAGGCGTTTATCGTGGGCAGTGTACTGAGCTCTGTGGTAAGGATCACGGCTTCATGCCGGTGGTCGTCGAAGTGAAGTCGGAAGCCGACTACGCGCAATGGGTTGCTGATCAAAAGGCGATGAAATTGGCGATGGCTGGCGAAGCGTCAAAAGAATTCTCAATGGATGAGTTGATTGCAAAAGGTGAAGGTGTTTATCAGGCTGCATGCGCAGGTTGTCACCAGCCAAACGGTCAAGGGATCCCAGGGGCATTCCCTGCGATCACAGGAAGTGCGATAGCCACGGGCGCGATTGATGCGCACATTGACATCATTGTGAATGGTAAAACAGGCACCGCGATGCAGGCTTTCAAAGAGCAATTATCGGCAGTCGATATCGCTGCTGTTGTAACTTATCAACGGAACGCGTTGGGCAATACCGTGGGCGATATGGTCCAGCCAAGCGCCATCCAAAAATAAGAGGAAATCATTATGGCTACAGTTGATGTCGATCTACCGCACGTAAAAGACGAAGATCCCCACCACCACGGTCCTGCGAAAGGTCTTGGTCGCTGGTTGTATACAACGAACCACAAAGATATTGGTTCGATGTATCTGATCTTTAGTTTGACCATGTTTATGATTGGCGGAATCATGGCGCTGATTATTCGTGCCGAATTATTCCAGCCAGGTTTGCAACTTGTTGAACCAAACTTCTTTAACCAAATGACCACAATGCACGGTCTGATCATGGTCTTTGGGGCCGTGATGCCTGCGTTTGTCGGCCTCGCAAACTGGATGATTCCAATGCAAATTGGTGCTCCAGATATGGCGTTGCCTCGAATGAACAACTGGAGTTTCTGGATTCTGCCTTTTGCGTTCTTGATTCTCTTGTCGTCGTTATTCATGCCAGGTGGCGCGCCAAACTTTGGTTGGACGTTCTACGCTCCACTGTCGACGACCTACGCACCGGAATCGGTCACGTTCTTCATTTTCGGCGTCCACATCATGGGTGCATCGTCAATCATGGGCGCGATTAATATCATTGCGACTATCTTGAACATGCGCGCGCCTGGAATGACGTTGATGAAAATGCCACTGTTTGTGTGGACGTGGTTGATTACCGCATTCCTTTTGATCGCTGTCATGCCAGTTCTCGCCGGTGTGGTCACAATGATGTTGATGGATATCCACTTCGGAACTTCGTTCTTCAACGCGGCGGGCGGTGGTGACCCAGTCCTGTTCCAGCACGTATTCTGGTTCTTCGGACACCCAGAGGTTTACATCATGATCCTACCTGCATTCGGCATTATCAGTGAGATCATCCCAACGTTCGCCAGAAAGCGTCTGTTCGGCTACTCATCGATGGTGTACGCGGTGGCTTCGATTGCGTTGTTATCGTTTGTGGTGTGGGCACACCACATGTTTACCGTCGGGATGCCTTTGGTCGGTGAAGTATTCTTCATGTTTGCGACCATGTTGATCGCGGTCCCAACAGGTGTGAAAGTATTCAACTGGACAGCGACCATGTTCCGTGGGTCGATGACGTTTGAAACGCCAATGCTATTTGCAATCGCGTTTGTGGTTCTGTTCACCATCGGTGGCTTCTCAGGACTGATGCTCGCAATTGCGCCGGCTGACTTCCAATACCACGACACGTACTTCGTTGTTGCTCACTTCCACTATGTATTGGTGCCTGGAGCGATCTTCTCGATCATGGCTGCAACCTATTATTGGTTGCCGAAGTGGACTGGACATCAATTGAACGAAACCATGGGCAAATTGCATTTCTGGTTGTCGTTTGTTGGTGTGAATGTCACGTTCTTCCCGATGCATTTTGTCGGATTGGCGGGCATGCCGCGTCGGATTCCCGACTACGCATTGCAGTTCGCTGACTTCAACAGCATGGCATCCGTTGGGGCGTTTATCTTCGGATTTTCACAGCTTGTATTTATCTACAACGTGATCCAAAACGTTCGCGCTGGAGAGAAAGCAACAGCACAGGTTTGGGAAGGTGCACAGGGTCTTGAGTGGACGGTACCGTCACCAGCGCCTTACCACACATTCTCAACACCACCAAAGGTTGACTAAACCGATGGCTGAGCAGAACGAAACAAAAACCAATCGACTGGTGGTGCGGCTGGCGACAGCCGCCATCGCAATGTTTGGTTTCGGCTTCGCTTTGGTCCCGTTATACGATGTTTTTTGTGATATCACAGGACTCAATGGCAAAAACTTTAGCCAAGGTCCTGCGGAAGTCACGTCGGTGGATCGGTCGAGGACTGTGAAGGTCCAGTTTGTTACCGTTAATCCGGCAGACATGCCTTGGGATTTCAAACCAACTGTTCGCTCAATGCGAGTCCACCCTGGCGAAGATAAACACACTACGTTTTACGCGAAGAATTCGACCGCGGAATGGATGGTTGCGCAAGCCGTTCCATCTGTAACGCCATCGGAAGCCGCGCCCTATCTTCACAAGGTGAATTGCTTCTGTTTTGATCGGCAACCGCTGGACGCGGGTACCGATACCGAAATGCCTCTGCTGTTCGTGGTCGACCCAGAGCTACCAGAGCACATTTCAACAATCACGTTATCTTACGCATTGTATGATCTGACTGATGATCAGAAGGTGACGCAGGTAACACTCGATAATGACAAAGGACGGGCATCTTTATGAGTGGTTCGACATATTACGTTCCAGAACAAAGTAAGTGGCCAATTTTGGCTTCGGTTTCGCTTGGGCTTCTCGCCTATGGCGCGGCTATGACCATGACAGCAATGACTGCTGATCGTGATTCTTTTGGCCCTTGGGTTCTCGGTGGCGGATTCCTGGTGCTTTTCTACGTGATTTTCGGTTGGTTTAAAGACCAGATTCGCGAGGAAGCTGAGGGACTTCACAGCGATCAGCTCGATCGATCGTATCGCCAGGGTATGTTGTGGTTCATTTTTTCTGAAGTGATGTTCTTCTGTGCATTCTTCGGAGCACTGTTTTATGTTCGGGTGTTCTCGGTGCCTTGGATTGGTGGTGAGGGCGACAAGGGCGTAACCAACATGTTGTGGGAAGGCTTCACAGCCACTTGGCCGTTGTTACAAACGCCAGATATGAAGCAATTTCCGGGTGCGACAGCGGTCATTGACCCTTGGCATTTGCCTTTGGTGAATACGGTGTTGCTGATTACGTCGAGCGTGACCGTGACGTTTGCGCATCACGCGTTGAAGGAAAATAAGCGCCGCGCTCTCGAGGCTTGGTTAGCGGCAACGATCATCCTTGCTGTGATCTTCTTGTACTTCCAAGCGGTGGAGTACCACGAAGCTTACACTGAACTGGGTCTTACACTTAATTCAGGGATTTATGGGGCGACGTTTTTCATGTTGACTGGGTTCCATGGTTTCCACGTGATGCTGGGTACAACCATGTTATTTGTCATGCTCCTGCGCTGCTTTGATGGCGCTTTTTCACCAGAAAAGCACTTTGCGTTTGAGGCAGTCGCTTGGTATTGGCACTTTGTCGATGTGGTTTGGGTGGGACTGTTTATTTTCGTCTACATCCTCTAACCACCGATTCCGTGGGGTTCGAGTAAGCCGGTGGCAATTCCGATTGCCACCAGAGCGATGAGCCCCGCAGCCAGCCCAACGCGCCACGCCAGCGCATTCACGACACGCTTCTTGTCGGACGGGTCCTTCATCAGGAAGTAAAGGCCCGAAAATAAAACGCCAACGACGGCCAAAAACAAAATCACGATTAAAATTTTGAACATAGTATTTCTCACTGACTGGAAGGGTGCAGGAAACCACAATGTGGCTAACAAAGAAATGGTGGTTTTTAATTGTTGTGATTCCAATCGTCGGTTTGTGCATCAAAGCGGGCTTTTGGCAACTCGATCGTGCGCATCAAAAAGAGGAGTTAATCCGCGTTTTGACCGTCGGCGAATCGCTGTTAACAAGCGGTTCTGACATGCTGAGCCAACAAGTGGAAAGCGGCACACATCAAGTCCAACTGACAGTCTACCGGGATACTGCCACGCCGCTTCGGTTTTTAGATAATCGGATCCAAGACCGTGTTGCGGGTTATGAAGTGTTTACAGAGGCAACGAGCTCTGACGGCTCAGTCCGGGTGTTAGTCAACCTCGGTTGGGTTCCTGGTCCCAAAAGACGAGATGAACTACCGACGATCGAAATTCCAACCGTCTTTGAGCTGAAAGGATTATGGGTTCCGATCACAGACAGCTATTTGATGAGTGAGTCGGATACCGAGACTCTCGGTGACGCACAACGGGTGCAGTCACTGACGGATATGATCAAGACCAATTTGTTATCTGGCATGGTGTTAGCTGAGGGGCTATTACCTCGCAATGCCAACGGTCCGAAGCCGAGACTCGGTCCAGAAACTCATTATGGATATGCGATTCAATGGTTTTTGTTGGCCTTGGTGCTCTGCGGGATGACGGCCGTGATATTAAGGAAGGGGGTACTACGTGGGTAATCGCACAACTTTTTGGTTGATTTGGGCCATTGCTTTGGTCCCCATGATCGCGGCATTTGTCATGTATTTTGGGCAAATTGGTTTACCAGAAGGGCGAACACATCATGGCCAGCTCGTGGAGTCAGGTACGCAGCATTCTGACATCGGGTTGCCGCATCCGGGCGAACCTGCGAAGTGGCAGGTTGTTCTCGCTTCCAATGCGTCGTGTGCTCCTTGTCAAACGTTTGGAGAGGGTATGGAGAATTTCCATACGGCGCTTGGTCGAGAGCGTAATCGTGTCGTCGTGTCTGAGGTCCAAACGACGACATTGACCGTCAGCGAGCCGTCGATTTGGGTGATCGATCCCCTTGGGAATGTCGTTTTAAAGTTCGAGCCTGGAATTAATCCAACGTTGATTCTCCAGGATTTGAAAAAGTTATTGAAGGTATCGAAGGTGGGCTAATGGCAAACAATCTTCCATTAAAGCTAGCGACTATCGCACTGTTTTTAGCTGTTGAAGTGGTGCTGATGGGTGGTTTTACACGGATCACTGATTCTGGCCTTGGTTGTCCTGATTGGCCGGGTTGTTTCGGCAAGATGGTGATGACCACGGATACCGAGACGATTGCGCATCTTCAAGAGCGCTATCCAGAAATCCATGTCGCGGTTCATAAAGGCTGGATCGAAATGATTCATCGCTATATTGCGGGAGGTCTTGGACTGTTGATCATGGGGATCGCATACCTTGGTTATCGCGAAAAAGATAAAACACCTAACTACCCCTATTTGGTGTCTCTCGCACTGCTCGGATTGGTCATCATTCAAGGAGCATTCGGGGCATTTACAGTGACGCTTAAGTTGTTGCCGAATATCGTTACACTGCATTTAATGGGTGGACTGATCATCGTTTCGACCCTGATGTATTTGCGTCATCGACTCAAACGGCTGGCTAATGGTGATACGAAAGCCATTTCCATGCGAATGTCAGTCCTTGTTGGGATTGGCTTATTGTTTGCTCAAATCATCCTGGGAGGTTGGGTGTCGACTAACTACGCGGGTTGGGCATGCCCAGGGGTGCTCAGTTGTGCAGGCGGCGGTGAGGTGCAATACGATTTCCAGAGTGGATTCAATTTGTTCCCAAAAGTTGGGCCAAATTATGAAGGTGGACAGCTTGAACACGGTGCGCGAGCGGCCATCCAAGTGGTACATCGGGCCGGTGCCTTCGTGGTCCTCGCCTACTGGCTCGTACTATTGGCGGTCTATCTCAAACGTGGCGTACTCACGTCTCGTAAAGCGTCTCATTTTATTGGGTTAACTGTTGTACAAATCGTGTTCGGCTATGCAAACGTTGTTTACGCAGTTCCCGATAGTCTCGCATTTATCCACCATGCCTTGGGTGTTTTGCTATTATTAGCGGCGTGGTCGATTGCATATGAGACGGCCACTGAACAGGAGGATGCTGTTTATGGCAATGTTAGACACGCTTAACGCTGGGCCGACGAATCCAACTTGGAAGGATTATTTAACGCTCACCAAACCACGAGTTGTTGCGGTCCTTGTGTTGACCTCGATGGTTGGGATGCTTCTCGCACGGCCAGTACTGCCTCCACTTGAGCTATTCATCCTCGCAAACCTTGGTATTGGACTGGCTGCATCAGCTGCGGCTGCAGTGAACCACGTCGTCGATCGGCGTCTCGATGCAATGATGAGTCGGACCAAACATCGACCGGTCTCTGAGGGTAAAGTGTCGCCAACCAATGCATTGGTTTTTGCATTCGCGCTGGGTTTAACTGGCCTCGCGATCTTGGTCATGGTGGCAAACGTACTCACTGCGGTTTTGACATTTGCGTCAATCATCGGTTACGCGGTGGTGTACACCTTGTATCTGAAGCGAGCGACACCGCAAAACATCGTCATCGGAGGTATCGCTGGTGCTGCTCCGCCATTACTTGGTTGGGTGGCTGTGACCGGGTCAGTCGATCCGAATGCATTGCTGCTTGTTGCGATTATTTTTGCTTGGACGCCACCACACTTCTGGGCCCTATGTATCGCAAAGAAAGAGGATTACGCAAACGCGGATATTCCGATGTTACCTGTGACTCATGGTGAAGATTACACGCGGTTACAGATGCTGCTGTATACCATTTTGATGGTCATCGTCACGGTCCTGCCATACCTCAGTGGAATGAGTGGAGTCTTGTATCTGATCGGGATTTCCATCATCAATGCACGGTTTTTGATGTTATTGAAGCGATATACCGACTCGAAGGATGCGCAGGATGCGATGACCCTTTTCTGGTATTCGATTCGGTATATCATGTGGTTATTCCTCTTCTTATTGGTCGATCACTTTGTCTTGCTTTGACTCGTAAAGGTTGAGGCGATATCGGCACAGCTGAGTTGACGGCGCCCTTTGCAATCGTAACAATCAACGAATAGTTCACAGTGAGGGTGAGGCCCTCCCATCGAAAGTCCAGGGAGGACTCGACATATGATGTACTTTGGCCACATCGCTGGCATATTAAAGGATCCGAAAAACGAGTGGGCTCTGATCGAGCAGGAGCGTTACTCAGCCAAGACAATTTTTTTGACTCAGATTTCAATCTTGGCTGCGATTCCAGCGATTGCTTTGTATGTTGGTGTGACACAAGTCGGTTGGTCGGTCGCAGGTGAAGAGCCTGTTCGGCTTGCGGAATCAAGCGCACTGGGGTCGGCACTCCTCTTTTACTTTGCGATGTGGGCTGCCGTTGCATTTATCGCAGTTTGTATGCACTGGATGGAAAAGACCTATGGAGGCGAGGTATCGCTTGATGAGTGTCTTGTCCTAACCACGGTGACAGCGACGCCACTATTTCTCTCTGGTATTTCATTCTTGTTACCGGTGCTTTGGTTAAACGTCGCTGTCGCGGGCGCTGCCTTAGCCTATTCGGTGTATCTTCTTTACAGCGGTACGTCGCGAATTATGAAAATTGATGAAGACCGTGCATTCATGTTTGCGTCATCAATTTTAACAGTCGCATTATGCACCTTGGTGGGTATGTTGGCGGCAAGTGTTATCGCCTGGAGTTACTTGGTTCCTCTCGTATATCTTCCTTAAAACTGTAGCCAGTAGACGGCATACAACGAGACCATTCCGATGATGAGTGTGGGAATGGTCTTTTTTGTGGCGAAAAAAGTGATTGCGGCAATGCAGGCAGCAATTGGCTTTGGATCGACTCCCACCGAGCCGAAGGCGCTCACGAGCCCGACATCACCTTGGAATATTCCAGGGATAACTAATGCGCAAAGGACTGCTGGGGGAACGAACTCCAGTGACTCCGTAAACCACGGTGGCAGCTTGAAGTATTGCTGACCTTCAATAAACGCGCATTTCAGCGCGAGCGTCACAAGGCCAGCAAGAGCCACCACAATTAAGAAACTATCTGTCATCATCCACTGAATCGCTTATACAAAACGCCGGCGAGGATTCCGAGTAAGCCACCAAACATTAATCCGAAATTATACGGAAGCTCAAGCCCGAGAAAGGAAACAACAGAAGCGGTGAGCGCTGTGACTCGATGAGCGTTTGTCTTCAGGGTATTGAGAGCAAGCGCTAGGAACGTTAGTGGAATCATAAATTCGAGTGACCAAAACACAGGGATCACTTGTCCGATTAGGGCGCCTGCTAAGGTGCATAGTTGCCACAGGAGCCATAGAACAAGCGTGCCGCCTCCGTAGTAGGCGAGTCGCTCATTGAGATTCCAGTCATGCGTTGGGTAGTCGCGTTGACAGACTGCATAGATTTGATCCGTAAGTCCGTATCCTGCGAGCAGTCGAGAAGTCCGATTGGCATGCGTGAGATAGGGCGCGATTGATGCGCTGTAGAGCACGTAGCGCAGGTTGATTGCTGCAACAGTCATGAGAATCACCCACAGTGAGGCGCCTTCGTCCATCAATTGATATGCGGCAAGTTGTGATGCGCCGGCAAACATCAGAAGTGATCCCATAATCGAATCGATCCATGTATATCGGAACGAGACCGGTGTGAATCCAGCGATGAGGCCAAACGGAACGATTCCAGGTAGGAGCGGTAACATCGCGTACATCCCTTGTTGTGCGCGAGATTGAAGATTTCTTGGTGAGGTTCGATGCATGGATGGACCATACCGGAAGTGAAAAAAAAACGCAGAAATTTTGTGATGGCATTGACAAATTGGATACCCACAAAGCATGTGGATAACTATGGGGATTGATTTTATTGGAGTGCTGAAAACGCCTAATTTAGCGGGGTTCTTGCTCAGTGTTTAAAATTTAAACAACGAGGACGCTTTAAAATAAACACTGAAAAAACAATATTTTAGGCAAATTTTTTTTGCAACAAGCTGTTTTTATTGCAGTTTTTGAAAAGAAGATTTCGTGCGTTAGGATGTTTCAGAAAGTAACGCATCATTGTGGATAGCACGCACGATGATGGTGCAATAGTTATCGATTCGGAGTGGTGTTGGGTGCTGGAGTACAGAGATAGCGGTTGACTGAGTCGGTTGAAGTCAGTGCTTCCTTTGCGATTTCGCAGGCAGCTTTTGATTCAAAGATTTGCTCTGTCGAAATCGGTGTCACGATTCCAGGAATCAGCATCATCAGAATATGAGCGGTTAGCATGTGTCAGCTCCCTTACGTGAGCACCGATGGGTACTCGTCGACTGTTTCGTCAATGGCCCGTTGTGATACGCGCGGTTTCAACTGTCAGTTGGAACAGGTCCGCGTTGATCCACATGTGCGTAAGGATACTTGCTGCATAGCCGAGCGCAATTGCCCAAGACCATTTGAGATGTCCAAAAAATGTATATTTACCCTTTGCCTGTCCCATTAGAGCCACGCCTGCCGCTGATCCGATCGACAACAATGAGCCGCCGACCCCGGCTGTCAGTGTGACTAGAAGCCACTGCCCGTGCGACATATCGGGCATCATCGCCAAGACAGCAAACATCACAGGAATGTTATCGACGATCGCCGATAAAACACCGACGGCGATATTTGCGACAGTTGGTCCGAAATCTCCATAAAGAAGCTCGGAGGCATGTGATAGGTATCCCATGAATCCGAGTCCGCCTACGCAGAGTACGACGCCGTAGAAAAATAACAGAGTGTCCCATTCAGCTCGTGCGACGCGCGAAAATACGTTGAATGGTACGACTTCACCGAGTCGTTGGATCGCCTCCACATCACCGCGCTGCTCATAAATTCGACGTTTCCGATCCAGCGATTGGGGTAATGTTTTAATAAGGTAGTATCCAAACATGTTGAGATACCCAAGGCCCAGCATCATGCCGATGACTGGAGGTAAGTGAAGGAAGCTATGGAATGAGACCGCTGTCGCGATGGTCGCAAGGAATAGCCAGACGATGCGCCACGTTCCTCGCTTCAATTCAACTGCTTGCCCGGTCGCTTGAGGTCGTTCGTTTGGAAGACCCGGTGACATGATTGCTGCTGGGATAAGGAAATTGATAGCGGACGGGATAAATAAGGTGAAGAACTCGGTGAAGCCTAACACACCTTTTTGCCAGACCATGAGGGTCGTAATGTCTCCAAATGGGCTGAATGCGCCACCGGCATTTGCAGCAACTACGATGTTGATACAGGCTGGGCCGATGAACCGTGGATTATTCCCACCGACGGCCATCACAACGGCGCACATCAACAGCGCTGTTGTTAAGTTATCGGCGATCGGTGAAATGAAAAAGGCCAAGATTCCAGTCAACCAAAACAGTGATCGGAGACCCAAACCTGAGGCGATTAATTTTTCGCGTAGCCATTCAAACAGGCGGCGTTCTTCCATCGCATTGATGTAGGTCATCGCCACCAATAAGAACAACATTAGCTCGGCAAACTCGAGTAGATTGTGCCGCACTGCCTCTTCAGCAAGATGTTCGTAGCCTGTCCCTTGATAAGTGATCGCGATAATCAGCCAGATTAATCCTGCAGCAATCAAGACCGGTTTCGATTTTGGCAGATGAATCGATTCCTCGGCCATGACAAGCGCGTATGCAACGACAAAAACAAGGATTGCTAGGAAGCCAGCTGTATGGTCAGTCAGATCTATGGTGTTGCCAAGATTATCTGAGGCGAAGGTCAGCCCAGGGATTAGTGCGAATATCAGCACGCGGGCGATGGATAACATGTTGGGTTACATCCTCTCGTCTATAGATCGATGAGGAGCACCGCCAATTCCTTTAAAATAAAAACAGCAGGCGCCAGCATCAAAACGCCCAGGAGGATATACATTCCTAACTTGCCGGCTCCGGATCGCTTAGCGAGATCGACAACAATGAAGCCCATGTAGCCGACGAGGCCTGTGACACAGACCAGCATAATGATCTCTTCTATTTCGGCGGTGGTCACAAAGAATCCCTCCCAGACCGCGACCGGAATTTTAGCGGTTGCAACATAAAAATCTAGCCCGCTTTAGTCTGATTGACTTGATAGAGGCCTTTCTGGGCCCAAAAGAATTGCTAGCCAGCGATATTTTGGCGATTCTTCAAATGCAAGTTTTGCGGTCATCGTTAACGGAATGGCTAATAAGATGCCAACAATTCCTAATAACCAACCCCAAAATACTAACGACAAGAAAACTACCATAGGCGATAGGCCTAGCCCCTGTCCCTGTAGGCGTGGCTCGATAATCTGACCTAATGATACGTTGACACCGAGATACACCAGCGTTGTGAGACCGGCAGAGCCAAGGCCAAATTCGAGAAATGCAAGGATGACAGCGGGGACACCTGCCAAGATCGAGCCAAGTGTTGGGATGTAGTTCAGTAAGAAGGCCAATAAACCCAAAACAAAGGGAAAATCGATTCCTTCAGCTAGCATAAAGATGGTAACGGCAACCCCTGTGATGACGCCGATTAAGGTTTTGATCGCTAGGTATTGATTTAAATGTTTCATGAATTGCGTGAACGCAACAAAAGGCTCGTGCTCGCCGCGCCCAAACGCAACGCGAATCTTTTGCGGCATCGAAGCAGCTTCCATGAGAATAAACAGCACGATCAAAAGAATTAAAAAGCCGTTGGTAAGGAGAGCGCCGAGTGCAGTGAGTAAGTTGGATAACAGGGTAAAGACACCTGACGTATCAAAGGACTCGCGTAACTGATTCGCATCAATCGGTATATCGTAACTGGCGGCCAGCATCCAGAGCGAGTCGAGCTGCTCGTTGAGTCGTGCCTCATAGATCGGGGCAGCTTCTCTGAATGCGTTGACTGATCCACCGACCACCGCGCTGAGACCGGCGATGATTGATAACAACAACACCAAGACGATAAGCACGGATAAGACATTCGGGACTCCCCTCCGTTGGAGACCAGTGGAGAGTGGAGCCGAAATCAGGGCGACGAACAACGCAACCAGTAATGTGACGATGATTGGACTTGCCGTTTTAATGCCTGCCAAAACGACGACAAAAGCGGCGAGATTAAAAAGCCAACGTTCTCCGGTATTCACTCGAGCCTCACATGATGGGATCCACAGCCGTGATGTTAGCAAAAGAGCGATGATTTGCCTGCCTGTAATTTCAGGAAGCGGTGTTTTATCGGATACCACGATAGGAGCGCACTTTCGATTTCGCTCGTTTAGGTTGCATGACTTCACGCGAATCACGAAACTGATCGATCATCGGGCCACATTGTTTTTAACTGGATTCAGCATGAACTGGCCGATGGGTTATGGAAATTAAATGGAGTTAGTTGTGATCATTCATGTGAGTGCTTGGACGTCACCATCCAAGGTAAATTCCGAGAATGCCGTATGCCCCGCCAATGCATAGTGAAAAAAGAATAAACCCGCGGAGTAACAGGAGCTTCGAAAAGGGATTTGGCTGGCCGATGGACTGTCCAAAACCGGGTTTCAATCCATGAAACATCCCCTGTATGAGCGGTTCTTTCATGACGAACTGATGCCAAAAGACTGCTGATACGTGTGCAATGACAATGATTAGAACCAGTTTACTGAGTATTGGGTGCGCTTGGTTGGCAAGATCGACGAGTGCTGACGAGAGAAACGGTTCAAGTGGGCCTGTGAACAGAATATCATCGGATGAAGCCATTCCTGACAACGCGGTCAGGCCGATGAGTATGAGCATTAGATAAACCGCGAGGCCTCCAACTGCTGTATGGCCAGGTGTCTGTTCGGTCTGTTTCGTAAAAACACGTTGCAGGCTATGCATCACTTGTTTGGGTGACGTCAGTGGAAAACTCGAGAAGCGCGCATACTTGGGTCCGATGAATCCCCACACCAAACGAAAAATAACCCATCCGCTGAGTAATATGCCAACGGTGGCATGCGCATCGATGAGTTCGAGCTCATTGCCAGAGATCTGCTGAAATATGACTCCCAGTGCAATTAGCCAATGACCAAAACGGACCCAAAAGTCCCAAACCGGCTGTGATGACGACATCAGATTTCTCCATAGTTTGCGAGAGTTTGGTGATCTGGTGATACGTGTCGGCACGCACTATAGTGATCGGGTCGTTCGATTTGGTCCAGTCGCAAACACTGCTTTTTTTTGTGTGACTCGAGACACACGAGGCGACTTGAATGATTGGCTTGTGTAATTTCCTTACAAAATATTGTCGGACAAAGCGTATTGCTATTTATAGCTACGATGATTTCATTTATGCGTTTCTGTGGCATTCTGGTTGACGTGAGCTGTTCGAGACGTTTCTGGATGTGGATTCGGTAGAACGTTTCATGGATGAAAGTTTTCAACGGATTGAGGTGGACTATGCTTGTATTGACCCGTCGCGTGGATGAATCGATCCGTATCGGCGACGACATTCGGATTACCGTGGTGAAAATCAAGGGAACCCAGCAAATCTGCGTTGGTGTGGACGCGCCCCGTGACGTGCCTGTGTTGCGCGAAGAGCTGCTGATTGATCGGTCTGAAGTATCTGACGAAGTCGAATCTTCAAACTCGTAACCCTTTTATTTAATCCCCAAAGTTCGCGTATCATTGAAAGGTGATGACATGCGGGCGCCTCATTGACCTCAAAACCAATCATATTTGTCCGACCGGGCCTCTCGGTCTGCTTTATCCCAGGGTGGCTTTCAGCCGGTGACAGCAAACAACTATTGCATCGCCTTCGAACCGATGTGGAATGGATTCAGGGAGAAATACGCCTTTTCGGGCGCAGCATTGACGAGCCGCGCTTGACAGCTTGGTCGGGTGATGTCCCCTATACTTACTCGAAACGGACACTTGAAGCGAGATCCTGGCATCCACAGCTGGTCGAACTGCGGAGGAGTCTTGACGTCTTACTGACAACTCGCGGGATATCGACTCCGCAGGGTTTGAATCATTGCCTTCTCAATTATTATCGATCTGGTCAAGATTCCATGGGTTGGCATCGTGACAATGAATCTGAACTGGGTCGGCAACCTGTGATTGTTTCCTTGTCGTTAGGTGAACCCCGACGGTTCCGATTACGACAAAAATACGACGGTACGAATGCTCCGCTGACATTTGAACTTGGCGATGGAGATCTGTTAATCATGTATGGACCGACGCAGACCTATTGGGAGCATGCTTTGCTGAAGAGTCGAAGAGATCTGGGGCCTCGTATGAATCTGACATTCCGCTCAGTGGTTGTCTAAATGAGTCGGAGAATTTTGTGCGTGCTGCATCAAGCACATTCAACGACAGGTCAGGTCGGAATCGCGCTTCGGCAGCTTGGGCATCAAGTGCACATCATTCGCCCCTTGGTTGGTCAGCGCATTCCAAGACAGGTTGATCGCTTTGACGGCTTGATCGTGTTTGGTGGGCCGATGAGCGCAAATGATGATCATCTTCAAGGTATCCGGACAGAGCTTAAGTTAATTGAACGTTGGATGCATCGGGATCGCCCGATTTGGGGGATTTGTCTCGGCGCACAACTGATGACCCGTGTTTTGGGAGGAGTGGTTTACACGCATCCGAGTGAACAAGTTGAGGTCGGTTGGTATCCAATTGATCCAGTGGGTCCCGGTAAACGGATCTTCACGCCTCTGACCCACGTTTACCAATGGCATCGTGAAGGTTTCGAGCTCCCAAGTGGGGCAAGCCGTTTGGCGTCTGGGGTCGTCGGTGGTCTCTTCCGAGAGCAAGCATATCTCGTGGGCCAAAACGCATTGGCCACTCAGTTTCATCCCGAGATGCAACCAAAAATGATGAACCGCTGGCTGATGCGGGCAGGCCACATGCTCGACCTGTCCGGTGCGATGAATATCGATAATCATCGGTGCGGAATCGCCCAATATTATCCGAAGCAATCACGCTGGCTCAGGCGGACACTTGATCGATGGATTTCGTTTAAGCTTGCGGCTACGTGATCAAAGATTTGCAGTCAACTGTCGATACCTATACAACTCAACACAGTTACTCAGATAGGTTGTGCAATTACATGCATGGATTATTGTTAGTCACCGCTTTATTGACCCTCGCTTTTCTGATCTACGGACTTTACCAACTCAATCAGCGAGTGATGCGGCTTGAAGAAAAAAAGCGCCAAATTGCTGCTGAAAAAGCCTCGAAAAACCGAGCAGACCAAGCGAAAGATCCGTCAAAAAGTGACCATATTTTTCATGATCTTGAAGGTGAAGCGTTATTTTATGCGATGGTCGGCGAATACCATCAAGAACTTGAGTTCTCGGAAGATGCGAGAAAGCGATTTGAACTTGTCGTTCGCAAACATATCCTCGAAATCCTAGAGCGTGCCAAAGAAGGCGAGCGTGCACTCGATTCGGAGACCACGATCCGCACATTGAGGGGTCCAGTCCGATCATGGTTACCGCAGGATGTGGTGGGTTCGCTATTGATTCAAGGCAACATTCTGGCAACTGATCCAAAAGATGAGAAAGCAGTTCAATCCATTCAGGGGACGATCGATCGTCTCTACATGCAGCTTGGCTATCAATCACCGAATGATCTGCTTGGGCTGAATGATGATCAAGCGCCAGCGCCAGCGCCAGAGGCGGACGGTCAGATGACAGAACACAACGACGAGCCGAAACGCCCCCCTGGCGCTGACGGATTTATGTAACACAATCTTCATTTGTTTTTTGTTGGTCACCTCTATATTTTGATATTTATTGAAACGTTGAATGGACATTGGTTGAGATGGATACGGTCACCGCAGTCCGCTGCTTTCAGGCGATAGGACAAACGCATCGGTTAGAGATGTTTCGACAACTCGCACAAGCGGGTGACGCTGGTATCACGGCAGGCTTGATTGCTGAAGCTCTCGATCTAGCGCCATCGCAGGTCAGTTTCCATTTGAAAGAACTTGAAGCGTCGGGTCTTTGTTTTGGGGAACGAGAAGGGCGTTTTATTCGATATCGAATCGCACCCTCGGCGGTTCGCGCATTATTGGAATTTCTATTGGCGGACTGTTGTCAGGGGCGAAACGATTTATGTTCGCCGGCGTTGTCCAAAATCACCACCGGGCATTAAGGAGGAAGTGATCAATGCGTGTTGGAATTAATGGCCTTGGTCGTATTGGTCGATTGGCGATTCGAGCCTTACAAAACCATCCGACACTCGAATTGGTTCATGTGAATGATGTGGCTGGTGATGCTGCCACCCATGCACATTTGTTGGTGTTTGACTCGGTTCATGGGGTGTGGGATGTCCCGGTTGTAGTCGATGGGTCTGATCTTGTGATCAAACAAAAATCGATTCGAGTCACAACTGCAAGAACGCTTGAGGATGCTGATTTTGGCGATTGTGATTTAGTGCTTGAGTGTACAGGTCAATTTAAAACGGTTGATGCGTTGGCACCGTATCTTGACGCAGGCATTTCTCAGGTGGTGGTTTCGGCACCGATCAAAGTACCGGAGGTGCTCAATGTTGTGATGGGTGTGAACCAAACACTATTCTCTGCTGAAAAGCATCCAATCGTCACCGCAGCCAGTTGCACGACAAATTGCATTGCGCCTGCCATTCAGGTGATTCACCAGACGTTTGGCATCAGACATGGGTCGATTACGACTGTTCATGACATTACGAACACACAAACCATTTTGGATGCTCCTCATAAAGATTTACGTCGAGCGCGAGCGTGTGGGATCTCTCTAATTCCCACCACCACAGGAAGTGCAACTGCCATCGCAGAAATCTTTCCCGAACTTCGTGGTCGTCTGAATGGACACGCAATACGGGTTCCACTGGCGAACGCATCGATTACAGATTGTGTGTTCGAGCTTGAACGCAAGGTGACGATTGAAGAGGTCAACACGGCTTTGAAACAGGCAGCACAAACCTCGTTATTGGGCATCCTAGGCTACGAAGAGCGTCCTCTGGTCTCGGTTGATTACAAGACTGATCCTCGCTCGAGCATTGTTGATGCTCTCTCAACGATGGTCGTGAACGACACGCAGTTAAAGCTGTATCTCTGGTATGACAACGAGTGGGGATATGCCAACCGTTTGGTTGAGTTAGCAGCCTTCACTGGGACAGAGCGTGGACTCTAAGCTGCATGACTATGCTGTAATTACCGGCAATTACTGGGCGTTCACCTTAACTGATGGCGCCCTGCGCATGCTGGTTGTCTTGCACTTTCACAGCTTGGGCTTTACGCCGCTTGAAATCGCATCTCTGTTTTTGTTTTACGAATTTTTTGGGATTGTGACCAATGCGGTTGGTGGCTGGTTGGGTGCACGAATTGGTCTCAATCGTACGATGCAAATGGGTCTTTTGTTGCAGATTGGCGCGTTATCGATGCTACTGGTACCAGAGCACATGCTCAGTGTGACCTGGGTGATGATCGCACAGGCGCTGTCCGGTATTGCGAAAGATTTGAACAAAATGAGTGCTAAAAGCTCCATGAAGTCGATCGCAAGTGATCAAAACGATGGGCTATATCGAATTGTTGCGTTCTTGACAGGCTCCAAAAATGCATTGAAAGGTGCCGGCTTTTTTGGAGGGGCTCTTTTATTGTCGCTTTTTGATTTTCAGGGAGCGATCATCGCGATGGTGGTCATGCTGACTATCGTGTGGGTGTTCAGTCTTTTATTGTTACGCCAAGAACTTGGTGTGATGAAGCAAAAGCCGGCATTCAATCAGATTTTCTCAAAGTCGAGCGCAGTCAATTGGTTATCGCTTGCGAGATTCTTTCTATTTGGTGCTCGCGATGTTTGGTTTGTTGTGGCCTTACCTGTCTTTCTGCACACCACGCTTCAGTGGGATTTTTGGCAAGTTGGAGGCTATCTGGCGTCTTGGATCATCATCTATGGATTCATTCAAGCAGTTGCGCCACGGTTAACTGGGAAAAATCAGTCACCGCGTGCGGTACGCATACAACTGGTGATATTTGGTGGTTTGCTCGCGCTGGTCCCAGCAGGAATCGCGAGATCACTGACTGATGATGCTTCGGTTGTCTATGTGGTGACCATTGGCTTACTGGTCTTTGCGCTTCTGTTCGCAATGAACTCTGCACTCCATAGCTATCTGATTGTACGATTCGCACGAACCGACGGAGCGAGTCTTGATATTGGCTTTTATTATATGGCCAACGCTGGTGGACGTCTGGCTGGCACCATTGCTTCGGGCGCCTTCTATCAACTCTTCGGTTTGCAGGCTTGCCTGTGGGTCGCAACGGTGTTGATCACGCTCGCTTCAGCCACAGCACTGCTTTTACCACAAGAGCAGGAAGGCACTGCCTAGCAGTGCCTACTCGCTTTTAGACTTCAGGGTTCGCTTTAATACGGTGGATCGCCAAGTCAGCCCCATCAAACTCATCTTCCTCAGAGAGACGTAAGCCGAGGGTTTGACGAATGATGCCGTAAATTACAAAACCGCCGGCAAGGGCAATCCCGACTCCGATGACAGTGCCGATCAGTTGCGCCATGAATGACACTCCTCCAAGGCCACCGAAGGCTGTCGTTCCGAAGATTCCGCAGGCAAGCCCGCCCCAAGCACCGCAGACGCCATGGAGTGCCCACACGCCAAGGACATCATCCAGTTGCTTTTGTTTGGAGCACCAAACAAATAACCAGACGAATAAACCACCGGCGACTAGCCCTGTCGCGAGTGCTCCAAGTGGATGAAACACATCAGAACCAGCACATACGGCAACAAGGCCGGCGAGTGGTCCATTATGGATGAAGCCTGGATCGTTCTTTCCGATGATGAGTGCAGCGATTGTTCCACCGACCATCGCCATTAAGGAGTTCACAGCAACAAGACCACTAATACCCTCGACGGCTTGGGCACTCATGACGTTAAAGCCGAACCAGCCAACGGTCAGAATCCAAGCTCCGAGCGCTAGAAATGGGATGGAGCTTGGTGCAAACGAGATAATCCGTCCATCCCGCACGCGGCCTTTCCTTGAGCCAAGCAGGAGGACCGCTGCAAGCGCGAGCCAACCACCCATACCATGCACGACGATAGATCCTGCAAAGTCATGGAAGCCTGTTCCGGTCAGATCCTCGATCCATTGTTGGAAACCAAAATTACCGTTCCAAACCATGCCTTCGAAGAACGGATAAATGAGTGCAACAATCAACACGTTCGCGAGCATCATTGGCCAGAATTTCGCTCGCTCTGCAATTCCGCCTGATATGATCGCTGGAATCGCGGCGGCAAAAGTGACCAGGAAGAAAAACTTCACAAGCGCGAAGCCATTGCCGTCCATCATTTGGTCAGCGCCCATCAAAAATCCTGTCGCGTAGGCAACTTGATACCCGATGAAAAAGTAAGCCAATGTCGATGCACCAAAATCAGTCAAAATTTTTACAAGCGCGTTGACTTGGTTTTTGTGACGAACGGTTCCCACTTCTAAAAATGCAAAGCCTGCGTGCATGAACAGTACCAAGATCGCTCCCAGTAAAAGGAAGAAGGTGTCTGTTCCAGCTACGATGACGTCAATCCGTTCAGCAAGGCCAGTCAGAGTCGGCTCCATAAAGTCTCTCCGTGATACGCACCATGATGGTGCAATTTAAGTTAAACCAATCCTTTCGCGCACAACCTTGGTTCAATATGCGCGAATTTGGTGCGAAAAAAAGTTTGTAGTGGGAAGAGAGCGAAATGTATGCCAAAAAAAGGCGGGATAGACCCGCCGAAAGATCGCAACCGTTTGTCTATGCAGCTGATTGTCTTGCTGTACTGTGCGCCATCCACGATAGGGTGGTGTCGAGCATTCGATTGGAAAAGCCCCATTCGTTGTCATACCAAGAGAGAACTTTTGTTAATCCACCGAGGACCTTGGTGTGATTTAAATCGACGATTGAACTCGCTGGATTGTGATTAAAATCCTGACTCACCAGTGGCAGCGTATTCACAGCAAATATTCCGTTTGGACTGTCAAGTGCTGCCTTCTGAAGCGTTTGGTTAATCTCATCTGTTGATACTTGGGTCTTGAGTCGACACGTCAGATCCACTAACGATACATTGATGGTTGGTACCCGCACCGCCATGCCATCAAGCCGTCCGTTGAGATGCGGTAGCACCAACCCCACCGCTGCCGCTGCACCAGTTTGCGTTGGAATCATTGAATGTCCTGCGGCTCGAGCTCGGTAGGGATCAGAGTGATAGACATCAGTCAGTTTTTGATCATTTGTAAACGCGTGGACAGTGGTGATTTGTCCATCGACGAGGCCAAAGGCATCATCGAGCGCCTTAGCAAGTGGTGCAAGGCAGTTGGTTGTGCAACTGGCATTACTAATCACCTGCATGTCATCGGTGAGGACGGTATCGTTCACGCCATAGACAACGGTTGCATCGACACCCTTGGCGGGCGCACTAATGATGACTTTCTTGGCACCAGCCTTGATGTGGGCAAGGCCTGCATCCTTTGATGTGAATAGCCCGGTGCATTCGTACACAATGTCAACATCAAGCCGATCCCAGGGTAAGTCTGCTGGATCCCGCACAGCGAGTGTTTCAATACATTGACCGTCGATTGTCAGTCCATTGTCGATGTGCTCGACATGAAACCCAAAACGCCCGTGTGTCGAGTCAAATTGTAAAAGATGTGCATTGATCTCTGGACTGCCGAGATCATTGATTGCGACAACTTGGATCTTTGTTTGTAGATTTCTTTCATATAGCGCACGGAGGATATTGCGTCCGATCCGTCCAAATCCATTAATTGCTACTCTAATCATGTCATCCTACCCATGTTTGTGCGTGCATTGCGCGACGGTTTTTTGTAATATTACGTAAATTTACGGAAAAAGAGATCGATCTGCAAGGGGGATTTTGGTGTTAGCCCAAATTGAGTCATCGCTGGACCAATTGAGCCGTTCGGAGCGCAAAGTGGCAGCATTTGTTCTCGGCGACGCGTCACGCGTCTTGTCGATGTCGATTGCTCGGCTTGCGCAGGAGGCTGATGTATCTGAGCCAACCGTGAATCGTTTTTGTCGCACGTTTTCAGCAACCGGATTTCCCGACTTCAAGCTGAAACTGGCGCAAAGCCTCGCAAGTGGGCCGATGTTGACGACCGCGATGGTCGCTGACACCGACGCAATCCCTGAGATCTTCGCGAAGCTGACTGACAAAGCGATTCGCTCAGTCCAAGATCTGAAGTCATCAATCGATGTGCTCACCCTTGAGCGTGCGGTCGATTTGTTTTGCCAAGCAAGGCAAGTTGCATTCTTTGGGATGGGGGCAAGTGGCTCTGTCGCCCGTGACGCGCAGCACAAATTCTTTCGATTCAATGTGCCGGTTGTTGCGTATGAAGATGGTTTAATGCAACGCATGCATGCGGCGGCAATGAAAACTGGGGATTTGGCTGTTGTTATTTCGCATACCGGTCGGACCCGCGCAATGGTTGAGGCAGCGACTTTTGCGCGTGAAGCTGGCGCAAGTGTGTTGGCGATCACGCGCTCTGATACTCCACTTTCACGGGCTGCAACACTCACTGTTTCGGTTGATGTGGATGAAAATACTGAGCTGTATATCCCAATGATGTCGAGGCTGATGCAGTTATTGGTGTTGGATGTTTTGGTGACCGGGGTTGCACAAAAGCGGGGAACAGATTTTCAGCCGCATCTTGCGCGGATCAAACAGGCGCTGGATGGAACAAGGCTGTCTGACTGAGATGTCTTTCGATTGTCACAATATCTTGTTAAATTACTACAAAGGACTGAAATGATCATCAGGGTAGATTCTTGAGTATGCGTCGAACAAAGATTGTAGCCACACTGGGACCGGCGTCAGACCGCCCCGGGGTCTTGAAAGCGCTTTTAGAAGCCGGTGTCGACGTCTGTCGGCTGAATTTTTCTCATGGTAACGCTGACGACCATCGTCGGCGATCGAGAGAGGTGCGGCAAATTGCAAAAGATATCGGACGAACCGTTGCGATTCTTGCCGATCTTCAAGGACCGAAGATTCGGATTGCCCGATTTAAAGAGCAGTCGGTGATATTGGATGTCGGCGCGCAATTTGTATTGAATGCCGATTTGAATCCGGATGACGGAGACGACACGCAAGTCGGGCTGGATTATCGAGAGCTTCCGAACGATTGTCGTCCCGACGATGTGCTCTTACTAGATGACGGACGGGTGATTCTGCGCGTTGTCGAAGTTACCGGATCTCAGGTTGTCACGGAAGTTCTCACTGGTGGAAATCTGTCAAATAACAAAGGAATCAATAAGCAAGGTGGTGGGCTATCAGCCGCCGCCTTGACCGATAAGGACTACAGGGACATGGATGTGGTCGCAGAAATTGATGCCGACTTCGTTGCCATTTCCTTCCCGCGGGATGCAGAGGATATGCATCTGGCACGCGCAGCGCTGAGTCAACGTGGCTCTCAAGCTGATTTAGTGGCCAAAGTGGAGCGTGCTGAAGCGGTTGCTTCCGACGCTGTACTTGATGCATTGATCTCTGCAAGTGATGCCGTGATGGTCGCGCGCGGTGATTTAGGAGTTGAGATCGGTGATGATCGACTGATCGGCGTGCAGAAGAAGATCATTACTCGCGCACGGGCACTGGATCGTCCAGTGATTACAGCAACGCAGATGATGGAATCCATGATTTCCAGCTCAATGCCAACACGTGCTGAAGTGTTTGATGTGGCGAACGCCGTGTTGGATGGAACAGATGCGGTGATGTTGTCGGCGGAGACGGCTGCTGGCGATTACCCGGTAGAAACAGTCTTATCGATGGCCAAAACAGCAGCTGGTGCAGAGCAAACTGAGCAAGCACAGGCCCTCGGTGCCCGAGTCGAAGCCCAATACGGTCGTCGTGACGAGGCAATCGCACTGGGTGCGATGTACATCGCAAACCATTTGAAAAAATTAGCGGCGATTGTGTGTATCACAGAAAGTGGGTCCACGCCCTTGTGGATGAGTCGCTCAGGAGCGAGTCTTCCAATTGTTGCGCTTTCGGTGCAACCAAAGACCCTGGCCCGCATGTCACTATTCCGGGGAGTCATGCCTTTGGCTTTCGACCAACCCACTGATGAGTCGATGAGCTTCGTCGATCAGGTTGTCGTTAGGCAGGTTGCCGACTTTCTGGGTCTCCCCGTCGATAGTCAGGTCCTCCTCACCCGAGGTGATCGTTTGAATACGCCGGGCGGCACCAGTACCTTAAAAATTGTATCTGTCGAAGAGGCGAAGCGAATCACAGATGGTGATTGAGTCAAAAATCCCGAAAGAAGCGGAAATCCCTTCCACTGATTTTGTCATCGTTGGTGGTACTGGAGATCTCGCACTCCGAAAAATTTTTCCTGCATTATTCCATCGATTTTTGGATGGTCAGATCCCAGAGAGTTGTGCTCTGATTGCAGCAGCACGTCATACGTTGCCCAAAAAAGATTTCTTGGATCAGTTGAGACCGTTTTGTGACGAAGTGATCACATCCGATAACGAAGCTGATTGGTTGGCTTTTGGTGATCGGGTCCAGATTATTGGATTCGACGTTCAAACGGGTGAAGGCGCAGAGGATATCGAAGCCGCTTGCATTGCCACAGCAGCCGTGCCACGTGTTTTTTACTTTGCAATCTCACCGACGTTATTTGCAGACGCG
Organism: gamma proteobacterium HIMB30; assembly: GCA_000227525.2. Classification (GTDB taxonomy): domain Bacteria; phylum Pseudomonadota; class Gammaproteobacteria; order Pseudomonadales; family Litorivicinaceae; genus HIMB30. The sequence continues at coordinate 26,044 of AGIG01000027.1, forward strand.
TGCCAGACCCTCGAGCGAACCGGTCTTAAAACCGAGCAAACCCGATTGGTGGTCGAAAAACCAATGGGTCATGATTTACAGAGTGCGGAAGCCCTTGATGACTCAATTTTAGCGGTCTTTGAAGAGCGTCAGATTTACCGAATTGATCATTATCTCGGTAAGGAAACGGTTCAAAACCTGATGGCACTGCGGTTCGCCAACTCGATCTTTGAATCGCTGTGGTCGAATGCACACATTGATCACGTGCAGATCTCTGTCGCTGAAGAGGTCGGCGTTGGTTCTCGCGCGTCGTACTATGATGATTTTGGTGCGCTTCGGGATATGGTGCAAAACCATTTGTTGCAACTGCTGTGTCTTGTTGCAATGGAGCCTCCATCAAAATTTGTCGCTGATCAGGTGCGTGATGAGAAGCTTCGAGTTCTCCGGGCGCTCAAACCAATCACAGGAGAGAACTTCGATCACTGCGTCAAATTGGGCCAGTACACCAAAGGGTTGGTCGAAGCGACTCCGGTGGACTCCTACACCACCGAAGTTGGACATGGAAGTGACACTGAAACCTTTGCGGCGTTGCGCTGTGAGATTTCCAATTGGCGTTGGTCAGGCGTTCCCTTTTATTTGCGGACTGGGAAACGGCTTGCAGGACGTGCGAGTGAAATCGTGATTACGTTCAAGCGACCTCCACACAATATTTTTGAAGATGGCCCGCGCAGTTCTGAGGTGATGGAACCAAATCGTCTCGTGATTCGGTTACAACCCAACGAAGGATTGAAACTCAGTATGACCAGTAAGGAGCCAGGACCCGGTGGCATGCGATTGTTCCCTGCAAGTCTCAACCTGTCCTTTAATGAAACCTTTAAGACTCGCTTACCCGAGGCGTATGAGCGTTTATTGATGGATGTTGCTCGCGGTAACCAAACCCTCTTTATGCGATCGGATGAGGTTGAAGCCGCCTGGGCGTTCATTGATCCGATCGTTGATGAAGCGAAGCGTCGTCAGCCAGAAAAATATACTGCTGGTACCTGGGGCCCTGTCTCCTCGTTTGAGTTAATGACTGAATACGGACATCGTTGGATTGAGCCTGAGGTGGATGGATGAGTCTGACTCAGGCCATTACTCGTATGCTCAGTGAAACCATTGCTCGAAAAGGTATTGCGCGTATTGCGTTTCCCGGTGGACGAAGTGCCATCGATCTGATGTCCGAACTATCGACAGCGTCGATTGATTGGTCATCTGTTCGCGTGACGCTCGTTGACGAGCGCGCAGTTGATGAATCATCAGACGCGTCAAATGCCAGACTGGTGAAGTCGACACTGTGCATCAATCGTGCAAGCGATGCGACCTTTGAGCCTATGTTGATTGGCGATGATGCCGCGTCGTCTGCCGATCAACTGAATCAAAGGCAATGCTCTCTTGATATTGCGATCCTTGGTATGGGAGAGGATGGACACTTTGCCAGTCTTTTCCCAAGTGAAATCGCTGTTCCGGGGTTGAACGATGGACAAGCAGGATTTGTCGCAACATCTGCTATTGGGTCACCGGCTGTGCCACGAATTTCGATGACACTAAAGCACATCTTATCCGCTCAGTTGGTGGTTTTATTGGTCAGCTCAGAGGCAAAAGAAGCCAAAGTGATGGCTGGTTTACGATCAATTGACGCGATGAACCCTATCAGTTACCTGCTTGCCTCGGATGATCCAATCATTGTTGAGTGGCCAGATCGAACATTAACAACGATCCAGCGAGGCGCGATTCATGAATCGTAAAGACGCTGTGCAATCAGTTCTTCAGGCCATCGAGGCTCGCAGTCAGAAGTGGCGGGCATCCTATCTTGATGGAATTCGGGAGATGGCTGATGCATCGGATTCAGATCGTGGCCAGGTGAGTTGTTCCAATCTTGCACATGCGGCTGCGGGTGCACTGGAGGATCAGACGACGCTGTTAACCGTGGACAGCACGCGTGCGAAAAATCTGGCGATTGTGACTGCGTATAATGACATGCTGTCTGCGCATCAGCCGTATGAGAACTATCCCGATCGAATTAAACAGACAGCGAGATCCCTCGGGGCGATGGCGCAGGTTGCTGGCGGTGTACCTGCAATGTGCGATGGTGTCACGCAAGGGCGTCCTGGGATGGAGTTATCATTGTTGTCGCGAGATGTGATCGCGATGTCGACGGCCGTCGCTCTAAGTCATAATGTGTACGATGCCACTGTGGCTCTCGGCATTTGTGACAAGATCGTGCCTGGACTCTTGATGGGTGCTTTGTCATTTGGTCATTTACCGACGGTGTTTATTCCGGCTGGACCGATGCAAACGGGCATCAGTAATGACGCCAAAGCTCAGGTACGGAAAGCCTTTGCTAAAGGTGAGGTTGGTCGTCAGGAGTTGCTTGTCTCAGAGGCTTCTGCCTATCACAGTCCCGGTACTTGTACGTTTTATGGGACGGCTAATTCCAACCAGATGTTGCTTGAGATGATGGGGGTGCAACTTCCAGGATCGAGCTTTATCAATCCAGGTGACGAAATTCGAGGCGCACTGACTGATGCAGCTGTTGAGGCTGCTCTCAATGCATCACGTGGGAGTGATCACTATTTACCGATTGGCCTTGTGATCGATGCACGAGCCATTGTGAATGCAATTCTTGGATTGCATGCAACGGGCGGATCCACCAATCACACCATGCACTTGATTGCGATCGCCCAAGCTGCGGGCTTGACAGTCACTTGGAATGATTTTGCTGCTTTGTCGAAAGTGACCCCGCTGATTGCTCGCGTCTACCCCAACGGATCGGCTGATGTGAATCATTTCCATGCAGCAGGAGGGATGGGCTTTGTCATGCAAGAACTATTGGATGCGGGTTTACTCATCGGTGATGCATTATCGATGACTGGTCGAACCATTGCTGAGAGCATCTCGGAGCCAACGATGTCTGAGGGTCGATTGCAATGGGTCGCTGTACAGCAAGCATCACTTGATCCGTCAATTTTGAAGCCAGTTGATTCGCCATTTCAGGAGACCGGTGGGCTTGTGCATTTGAACGGTAATCTCGGTGAGGCGGTGATCAAGACATCGGCAGTCGATGCTAAGCGGCACGTGATCGAAGCCCCATGTGTTGTGTTTGATAAGGAAGAGCATGTGAAGACAGCCTTTCAAGCGGGCGAGCTCAATCGAGACGTGGTCGTTGTTGTGCGCGGTCAGGGCCCGAAAGCAAACGGTATGCCCGAACTGCATGGATTAACGCCATCCCTATCCGTGTTACAAGACGAGGGGTATCAAGTTGCGCTGGTCACCGATGGCCGAATGAGTGGTGCGAGTGGCAAAGTCCCTGCTGCTATCCATGTGTCACCTGAGGCAAAGGATGGCGGACCGCTCAGTCGTATCCGCACTGGTGATGTGATTCGATTGGACGCATTGACAGGTCAATTGTCGGTGTTGGTTGATCAGGCCACCTTCAATGCGCGTCAAACAGTCCATGTGCCTGAGCCTCAGCATCCCTCTCCCTGGGGTCGTTCACTCTTTTCAACACTCCGGCATCAGGCCGGCCCAGCAACCTTAGGTGGTGGGTTACAGTTACTTCCGGAGGCTTGATGCATCCTATTTTACATGAGGCGCTATCGCGCAGTCCGGTGATGCCCGTATTAGTCATCCCAGAAATATCGATGGCAGCACCCTTGGCTGAGGCGCTGGCTTCAGGCGGTCTAACCGTGTTTGAAATTACGCTTCGAACAGACTGTGCGTTGGAGGCGATGAGTGCGATGAAAGATGCCGTACCTGAGGCCTTAATCGGTGCGGGCACAGTGACCAACTCTGACCGAATTCGACAAGCGAAAGATTATGGTGCTGACTTTGTTGTGAGTCCCGGAACCACCGGTACGTTGTGGAACGCCAGCATCGAACATCAACTACCGATCCTTCCAGGATTTTCAAGTGCATCTGAAGCCATGGCATTGATGGAGTTGGGAAGTCGATGTGGAAAATTTTTCCCCGCAGAGGCATCGGGTGGTGTGAATTATTTAAAGTCACTCGCGGGTCCACTGCCTGATTTTATGATTTGTCCAACAGGTGGAATCAAAGCGGAGACCGCAGCCCATTATCTTGGCTGCCCCAACGTCGTCTGTGTTGGTGGCAGTTGGATTGCACCGATTGATGTATTGACCGAAGGCAATTACGCAGAGATTGAGGCGCGTGCCCGATTTGCTGGATCGTTGTCTTAGCCAGCTTTTGCTTTGTACTCGAGCCCTTGGGTCTGCATCCATTGATTGAGCGACGCGATCTCATCCTCATTGAGTCGTAACCCAAGCTTTGTGCGACGCCAGATAATATCTTCCGCCGTCCGGGCGTACTCATGAGACATGAGCCAATGAACTTCACATTCATACAGATCCCAACCAAAGTGACGGCCGAGATCGTGTTCTGATTTTGCGTCACCGAGCACTGTGTATGCATCGGTGCCATAGGCCTTGACCAAGCGGACGATCAATCGATCAGACACAAACGGATACACGGCTCCGAGCTCAAGTGCTAATTGACCAGCACCATCCACTGGGAAGTTGCCGCCAGGGAGAGGTTGGGTGCTTGTCCATGATTTTCCGAGTGATGGAAAATACCCTTTCATTTCGGTCAGTGCGGCTTCGGCTAACTTTCTGTAGGTGGTGATTTTACCGCCAAAGACGTTAAGAAGCGGGGCTTTGCCATTTTTATCACGTCTCTTTAGTACATAATCTCGAGTGGCTTCGGTTGCTGATGATGCGTTGTCATCGAACAACGGCCGTACGCCTGAGAATGTCCAGACCACATCGTCAGCCGTGACTGGCGTTTCAAAATACTCAGAGGCCGCCGAGGTGAGATATTCAGTTTCCTCTGGGGTGCAGACAGCATCCTTTGGGTCGCCTGTATGATCAACATCGGTGGTGCCGATTAATGTGTAGTCATCCTCATAGGGGATGGCAAAAATAATTCGGCCATCAGATTGCTGAAAAATGTATGACTTATCATGATCAAAGAGTTTGTTGGTCACAATATGGCTACCCCGAACCAATCGGACCCCATCTTTGGAATGCTCGTGAATTCGATCATGTAGAATTTCGCTAACCCACGGTCCGCCGCAGTTGATTATTGCTCTTGCCTGAATTTTGTGAGTATCACCAGACCAGGTGTCCTTGAGATCAACGGTCCATAAGTCATTATCCCGTCGCGCGCCCTCGACCCGTGTTCGGGTTTTGATGGTTGCACCTCTGGCTTCGGCATCACGTGCATTCAAGACCACCAGTCGAGAATCTTCGACCCAGCAATCGGAATACTCAAACCCCTTGGTATACAAGCTCTTCAGCGGTCGGCCGGTTTCGTGTGTTCTGAGGTTCAACGCGTTTGTTGGTGGCAGGATCTTTCGGCCACCCAAATGGTCGTATAGGAACAGACCAAGGCGCAGTAACCAACTTGGCCGCAAGCCGCTGTGATGCGGTAGGACGAAACGCATCGGCCAGGAAATATGTGGCATTGCGCGTAGCAGCACCTCACGTTCAATCAACGCTTCACGGACAAGCCGAAACTCGTAGTATTCGAGGTAGCGAAGGCCACCGTGGAACAGTTTGGTTGATGCAGACGATGTTGCCTGTGCAAGGTCATCTTTTTCACATAGAAGCACAGACAGTCCGCGACCCGCGGCGTCTCGTGCAATACCGCAGCCGTTTACGCCACCACCGATAATCAGGACATCGTAGGGGGATTGGGTACTCATATATCAACTAATTCCAAAAAATTGGCATCATTCAATGTGACGATGCGTGTCCCTCTCAATTCCGCGGCTTTCTGAAACGACTCGGGTGGTTCGTGGTCGGTGACGAAATAATCAATCTCTCCAATGTCGCAAATTCTGACCGGAGCGCTTCGTTCAAATTTCAGGCTGTCAGACACCAGAATTTTTGTTCGGGCGTTTTTTAATATCGCTCGAGCAACTGAGACTTCGCGGGCGTCAAAGTCGAGAACAGCACCATCTTCATCAATTGCGCTGGCCCCGATGCACGCAAAATCCGCTTTATATCGAGAGATGAATTCGACGGCGTCCTCACCAACAATGGCGCCATCACTTTGACGGACTGTTCCGCCAACCAGTACTAGATCTTTTTGTGGTGAGCCAGTTAACGTTGAAATAACGTTCACGTTGTTTGTGATGACAACCAGGCTTTTGTGCTCGTAAAGAGCTCTCGCGACCTGTTCGATCGTGGTCCCAATGTTCAGGATGACCGAACAATGATTGGGTATCAGTTGCGCAGCGATGCGGCCGATCGATTCTTTTTCGTCTGATGCAAGCTGCCTGCGCTGTTGGTAGTCAACATTCGAGACAGAGACAGCAGGCACAGCTCCACCATGGATTCGCGCGGCAAGACCCCGCGTACACAATTCGTTGAGATCGCGGCGGATCGTCTGCGTTGTGACAGTGTAATCGACAGCCAATTGATCGACATCGACACGACCGTCGCTGTTGATTTTCGACAAGATGTCTATTTGACGATCAGATAATTCCACCGAAACCTCAGATATGTTCATTCGAACGTTGTTTTTCAAATTAAGCTAGCATGAAGGTGAAAAAAAACACAAATATTTTTTCGCTTGACTTTCACTTTTGTTCAGATGAACATCAAGATCAGCCTTAGGCAAAACGTCTTTGGCCACAATAAACATAAGATCCGATATTGGAGGACGATCATGCGAAAGCATCTTGCAACAGCTGTGGCAGCTGTGTCGCTCGCGATGGCTGGCCAAGCCGTTTACGCCGACATGAATGCAGCGAAGAAATGGATTGATAATGAATTCCAGCCTTCTGCGCTCAGCAAAAGTGACCAAGCAAAAGAAATGGAATGGTTCATTAAGGCCGCTGAACCGTTTCGTGGGATGGAAGTCAACGTACTGTCTGAAACAATCCCAACACACACTTACGAATCAGAAGTTTTGACCAAGGCTTTTGAAGAGATCACTGGGATTAAAGTGAACCATCAGCTTCTCGGTGAAGGTGAGGTGGTTCAGGCAGTTCAGACCCAGATGCAGACAAAGCGTAATTTATACGATGCCTACATCAACGATTCTGACTTAATCGGAACGCACTCTCGTCTGCAGTTGGCCCGTAACCTCACCGATTGGATGGCAGGACCAGCGAAAGATGTGACTAACCCGGGTCTTGATCTCGATGATTTCATCGGAAAGAGCTTCACCACGGGTCCTGATGGCGATTTGTATCAGCTCCCAGACCAGCAATTCGCAAACCTCTACTGGTTCCGAAAGGATTGGTTTGATCGTGAAGATCTGCAGAAAAAGTTTAAGGCGAAGTACGGCTACGACCTGGGCGTCCCAGTGAACTGGTCAGCCTATGAAGATATTGCTGACTTCTTCACCAATGATGTGAAAGACATCGATGGTGTCCGTGTCTACGGTCACATGGATTATGGTAAGCGTGCTCCAGACCTCGGATGGCGGATGACTGATGCGTGGCTTTCAATGGCTGGAGCTGGTTCGAAGGGATATCCGAACGGTGTACCAATCGATGAGTGGGGTATTCGCATGGAGCAGGGTTCATGTAATCCAGCTGGTGCGTCGGTCACGCGTGGTGGTGGAGCCAACGGTCCAGCCGCTGTCTATGCGATCCGCAAGTGGGATGAGTGGTTACGTCAGTATGCACCTCCAGGTGCTGCGTCATATGACTTCTATCAGTCACTACCTGCACTGTCTCAAGGTAACGTTGCGCAGCAGATCTTCTGGTACACGGCGTTTACTGCGTCGATGGTTGCTCCAAAATCAGAAGGAAATAACACAGTTGACGATAGCGGTACTCCATTATGGAGAATGGCTCCGAGTCCACACGGACCGTATTGGGAAGAGGGACAAAAGCTGGGTTATCAGGACGCTGGTTCATGGACAATCATGAAATCAACTCCAGAAGACCGCGCGAAGGCCGCATGGCTCTATGCGCAGTTTGTGACATCAAAGACAGTGGATGCGAAAAAATCACACGTCGGCTTGACCTTTATTCGTGAGTCAACTGTGAACCATGAGTCATTCACTGAGCGCGCGCCAAAGCTTGGTGGTCTGGTTGAGTTCTATCGCTCACCTGATCGTGTGATGTGGTCACCAACTGGTGTGAACGTTCCTGACTATCCGAAACTCGCGCAAATTTGGTGGCAGCAGATCGGTGACGTCAACTCTGGCGCATTTACAGCGCAAGAAGCGATGGATCGACTTGCGGGTGAGATGGATCTCGTGATGTCTCGGATGGAAGCGGCGGATAAAGCAGCCAATGTCTATGGCGGCTGTGGTCCACGTTTGAACGAGGAAAAGGATGCGTCTGAATGGCTTGGCAAAGGTGGAGCGAAAGCGAAGCTTGCGAACGAAAAGCCACAAGGCAAAACCGTCAATTACGACGAGCTAGTCAAGCGCTGGACGAACTAATCCAGTGCCTACCCTCGAAGGGCTCGGTTTACCGAGCCCTTCTTCAATCACAGCTTATAAATTAGAGATAATTTGATGACGCTTGAAATACAGGATGTGACGAAGCGCGTTGGTGCTGAGATTCATATCCACGAGACATCGTTACGATTTTTGCCGGGACATTTTAATGTGTTGTTAGGCGAAACCAACGCCGGTAAAACCACACTGATGAAGTTGATGGCGGGGCTCGATCAACCAACCTCTGGACAGGTCTTGATCGATGGAGTCGAGGTGACCAAACAATCGACCCAAGACCGTCAAATTAGCTTTGTTCATCAATTTTTCGTGAATTATCCGCACCTTAGTGTGTATGAAAATATTGCGTCACCATTGCGATTGGCCAGGATCTCTTCGAGTGATATTGATCGTCGAGTCCGAGAAGCGGCCGACCTGATGAAATTAACACCAATGCTCGAGCGACGCCCTCAGGAATTATCCGGTGGACAACAGCAGCGAACGGCATTGGCACGAGCCATCGTCAAAGATTCCAAGGTGGTGTTTCTCGATGAACCACTTGCCAATCTGGACTATAAATTGCGTGAGGAGTTGCGTTCTGAGCTACCCCAATTATTTGCAGATAGAGGGGCAGTGGTGATTTACGCGACAAGTGAGCCGGCTGAAGCACTCATGCTTGGCGGATGCACGGCAACGCTGCATGAAGGGCGCGTCTCACAGTTCGATGAGACCTCGGATGTGTATCGCAATCCGGTTAACCTAACGACTGCGCAAGTCTTCTCTGACCCGCCTTTGAATACAGCGGTTGTCACAAAGGCAGGCGGTCGATGTACGCTCAATACAGAAGTATCTTGGGAATTAAGTGGACCGCAATCGCAATTAGCCGATGGTGAATACATGATTGGTGTCAGGCCACACCACGTGCTGCCGACAGCGATTTCCGAGGGTGTTGCCATTGCCGGGTCTGTTCAGGTCACAGAGCTGTCAGGTTCGGAGAGTGTGGCTCATTTTCGGGTCGGAGAGGGGTCATGGGTATCGCAATCGGAAGGGATCCATCCATATCAGGTGGGCGAATCTCATACATTTTTTATGGATGTCAGTAAGTGCTTTTTCTTCGCCGCTGACGGACGTCTGGTCGCATAGAGGTCAACCGTGGCACGAATTACTTTAAACAACATACGACACAGTTATTTGCCGAATCCGAAATCAGACGATGACTATGCCTTGCAGCGTGTTCACCTGGATTGGGATGACGGTGGTGCCTACGCACTTCTAGGTCCATCGGGTTGTGGGAAGACAACACTACTGAACATTATTTCTGGTCTATTGACACCCAGTGAGGGTCAACTGTTATTCGACGATCAAGAGATGACCTCGCTCGAGCCTGATGCCCGCAATATTGCGCAAGTGTTTCAGTTCCCAGTGATCTACGACACCATGACCGTCAGGGAGAATTTGTCATTTCCACTCAGAAATCGGGGTGTCGATGAGGCAGCAATCGCCACCCGCGTTGCGGAGATTGCAACGATGCTCGAGCTCGATTCGATGCTCGACAAAAAAGCAGCAGGCTTGACTCCAGACAATAAGCAAAAGATTTCATTGGGCCGAGGTCTGGTCAGGGATGACGTCAACGTCATCATGTTCGATGAGCCATTGACTGTGATCGATCCGCATCTCAAGTGGAAGTTACGGTCGAAGTTGAAAGAGCTGCATCAAAAGGTCAAGCGGACAATGATTTATGTGACACACGATCAGACTGAGGCACTGACGTTTGCCGATCAGGTGGTTGTGATGAATTTTGGCCAGGTCCTTCAGGTTGGCACGCCGATTGAGCTTTTTGAACGTCCGGCACATACCTTTGTCGGTCATTTTATTGGATCGCCAGGAATGAATGTGGTTCCAGCCTCAGTGGTGGATGGTCAGGTTCAGGTGGCTGGGCAGGTGATTGATACCGCAAGCGATCTGACAAATCTTCGGCAAGGTTCGGTGGAAGTCGGCGTTCGACCTGAGTTCGTGCGTTTCGCCGATGCCGGAATTGCTGGCACTGTGGAGACAGTCATGGATGTTGGCCGACACACGGTCGTGAAGGTCAGACTTGAAGGGATTGAGCAGATTATCAACGCCATCGTTGATGAGGGTGACTCGATACCTGATGGTCCGGTTCATTTGCAATTTGATGCGGCGCAAACCCGCCTCTATGAGGACGGTTGGGTTGTTGCAGAGACACAGGGATAAGGAAAACAATCGATGAAAACGTCAAACCCTCGCGCCTGGTTTCTTGTTCTCCCAGTCATCTTGCTGGTGGCCTTTAACGCGCTGATCCCGTTGATGACTGTTGTGAATTACTCAGTTCAAGAAACCTTCGGTGACAATTTATTTTTCTGGCATGGCATTGGATGGTTCCAGGATGTTCTGGGCTCTGAACGATTCCATGCAGCACTTGGCCGTCAGTTCCTGTTTACCGGGATTATTCTGGCAATTGAGGTGCCATTAGGTGTCGCGATTGCACTCTCTATGCCGCGATCCGGCCCTTGGGTCCCGATCTGCCTAATCTTGATGGCGATGCCATTGTTGATCCCTTGGAATGTGGTGGGTGCAATGTGGAACATTTTCACACTCCCTGATATCGGATTATTGGGATATACCCTCAATAGCATCCTCGGAATTGAATACAACATGACTCAATCGCCTTTGGCAGCATGGATCACGATTGTCGCGATGGATGTCTGGCACTGGACCTCGTTGGTGGTGTTACTCGCGTATGCGGGCTTGGTATCAATCCCGGACGCTTATTATCAGGCAGCGAAAATTGATGGCGCATCCAAATTTGCTGTGTTCCGGCACATCCAGCTACCGAAAATGAAAAAGGTGCTCACCATCGCAATCCTATTGCGATTCATGGATTCTTTCATGATTTACACAGAGCCGTTTGTTCTCACAGGTGGTGGTCCAGGTAACTCAACCACTTTGCTGTCGATTGATTTGGTAAAGGTCGCTCTTGGTCAGTTTGATCTGGGTCCGGCAGCAGCCATGTCATTAATTTATTTTGCGATTACGTTACTCGTCTCGTGGGCCTTCTATACCGCGATGACGAAAGATGACCAGAACTGAGGTTGATCATGAAATTACGCTCACTGGCACCGATCTTATACATTCTATTTTTGATGCTGCCGATCTATTGGCTCGTTTCGATGAGCTTTAAAACGACCAATGAAATCTTGGCAGGCTTCAGCTTATTTCCGCAAGAGTTTACGCTCGAGAACTATGCGGCGATCTTCACCGATCCGTCGTGGTATTGGGGTTATATCAACTCAACGATTTACGTGACCATTAACACCATTATTTCGGTCAGTGTCGCGCTTCCTGCAGCCTATGCATTTTCCAGATATCGGTTCATGGGTGATAAGCACTTATTCTTTTGGTTGCTGACCAACCGCATGGCGCCACCTGCGGTATTTGCCTTGCCATTTTTCCAACTGTATTCCGCTGTCGGTTTGTTTGATACACACATCGCGGTGGCCCTTGCACACTGCCTATTCAACATTCCACTGGCGGTATGGATCCTGGAGGGCTTTATGTCAGGAGTACCAAAAGAGTTGGATGAGACAGCCTACGTGGATGGCTATTCGTTCCGACGGTTTTTCTTCAGAATTTTCATGCCAAACATCAAAGCGGGTATCGGAGTTGCAGCCTTTTTCTGTTTTATGTTCTCGTGGGTTGAATTGTTACTTGCAAAAACACTGACAGCAGTCGATGCGAAACCAATTGCAGCGACAATGACAAAGACAGCGTCCAGTGCGGGCTACGAGCTTGGACTGTTGGCCGCTGCCGGATGTTTAACAATTATTCCAGGTGCGATTGTGATTTATTTCGTGCGGAACCACATTGCGAAGGGCTTCGCCCTGGGGAGGGTGTGATGCTGGACTGGATGGCTTGGACGATTCCGACAGCGTTAGTCTTTGTGTTTGTCTTCGGATGCATTGGATTACTGGCTTTTCTCGAGGTGAGAACGCCAGGTGGTGATCCCCGACATGGCATTTTAGGAATTGAAACGACGCGTGGTGATCGGTTGTTTATCTCCATTCTCGGTACAGTATTCATTATGCTGGCGTGGTTAGGTCTGTATGGAACGCCCTTATGGGGTGGTTTGGGTATTGCGATCGTGTGGTGGGTCTTTGTTTGGAAGAAGGTGTGATGAGCCAGTTTATTCTTGCGATTGATCAGGGAACGACATCGAGTCGGGCGATCATTTTCGATCAGAATTTGAAGCCTGTTGCGACAGGCCAGCAGGAATTTCGGCAAATATTTCCGGAATCCGGTTGGGTCGAACACGATCCCGAGGAGATCTGGGCTTCAACTGCAGCCGTGTGTCGCCAAGCAATGGAGCATGCCAAACTATCGGCTGAGCAGATTGCGTCGATCGGTATTACAAACCAACGTGAGACAACAGTGGTTTGGGATAAGGCAACCGGTGAGTCAATTTACAATGCGATTGTTTGGCAGGATCGGCGGACTGCTGATTTGTGTCAAAAGCTCCGCGCCGAATCGCATGAGCCTGTCATTGCTGAGAAGACAGGACTGTTATTAGACCCGTATTTTTCAGGCACTAAACTGGCTTGGATTCTCGATCATGTGGAGGGCGCTCGGGAATGTGCAGAACGCGGTGAACTTCTTTTCGGGACCATTGATACCTTTTTAATTTGGCGCCTGACCAATGGTGCTGTACATGCCACCGACGCGACGAATGCATCAAGGACACTGTTATTTAACATTCGCACCGGCGAGTGGGATGATGAGTTGCTCCAATTGTTGAATGTTCCTCGCTCGGTCCTTCCTGAGGTCAAAGATTGTGCTTCGGATTATGGGACAACCCGCGCTGATTTGTTCGGCGCTCCGATCCCGATCAATGGTGTTGCGGGCGACCAGCAGGCGGCAGCGATCGGGCAATCCTGCTTTACTCCAGGCATGTTAAAAGCGACATATGGGACGGGTTGTTTTGCGCTATTGAATACAGGAACGACTTGCGTCAAAAGTCAGCATCGGTTGCTTTCAACTGTTGCTTATCAGCTCGATGGAAAAATGACTTATGCGCTTGAGGGCTCGATTTTTGTGGCTGGTGCAGTGGTGCAATGGCTGCGTGATGGGCTCAAAGTGATTCGTCATGCATCTGAGACAGAAGCACTTGCGAATCAGGCGAAATCGGAAACACGTGTGTACCTTGTTCCTGCGTTTACCGGACTTGGTGCTCCGTATTGGGACAGTGAGTGTCGTGGCGCGTTATTTGGACTGACCAGAGACACGGGGTTTGCTGAGGTGGCTCGAGCGGCACTGCGCTCGGTTGCTTACCAGGCCCGCGATTTGTATGAAGCCATGCGTTCCGATTGGGAAGAGGCATCAGGCGATCGCTCAAGCGATGCGGTACTTCGCGTCGATGGTGGAATGGTCGCGAATGATTGGATGGTGCAGTCGTTGTCCGATATTTTGCAAGCACCCGTGGATCGACCCGAAGTGATTGAGACCACAGCGCTCGGTGCTGCATGGCTTGCTGGGATGCATGTCGGTTTGTATCCAGATCGAGACGGCTTTGCCAAAACCTGGGCCTTGGACCGTCATTTTGAAGCGGAGATGAGTCAGGCGGCAGCTGATGATCGTTATGCAGGATGGCGAGACGCGGTCAGCCGTGTTCTGTCAGATCGAGCGGATCGCAATTGATCTAAGGCTCGGTGATCGGTTTCTCAAACACTTGATAGTGACCGGTCGTGAATCCTTGGTTCAGATAGGTTGAGTGCGCGCGTCGATTTGTCGTCTCTGCGTAGAGCCTGAGTTCGACCACTGAGTGGTCTCGCGCTTCATGGGTGACGTGATCTAAAAGTGCTTTGAATACGCCCTGGCGGCGAGCATCCGGCGATACGTAAACACTTTGAATCCACCACATTTGGCCATTGCGCCAGTCAGACCATTCATAGGTCACCAAGATCTGACCAATAACCTGGTCTTGACGTGTTGCGACCCAATACATTCCTTTGGTGTCGTCTTCGAGGAGTGCAGAAACTCCATCGCTGAGCGTTGCTTCTGATAGCTCGATACCCTCGGTTTCTCTTGCGATGGCGCGGTTGCCGTGAACCAGGAATTTAAGGTCTTCAATCGTCGCTCGTCGGCATTTGATCATGTTGCAGTTGCTCAAAAGTTGTACACTACGGAAAACGGAGACCAGTATGGCCAAGAACGAGCATACCCTCAAACTCGAACATCATGTGTTTGAGCCGCAACGCCACTCAGGTCTTCCAGATATTGTCATGCTGCATGGGATTTGCGCTGGAGCGTGGGTATTTCCTAAAGCCTTTCTCGAGCCGTTATTGGATCAGGGTTATCGGGTTCATACGCTCTCTTACCGAGGGCACGGTGAGAGTGAAGGGCGCGGGCGTATCCATGATTGGCGTTTGAGCGATTATGTCAGTGATGTTGTTTCGATTCTCAATGCGTTGTCAGAACCAGCAATTGTGGTTGGGCATTCCTTGGGTTCGGCAATTGCTCAGGTATTGATCCGTGATGCGTGTCCATTGGCTGCAGTTGTGCTTTTAAGCCCAGTCCCCCCCAAAGGCTTGTCGACAATCGCGTTACGGATGCTCTGGTCTGATCCCATCGCGTATCAACAGCTCGCGATTGCATTCACGGTTGGCGTGCATCAGGTGTCAGACCGCGTAGCAGCACGGCTTTTATTTTCGAAAACTGACGTGACCGATGATGTGCGACAATTCATGAGTCAGTGTTGTGATGAGTCTCCTTGGCTTGCCCTTGATTTACAGGGATTTCCCCGAATTGCCCCCCTGAAGTACGATCCTCGCCGGATGCCACCGGTGCTGATTGTGAGCGGTGACGATGATCGGTTGATTCGTCCAAGCGATGCCACTGAGTCTGCACAGCTGTATCAGACTGACGTGCATTGGGTCGGTGGTGGTTCACATATGTTGATGTACGACCAGGGAGCCAACAGTGTTTCTCAGTGGATCGGACATCAGTTAAAGCAGGTCCTTCAATGACATGCTAGAACAGATGGTTTGGTCAGCTCGCGTTTTATATAACTAAATAATCTTTTCATAGTGATTTTTGTTATATATACTGCGTAGAGTGAATTGGTTGTGCTGAGGCACGTTTGTTGTTGGGGACTGATTCACGGTGTGCATTTGAAGCTGTCGTTCTAGGGATTGCCGATGGTTTCAGGGTCACCATGCCCTGTCCAGTTCTCTTGGACTTTTAGGCGGCCTTCGGGTCGCCTTTTCTTTTTCTAATTCCGTTCAACGAATTCCCAGGTATTTCCAACAAGGTCTTTAACGAGAACGCAACGGCCAAACGACTCAGTCCTTGGGCCATCGACGATTTCAACTTGGTTTTCCGCGAAACGTATTAAGTCAGTTTCCAGATTTTCGGTATCGATAAAGACAAAGACTCGCTGACCTGCCTGTCGGCCGACAAGGGCCTCATCGCCTGGTTTGGGTGTGGTAAGATTGAGCGATACACCTTCTTTGGACGAAGCCACCCGCACGATTCGTTTGCTTTGAGAGATCTCGGTATCTTCGACGAGGGTGAGGCCAAATGCATCGGTGTAGAACATGATGGCGCGGTCGAGGTCATCGACGAGCAAAGTGATTCGATTCGCTTGCATACATCTCTCTGTGTGAGCTTGGGATCAGTTATTCGGACTGAATTAGAGAGAATTTCAGCGTGGGTTGCAACTGGTGCAATGAAGAGTTGAATGTCGACTGACTAGTCAATGCCTATGACTCGAGTGGTGACAGATCACTGGTATCGAGGACACTGAGGATTCATCAGCTGAGATCTAAAAGCATCAAAACCGGGATTGACCACAACACAATCCGCGATCGCATCCTCTTTCATAGAACAAAATAATCACAATTATTTTTATGATAGTAAATTAATATGAAAAACCACCTTATTTTTTCTGAAACGGTCTTTTTGTCCAAAAAATTATCGTGATATAATTCAGAAATAGGACAAACGCCGGTCTCCGGTATCCCGAAGGATTGGGAACTTTAGGAAGGATTCGGGCATCGACAGGGATGTCGAATTTATGCTCGAGGACTTTCGTCAACATGCCGTCTCAGGCGATTTCAGAGTTCTGAGTGAATTACTCTCAAATGACAGCAACCAGTGCGATTGTGGTTAATCGTTTTAACTGCATTCTGAAGGCTCCTGCGCTGCGTTCTCTCAGTAACGATTTTTCGTCACTACTCAATCTGTTTTAATCACAAGATCCGCTGGTAAGGCGTGTTGCAAAATCCGGTGTGCATTAGGTAAGTCATTAACGCTGATTTTTGCGTGAGCGGCTTCTTGGCTGTAGCCATGAAATAACCATCGATCCATCAATCGGCGTACAATGGTCGCGAGATCTGTTTCAAGAAAAATTGTGTAATCCCAATAGTGACTCAGTTCTCGCCAGTCAGGCTCATCGAGGAGCAGGTAGTTGCCTTCCAACACAATAATCTCTGTGGTCGCAGGGATGAGAGATGCACAGTTGATTGTTTTTTCAGATGAGCGATCGAATACAGGAATGTAAACATCGTTTGGCTCTTTGAGTCTCCTCACTAGAGATCGAAACCCCTCAATGTCGAAGGTTTCCGGTGAACCCTTCCGATTCGACAGATTCATGGCGTCGAGGATTGGATTATCCAGATGAAAGCCATCCATCGACAAACATGCGCAATTGGCGATGTTGTCAGTTAACGCATGTGCGAGCGTTGTCTTACCAGAGCCCGGTGTGCCGGCAATCGCAACCAGTTTTCGTGGTGCGTCGGATGCCTTTAAACACACCAGTCGTTGAATAATTTGTTTGGTTGTCTCCATGGCATCAAAGCTTAATGCTTTCGATACTCCGAGATCTAGAGAGCGACCGTTATCGCGCTGTTATGCGGTGGCAAGATAGAGGTCCAATTGGAAAGTTTTTTACATATTGGTAGGTATGAATCAATACTTTTTTTACGAAAACTATAAATTATTGCGTCGCAACATGCAAAAAAGTATCAATAAGAGGGGAAAAAAGTCTACTCTGTTGTTCGCGTGCTCGATTTAATTCGACTATCCACGGGGTGGATCGAGAAACATAACAAGGAGTCTACAGATGATTCGTAAAACGTCTTTGGGTGTTGCAGTTGCATTATCACTCGCTACGTCAACGGCAGCTCTAGCTGAAACAATCACCATCGCCACAGTCAATAACGGCGATATGATCCGCATGCAGGGCTATACAGATCAATTCACACAACAAACGGGCATCAATGTCGAATGGGTAACGCTTGAAGAAAACGTTCTTCGCCAGCGTGTGACAACCGATATCACGACCAAAGGCGGTGCGTTCGATATCATGACAATCGGCATGTATGAAACACCAATTTGGGGCGCCAATGGTTGGTTGGTGCCGCTACACAAAAATGTCAATTTCAATACCAACAATCTGTCAGATGCATATGATGTTGATGATATTTTGCCAGCGATGCGTGGTGGTCTGAGCCACGATGGAACGCTGTATGCAGCTCCCTTCTACGGTGAGAGCTCTATGATCATGTATCGGACTGATCTGATGGCAAAAGCAGGTCTCAAGATGCCAGATGCCCCAACTTGGGACTTTATCGCCAAAGCGGCAAAGGCAATGACTGATCGCTCGAACGACATCAACGGGATTTGTCTACGTGGTAAGGCCGGTTGGGGTGAGGGCGGTGCATTCATCACAGCAATGTCCAACTCATTTGGTGCTCGCTGGTTCGACATGGACTGGAATGCAACCTTTGATCAGAAGCCTTGGGCTGATACCTTGAATTTCTTCGTCGGCATGATGAATGAGTCAGGTCCAAAAGGTTATGCAACCAATGGATTTAATGAAAACTTGTCACTGTTCCAGCAAGGCAAGTGCGGAATGTGGATTGACGCGACCGTTGCAGCGTCTTTCGTAACCAATCCTAAAGACTCAACAGTGGCAGACAAAGTCGGTTTTGCATTGGCTCCTGATACAGGCCTTGGCAAGCGTTCAAACTGGCTTTGGGCATGGGCACTTGCGATTCCTGCTGGTACTCAGAAGGAAAAAGCCGCGCTTCAGTTTATCGAGTGGGCGACTTCGAAAGAGTACATCGAGTTGGTTGCTGCAAAAGAAGGTTGGGCGAACGTTCCTCCTGGAGCCCGTACCTCACTGTATGAAAATCCAAACTATACAAAGGTACCGTTTGCTCAAATGACTCTGGATTCGATCCTGTCAGCTGATCCAAATAACTCAACTGTTGAACCGAGCCCTTATGTGGGTATTCAGTTTGCAGCGATTCCTGAGTTTGCTGGTATTGCGACTCAAGTCAGTCAGGAGTTCTCAGCTGTCTACGCTGGACAACAATCAGTCGAGGAAGCACTTGCGAAGGCGCAAGACATCACCAATGAGGCGATGGAAGCAGCGGGCTACCGTTAATCCCAAGACCTGCTGAAGAGGGGCGTTTTGCGCCCCTCTTTCCCTCAAATAACAACCTGAAAGGGATTTTTTTGGCGACTCAACACTCACGCTCCGCAGCTCGATTCATGATGGCGCCTGCTGTCATGCTGCTGCTCGGTTGGATGCTTGTTCCACTGATCATGACCCTTTATTTTTCGTTTAAGAAATATCTGCCCCTGCGTGGAGGGGATCTTGGCTGGGTTGGTTTTGACAACTACGTTCGTTTTGTCTCATCCAGTTCATTTTGGCCAAGCGTATCGACCACACTGATTATTGTCGGAGGCGTTCTAGCGATCACTTTGATCCTTGGAACGCTCTTGGCGCTGCTTCTTGACCAGCCTATGTGGGGCCAAGGTATGGTTCGGATTCTCGTAATCGCTCCCTTTTTTGTGATGCCGACGGTATCAGCTTTGGTTTGGAAGAATATGTTCATGGACGCCAACTATGGACTTTTATCCTATTTATGGGAGTTTTTTGGGGCAGAGCCTGTGCAATGGATGTCGCAGGCGTCGCTGATTTCCATCATCACGATCGTGAGCTGGCAGTGGTTACCATTTGCCACTCTGATCTTACTGACAGCGATCCAATCGCTTGACCATGAGCAACTTGAAGCGTCAGAGATGGACGGTGCGACAACACTGAAACGATTCTGGTACATCATCCTGCCGCATCTCAGTCGCGCAATCACGGTTGTATTACTGATTCAAACAATCTTTCTGTTGTCGATTTTCGCGGAAATTTTTGTGACCACGGCTGGTGCCTTTGGTTCCAAAACGCTGACCTATCTGATCTTCCAAAGGGTACTCGAAAGTCAAAATGTGGGCTTAGGCTCCGCCGGTGGTGTGTACGCCATCATCCTTGCAAACATCGTCGCGATCTTCCTAATGCGGATCGTCGGCCAAAATCTCGATAAATAGGGGCTTGTGATGGCGCGAGCAGTGACTTTTAATCGAAAGACGGGGAACACGATCCTCGCATGGTCGATTGGTCTTCTCATTTTTTTTCCAATTCTATGGACTATCCTCACAAGCTTTAAGACTGAGGGTCAGGCAATCGCGGACCCACCCTTATTTTTAATGTTTGATTGGACGCTTGAGAACTATGCGATTGTTCAGGAACGATCCGATTACCTGCGTTTCTTGACGAATTCAATCATCATTGCAGGTGGGTCGACGCTGCTAGGGATTGTCGTGGCAGTCCCCGCAGCCTGGTCTATGGCCTTTGTTCCCTCGAAACGGACCAAAGATATTTTGCTTTGGATGCTGTCGACAAAAATGTTGCCGGCTGTTGGTGTTCTCTATCCGATCTACCTGATCTTTATCGAACTTGGATTACTCGACACCAAAATCGGACTCGTTGTAGTTCTGATGCTCATTAATCTGCCAATCATTGTATGGATGCTGTACACCTATTTCCGGGAAATCCCTTCTGAGATTTTAGAGGCAGCTCGTATGGATGGAGCCTCATTGCGCTCGGAGATACTCTATGTGCTGACACCGATGGCGATTCCCGGAATCGCCTCAACGATTTTGTTGAATTTCATTCTGGCCTGGAATGAGGCTTTTTGGACCCTCAACCTGACAGCGGCAAAAGCTGCGCCGTTGACTGCATTCATTGCAAGTTACTCAAGTCCAGAAGGCCTCTTTTACGCAAAATTAAGTGCCGCATCGACCATGGCTATTGCTCCTATTTTGATTCTTGGATGGTTTAGTCAGAAACAGCTGGTGCGCGGTCTCACCTTCGGCGCAGTGAAATAGGGAACACTCATGGGACGTATCGTATTAGACAAAGTCACCAAAAAATTTGGACATGTCGAAGTCATTCAGCCGCTCGACTTAACCATTGAAGAGGGCGAGTTTGTCGTCTTTGTTGGACCGTCTGGATGCGGTAAATCGACTCTGCTTAGACTGATTGCTGGACTCGAAGATGTCACCAGCGGTGAGATTTACATCGATGAGAGTAAGGCAACCGAGTTGCCACCGGCGCAACGAAAGTTGGCAATGGTATTTCAGTCATACGCGCTTTATCCGCATATGTCGGTTCGGAAGAATATCGCCTTCCCTCTCAAGATGGCCAAAATGAGTCAAGTGGAGATCGATCGTCGAGTCAATGCAGCGGCTGACGTGTTGAGTTTGACCGACTATCTCGATCGACGACCAGCACAACTTTCAGGGGGTCAGCGTCAGCGTGTTGCGATTGGCCGTGCCATTGTTCGCGAGCCGTCTGCATTTCTGTTTGATGAACCTTTATCAAACCTTGATGCAGCATTACGAGTTGGTATGCGGTTGGAAATCAGTGAACTGCATGCGCGACTGAAGACCACCATGATTTATGTTACGCATGACCAAGTCGAAGCAATGACAATGGCTGACAAGATCGTTGTCTTACAAGGGGGAGTGATCGAACAAGTCGGAAGTCCACTTGAGCTGTATCGCAACCCCTGTAATCGCTTTGTCGCAGGTTTCATTGGCTCGCCGAAAATGAATTTTATTGAAGGCGATGAAGCGGCCAACTATGGCGCACATACGATCGGTATCCGCCCTGAGCACATTGTTGTGTCTGAATCCAACGGCGATTGGACAGGTGTTATCAGTGTGTCAGAGCATTTGGGCTCAGATACATTTTTCCATGTTCACGGCACTGGTCTCGCAGAAACCATTACGGTTCGAGCGGATGGTGAGGTTGCCTTTAAGCATGGCGACACCATCCATCTCTCTCCGCGTGTCGAGATGATCCATAAATTTGACGCAAAAGGTCTCCGTGTGTGAACGATGTGAGCGGAAAAAATGTATTAATCACCGGAGCCGCTCGCGGTATCGGTTATGCATTTGCGCGTGCTTTTATCAAGAACGGTGCAACCGTGATGATCGCTGATTGTGATATCGACCGCGCCGAGCAATCAGCCATTGAACTTGGTAAACACTGCTTTGCCACGCATGTGGATGTTGCTGAGCAAGTGAGTATTGATCAGGCGATTAAACATACGATCGACACTATGGGACATATTGATGTCCTGATCAACAATGCGGCTGTGTTTACAGCTGCGCCAATTATCGAGATCGATCGAGCGGACTATGACCGCTGTTTTGCGATCAATGTCGCGGGCACCTTATTTATGTTGCAGGCAGTCGCGAAACACATGATTGACCGCGGGTGTGGTGGAAAAATAATCAACATGGCTAGCCAGGCTGGTCGCAGAGGCGAGTCGTTGGTTGGTGTCTACTGTGCGTCAAAAGCATCTGTGATCAGCCTGACGCAGTCTGCTGGGCTTAACTTGATCAAACATGGCATCCATGTGAATGCGATTGCGCCGGGCGTGGTCGATGGTGAGCACTGGGATGGTGTCGATGCATTGTTCGCCAAATATGAATATAAGCCGCTCGGACAGAAAAAAAGAGAAGTGGGAGAAGCAGTCCCGTACGGACGCATGGGTACTGCTGAGGATTTAGTAGGGATGGCACTGTTTCTGGCATCAAAAGCATCAGATTACGTTGTTGCACAAACCTACAACGTTGATGGTGGGAATTGGATGAGCTAACGATGTCGATTGCAGCGGTTCCACAGTTTGAAGTTGTCCCTCCAGAGCTTGGTAGTATCCGCTATCTTGAGCATGGATGGCCTTGCGACTTGATTCGCTGGCATGCGCATGATGAGTATGAGTTGCATCTAATGGTCGCGACCACGGGAAAAGTTTTCGTGGGTGACTACATTGGTCGGTTCCAGCCTGGCCAGTTTGTGTTAACTGGTCCGCGATTACCTCATAATTGGGTGACTGAGACAGGTGCGCATGAGGCAGTATCGCTCCGCGATATGGTCATTCAGTTTCGGGATGAATCGTTGAAACAGCTCGCCGAAGCGTTCCCTGAATTTAAGAATGTTCTGCCGACACTGGAGCTTGCGAAGTCAGGTGTTGAGTTTGTCGGATTTGATCAGAGCGAAGCGCAAGCGTTATTGGCTTCGGTACGAGACACCCATGGTATCGCTCGAGTTCTCGCATTTCTGAGGGTGTTACAAAAACTTCATGAGTGGCCGAAGAAGCGTGCCCTAAGCTCCGCAAAAATTCATTCAACCTTGACGGGTGTGGTCGAGTCGAGAATTAACGACGCGGTCGATTATGTTGTCGAGAATTTTGCGCACGAGATTTCACTCGAACGGATGGCTGCAATGTCAGATATGAGTGCAAGTGCATTTTCTCGCCATTTTCAAAAATCCACGGGGAATAAGTTCGTTGATTTTGTGAACCAAGTACGTATCGGTAAAGCCTGTGTTTTGTTGACCGAAACCAATGATCAGGTTTCATCAATTTGCTACGCAGTGGGTTTTAATAATATCGCAAACTTCAATCGCCACTTTGCGAAGATCAAGGGCGTGACGCCATCTGAGTTTCGGCGAGTCGTTAGAGCAAATCTGAGTCCAGGAACCGCTGGTCATATCGCTCCAGAGGGCTCATAGATGTTTTTAGGGATCGATCTGGGTACATCCTCACTCAAGGCCGTAGTTATTGATTCGCAACATCAAGTTCGGGCAACAGCGGAAGCCAACTTAACCATCAGTACTCCCAGGGCCAATTGGTCTGAGCAAGATCCGGTCCATTGGGAAAACGCGTTGGCGTCAGTCTGCGCAGATTTGAGTAGCCAAATTCAGTTACAGCAAGTCGAGCGCATCGGGCTGACTGGACAAATGCACGGTGCAACCTGTCTTGATGCCAAAGGTCGTGTCTTGAGGCCTTGTATTCTTTGGAACGATGGTCGGTCGAGCGATGAATGTAACAAGCTCAATCGCTTGGGTGACGATTTCACGAGGAATTCTGGCAATCTTGCAATGCCCGGGTTCACTGCGCCAAAGCTGATGTGGCTCAAACAACATGAAGCTGAGATTTATCAACAGATTCGGCATGTGTTGCTGCCAAAGGACTATCTACGATTTGTACTGACTAACGAACTATCGACAGATCCTTCTGATGCATCGGGCACCTTGTGGATGAATCCGCGAACCAGGCAATGGGACGACGCATTGATTGAACTCACGACTGTGAATCGCGCGTGGTTACCCGACGTGATTGAAGGTCCAGAAGAGACTGGAATGGTGACTTTGGAAGCAAGTCGGAAATTTGGCCTTCCACGCGTACCTGTGGTTGCAGGGGGTGGTGATAACGCGTGTGGTGCGTTGGCGCTTGGGATTTCAAATCCAGGGCAAACATTTATTAGCTTAGGAACATCGGGTGTTTTCTTCACAGTGAGCGATAGCCATCAGGCGTGTCCGGAAAAAACCGTCCATGCCTTCGCGCATGCGCTGCCAAACACTTGGCATCAAATGACTGTGACATTGAGTGCCGCATATTCATTGAACTGGTTATCGCGTATTACAGGACAGTCGGTAGCGGATATGGTGAATCGAGTCTCTGTCTCAAAACAGACCGAAACAGAGGTGCAATTTCTCCCATACCTTAATGGTGAGCGGTCACCTCATAATGATCCGGATGCACGTGGCGTATTTCTGAACCTGTCGTCTGCGACCACGGTGGATGATCTTTGTTTAGCAGTAATGGAAGGAGTCACCTTCTCGTTTTGTGATGGGTTGGCAGCACTCAGAGACGCTGGTTCATCCATTCGTTCGAGCCTGTCCATTGGCGGTGGAACGCGCTCGAAATATTGGCTTCAGATGATGGCTAATGCACTTGAGATCACTGTTGAAACATCGGACAGCTCGATAATCGGTCCTTGTTTAGGTGCTGCCCGTCTCGCGATGACCGATCAAAATACAGCCTATCCAGATGAGCAAATCACTGACCGACTGCAGCCAATGGCAGCTCGCACGGATTACTTTCAGTCAAAATTAGCGAATTACAGACAATCGTATCTGGCGTTACGACAGATACGGGGATAATAAGGACTCAAACGATGGCAACAGAGAATTTGGAACGGATTCCCTACGAAAGAAGTCAGATTACAGCAGGAATTATGCATGTTGGCGTGGGTGCGTTTCATCGAGCGCATCAGGCGGTCTACATTGACCGTCTATTAAAGGAACATCCGCAATGGGGAATCTGTGGTGTGAATTTGCGTACTGAAGATCGTCCGTTATTTGAGGCCCTGAATGCACAAGATGGGGTCTATGTCCTCAAAACTATTTCTCCTAACGGCGAGATGGCGTTTCGTGAGGTCGGTTCAATCATCGAGTTGATTGACGCTTCTTCTGCGTATCATGTTGCGGTCCAACGCGCGTCAGATGACGCAATCCGCGTTGTCTCAATGACGGTCACTGAGAGCGGATACAACCTAGATGATGACAATGTGTTGGATTTGACTGCTCAGCCAATCGTTGATGGTTTAGCCACTGGAGTTGGGTCATCGATTTACACATTTCTCCACGCAGTAATTCGTGCACGCTCAAGTGAGGGATCAGGTCCAGTCACTTTTTTGTGTTGTGACAATTTGCGTGACAACGGAGGCAAACTGAAAGCAGGCCTCATGCAGTATCTGGAGGCTTCGGACGATCAAGAGGCGATGACATGGGCGCATGATCACGTCACTTTCCCTTGTTGCATGGTTGATCGGATTACACCACGCATCGATCCACGTCACAGCGATGATGTTGTCAAACGTTTTGGTGTCTCTGATGCGGTGACTGTAATGGGAGAATCGTACATTCAGTGGGTTCTGGAGGATCACTTTGCAAATGGCCGTCCTCCACTTGAAATGGTTGGCGTAGAGATCGTCGATGATGTTGAACCTTATGAAGACGCAAAGATTCGTGTCTTAAATGGTGGTCACACGATTTTGACTTATCTTGCGGCTTTAAAAGGGCATCATACATACGATGCTGGAATTCTTGATCCCGAGTTACGCGAGTTTTTTAGGGCGTATGAGACCGAAGAGGTGATTCCTGCGATTGGTGATTCTCCAATCGATTTAGCAGCATATCGAGATATTATTGAGTCTCGATTTTCGAATCAGCATATTGGTGACACAGTCGAACGGATTTGTATGGACGGCGTCAGCAAATTTCCAATTTTTGTGTTGCCGACCATGAAAGGCACGGTCGATCGAGGACAGGTTCCTATTCATTCAATTCACGGGATCGCATCATGGTATGTTTTCATGCGACATGCAGGCGCTGGGATGATTCCGTTTCGGTACGTTGAGCCAAAGTGGGATTGGATCTCACCAATGCTCGCGAGAGGACAAGAAGAGAGATTCGCTAGAGAGCCTGACTTGTGGGGTGACATTCCTGATCGTTGTCCCGAATTTGTCACACGCCTCGTTGCTGAAATTGCGCAACTCGATCGTGTGTTCTCAGATCAAGCAGAAGGAGTCACTGGGTGATTGTGATTGGTGGTGATGCCCTCGTTGATTTGATTGACTGTGGACAGCGTCTGTTTGAGGCGTGTCCGGGGGGCTCAACACTGAACTGTGCGTTAGCTGCCGGTCAGTTGGGATCCCAGGTGTTGTATGTGTCGACACTCAGCACAGATTCCTATGGTGACTTACTTGCGAACCGGTTGACAGAGTGTCATGTGAGTTTGCGAACTGATGCGCGTTCCTCGGCGAATACCTCGCTAGCCGTTGTCTCCTTAGATGAAACCAATCAACCAAGTTATGCCTTTTATCGCGAGGGGACGGCTGACCGAGATGTTCCTGTCGCTGATATCGTCGCTTCGTTCCCTGAAACGATGTCGATCTTTCATGTGGGATCTTGTGCGTTGATTCCTACCGAGGATCAGGATGCGTGGCTTCAGGTGGTGATGGCAGCTAAAGATCGCGGTGCACTGATCTCCATCGATCCGAACTGTCGTCCGTCGATGACTAAAGATCCGATTGCGTACCGAGAGGGAATTGCACGCTTCCTTCACGTGGCAGATCTCATCAAATGTAGTGATGAAGACCTCGAGTACCTTCACCCTGAATGGACTGATCGCGCACTTGAGAAGTTGATCGAGACTTATTCTCCGCAATTGTATGTATACACTGAGGGTGCAGAGGGACTTCGAGCCTTCACAAAGTTAGGCGCCTCAGCGCAGGTGTCTGCATCGCTACCAGGGCCTCCGTCCGATACGGTAGGTGCAGGGGATTCAGTGCATGGGACATTACTTTCAGAAATCGATCGCCTGGATTTGGTTGGACAACAACTCTCTGAACTCAACGAGTCACAATTAACAGAGATGCTGCTTTTAGCGTCACGTGTCGCCGGTGTGAACTGTACACGCGCAGGCTGCCAACCACCGACGAGGGAAGAGGTGGCGGAGATTTTTGGCTAGCTTCTGGCTGCCTCTTCAAAATCGACAATTGCTTTATCAGCGAGTGTCGATTCAAAGAAGGTTCTAGCAATTGGTTCTGGAAGTGCGAAGCTTGAAAAACCGCGTGCTGCCAGATCGAGGAACTGCTCATTCGATCGCAGGCTCGCAACCAAGAGTTCGGTTTCAAACGCAATATCCTGCATCCGATCAAATAGCGCATCTGCATTGTCGATCGCTTCTTTGAGTCTTGCGTAATAGGGTGCCGTGTAGGCAACTTGAAGCGCTTCAGCCGCGATAACTTGGCCGTCTGAATAGACTGCTGTCAGTGTTGTCCGATCAGGAAGGCTCAGCTCCGAGACCACTTCAAAGCCCTTCTTATTTGCTGGGATTTTGATAAATACCTCTGGCCCAATGGGCGCAATTGACCGCGCACATTGGAGCCAATCCGCACCAAATACCTGAAACTGAATACATGGAAAGCCAAGCTTCATCGCTCGCTCATAGAGGGCTTGGTATGTCTCAGTCGATGTCTTCAGACCTGCGCGTTGAATCAATAGCGGATTGGTGGTGATTCCAGAAAAGAGCCCGGTGCCTGAGAGGTCTGTCCAGCAGTCAGTATTTGCTGTGTCGAGGAATAGATTCATGATGGTGAGTATAACTTTCAATCCTCGAAGATACAGAAAAATCGCGACAAGCAAGTCTGTTTGATTTGGCTACAGTCTCCCAAAGAGCAATCATTTTGAGGTAATCCAATGGATTATTTGTCTGGGATTTTGCATACTGTCGTGGAGTTACCTGAATTTATAAAACGGTCTGAAAATTTTTTGTCCGAGAATGCACGGATGGATCTTATTGAATACCTTGTGGCTTATCCAACAGCGGGTGTTTTGATTCGGGGTGCCGGTGGATTAAGAAAACTCAGGTGGGCGTCGAAAGGAAAAGGTAAGCGAGGTGGACTTCGGGTGCTGTATTACTACTGTGATCGTGAGATGCCACTGTTTCTGCTCACAGTATTTGAGAAGGCTAATCAACCTGACTTATCGCAGAAAGAATGTAAAGAGCTAGCAGAACTAACGACTTTGTTAAGACAGCAATATAGGGGTGACCGATGAGCGACATCTTTGAAAGTGTTCGGCAAGGGCTGACTGAAGCGATTGCGCTGAAAAATAGTCATTGTTCACAAGCGGTTATTCATCAGTATTCGTCGCTAGATGTGAAGTCAATACGCTGGAAAGTCGGAATGACACAACAAGAATTTGCGGACGCATTTGGGATTAGTGTGAGTACATTACGACATTGGGAGCGCGGTGATCGACGTCCAAGAGGCCCGGCTTTAGTTCTGTTGAATGTGGTTGATAGAGATCCTGAGGCTGTTTTGAGAGCGCTTCGTTCATAAAAAAGCCCAGACCGAAGTCTGGGCTGAAATCAGCCTCGGTTGAGATTTAGTCCCAGGACAGCGCGCCGCCAACCTGATACTCAGTGACCCGGGTTTCGAAGAAGTTCTTCTCTTTCCGAAGGTCCATGATTTCACTCATCCACGGGAATGGGTTATCCACTCCAGGGAACTGTTCTGACAAACCGATCTGCGTAAGACGACGGTTGGTGATGAATTTCAAATACTCTTCCATCATTTGCGCGTTCATACCCAGTACACCGCGAGGCATGGTGTCACGCGCGTACTCGATTTCAAGCGCCAATCCTTCGAGGATCATCTGCGTCATCTTCGCCTGGAATTCGGGAGTCCAGAGATGTGGGTTTTCGTTTTTGATCTGGTTGATCACATCGACACCGAAGTTCACATGCATCGACTCATCGCGCAGGATGTATTGGAACTGCTCGGCAACACCGGTCATCTTATTGCGACGACCCATCGACAGGATCTGTGAGAAACCGCAATAGAAGAACAGACCCTCAAGGACACAGTAAAACGCGATCAAGTTCTGCAGAAGTTCCTGATCATTTTCAGTAGTTCCTGTCTGGAACTGTGGGTTACCGATGGCTTGGGTGTACTTCAGTGCCCAGGCTGCTTTCTTTGCAACTGCAGGGATCTCTCGGTACATGTTGAAGATCTCGCCTTCATCCATCCCGAGTGACTCAATACAGTATTGGTATGCGTGCGTGTGGATTGCTTCTTCAAACGCCTGACGCAGGAGGTACTGACGACACTCAGGGTTTGTGACCAACCGATAAATCGAGAGCACCAGGTTATTGGCGACTAATGAATCTGCGGTTGAGAAGAATCCGAGGTTCCGCATGACGATCTTCCGCTCATCGGCAGATAAACCATCATTTGAACGCCATAACGCAATATCCTGCGTCATATTGATTTCTTGCGGCATCCAGTGGTTTGCACAACCATCCAAATATTTGGTCCACGCCCACTCATACTTAAATGGTACCAGCTGGTTTAAGTCGGCACGGCAATTGATCATCCGTTTTTGGTCGACCTGCACACGCTCTGCACCCATTTCGAGTTCTTCAAGACCGGGTGCAACATCCAAACTTTCAAGGGCCTTTTGTGCCGCTTCATACGCAGCAGACCCTGTTGGTTCATAGCGTGTTGTATCCGACGCTTCCACAACAGGCGCTGGTTCGATCGCCAGCTGCTGCTGAGGTTCATCATGTTTCGCCTTAACCGGTGGGGGTGGGGCGACTTGCTCTTCTGGTTCGTTAAACGCGTCCCAATTCAGCATTGTTGTTTTTCTCCTTCAAATCGTCTTGATCACTGGCAGGCTTCACAGTCTGGATCGTCCAAGCTGCATGCCTTGGGTACAGCAGCAGGTTCGGCCGCCTGCGTAGCCTGAGTTGCGGAGACCGCATTCAGGTTCGATTTGTTGATGGTTGATTTTTCTGCCTGCGTCGCGCCGAGAGCACGCAGGTAGTACGTTGTTTTCAATCCACTGAACCAAGCCATTCGGTAAGTGACATCCAGTTTCTTACCGTTCGCATTTGCGATATAGATGTTCAAGCTTTGTGCTTGATCAATCCATTTTTGACGGCGCGCTGCCGCCTCGACAATCCAACGCGTCTCCAACTCGAACGAAGTCGCATAGAGCGCCTTGAGATCATCCGGAATCCGAGCAACTTGTTGCACAGATCCGTCATAGTATTTGAGGTCATTGACCATCACGTTATCCCACAATCCACGCTCCTTTAAGTCACGAACCAGGTAGGGGTTCACAACTGTAAATTCACCGGATAAGTTCGATTTTACGTAGAGATTTTGGTATGTGGGTTCAATCGATTGCGACACGCCAGTGATGTTTGCGATCGTGGCTGTTGGTGCGATGGCCATGACGTTTGAGTTCCGCATGCCATCTTTGGCTTTTTCTCGGAGTTCCGTCCAGTCGAGCTGTGCGGAGGTGTCCACGTTAAGATAGTTGGCTCCACGTTCTTCCCTCAATTTTTCAATTGAATCAATTGGCAGGACGCCCTGTGACCAGAGGCTGCCATCAAAACTCGAATAGGCACCACGCTCGCGCGCTAAATCAGCAGACGCGTCAATCGCGTAGTACGAAATCACTTCCATGGATTCATCAGCGAATTGCACCGCTTCATCCGAACCATAAGGAATTCCCAATTCATACAGCGCATCTTGGAAGCCCATGATGCCGAGACCGACTGGGCGATGCTTCATGTTTGAGTTTTCAGCTTGTGGCACCGCGTAGTAGTTAATGTCGATCACATTATCGAGCATTCGTACCGCTGTTTTGACGGTCTTCGCGAGCTTCTCACGATCCAGCCCGCCGTCTTTGGTGACGTGCTGACGGAGGTTCACTGAGCCCAGGTTACAGACTGCGATTTCATCAACCGAGGTATTGAGAGTGATCTCAGTACAGAGGTTTGATGAGTGCACAACACCTGCGTGCTGTTGTGGACTACGGAGGTTGCATGCGTCCTTAAATGTAATCCAAGGATGACCTGTCTCGAATAGCATCGAGAGCATCTTCCGCCACAGATCTTTGGCTTGGACACGCTTAAAGTGTTTAATTTCACCAGTCTGCGTCATCGCTTCGTATTCTTTGTAGCGATTCTCAAAGGCGAGACCAAAGAGGTCGTGCAGATCTGGGCAGGTCGATGGTGAGAAGAGTGTCCATTCGGCATCCTCGAACACTCGCTTCATAAACAAATCTGGAACCCAGTTCGCTGAATTCATGTCGTGAGTTCGACGACGGTCATCACCGGTATTTTTCCTCAACTCGAGAAATTCTTCGATGTCCATGTGCCACGTCTCAAGATACGCGCACACCGCTCCCTTCCGCTTACCGCCTTGGTTCACGGCGACCGCCGTGTCATTGACCACCTTCAGGAATGGCACAACACCCTGGCTCTTGCCGTTAGTCCCCTTGATATACGAACCGAGTGCTCGGACTGGGGTCCAGTCATTGCCAAGGCCGCCGGCCCATTTCGACAGCATCGCGTTATCACGGATTGCTCCATAAATCCCGTCGAGGTTGTCTGGCACGGTTGTAAGGTAGCAGCTTGAGAGCTGGCTTCTCAGTGTTCCTGAGTTAAAGAGTGTTGGTGTTGATGCCATGTAATCGAAGCTTGACAGCAACTGATAAAACTCGATTGCGCGCTCTTCACGGTTCTCTTCACGAAGTGCCAAGCCCATCGCGATTCGCATAAAGAACACCTGTGGCAACTCAATGCGGACGTCATCTTTGTGGATGAAATAGCGGTCATACAGTGTCTGAAGGCCTAGATAGGTAAACTGGTTATCGCGCTCGGCGATGAGTGCCCCTGCCATTCGGTCCAGGTCGTACTCCAACAAATCTTTTGAAACAAGCTCACTTTCAACAGCCAATTCTAAAAACGCTTTCAGAGCCATTGGATAGAGTGATTCCATCTCAAATTGCGTTGCCTTTTCAGCAACGTTCAAACGTGTCAGTGCTTTGGCGCGGATGTCATCCAGTAGCAGCCGTGCGGTGACGTAGGTGTAGTTTGGCTCTTTCTCGACCATGGTTCGTGCGCTCATGATGAGCGCGGTACTCACGTCGTGTTGTGTCACACCGTCATACAGATTTTTCAGCGTTTCCTGCAGAACAGTCTCGCCGTCGACATCAGTGAGTCCGTCGCACGCCTCCGCGATAACGGTTTTCAATCGACCGACATCCAACGGCTCTTTAGAGCCGTCCTCTTTAACGATTCGGATTTCTGGATGCTCCTCGCGTGGTGCTTCCACTTTCTCAGATCGCATGCGTTTCCGTTCTTCGCGATAGAGCACATAATCACGAGCGACACGATGTTCGCCATTTCGCATCAGGCACAATTCGACCTGATCCTGAATATCTTCGATATGAACGATGCCACCTGACGGCATCCGACGGCGGAAGGTATCGACCACTTGGGCGGTCAGTCGTTCGACGGTTTCATGGATCCGATTACTGGCTGCAGCCGTGTTTCCTTCGACCGCCAAAAACGCTTTACTCATCGCAACTACGATTTTTGTCGCATCAAAACCGACAACGGCACCGTTGCGCTTCATGACTCGGATTTCACCCGGAGTCGGTGTCGCATCAGGTGCTACAGGGGCTGCCTTTGGTGCCACTGTTTGTTCGTCTTGTTGTCCGCTGACACGGCTTGATTGATACATACGGCCTCCACCAAGTCCCTGGTTATTCTTTTGGGTCTCACCCCAAGATGTTGGGGTGTCTTTGAATCTCAGATACAAGATACTGTGGTTGGGCCGTAAGTCAATGTCAAATTTTTGTGGATAAATTGGGGAGAACTTGGCTCTAAAAACATCAAAGCCAGAGAGACTCTGGCTTTGGCTTTTATTGGGC
This sequence comes from gamma proteobacterium HIMB30, assembly GCA_000227525.2. Lineage (GTDB taxonomy): Bacteria > Pseudomonadota > Gammaproteobacteria > Pseudomonadales > Litorivicinaceae > HIMB30. The sequence goes on from AGIG01000027.1 coordinate 58,985, forward strand.
TGTGGATAAATCGATGATCAACTCTTTTGATAGAATTTTTTCATTGAACAAAGGGTTTCGATTTTCTTTTTTGTCCGTTTTTATCGCTGTCTCAGCTCAGAAATGGTGACAGTAATCTTCGTATGCTGGGCTTCTGCCTCAGCGAGCCGGCCTCGTTCGCGCTCGACCACATCAGCTGGCGCTTTGTCGATGAACCCTGGGTTATTGAGTTTGCCACTTAACCCTTTGATCCCACCTTCTAGCTTCTTCAGCTGTTTTTCAAGTCGTGCGACTTCGGCTTCGACATCAATCAGTCCAGCCATTGGTACATGCACTTCCAACTGCCCAATCAGTTGCGTTGATGAGGCTGGTATCGGATCAGTTGCGCCCAAGAATTCAACGCCTGAGAGTTTGGCAAGCGGCACAATCAGCGACTCGAGTCGAGCGAGACGATCGCGATCATCGCCACTGCCACCGGCGAGTATCATTGGGATCTCTTTACCTGGTGACAGATTCATTTCACCACGGATGGTTCGAACAGCGACGATCACTGATTTCATCCAGTCGACATCGCTTTCCGCCTCAGCATCTTGTTTGGATGCATCACTCACCGGATAAGGTGCTTTTGAGATGGTATCCCCGCCACGACCAATGAGCGGTGCGACTTGTTGCCATAGCTCTTCGGTGATGTACGGCATCAACGGATGCGCGAGACGCAGGATTGTTTCCAGTACCCCAACCAATGTCCGTCGTGTTGCAGCCTGTATTTCAGCACTTGCCCCGTCTTCGGCCAAGATGGGCTTTGTCAGCTCCAAATACCAGTCACAGTACTCGTTCCAGACGAATTCATAGATCGCTTGGCTTGCCAAATCGAGTCGATAACTGTCGATCGCTTGCGCGACTTTGGCCTCGGTTGCTTGCAGGCTCGACCGGATCCAACGGTCAAACACAGTCATGTGTGCGACCTCGAGACCGCCTAAGGTGTGGCCGTCGATTTTCATCATCACAAACCGTGTTGCGTTCCACAGCTTGTTACAGAAGTTTCTGTAGCCCTCGATCCGACCAACATCGAAATTAATATCTCGGCCCGTCGATGCGAGCGAGCAAAACGTGTAGCGGAGTGCGTCGGTTCCGTAGCTTTGCAATCCATCCGGGAATTGCCGTTTGGTTGCCTTAGCGATGGTCTCACGCATCTGCGGTTGCATCAGTGAGCCTGTCCGCTTCTCTAGCAGGTCATCCAGTGAAATCCCATCAATCAGGTCGATTGGGTCCAAGACGTTGCCCTTGGACTTCGACATTTTCTGGCCTTCGGCGTCACGCACCAGGCCATGCACATAGACTGTCTTAAACGGAACCTCACCGGTGAACTTCAGCGTCATCATGATCATTCGGGCAACCCAGAAGAAAATGATGTCAAAGCCTGTGACCAGAACACTGGTCGGGTGATAGCGCTTTAAAGCCTCGGTATCGTCTGGCCACCCAAGTGTTGAAAACGTCCACAGCGCCGATGAGAACCAGGTATCCAGGACATCGTCGTCTTGTGTGAGTTGCACATCAGAGCTGAGATTGTATTTAGCACGGGCGGCTGCCTCATCTTCAGCCACGTAAATCGTACCCGCATCATCATAAAATGCAGGGATACGGTGACCCCACCACAGTTGTCGTGAGATACACCAGTCCTTCAAATCACGCATCCACGCAAAGTAGGTGTTTTCCCATTGCTTGGGTACAAACTGAATCGAACCATTTTCGACCGCTTCGATCGCGGGCTTTGCCAGTGTTTCGACGGCCACGAACCACTGATCGGTCAATAGTGGCTCGACAATCACACCCGAACGATCACCTCGTGGCACTTTCAGTGTGTGCGGGTCGATTTTTTCCACAAGTCCAAGCGCATCCAGATCAGCAACAATCTGATTACGCGCCTCAAAGCGATCCATCCCGCAGTAGACATCCGGAACGGCATCATTCAATGTGGCATTCTTGGTCAGGATATTAATCATCGGTAACTGATGACGCTCACCCATCGCATAGTCGTTAAAGTCATGCGCCGGGGTAATCTTGACGCAACCGGTTCCGAATTCTGGATCGACGTAATCATCGGCGATCACTGGGATTTCTCGATCAGTGAGTGGTAATGCGACGGTTTTGCCGATCAAGTGGCTGTAGCGCTCATCCTCTGGATGCACTGCGACCGCTGTATCGCCAAGCATGGTTTCTGGTCGCGTGGTGGCAACCACTAACTGCCCAGAACCATCCGCCAATGGATATCTGAAGTGCCAGAGTGAGCCTTGCTCTTCCTCACTGACGACTTCTAAATCAGAAATCGCGGTGTGGAGCACCGGGTCCCAGTTGACCAAGCGCTGACCACGATAGATCAAACCTTCATCAAACAGCCGGATGAACACTTCTTGCACAGCACGCGAACAACCATCATCCATGGTGAAGCGTTCGCGGGACCAATCAACAGAGGCACCCATCCGGCGTAACTGTTTGGTGATCATTCCGCCTGAGGTGTGTTTCCACTCCCACACCTTTTCGAGAAATTTTTCGCGGCCTAACTCATGACGTGAAATATCCGAGGCCAATAGCTGACGTTCGACCAACATTTGCGTTGCAATCCCCGCGTGATCTGTTCCGACTTGCCACAGTGTGTCGTGACCAAGCATCCGGTGATACCGGATCAATGCATCCATGATGGTGTCTTGGAATGCATGGCCCATATGCAATGAGCCCGTGACATTCGGGGGTGGAATCATGATGGAGTAAGGTGTGCCTTCCCCCGATGGTTCGAAGTGGCCGTTCCTTTCCCAGAACTCGTACCAACGCGTTTCGATGGTCGAAGGATCGTATATTTTGTTTAAAGTGTTAGTCATGAACGCAGATCGTGTTGTGTGATCGGATACCCGTCAAATTTCAATTGTTTCCAGTTGGCGCGTGTGCTCTCAAGCACCGCTGATTGTTGCACAACAATTTCCACTAAGTGGTCAAAGTGCGAGAACCATGACGGTAGCGAGCCACCCAAATTCACCAAAACCCCGTGTCGATCGGGCGGGTCCTGCCATCCGATACCAACGGGAGCTGTCGGTGAGTTGCCTTGATCGATTTCATGCGGAATAAAACTCTCGTCATCGTCCCACAGAAGCTGATCCAAAGCCTGCGCCTCAGGTTCGGAGGACACGTGACAGTGCACATCCAAACCTTTCCGGAACGATTGTCGCACAAACTTCACCGCAAAGCGTGCTCTCGCCTCAAGTGAATCCTCACCGAGAATATAATAGGAAACCTTGGTCACGCCCTGATCCAGTTCACCAACAGTGGGACCGGCCGCCCAGATGCACCTTTAGCCTTGCCGCCACTGAACCACGCGGTACCAGCGATATCCAAGTGCGCCCATCGGTACTTGTCAGTAAATCGTGATAAGAAACAAGCCGCGGTAATGGTTCCTGCGTCACGACCACCGATATTGGCCATGTCTGCAAAGTTCGAGTCCAACAATTTTTGATAGGGCGCTTCGATTGGCAATCTCCAGCACGGATCACCAGTCTCACGACCGATGCGGTAGAGCTCATCTGCTAATTGGTCATCGGTACTTAAAAGTCCCGTATTGTGACGACCCAGTGCGATCAAACAGGCACCGGTCAGGGTTGCGATGTCGACCACAGCCTCTGGGTTGAATCGTTCAACATAGGTCAAGGCATCACACAACACCAGCCGACCTTCAGCATCGGTGTTGAGGATCTCGACTGTTTTACCAGCAAGCGTTTTGACCACGTCGCCAGGCTTCGTTGCACGACCCGACGGCATATTTTCAACGGCCGCAATCACGCCGATCACGTTGGCTTCGAGGCCCATTTCACAAATGCTTTGCATACAACCCATCACGGTTGCTGCGCCACACATATCGAATTTCATTTCATCCATGGCGGCGCTTGGCTTCAGACTGATACCACCGGTGTCGAAGGTGACGCCTTTACCGACCAAAACTTTGGGTTTAGCATCTGCGTCCTTCGCGCCTTGGTAATTCAGAACAATAAAGCGTGCAGGCTCATCGCTACCGTGAGACACAGACAGCATGCAATGCATCCCGATCTCCTCAAGTGCGTCTTCGTCGAACACTTCACAGGAGAGTTTGCTGAACCGGTCAGCTAACTGCACCGCCTGATCTGCGAGATAGCGGGGCGTACAGGTATTACCAGGAAGATTGCCGAGTTCACGAGTGACATTTGCGCCTTGACCGATCGTCATCCCGGTGGTGACGTGTGTTTGATCGCTGTCTGAGCCGATGAGTGTCAGCGCTCCCAACACTTTTGCGTCATCGTCGGTGGGTTTCGGTTTGGTTGTGGTGTATTCATAGGATGCCCAAATAAGACCATAGCCTAACCGCTCCTGCGCACCTTGATCACCTCGCGTCAGCGATGCGAGATCAAGCGTCGCCTCTGTAATCGGAAGGCCTTTGAGCGTTTTGCCGAGTCCAACAAAAGCATCGTTCTGTGCAAGCGCATCGAAGGAGTCTGCTTTGCCAACACCGAGAAGTACCAGCCGCTTGGCACTCAGACCTTGCGGGTTTCGCAACGTCATTTGTGATCCAGATCTTGCTTTAAAGTCGCCAGAATCGATTAAATCTGAGATCAGCGTGTCGAGTTCCGCGCTGGTTCCCTCTACACTGTCACCTTCAGGGACACCGACGACCAAACATTCGGTTTTGACATCAGTGAGAGAAGTTGAAGTCAGGCTAATCTCCATGGGTGGCTCCTTTAATTTTCGTTAAGCATGGAAGTGTAGGGCATTTGATCATTCTGAGGTACTTCAGTCGCGAGATTCTGGAAACCACCGCGGGTGTTTCCCTCATTCTTCTATTAGTAGTGTTGAGTGGTCGATTTATCCAGTTTTTAGAGAAAGCGGCCAACGGAGAACTCTCTGTTGAACTGATGCTCACGATGATTCTTTGGCGCATTCCGTCATCATTGGAGCTGATTCTGCCGCTCGCACTCACGCTCTCAGTGCTTTTGGTCATGGGACGGATGAACCAAGAATCAGAGCTGACTATTCTCCGTGCGGCAGGCTATTCCAATGGCCGTCTGTTTGTGATCGTTCTGGTTCCTGCACTATTCATCGCGCTGATCGTTGGTTGGTTGTCGATGGTGCTGTCGCCCGAAGTGGCGCGAGAGCTCGACCGCCAGGTTGTCGCTAAAGAAAACCTGACGGTGTTTGATACAGTGGTTCCTGGTCGCTTCCAAACCGACAAATCCGGTCGTTTGATTTATGCAGAATCAATCTCTGATGATCGTGAGTCTTTGATTGACGTTTTCATTGTCGAACCATCGAAACAAAAAAACACTGAAGTGTTCTTAACCGGTCAAACAGCGCGTCAGGAGCTGAATTCCGGAGAGAAATATCTGGTTCTGTTTGACGGCTATCGCCATATCGGTACAGAAACGTCGCTCGATTGGGAAATTTCCAAGTTCGATCGATATTTGATTCGTCTCAATCCAGAGACTGAGAATCGGCCCGATTCGCTGGATACCCAGTCCACCGAGGCCCTTATCGCATCGGGGAAGGCGCCTGAGCTAGCCATCGCTTCATGGCGTGTTTCGTTGCCGATAGTGTGCCTCTTTATGTTGCCCTGGGCATTTTTGATGGGACGTGGATCACCGCGGCAAAGCCGATTTATCTGGGTGATCCCGATCATCTTGATTCAGTTTGGCTACATCACGGCACTGTCGTTTGCACAAAAAGCTGTGGCCTTGGGTCAGTGGTTACCTTGGCCGGGTCTTTTTTGGGTGCACCTGGTATTGATAGGCGCGGTCAGTTTGGTCATTGGACTCGGGTCCTTTGCTCGCAGGAGGGGTTGGCGATGAATCGTTCAACCTGGTTGATCGCTCGCGCGATCTGGGTCGCATTTGCGATTGTCTTTTTGGTGTTCTTTGGCCTTGAACTGGTGTTTCGGGTGCTTGATGAAGCGAAATTGCCGCACACAAACTACACCGCAGACGAAATAGCGCTGGTCTCGATTTTTGGCATGCCGAGACGACTGTATTTGGATCTACCGCTAATGGTATTGGTTGCTGTCGCGGCAGGGCTTGGTGGTCTGACGCAATCGAGTGAGCTCACGATTCTACGGGCGGCCGGCCTTAGCATTCGGCGGATTTTTTTGAAGGTCGCCTTTGTGCTTTCCCCCATCTTAGTCGGTTCGATAATTGTTACTCAATTTGGAATGCCTGAAGCTGAACGGTTCAGTCAGGCTCTGAAGGATGCCAATGTCTCTGGTGGCGTGAAAGACTCGGTCTGGACACGGGAATCGGGACGCTATGTGTTTATTGAAGGTGCTCCAGATGGTTCGGTGCGATTATGGAAGCAGATCGAAATGGCCGATTCTCGTGATGCAATCGAGCGGTTGATCGCATCATCCAAGGTACGATTTGCTGCGGATCAAGTCACACTTTCAGACGCTCGTCTGTTGGCATTTGAGAGCAATCAAATTCACCAACAAACCAATAACCTGAGCCAAGCAACCAAGCTGACCGAGCGGCAGGTGCGATGGTTGGTACAAAATCCAGATGCGTTGTCTTTGAGCGAGCTTTGGGATGCTGCCAGCTATTTAAGTGCCGAGGGACTGAACGCCCGTGCGCATAGCCAACTGTTTTGGCAGCGACTCTTACTCCCCGTTACTTTAATTGCGCTTGCACTCCTCGCGTCGGCCACGGCCTTTGGATCGATGCGCTCGCTTGGGATGTCGACACGCGTATTCTTGGCAGTGTTGTTGGGTCTCGTTTTTAAATACGCCATGGACATGGCATCTCCTGCAGTATTTCTTGCAGGTGGTCACCCGTCACTTGCGATTATTCTTCCGCTGTTGATCCCGCTTCTGTTAACGCCCAGATTATTGCGTTGATTTCTGTGGCTTCGGTTCAGCAACAACCCGGGTATTTGAGAGACGGTCGTAGACTGTCTGACCGATTGGTGACAACCACCCAGTGAATAGCATGACACCGGTTGGCGCGAGTGTTGCCACACACCATGCCAACCGCTTAAAGGCCACATCATTGGTAATGGCTTCGCCATCTAAACCAACCAGACGAAGGCGCCACGCGCGCATGCCAGCCGTTTGACCACCACGTGACCAAGACCACCAAAAATAGCCACCAACAGACAACACAATGAGCATTTGTGTCAGCCAGGCTGGCGCCTCCCCCTGGGCAATCACAGACGAAACCAGTCCGGAGATCAGAATAAGGGCGGTCACCACAAGCCCGTCATAAATCAATGCGAGCAGTCTCTTCCATACAGGTGCACTACTGACTTGCATGCGGTTCGACCTGTTGTGCGAGCTGAATGTAATCCGAGCGAAACACTGAGCGTAAAATTTTTAAATATTGCTTCCCCAGTTCAGAGTACCGGCTGAGTGTTGGAATCAGTGCCTTGGTCGTCAGGGGCTCGTTTTGCGTTCGGAGATCCAGGCGCACCTGTCGAAGTTTTCGGTAGGCCTTGTGAGTATTGATGTTCTGGTAATAGGCAGCGACTGAATCACCCACTGTATCAAACCGCCGAACTTCTAAATTTTTGTTGGTGTTGCCTTTCGGTTTGATTCCGCAGCCCTGTGCATAGCACTGGTGACCGAAGTAATTATTGCCCTCGAGTGCGAACCGGGACTGACCCCATGCTGACTCAATGGCTGCTTGTGTTGCAACCAGCGCAGGCGGCAAGCCATCCACGCGAAGATAAAGCTCTGCCTCGAGATGATCGAGCGAGGTATTTGGGTCGAGCTCGAAATGCTCAATTAACAGCGCAAGAGCTGGATCCCGGTCCACATGTTTTGTTTGCCGCTCGATGATACCAGGTATGAAAGCACGTACGGCGCGCAACCGCTCATTTTCTTGCTCGGCGTAATCCATGATCAATCGCGCGAATTGCTGCCGTCGGTCCTCGATCGATGCATTCACAAGCAACGCCGGTCGTTGTGACTCGATGAGCGATTCAAGTTCTTTTCGATCAAATTCAGCTAAATCTGGTTCATGGGTTAGCGCTGTGTACAACAACCCGGCGGTCGCGACCACTGTTGCAAGTGCCGCGTGTTTGATCATGAGTCTGGCTTACCGACTTTAGGCATGGTTGGTTCCGTCCAATCATTTTGCAGTTCGGCTAGTTTCGCATATTTATAAAACGCACCAATAAAACCGCCAATCGCAATCGCAAAACCAGCACGACCATCTCGCCATCCGCTCTTTAACAGATATATCTTCAAAAACATGGACAGACCGTGAATGAGGGCTGGCCCCATGCCGCCGGTTTTGTTATTTCGCAGTAGTTTCTGAGCACCGAGTGTTGAGTAACGCTGTGCTTTATGAAGCATCTGCTCGAGATTCTCGAAAGGGAACTGCCAAATCGACTGTGTGAGGTGTCCAATTGGACCGTCACAGATAAACCCTTCGTGGACTTCTTCGAGCGTGTAGCTCAAGCGCCCTTGTCGAAACAATTGGGGCTGTCGGTAATCAGGATTCCAGCCAGAATGCTGCACCCACCGTCCAAGCAGATAATTTTTGCGCGGCATGAAATACGCCACGGGCCCGTTGGGATCATTTTTTCTCACGATAGAGAGGATCTCGTCACGTGCTTCGGGCGTGCAACGTTCGTCAGAATCTAACGAGAAAATCCACTCATGCTGACAGGATGCAATGGATTCATTTCGCAGTTTGCCGAAACCGCTGAAATCGATTTGCACAACGCGAGCACCAAGTTCCTCAGCAATCTGTGCAGTCTCGTCCGTTGAGTGCGAGTCGCAGAGGATCACTTCGTCAGCCCATTCGATGACACTTTCGATCGCAGGACGGATTTTATTGGCTTCGTTGAAGGCGATAATGTAGCAGCTGACTTTTGACACAGGCGTCATCTTTTGGCTGTTTTGAATGTGGTACCGAAGGGGGGACTCGAACCCCCAAGCCCGCAAAGGCAACGGATTTTGAATCCGTCGTGTCTACCAGTTCCACCACTTCGGCAACGGGAGGCGAATACTAAACAAAGAGGACCTCGTTGTCATCTGCTTTTGGTTTTGTAAATCCAAATCCAAAGCGATGGCGGTCAAACATATCCATTGTTGGCAGCATTTCAGTATCACTGATCTGTGATCAATCGGGGTAAATAATCACAACGACGTAATCACCCGTCTGCCGTTTGTCCGGATCTTTTATCGACTTGTTTTCTGTGACGACTGTGTCAGCTCGCCTCTGCAGAAAAATATTCCTCGGCTAAGTTCTCACTGATTGGTGGTCAAAATTACTACAGGTTATTGGTTTTGACCTATATAGGTTATTCGCTATAATTGAGGGCGTGGGATGTGGGTCGTCAAAACAACAGATCGTTTTGATACCTGGTTTGAGGCCCAAAGTGATCGAGATCGCGCGAATGTGCTGGCCGCGATGCTGCTGTTGCGCGATCGTGGACCCCGGCTGACAAGGCCTTACGCAGATTTTGTGAAAGGCTCTCGATTCGGCAATGTGAAGGAAATGAGAATTCAGAGCCAAGGCCGGCCGATTAGAGCGATGTTTGCATTCGATCCGAAGCGAGAGGCGATCGTTCTGTGCGCAGGCGACAAATCGAAGGACCCTAAACGCTTCTATCGAAAAATGGTGGCCATTGCTGACGACGAGTTTGCTGGCCATCTTGCTGGGTTAAATGAGAGATAAAAATGGGTAGAGATTTAGAACAAATCCTTCAGGATGAAGATCCTCAAGTCGTCCGTGTGGCAAAAGATTCGGCAAGCCAAATGCTCATCAATATCCACTTGGCGGAGTTGCGTGAACGCATGAAGTTGACGCAAACGGACATTGCCAACACTCTGGGCGTGAAACAACCAACTGTCTCAGATATGGAACAACGCGGCCGTGATCTGCGGTTGTCCTCGCTAAAGCGTTACGTTGAGGCGTCGGGTGGCAAGTTGCGTTTAGATGTTGAATTGCCAGACGGCTCTCATTACAGATTTTCGGTATAACGATAAAATCTGCGTCTCGAGTTCCTAGACGTAAATGGGCATCTCGCAGGCCAATTGAGTGGCGGTCTCAAATTCGTCTGAACTCAACTCATCAAGATGGTGGTACTGACCTCGGACATGAACCGACACGCCTCGTAGGTAACGGATATCGAAGTCATCTGATCCGCGTAAAAATCAATATTTATTTTATATAAGTGATATTTTTCTGTTTATTTATCATATTAATGTGATTAAATTTTTTTAATGATCACATTATAGGTAATGTTTATGAATTCAGAAGAGCGGTTCAATGCGAGAGCGCATTTAGACTCCATACTTGAGCGGTGGCGGTTATTGCCAACGAGACATAAGCCGAACCGCGGATGGGTGCGAGCGATTCGAAAAGCGTTGGGGATGACTACGACGCAACTAGGTTCAAGGCTCGGTGTATCACAGTCGAGAGTCGTTGCCATGGAAGTCGCTGAGCAGACGGGGTCATTGACCATTAAAAATCTGGCGAGAGCAGCTAGCGCACTTGATTGTGAATTGGTCTACGCTCTCGTTCCGAGGCGTCCGCTCCAAGAGATGGTTGAAGAACGTGTGAAACAGAAAGCGTCTAGCTCAATCGTAGCCATGTCTCACTCGATGATGCTCGAAGATCAAGCGATTGCCGATGAAACAACAGCGGTGCAGCTTGAACACTTGATTCAGAAAATGACGATGAGCGCACGCTCAGATATTTGGGAAGGCGAGTGACGAATAATTATAGGAAGTTGTTAGATTTTCTCCGATTCTAACGCCTTGCCAATTTTTTTAAACTCCCTAGACTCCTGGCCTTTGGATATGAGGTTGCTTTTGAAACGCAAGGATTTTGCCTATCAATTACCGGAAGATCAGATTGCGAGTGCGCCTTTGGAGAATCGCACAGACAGTCGACTGATGGTGATTGATCCGTCACAACCGATCATGCACAAGCATGTCTCTGATCTACCTTCGATGATCCAGCCAGGTGATGTTGTCGTCGCGAACAATACGCGCGTATTTCCGGCTCGGCTATTTGGTGCAAAAGCGTCTGGTGGTCGAATTGAGGTCATGATTGAGAGGCTGTTGTCGGAAAATCAGGTGCGCGCTTTTGTCAAAGCATCGAAATCACCTAAAGAGGGTGCTGTGTTATCGATGGATGGCGGTTTTGAGCTGACGATTATGGGTCGAGATGGTGATCTATTTTTACTCGAATCTGACCCTGCAATCCGTATCTTGGAGATGGCTGAGGCGCACGGGCACATTCCATTACCGCCGTATATTAAGCGAGCGGATACCGACGCGGACAAACAGCGGTATCAGACGGTATTTGCGAAAGATGCAGGGGCCGTTGCAGCGCCCACTGCTGGCCTTCATATGGACGAATCATTAATCGAAGCAATCAAAGCGCAAGGTGCGACTTGGTGTGAGGTGACCCTGCATGTTGGCGCCGGCACATTCAACCCGGTCCGCGTTGACGATCTGAGAGAACATGAAATGCACGGTGAGTGGTACAACATTTCAGATGATGTTGTCGCGATCATTCAATCGGCGAAAGCAGAAGGGCGCCGCGTGATCGCGATTGGAACGACTACGATGCGATGCCTGGAAGGCTCGGCTGCAGCCAATAGTGGTCAAATCTGCGCAGGCTCTGATGAAACCTCGATCTTTATTACGCCTGGCTATCAATTCAAAGTTGTTGACGTCCTATTTACCAACTTCCATTTACCTGAATCGACACTTTTGATGTTGGTCTCCGCGTTTGGTGGGTTTGATCGCTTAATGACTGCTTATCAGGAGGCGGTTCGTGAACGGTATCGATTCTTTAGTTACGGTGATGCCTGTTTAATCACGCGAGATCCAGAGGCTAGCCATGCGTCCTGAATGCCATATGAGTTTTACAGTGAAAGCGACCGATGGGCTCGCGCGTCGCGGTGAAATGACATTCCCACGCGGGACGATCCAAACACCCGCGTTTATGCCTGTCGGTACCTATGGCACAGTGAAGGGCGTCACAACAGATCAAGTCAAAGACAGTGGCGCTGAGATTCTCTTAGGAAATACGTTCCATTTGATGTTGCGCCCGGGTGCCGAACAAGTGGCGAAGCTTGGTGGACTGCATCAGATGATTCACTGGGACCGGCCGATGTTAACGGATTCCGGTGGTTTTCAGGTGTTTAGTCTCGGAAAGATGCGGAAGATCACCGAAGAAGGCGTGAAATTCAGAAGTCCGGTCGACGGTTCGGAAGTTTGGTTAGATCCTGAGCGCTCCATGGATGTCCAACGCCAACTTGGATCTGACATTGTCATGATCTTTGATGAATGTACGCCATACCCAGTCTCTTACGAGGACTCGAAGAAATCGATGGAGTTGAGTCTTCGTTGGGCCAAGCGCTCGCTCATCGCGCATGGTGATTCGCCGTCAGCTCTGTTTGGAATCGTCCAGGGTTCGATGTTTTTAGATCAGCGAGATCAAAGTCTCGAAGCACTGGTTGATATGGGCTTTGATGGCTATGCCATTGGTGGCTTGTCAGTGGGTGAGCCAAAAGATGAGATGTTCAAAGTGATGCGTCACACGGCGCCGTTGCTCCCTGATAATCAGCCACGCTACGTTATGGGTGTTGGCAAACCCGAGGATCTTGTTGAAGGCGTGCGACGCGGAGTGGATATGTTCGACTGCGTAATGCCAACCCGAAATGCGCGGAACAGTCATTTATTCATCGATACCGGCGTATTGAAATTACGGAATGCGGCGAATCGAACCGATGAAGGGCCGATTGATGAGACCTGCGATTGCTATACCTGTCAAAACTACAGTCGAGCCTATCTCCATCATCTCGACAAGTGCGGTGAGATCTTGGGCGCAACACTCAATACGATTCATAACCTCCGGCACTATCAGCGCGTGATGGAAGGGTTGAGAGGTGCAATCGAGGTGGGGCAGCTTGATCAGTTTGTTACTGAGTTTTATGCAAAACGTGGGATGACTCCGCCAAACATTTAAACGATTTCCAAAGTTGTCTTTGCGCGGTCGATTAGGGTTCGGCCAGTAAAACATGATAGATAACTGCGACTTGAGCTGTTTCTGCCTGGTCTTTTCGTTCGTCAATTACGATTTACTCAGTCGATTGAGTAAATTTAATCAGTGTCGTGACTATTCTGACAATTCGTCGTTTGACAAGAAGATAGACGAACTGGATAGAGAGGATTTCTGCTGTAGTGAAATCGATTGTCATCAATTACCGGTGCTTTTTAGGTCCCGAAAGGTTTTTCACAGTGACTGGAACCCATCGTATGAATCATTGTGGATGGCCAATTTGGCTCGGCCTGACGAATTCAACTGTTTTATCGCCTCTCAAAGCTCATCAAGGTTGCCTAAGAGCCTCGCACCCTGTAGTTTTACGCGACTTTCAAAACTTCACTGGATGATGTTGATATGATTTCAAGCGCATACGCGAACACCGCGCCAGCTGGCCCGGATCCAATGTTTCAAATTCTGATGTTGGTTGGCTTCATTGCCATCTTTTACTTTTTACTGTGGCGTCCACAGCAGAAGCGTGCGAAAGAGCACAAGAACCTGATCGAAAACCTCGCGAAAGGTGATGAGATTGCAACAGGTGGGGGTTTGATGGGCCGGATCACGAAAGTTTCAGATGACGTGATCACTGTTGAGATCGCAAGTGGCGTCGAAGTGTTGGTGCAAAAGCCAGCGGTTGCCGTATTGCTCCCGAAAGGTACTTTGAAAGACTCAAACGCATAATTGGATAGGCTGTGATTCAACGCTTCTCAATTTGGAAAACGACCGTCGTGGTCGTTTCCCTCATCCTCGGTACACTTTACGGCTTACCAAACGGTTTTCCTGATGACCCGGCTGTACAAATTACGTCAAACCGGTCTACAGAGCTTCTCAGCGAGCTCGATGTCATTCGCGCCGAGGATGCACTGAGACAAGCGGAGATTGCAACGATCGCCCGCGATTTCGACGGTTCTCAAGCGCTGATTCGCTTTGATTCGGTTGAAACCCAAATCAAGGCAAAGAGTGTGATCCAATCGGCGCTCGGTTCTGATTTTATTGTCGCTTTAAACCTTGCGCCAACGACACCTGAGTGGCTGCAGTCAATTGGCGCGAATCCAATGAAGCTGGGTCTCGATCTCCGTGGTGGTGTGCACTTCTTAATGGAGGTGGATCTTAAAGCTGCCGTGTCACAGCGGCTCGACGCATATGCATCTGAAATTAAGCAGATGTTGCGGCAAGAACGCATCCGTTTCCGTTCGGTGGATGTGAAGCCTGGCGGTGAGATTGAGATCCGTTTCTTAAACGCTGAAACGCGCGCACAGGGCGTTGAGCGTATCCGTACCGAATACTCAGGTGCATTTGCGTATCGTGAAGCAGATCGTGATGGCGCTGCCTTTGTCAGTCTTCTGCTGGCGGAGGGTGAGCAGGCAAACATCGAAGACTATGCAGTCAGCCAGAACTTAACCACGCTTCGGAACCGTGTGAACGAACTTGGAGTGTCTGAGCCGCTTGTTCAGCGTCAGGGTCGGAACCGCATTGTTGTCGAGCTACCAGGTGTGCAAGACACAGCAACCGCAAAACGGGTCTTGGGTGCGACGGCGAATCTTGAGTTCCGACTTGAAGCGCTCCCTGATACGCCAGTCCGCGATACACAACAATTCAAGTTCCGCGCAAATGACCGGGTCGCTCAACTTGAGCGCGATATCATCACAACAGGTAATTCCGTCAGTGACGCGCGTTCAAGTTTTGATGAAAACGGCATGCCCCAGGTCAATATCAATCTGGACGCGTCCGGTGGCCGCCGGATGGCTGATGTCACCAAGACATCTGTTGGGCGTCGGATGGCTGTGATTTTTATTGAGTCGCGAACGCGTAACGAGATCGATCGTCAAACCGGTGAAATCAAACAGATCCGTTACAAAGAGCAGGGCATCATTTCGTTGGCAACGATCCAGGCAGTCCTCGGTAATCAATTCCGGATTACGGGTCTTGATAATGCGCGGGAATCGTCTGAATTGGCTTTACTTCTGCGCGCAGGCGCACTCGCGGCACCCATTTATTTCGTGGAAGAGCGAACCATCGGTCCGAGTCTCGGCGCTGAAAACATCGAGCGGGGCTTGAATTCAGTCATCATTGGCTTTGTCTTGGTGATGTGTTTCATGATCGCGTTCTATAAAGGCTTCGGTGTCATCGCGAATCTTGCGCTTGCAGTGAATCTCGTCTTGCTGATCGCAATTATGAGTCTCTTCCAGGCCGTTCTTACGCTTCCCGGTATCGCGGGTATTGTGTTGACTGTGGGGATGGCAGTCGATGCCAACGTCCTGATTTTCTCGCGCATTCGCGAGGAGCGGATGCGGGGTCTTGCTGATCCGCAAGCGATTCGCGTTGGATTTGAGCGCGCATTTGTCACAATTCTTGATTCGAACATCACCACCTTGCTTGTTGCCATTATCCTTGCAGGAATTGGCTCTGGTCCGGTGAAAGGTTTTGCGATCACGCTGGCTATTGGTATCTGTACCTCACTCTTTACCGCGACCTTGGTGACTCGCTTAACGGTTGAGGGCCTCTTTAGTCATCGTCATTTACCGAAGTGGGCTCTGTAGTCATGCGCATGAAAACGCCTTCGATTAACTTCATGGTGGCTCGCAACATAGCGGGCTGGATATCAATCGGAGCTGTCGTCGGATCGGTCGCACTACTTGCGTTGATCGGCTTGAGCTTTGGTCTTGATTTCACAGGTGGCTCATTGGTCGAACTTGAATTTGCGACAGAGCCTGCCCTCGAGACAGTTCGGGAAACTCTGGTGATTGCGGGATTCCCGGACGCCGTTGTGCAGGCGTTTGGTGCGCCGACCGATGTGTTGATTCGTCTTGCGCAAGACAACGCGCCCAAAGCTGGAGATGACGTCTTTGCTGCACTTCAGGCAGCTGGGTTTGAGGTCGAACTGTTGCGGTCTGAGTTCGTCGGCTCAGCAGTTGGTGAAGAACTGAGAGAGCAAGGTGGTCTCGGCTTATTGCTCGCACTTGGCGTTGTGATGCTTTATGTCGCGTTCCGTTTCCAGTTCAAGTTCTCTGTGGGCGCAGTAGTTGCGCTCGTTCACGATGTGTTGATTGTTTTGGGGATCTTCGCATTGTTTGGGCTCGACTTCGATCTGACCGTGTTGGCTGCAGTCCTTGCAGTGATTGGTTATTCACTGAACGATTCAATCGTTGTGTCAGACCGTATTCGTGAAAATTTCCGGATCATGCGTACCAACGATCCTCTGAAGGTCATGAACGACTCAATTAATCAAACGCTCAGCCGGACATTAGCGACCTCGATGACGACCCTGCTTGTCTTGTTGGCGTTACTGTTCTTGGGTGGCGAACTGATTCATAACTTTGCGCTCGCGTTAACAATCGGTGTGGCAGTCGGAACTTATTCGTCGATTTACGTTGTGACAGTCGTTCTTCTAATAATGAATATTTCTCGGGATGACCTGTTGGTCCCTGAGAAAGAGCAAGAGATCGACGATCGCCCTTAGGATTCAGTGCCTAAAGTCAATCGACTTCCCCCGTCTGCGTGACTTTTGATATGTCGTGATAGCGTCTTCAAAGGGATCGGTTCCACTGTATGGTTTGGGTGGCGCTTGTTAGGAGTGCGCTCTTTATTCGCCGAGTTCGAAGGCAGTGGGTCCTCGTCTGGCTTATCCTCCGCTCTGATTCACTTATTGGAGCATGTTTGTCCAACGTAATGGACAAACCTTGGTGTGCCCAGTTAACTAGATGCAAGAGGAAGGTCTCAACAATCTCTTTGGGTTGAAAACTATTCACCGATCGCTCGCTCGGCCATCGATGCGCGATCATCGCTTGATAAGCGTAATACCCAGCAATCATTTCTCGCCTTTTGAAGGACTTGAGCCCGAAAATCGATCCAAACAGTCAATTTAAGGGCGGCAAAAACTGGCCGTTTTCGTAAAAGTTCCTATCTTTTTATTAGACATTAGTCTAATACGCGGTCTATAAATTTGTACAAAAACCAAGCAAAAAATCAGACAGCGAAACGCGACGCAAAAACGATCGTTCAAACTTTGCTCAACACGACCACCCAGGCGGTCAAAATTCGGCGTAATAAATCGCTCTTTAACCCATTGATTTATATTGATTTAGTTGGCCTTCGTTTTATGCGACGAAATCCTCCTCAAAAATGGCGCGAAAACAGAAGACGAAATTTCGCTCAAAAAGTTCCGCAAAAATTGAAGAAAATTTATTTTCACATGACACAGGGAGCGTTGTTTCATGTCAACGGGCAGCATGTCCTTGGTTGTCCAAACGTGACGGTTTGGTTACCGTATACGAGTCAATCCGTATGGATGACATGCCTCGGTGGGTCTAGCTTACCTACCTCTGGGGTAACCCAGGAGAAAGAGGATACTTAAGTAACCTTTACAACTATTGAATGAGGGAATCTCAAATGAAGAAAATTATCGCTCTTGCTGTAGCTGGCGCGTTCGTCGCTCCAGTCTATGCTGCGGATGTAACGCTGTCAGGTGATCTTGAATTTCGTTACGTTTCTGAAGATGGCGAAGGTATGTACAACACATACGACGATGGTGACATCACGGTTACGGCTACTGAAGAGTTAGCCAACGGAATGACTGTGACTGCTAAGATTTCTGCGGAAGATGTTCAAACATCATCTGGTGCGGGTGATGTCGAGTTACACGTTTCTGGTCAATTTGGTAAATTGATGATGGGTGAAGTTGACGCAGCCGTAAATCAGATCGACGAACTCGGCTCTCCTGCTAAGTTTGGTGGTGGTTCCGGTAACCCAGGTCTCGATGATACCGCTGCCGAGAACGCTACAAACACAGTGTCATGGACATTGCCAGCTATGGTCGACGGGCTGTCAGTTACTGTTTCGAACGGTACAACAGGTGCCGGAACAGACGGTGTCGAGGACGAGAGAACAACTAACTCTGTAGCCGTCACGTATTCAGTGGCGGGCTTAACAGTTGCTGCGGGCACGCTGGATCGCGAGCAAGAGACTTACGATCCTTCATATGTGGGCTTCTCGTACGCGTCAGGTCCTCTCACTATCGGTATGGACTCGACTTCAGAAGATGGCGTGGTTACTACCGATACTCAATCAATCGGTGTTACGTATGCGCTTGGTAACGGTGCTTCTGTCTACGCTGAAACAAGTGAGACTGACGTTTCTGGAGCAACCACCGAAGAAACATTCGTAGGATTGTCTTACGCAGTGGGTGGCGGTTTGTCGGTGGCTGTAGAAAGCAAGAACTCTGATACAACTGGTGCAGATTCAACTACGTTGGGTGTGTTCTACTCTTTCTAATCTGGCATAAGCTTGATATAGAAGAAAAAAGCTCCGCGCTCTTGCGCGGAGTTTTTTTTTGGTAACGCGGCAGTAAAACTCTTCGATGATTTATGGAAATTATCTTGCTTCAACCTACATTTACAGCTTCCATATTCCAACGGAGTCGCTGTGTAATAAAATTTCAGAGTCGATTGGTAAAAAATTAAATTAAATAGCTGCTTATTGAGGTTGCAAAGCTCGAAGTGGAAATATTTCCATTGCCTGTTGAAAAGGCCAAAAAACTTGAACCTACAAGGCTGCAGTCTATAACGTCGTCACTTTTTAATTGCGTTAAACGTCAAAGAGGGTAAGGGTCTCTTTTTCTCCGTTCACGATTATTTTCGGCGGACAGATATGTTTGAAAACCCAGGGACCACCGAAAGTTTTGGTTTCAAACTGTCGTCATTTAGACCTCTTGTTGAATCATTAGTGGCGAGTTGTCCAGATATTTCATATTGATCTGACCTTGTTACGCCGTTTGGTAGTGGGTAATTTTCCCTGAATGATTTATCGTTAGAGTAGCTACTGATGTAATCGGCATGCTGTTCTTTTCGTGCTTTATTCAAATTTCTCTCTTTGCATTCTTTCGCGTTGATGATCAGTGGATCGAGCACTCCTACTATCTGCAGAAAGTTATCTATCCCGACCCTTTTTCGCGATTGACATTCGTCATTCAGCGAGTCGTCTGCGTGTAAGGACACTGTGAAAGGGGTTAAGAGTGCGATAAGCGACAAAGATATTCGAATCCGCATCAAGAGCTCCAGCGTTGACTTTTAGACCCTTAGTATATGTGGTATCGCTTACAAATACATGATTCGGTTCAACCGTGACGCCCAGAAGCAACCATATCAGGCGCGTTTTTAATCAACGAAGCGGTAGACTATCGACACCTATTCAGTAAAAAAAGACTAATCGTTTTGGTTTTCGGGAAAAACTACTAAGGGGTAGATTTCGTTGAGATGTTGTAGCGCGAGATTTTTCCACGTCCATTTAATTTCTCGCTGTAGGTTACTTGTTTTTGTTTTAAGGTTATGAAGCTTTTGAGCCCATATCTCGCTACTGTTGTACAGCTCCAAAGTAATTACCCCATCAAATTCAAGCTCTGCACTACCTACTACATCTGTCGTTAACACCGGTATTCCATGAGCTCGTGCCTCTGGAACTACCATTCCAAAGGGTTCGTTCGTTGCTGGGTGAATTAACGCGTCGTACTCTTTCCAAGGAATTTCTTGAGACCATCCTTTGATATTTGTCTTTGGATGCTGCTTAATCGAGCTCGGCAGTTCGGATTCTAGAGGGCCATATACGTCCAGCGTGCAATCGTCGAATTGTGATGCGTAACTTTCTATCACCTTAATCGCGTATCTCAGACCTTTTCTTTTCCATTCCTTTCCAACGAAAACGAAATTACCCTTAGTCTTTTTGTTATTACGGTACGCCCGCGGTCGGTATTCTGTCTCATGGACGCCTGGGTAGGCTATGGCAAGATGTTTGTCTGCGAGTTTTGGATATCGACGGATAAGTTGGTCGTGGATTTTCCCGGATACGGGTAATATTACCTGTGTTCTCGATCCGAGGACTTCATCTTTTTCCATAGCCTTCCACGCATTGATTCTTCGGCTTAAACCAGAAAATCTCCACCATTCAGTTTTCGGTTCCATTGGTGGGCCGTGAAATGTGGATACATGGTGGTTGATGCATCGCTCGTGGCTATGGATGATGGTATTTTGGTCGGCAAAACTTTTTCTGATGACTTCGTTGGTCCTGACCCTGAACCCTTGCATCGCTCTCCATCGCGATGAAGATTTATCTGCTTTTACCATATGGATTTGGATCGCTGGATCAGGCGTATCGAACACCTTTTCACAAACGACCTCAATATTGATCCCGAGCTTGACAAGAGCATGGGTTAGTTCCCAAACGTAAGACTCCATGCCACCAACGAGGCCATAGCGCCTCACAATGTGTACCACTCGGGTATAGCTCAATCTAGAGCCTTGAAATGTTTTTTGCTAATTTCAATATTAAGCAGGTCTTCCAGCCAAAACCGAAATCTATTCCTTAAATCGCGCCGAGATAGCTGATAGTCAGGAGACTGCTGAAATGCTCGCTCCGCTTCGCTCTCTATCCAGTGCCGCATAATCTGGGGATGACAGCCATCAAATTGCCTTAGCTCCGAGACATCTATGTTTCCGTAGCCTTTGAAATCTTGATGATCGTTACCCCAATATTTACCAACTTGCTTGAGTTTTTCCGCCATTCGATCGATGCGACGACAATGTCCATAGTGATAAATAGATCCACCTGCGTATTTTGCCTTCGGGTACCTTCCGCGCTTATTTTTTTGCATCACCACCCAAAATAAGCCGTCGGGAGCTATTGTACGTATGGAGTTTCTAATGATCCGCGGAGCTTTGCGGTAGCCTGCTATGCCAGTTTGGAAGGGCGTGCCATAGAAGTGAAGAAAGTCGAAGTAAAGAGCCTCTACCTCTGGGTCAGATAAATGATCTTCCATCACCTTTTTTATGTTGGGAATCTCTTGTTCGTGTAGCACTTCATCACCTTCCAAATAAAATGCCCAGTCACCACTGCAATTGTATTGCGCGATCATCTTTTGCTGACCGTACACGAAACCTCGATCATGCATGCGCTCGTTCCAGTCGGTGTCGATAATCTTGATTTTGGAGTCGCTTATTTGTTCAACCCGCTCTCGGGTCTCATCTTCACTTGACCCGATTGCGCAAATGAACTCGTCCACCAATGGTAAAACAGATTTAATGCTTTCAACAAAGGGGTAACCGTTGATCACAGCGTTTCGTAGGAATGTGAACCCAGACACTTTCATAAGTATCCTACAACTCCCTTTGAGGCTCTGATTTTATAGAGGTTAGCAGTGTCAATAAGCAAATTTTCATTGGCTTTAAGACATTCTCGGCTTTCATCGGGGTGCCACAAATGAGCAACGCAAGCTGCCAGACGCGCTGATTTGATGCTCACACCCGAATTTAATAGCCTCAAAACCAGATCAGTATCTTCCCGGCCCCATCCTATGTACTGTTCATCAAACCCTGAAACCTGAAAGAAGTCGTCCTTGAAAATACCCATGTTGCAGCTTCTAACACTCCCGCTATTCTTTTTATGAATGTTTCTGAGCTCACCTAATGGAAATCTGTAAAACTTGGGCCCTTGGAACGCGCTTTCCAATGGAGTCTGATCGGTTTGTGTGAGAATGAATTCAGTTTGAGCCCTGGACAAAAGCTTTCTTCCTCCCGCAACTAATTTTTGAGGTTCAGCCAGTCGAGAATGGCTCTCAAGGAATGTTTTTGGTAACAAACAGTCGCCGTCTACAAACACTATGTAATCCGAAGTGGTTTTGATGGCTGCTAGATTTCTCGATCTTGCAGCTCTGAACCCGTGATCCGGTAGCCATGAATGGATCAGTGGCAGTTTTCCGCTCCATTTAGCCACAGTTTCCCTTGTTTCTCTGGTCGAGCCATCGTCAGCTACAATTACCTCGGCAGGCATTAAGCTCTGCCGTCTTACACTTTTAAGGACCATGTCTAGCGCGTCAGGTCGGTTATATGTCGTAATAATTAGTGATATGGGCGTCATACATCAAGTTACTCAAGGCTATTGATCCGGTTCCGATTGGCGCCTAACGACCGCGGCGTCTATCTTCATATGATGTTAGCAGTTTGATCAAGAAAAGGTGTGGCATTGTGTGCCAATTGACAGGGATTCTGGGGAGTTCGTATATATTGTCTAGGGTTGATGCACGGCCTCGAACCATGGTGGTGGCCGATGAATATCCATACAAGGGCAGTAGATCTGCAATCGCCTGGTTATAAATCCCGTAGGGATAGCAGAAAGTATTAATTGGACTTCCCAGGGTGCGCTCAAGCGTCCGTTTGGAAGTTAATAGTTCGCGTTCAAGATTCACTTTATCGTTGGTCAGTTTGGGGTGGGTCGCTGAGTGACAGCCAATCTCGATACCTTTGGAAAAACAGTATCGTATTTCATTACTTGACATTAATTGGTTTTCTGATATCCCCGTGCCATCGTCCCAGCGATTTGAATCTCCCATTAGGTCTGCTACGATGTAGATTGTTGCACTGAACCCATATCGCTCCAAGGTTGGTAGGGCTTCCGTCAAAAAGTTCGCGTAGCCATCGTCAAACGTGAGCGCAACCAGTTTCTTATCTCCGCCGGTTTTCAGTGCCCTCAGTGCATCGGTTACCGAGCAGCCCCTGTAACCTAATAATTTAAGAAGAAGCATCTGTAGCTTAAACGATTGAGGACTAACGTGAATGCTCCGCATTATCTCATTACGGTTAACACGTTTTATGCTGTGGTACATTAAGATTGGTATCACCGTTTAGATCTCACGCTGCCTACCTTTTGTTTTAAAAGTTCGAACATCGGCCGGTGGATTGGGATCGACGTCCAACTTTCAAGATGTGCTTCGAATTCGTGCTCCCCCACTCTCTCGAAAAACTCTGCGAGGACAGGTGTTACGTAGTTTTTTTTTCCGATACTTGACCAGTCGTTGGTATACCTCCTACCCTCAGTTATCTCCACGCCCGTTAAACGGAGACATTCAGATAAAGCAAACTGCTCTACGGTGTGAGCCTCTACATAATTCGATAATCTTTTGAATAGTTCGAATGCCTGATCGATTAGTGCGATGTTTTCGTGGCTCATTCCTATGATGGCCGATCCATACATTCGCGACTCTTGGTCTAGCGTGTAGACGCCTTCAGACCATGTCAACTGGCGGTTGGATAGGCCCTCTTCGAATCGTTTGATACTTCTGTTTCTCGTCCCAAATATTAGGCCCTCGTCTCGGTACATGACAGCGAGTCCCGCATGTAGTGGTTCGATCAAATCACTTGGGTCGCGGGTCCAGTACATATCGGTGTCGAGCAACACGTGACTGTCTGCATCTGTGAGGGAAGCAGCCCATACAAAGCCTTTCAGTTTTATTCCGAAATGGTCAGCACCGCTACCGCCCCACTTTTTTTTCTTCAGAGCGTCGAGATGCAAAATTTCGACAGGATAGGCATCAAACAGTTGAGGATGATCTGTAACCAAAGTGATTTTTCTTTCAGCGATCCCGAATTTCGAGATTAACCGTAAGATCTGGTACTTCGCCCCATGTTGATAGCCAATGTGAGGTCCGTAGGCGATGATGATATGGTGGATCATGTATTTTTCCGCCTCCTGTGAAGCAGTCTTGCGTAAATTCTTGGCAGTATTTGTCGGCGCCATCTGTTATAGCGGTATTTGACCCATAAAAAAAATAAACTGTGTTTTGCTCTACTGTCATCCAATGATGTTTTGAACTGACCGGTGATTGAGCCCTGTGTGGCTAATGGAATTCCGGTCCAGTAATGAGTAATCCCAAGTTTCTGATCGATAGACGCAAGGAAGTGATCAGCTGGTTTATCAATGCGGTGTTCGGCGCACCAATCTAGACGCTTCTGTGCGGCGGACTGTTCGATGATATAGGCTTCCGCTGTGGATAGCGGATGTTCAATTAAGTCTGTAGGAGATGCTTTGAGAAAGGGGGTCGTAGCTTTGTTATCTGCGCCTCCGACGAACAATAAAAAAGGTCCAGAAGGGAGATTTTTGGACGTCAAAATTTGGTTAAGAACTATTGAGAATTGAGCAAATAAAATTGCATCGTCCTCCAGTACCAAGGCCAGCCTGTCGCCCGATGCAAGTAACCTTCGCTGCGCTTCTAAATGCTTTAGGACCGTAGAAACACTTTTGCGTGGAAGTTTTTTTTCATCTACTCGAGCCAGGTCTTCTTCAGTAAGCTTATCGACGTCGTAGTCCCATATAAACTCGATATCCAAGCCAAATTCTTTTGCCTGTTTGCTGATGTTCGCTTGACGATCCCCGAAGGAAGTGACAGACACGACATATGTCTTCAGTTCCGAGAGTTTGCTTCCAGGCTTCGCATTCATACCGAGTAGTGTAAGCGAAGTCGCGTTGTTGGTGTAAATATTCACTTTTTGTAGTACCGATATTTAACGAGTGTTCCATATGATGCAACGCGGTGCATAAATAGGTTAGAGGGCTTTTTGGTTATTAGGCTGTAACTCAGCATAACTACCTAAGCAGGCTGCTGATTTCGAGCTGTGATGCGGCCCTTGACCCCCTGCTAAGGCTTCCCAGCTTGAATGGCGTTCCTGGTTCGCAAGAACCGTTATAGTTTCTAAAACAATTGCTTTCGAACAGTCTTGGTAACAAACCACCATTGTTGATGAGTCGACGTTGGAAGTTGAAATAGCCTCGGGTGGGCGCGCTAGATCTAACTCGATCATTCTCATAGTGGCGCAAATTCTTCTTTATTTGTACCATCTTTATATTCGAGAAAAACAAACTCGGATCTTGGAGTCCTCTAATGAAAACTCAAAAAATTGATCCTTATCTATGGTCCTCTAATTAGAAGAAATTCCATTCAGGGGCTTTTCCGTAACCTAACTATTCGCTCGAGTGAATGGATGGTTATGGACTATTTTTGTCTCAAAAAAGTGTTACGCTCATATTGTTTATCGAAGGAAAATAAATGAAGAGAGCTCTGATAACAGGTATCACGGGTCAGGATGGTTCTTACTTGGCCGAATTCTTGTTAGAGAAAGGTTATGAGGTTCATGGTATTAAGCGAAGGTCTTCCTCGCTCAACACCCATAGGATAGATCATCTTTATCAAGATCCACACGTGGAGACCAGGAGTCTAAAACTTCACTATGGTGATCTTTCAGATTCTACCAACTTGACGCGAATTTTGGATGAAGTGAGGCCAACTGAAGTCTATAACTTGGCCGCTCAATCGCACGTATCCGTCTCTTTTGAATCGCCCGAATATACTGCGGATATCGACGCATTGGGTACGCTTCGACTTTTGGAGGGAATAAGATTTTTGAACCTTAAAGATTGTAGGTTTTATCAAGCTTCGACGTCAGAGTTGTATGGGTACGTACAGGAAATCCCTCAGCGAGAAAGTACGCCGTTTTACCCTAGATCCCCATATGCGGTAGCTAAGCTTTATGCGTATTGGATTACCGTAAACTATCGCGAAGCCTATAACATGTTCGCTTGTAACGGCATTTTATTTAATCACGAGTCTAAAAGGCGTGGAGAAACTTTTGTAACGAGAAAGATTAGCTCAGGGTTGTGCTCTGTAGCGCTAGGTTTAGCTGAGTGTGTTTACCTAGGTAATTTAGATGCGAAAAGAGATTGGGGGCACGCGAAGGACTATGTTGAGATGCAGTGGATGATGCTTCAGCAAGAGACTCCTATGGATCTAGTGGTCGCAACGGGTAAGCAAACCACGGTAAGGGCCTTCGTGGAATTGACTGCAAATGAAATTGGCTTCGAGATTGTGTGGGACGGCACAGGACCTTCTGAAATCGGTAAAGTGGGGTCTGTTGCAGATCCTGCTCGCTGTCCATTTATTAAGGAGGGAAACACGGTGGTTCGGGTAGATGAGCGTTATTACCGTCCGGCAGAGGTGGATACCCTCTTGGGTGATCCAAGCCAAGCAAAATCTTTATTGGGCTGGGATCCGAAAATAAGTCTCCCGGAGTTGATTGCAGAAATGGTCGAAAGCGATTACCAGGCTGCCTCTAAAACGAGGTTATTGAGAGAATCAGGGCTGCTTTGAGGCTAAAGATATGGAAGGCATGGTAGATGTCAGCAACCAAGGGAAAATACTTGTTCTCGGAGCTTCTGGAATGGTGGGATCTGCGATTGGGCGTGCACTTGTCGAGAAGTATGGAAAGGAAAAAGTTCTTTTGGCAACACGAGATTCCGTTGATCTTCGGAATCAGTCTGAGACCCGAAATTTTATGTTTGCAGCCCGGCCGAAATGTGTATTTTTGGCAGCTGCAAAAGTTGGGGGTATTTATGCTAACCAAGTTTATCCGAAGAATTTTATCCATGACAATTTAGGTATTGCAATTAATGCAATTGAAGCGCTGTACGATTCTGGTTGCGAAAGACTGATTAACTTGGGGTCGTCTTGCATATATCCGTGCGAAACCACTCAGCCGATCCCTGAGGCAGCACTTTTGAGTGGTGCGTTAGAGTCGACTAATGAGCCATATGCGGTAGCTAAAATTGCTGGTATCAAATTGTGCGAGTCTTACAATCGGCAATTTGGGACGGACTTTAGATCCCTGATGCCGTGCAATTTATACGGGCCCGGTGATAATTACGATCCCACGGAAAGCCACGTAATTCCTGCTTTAATTAGACGATTTCATGAGGCGAAGGTTGACAGACTAACATCTGTTGAGGTTTGGGGTTCTGGAAAAGTATTCCGTGAATTTTTAAACGTCGAAGACCTTGCTGACGCATGTATATTGGCGAGCGAAATATCCAGAAATTCATGGGAAAAATTGATCGAGAGCCCGATGTGTTCGCATGTAAACATTGGTTCTGGCGAAAGGATTTTAATTTCAGATTTAGCAAGGATGTTGAGCGATATCATTGGGTATGATGGTGAAATTGTTTTTGACGAGTCTATGCCCGATGGGGTCTTCGAAAAGACTATGGACATAACTAAGATTTCATCGATTGGATGGAGTCCAAAAATTAGCTTGAAGGCGGGACTTACGACGGCCTATCGTGATTTTTTAAATAGGCTTTAGTTGTGGTAGGTTCTCAAAAACTAAGGGGTTGCTGTGTTACAAACAGCTAATCCAACTATTCAAAATTCACAATCAATTTTATCCAGTCGGAGGGCGTTTGCTGTTGTTTCCGTCTTACGCGTTTCTCTGGCAGGTTGATATTGAGCTTTAAGAAATTACAAAGCTCCTCTTGGCGTTCCCAGATATGAGAATAAGAAATACCAAACACGGCATGATGCCTCGCAAAGGTACTCCATTGGAGTACCTGTTGATGCGTGTTGAGGTAATCCTCGGGATTTATGTTGCATCCTAAGCAATCGTTTAAATCCCAAATTAAATTTGCTCCGAATTGTTTTTTTTCGCTCTTTTTCCAAACTTCCCAAAAACTATCTCTGACTTCGTCTGGGTTTCTATATAAAAAGACGAAGCGTGCGTGGGGTATTGCTACTTTAATTGAATCGGGTAATCGATGCGTATGGAATACAAGTTTTTTATTCGATCTCCTAGTGCTTTTTTCAATTTCAACTGAATCTGAATGCACGAGGCTGCAGACCCACTGCTCCTTCAATATCTTAAACGTTAAACTTTTCGCCCTTAGCTCGCGGGCAACTGCTTGAGATATTGATTTTGAGAGGAGTGTGCTCCCACATCTCCCTACGCTGGCGACGACGATAGGAGTGACTCCGCAGGATCTAGCGACGCTTTGAAGAAAACCGCTTTGTACTAAAACTATTTGTAGTAAGTGTTTTACGATTTTTCTCATATCAAGTCACAGATTAAAAAGAATTAGTCTGCCATATCGATTTGAGGTAGGCTATCATTCGGTTAGTAGATAGTTAATCAAAAAGACGCGCTGATATAATGATGGGTGCTGACTGGTAGTTGGCTACGACTACGCGATAGTTTTGAATCTTCACGTGTGCAAGAGTAAGCGACACTCTTTATTGTACAACGTACTACTAATCCCAAGAGATAAGCGAGGCCTTCAATAATCCTTTGGTTTCGGGTCATCTAGAAGCGTTTCGGAATTAATGAACATGAAAATTTTAGACTGTACTCTAAGAGATGGTGGCTATTACAACTCGTGGAATTTTGATCAACGGTTGGTAGAGAGTTACCTACAGGGAATGGTAAGTGCCGGCGTTGACGTTGTAGAGATAGGTTTTAGATTTGCTGTGGTTGATCCCAGATACGGTGCCTACGCAACATCCGGCGACCACTTTCTGACGCTTCTTGATCTTCCTCCTCAGCTTGAGTACGCAGTCATGATCAACGCTACAGACTTTGTTAGTCAAGGCAAACTTGATCGAGACTTACTCGAACAAATATTCCCAAATTCCAGTGACAAAAGCCCTGTATCCATCGTGCGGATAGCAGTTGATGCAAAGATGGCCCTGGATGTCGGTGAACTGATAAACGCGGTGAATCAGAAAGGTTTTCGTGTCTTCCTGAATTGCATGCAGATTTCGGAGATGACTCCTGCGGAGCTGACAACGCTGCTGAGAGCGCTGGAATACGATAACTTGACTGCCATTTACTTTGCAGACAGTTTAGGGAAATTGAATCCGACCTCTACTATCGAGTTGTGTTCGATTTTCTCTGACTTAAGCCCAATTCAGTTCGGCATTCACGCACACAATAATAAGGGGTTGGCACTAGAGAATTCATTAACTGCACTCCAGTATGGTGCGACCTGGGTTGATTCAACAATGCTGGGAATGGGCAGGGGTCCGGGGAACACTCGAACTGAAGAACTATTGCTTTCAACAAAGCCACCGATCGGAGATTCGCTGGAGTTAAATAATCTGTTCACATCATTATTCGAGGATTTTTACCCGCTGCAAGAAGAATATCGTTGGGGGCCGAACGTTTTTTATTTTGCCTCCGCCTTAGGCGGAGTCCATCCGACATATATTCAGCGGATGCTGGACGATAATAATTTGTCAAACATGGAGCGATTGAGAGCTGCTTTCCGGCTTACAGAAGTAAGCGCACAGCGGTTCAAGAGCGATCGCCTCGACAACGTGGTTTCTTCACTGCTAGTGCAGCAGCGTTGGGGTGATGGGGGGGGACTTGATGATTGCGTTCAACCGAACGTAATTTTGCTGGGAAAAGGCGAAAGCGTTTTACAGAACTCTACAGCGATCAGGGCCGCAGCTCGTAAGTTGAGTGCGACAGTTGTATCGGTTAACCAGCCAATCTCAGCGCTAGCAGACATTGTGTCTCTTGTGTGTGTGAGCAGCATGGCTAAGGCTTCGCATGAAATGCCTTCCAGAATGTTAGGCCGCTATCAAGTCGTGGCCCCTGTATCAAGGATTGCTGCCGAGAGATTTTTGGTTGACGCAAATGTAATTGATTTTGGATTGGCGGTTGAGGACCAATTTTCTGTTGAGGACGACTACTGCACTACACCAGATGATTTGGGTCTAGCCTATGCTCTAGGGGTTGTCACTCGTGGCGGAGCAAAAAGAGTTTATCTCGCTGGCTTCGATGATTCTCCTGACCAAGACTTTTTGAAAGATAGATTGCGGAACATTGTGGTGAAGTTTGAAGTAGATACCGGAGTCACAGTGATTAGCTTAGTGGGGAGAACCTCAGGGGTAGCTCACGAAAATATATATGACATTATCCGATAACGTTGTAATCGTAATACCCGCCAGGAGAGCTTCGAGTCGTTTCCCGTCTAAACCTTTGGCGCTGATCCACGGGGTACCGATGGTGGTGAGGGTGGCGCAGCGAGCCAAGAAGGTATCTAACGTCGACAGAATCTACGTTGCGACAGACGACGATGAGATTAAGACAGTGTGTGAGGATTATGGTTTCGACGCTCTGATGACAAGTCAAGATTGTCCTACGGGGACAGATAGAGTCGCTGAGGTTGCTTCACGGATTGACGCTGATATCTTTATTAATGTCCAGGGTGATGAACCTATGGTTTCCCCCGCTGCAATAGAGTCAGTGGTCACCCGTATGAGACTTTCAACGGATAATGTTGTGAATTGCTTTTCCAGTTTCCCTCAACATCGGAAGAGCCACATTAGTTCGCCAAGAGTTGTTGTGTCCGAAGATAGAAGATTAATCTATGCCAGCCGGGCTGATATTCCCGCATCAAAAGAGGGTCCGTCTAAAGTCCTAAATCGTCAAGTCTGTATTTATGGCTTTAATAAAGATCATTTGCGCTTTTTTCGAGAAGATTATCCGAGTAAATCACCTTTAGAATCATTGGAGGATATCGAGATTCTTAGATTTTTGGAGGCTGGATGGCGGATTGATATGTTGGAAGTTCCGGATGACGGAATCGCAGTTGATTTTCCTTGGCAAGTTTCAGAGGTTGAAAGTTTGGTGGATGAGACTTTTTGGGATTGCCCTTAATGGTGCATTTAATAAGATTTATTTTTGCGACTTTCGATACCCCGCTTATCCGACGGAATATGAATTATGCCGGGTTAGTATTAATAGCTGGAGCTCTCGAATTTTTTTCGATATTTTCAATAGTGCCGGTCGCTTCCATTCATTTCGTAGATGGTTTTTTTGAGAATCTTCTATTACGAATTGATACGACGCCATTTATTGGTTTTGCATTTCAAAAATTGAATATATTAAGAGACAAATTTTTTTTTACTTTGTTGCTTGTTATTTTTCTGTTAGCGGTATCTCTTTTTAAGTTCTACGTTAATAAATACATGCTTATGTTGGGCGTTATGGTTGAATCTCATATATGTAAAGCCAGATTGCTCTCGCATTTGCACAGACCTCTTCGTGAAACCTGGATGGTCCCGCCGTCGGACGCTGTTTCGAAGATCCTGCATGATTCGGCTGTCATAACCAATGAGTTTGTGATGCCTTTGTATGTAATTTTATTGAACGTTTTGATGGGATTTGGCGTTTGCGCGGCTATTGTGTATGTTTTTCCTGGTTCAGGATTATTGTTTCTCAGCGTTGCGGTTCTTTTTGTTATTGCGATTTCTAAGTTGGCATCTGCTTATGTCGGTAGGCTGGGTGAGCAAAGGGTAGCTGAGAATCAAGCCAGGTATTCTTCTGTAGTGTCCACCGTTAACAATCTACGAATGGTCAGGGCGACCAACAGCGAAAAACCGATCTTTTGGAGATTTTGCCAGCTATCTGATAGGTATGCGTTGACCATGGCCGCCATGCGCCTGGTGCTCAGTATTCCCCGCCTATCATTTGAAGCGATCTTATATGTGGGAGTGCTCGTAATTTTAGCGACAGTGGATTTGAAGCCGAGCGCCGAGCTTGGTGCCGCGGCAGTAGGACTTGTTGTTGCGGTGTTTAGACTGTTACCGGTAGCTTCGCAGCTGGCGAGTGCCTTGGTTAAGATTCGGGGAGCGCACAGAATCGCCGAGCGATTTGAAACTGATTTAACTTATGATAAGCCCACCAAAAATGAGCCGAGAAGAACTGATTGTGAGGTGGTCTTTGAACATGAGATCAATCTCAATAATATTAGCTTCAGATATCCTGAACATAGGCAGGATTTGCTTACTGATCTGAATTACAAATTCCAATTCGCGCAGTGGTATTTGATCGAAGGTAAATCGGGTTCCGGTAAGAGTACGATTTTGAATTTGATTTCTGGCATTATTGAGGCGCAGGCAGGCGACGTAAGTATTGATGGTGTAGATATTGGTTTCTACGCTGAAAGATCTCTTGTAAGTTTTTTTGCATATTCAGGGCAAGAGACATTGATAATGCCGGGAACAATCCAGGCGAATATTTGCTGTGATCTCGCGGTGAATGCTGATCGGCTACGAACGGTCGTTTCGGTGGCTTGTTTGGAAAATTGGTTAGCAGAAACGGCCGAAGGTTTAGATACGTTAATATCGGAGAACGCAGCCAGTATCTCTGGTGGTCAAAAACAGCGAATTGGACTAGCCAGGTGTCTTTATCACTCCAAGGGAGTGCTTCTTTTGGATGAAGCTACTTCGTCGGTAGATATGGATACTGAGGCTGCTATTTTTAAGCGCATTCGTCAATCTGGGCTTGTGCATACAGTCATCGCTGTTAGTCATTCGAAATCAATTCGTGTTTTTTTCGATAAGGTTTTGCAATTAAATAACAATGGACAACTGAAGGTGCTATGAAGAAGATCTTGGTCACCGGAGCCGGCGGGTTCATAGGTTCTCATCTGGTCACGAGTTTAGTTGAGAGTGGTTATGAAGTCCGAGCTTTTGTTCGGTATAACAGTAGAGGAAGTAGCGGATTTATTGATGAAATACCCCATGATCTTCGATCCAAAATAGACGTTATGTTCGGTGATATTCGAGATTATGAATCAGTCATCAGGGCAGTATCTGGTGTTGATGTAGTAGCTAACTTGGCCGCGCTGATCGGAATTCCTTACTCGTATGAAGCGCCACGCTCTTACGTCGATGTCAACGTATGCGGTGCACTGAATGTATTGCAAGCGTGCCGGTCAGTCGGCGTTGAGCGCGTGATCCAAATCTCTACCAGTGAGGTTTACGGAAAAATTCAATATAGTCCTATCGATGAGCATCATCCTTTAGGTGGAATTTCTCCGTATGCAGCGTCCAAGATCGGAGCGGATCAGCTTGCTTTATCGTATTACGCATCGTTTGATTTGCCAGTTGTAGTTGTCAGGCCTTTTAATACCTTCGGCCCGAGGCAGTCTCAAAGGGCAATAATACCGACAATTATTGCTCAAGCCCTGGAACATCACAGCGTAACGCTTGGTTCATTGACTCCCACTAGGGATTTTACATACGTAAAGGATACATGCCGGGGTGTGCGAGCAGCTATCGAGGCCAGTGATATCGTTAACGGTGAAGTAATACAGCTTGGAACAGGATTTGAGATTTCGATCGGGAGCCTCGTAGATGTAGTCTCGAGGGTTATGGGAAAAAGCCTAAGTATTACTGCTCATGAGGAGCGCTTCAGACCAGAGAAATCAGAAGTTGATCGTTTGGTAAGTGATTTCACTAAGGCTAAAACGATGCTTGGTTGGACGCCTGATTTTATGGGATTTGAAGGGCTTTCCAAGGGTATTGAGCATACACTTGAATGGCTCATGGAGCAGAGACGCTTAGGGTTAGAAACAGACCTCGGATATCGGATTTAAAAAATTTGGGCGATATGTCAGTTAACATATTATTTCTTGGTGGCGGAAAGAGGGTACGCTTAGCACAAGAGTTCCAGAGGGCCGGTGAAGAGCTGGGCTACACAGTTAACTGCTGGTGTTACGATTTCGGGGATAAATCTGCATTTATCCATGTTGGAAAACAGGTCTCAGGCCTTCCATGGACCTCTGAAAATTTAATTCCGCATTTGAAACAAGTTGTCGAGCACTTGTGCATAGATTTAGTAATTCCTTGCGTTGATCCCGTCATACAATCTTTGTACTCTGCAAAGGTGGATTTTTTGGGAATGAGCTCGGGAAACCTTGAGCCTTGCTTTTCTAAGTCGGTATTCGAAAGCTTTTGTCACAGCCATGGAATACCCTGCATACCGCAAGCCGGTGTTTTGAATTCCGAGTTCCCAGTATTTATAAAGCCAGATTGTGGATCTAACTCTGTTGGCGCGATGAAAATTTGGACCAGTGAGGAGTTGGGTGAACGGCTTTCTTCCGGGAACTATATCGTTCAGGAGTTCATTTCGGGAGTAGAGATTTCTGTAGATGTTTTTGTCGCAAAGGATGGAGTGTTGCGGGTTCTCAGTCCGCGTGTGAGGCAAAACGTTTCGGGTGGAGAGGTTATGAACTCGGTGACAACAGACGCTTCTCTAGTTGCTGAGTTGACGAAACAAATTATTGGTGCATTGCAATTAAAAGGAGCGGCCACCCTTCAATTCATTATCCCAGATGACTCGAATCAGCCTCTGGCCATGGAGGTTAATCCGAGATTTGGGGGTGGCGTCATATGTACAGTTGCAGCTGGGGGTGATATTCCAAAGCTCATGTTGCTTGATTTTTTAGGTTTAGAGGTACCCTATTTGAGAGTACGATCAGGCATTCAGATGTACAGATATTTTGCCGAGGTAATTATTTGAGATTAATTGTTGATTTAGACGGAACAATATGCACCGAGGAGAAACAATTTAGCAGAAGCTTGGCGCTACCACTTGATGGCTCGGTAGATTTTCTAAAACAGATTAAAAAAGACGGGCACACCATTATTATTTACTCAGCCCGGTCGTGGGCTGAATATGAGATGACCGTAGACTGGCTTGAAAAATTTCAAATACCTTTTGATCAACTAGTTCTGGGAAAGCCTATCGGAGACTACTGGATAGATGACAGAGCAATTGAGTTTAAAGGATGGTCTAGTGTAACGAAGCGATTGTTAAATGATAGAAGTGATAGCTGAGGCTGGCGTTAATCATAATGGTAGATTGGTAAATGCCCTTAAGTTAGTAGATGTTGCGAGGCGGGCTGGGGCTGATGTTGTTAAATTCCAGGCTGCAGTTCCCGAGCTCGTAGTCTCTAGGCTTGCCGAACAGGCTCCCTATCAGATAAGGAATACTGGTAAAATAGAGTCGCAACTCGACATGCTCAAACGAATTCACTTGCCTCTAACAGATTTTGAAAAAATCAAGCTGCATTGTGATGATGTGGGTATCGAGTTCATGTGTACTGCCTTCGATTTTGAAAGCTTTCGTGTGATTGATGAATTGGGAGTCAATCGTCATAAAATTCCGTCTGGTGAGGTAACGAATAAACCGTTTTTGGAGTTGATTGGCCTTTCAAAGAAGCCATTAATAATTTCGACAGGTATGGCCTCGATATCTGAGGTTAGCGAATGTCTGCAAGTCGTGTTTGCAGACCGTCCGCGGCGGAATTTAAAATTGTTGCATTGTGTAACACAATATCCCGCGCAGTTTCGTGATTCAAATCTTCGGTCGCTCGCAACTCTGAAAGAGACGTTTGCGTGCGATGTAGGTTATTCAGACCATTCGGTTGGGAATACAACGGCACTTGTTGCTTTGGGTCTTGGAGCCATTTTGTTTGAGAAGCATTTTACCCTCGACCAAAATCAACCAGGTCCAGATCATAAAGCAAGTGCCTCTCCAGAGGGCCTTTCCTCTTACGTTAGTGTATTGAGGAGCGCTGCTATGAGTTTGGGTGACGGTATAAAAAAAATTGCGCCGGGTGAGGTCGAGAATTTAGCCGTTGCGCGACGATCTATTTGTGCTGCAAGGGAGATCAGGGCTGGATCAAAAATCAATGCAAAAGATCTGGTTTGTTTAAGGCCTGGAGTGGGCATTAGCCCTATGAGAATTAATGAAATCATTGGTACAAGCGCAGTGGTTGATTTTAAGATTGGGGACCTAATTCGAATTGAATAATTTCAACGTCGCTGTGGTTTCAACGTGTAGGGCCGATCTCGGGCTTGTCAGTCCGTTAGCGCAGCGCTTAGCTGATAGTCCGCAGATCTGCTTGGAGCTCATATCTGCTGACTGTGATGTTGAGTATGTGTTTCCAGATGTCAACAGCGATGAATGCAAGAGGGTTGCTCTACCGCTTACGATGCAGTCGTCCAATCATGTCGCAATGTCTCTACAAATCGGTGAGTCAATTATTCATTTTGCTCAGCATTTTTCGAAAAAAAATTATGATTGCGTCGTTCTCCTAGGTGACCGATTTGAAGTTTTTGCCTGCGCCGTTGCTCTTTACAGCCAAGGGATAAGTATTGTGCATTTAGCGGGAGGCGAGACTACGGAAGGAGCATTGGATGATAAATTCAGACACTCAATAACTCTGTTTTCAGCCATTCATCTTGTCACAAAACCAGCATACGCAGATAAAGTAATGGAATTAGGCGCCAGACCGGATAGCGTTTTTGTTGTTGGGGATTTCGCTGTAGACAACTATTCCAAAATTTTAAATCAGGAACGAGATCATTTGATCGCGCCTGGGCTTTTCAATATTATTTTTACGTTTCATCCCGTGACAACCGACTTCGAAGGCTATGGAGTCAGTGAATTGCAGCAATTGTTGGCGGCGTTGGATTGTTTCATGCGGCAATTTGGAGACGACGTCCGAATTATCGTGACCGCGCCTAATTCTGATCCAGGTGGGGAGCGTATTGATAAATTATTGACCGACTGGGTTGGAAAGTTTGAGGATAGTAAAGTGAAGTATGTCAGCACTTTAGGCTGGAAAAGATATCTAACAGTTGTGTCCCAAAGTCAATTAATGATCGGAAATTCATCGAGTGGCCTCACTGAGGGTGCTGCGTTATGTACAAAAGTTTTTAACGTCGGAGTTCGTCAAAAAGGGCGCATATCTGATGGAGCAGTTCTAAATGTCGAGGCGATTAAGGAAGTTATCAACCACCAATTACGATCTTGGTTTATCAACTATAAATCTGAACAGTCGAAATATGATACCGCAACGTTTAGTCATTCGCCTGCGCTTCAGTCATGTAAGGCAATCCTTCGCTTTCTCGAGGCTGGGAAATGAGTCTTGTTCGGATTTATGGGCAGGATGTCCAGAGGTCTTTAGTTACTCATGGTTGTTCTTTGAGGCAAATCGCTGAGTGCCTTGAGCGAACAAGCGGTGGGGTTTGTTATATTTTGCGCGATGGTCGCCTATGGGCTACGGTAACTGATGGTGATCTCCGTAGATTACTCCTCTCTAATATTTCTGTGGGCTTTGCTGACCTCAATACCGATGACTTCGGTTCTCTAAAACCATGCTTCGTGAAAAATGACGAGTCTGATGAAGTTATACTGAGTCATATGAATCAACTCGGTGTCAACGAATTGCCGTTAGTTGGTCCGGATGGCTCGATTATAAGTCTTGTTAGGCGCGTGTCGAATGAATCCCTGCCCTGCAACTCGACTTATTTCGTCATAATGGCGGGAGGCAAAGGTCGCAGGATGGGAGTGAAAACAGTCGACCTCCCAAAACCAATGCTAGAGGTAGGAGGAAAACCGCTCGTAGAACACATCATATTAAACGCAAAAATAAATGGATTTAATAAATTTGTAATTTCGGTGAATTATCTAGGTCATGTGATAGAAGATTATTTTGGCGACGGCTCGAGGTTAGGCGTCTCTATAGAATATTATAAAGAACAGAATCCATTAGGGACCGCGGGCTCTCTGTACCACATAGTTGAAAAGTTCAAGATTACTGGACCGTTCATGGTGTCAAATGGAGATATTTTTGGAATATTTAACTTCCAGTCTATGATGCAAGAGTTTAGGGTTTCAAACGCCGATGTTCTGGTTTGCGGAAAGCAGCACGTGATTACTAATCCATACGGCGAGATGCTCACGGATGGCACCGGTAATTTATTGTCCGTCAGAGAAAAGCCCGAGATGCACAGTATCGTGAACGCCGGTGTTTATGTCGTGTCACCAGACATTATTAAAAGTCTCCTAGACGGTGGTAGATTAGATATTACTGAGCTGATGAACATCTGCTTGCAACTGAAGAAAAAGGTGAAAGTATTTTTATTGACTGAAAGCTGGAGAGATGTTGGGACTCCTGCGGATCTCAGCGATGTGAATGAGGAGATAAATTGTGTCTCAAGTTGAGGTGTATTATGGCCTGCCTCGGCAAGTCGAATTTTGTTCTCGATGCGTAATTTCTAATCAACGCCCAAATTCTGCCATTGAGTTTAAACACACAGGAGAAACCAAGAAAGAGACCATAAATTTTGTTGATGGTGTTTGTGATGCGTGTCGCTATGCCGAAAAGAAAAAAGAGATTGATTGGGATAGTCGGGAACATCAATTGAGAGAACTTTGCGATAGATTTCGTAAAGCGGATGGTTCGTATGATTGTTTGGTACCGGGGTCTGGAGGGAAAGATAGCTTTTACGCGGCACACAAACTCAAATATGAGTATGGCATGAACCCCCTTACGGTCACCTGGGCTCCTCATATTTACACAGATTGGGGCTGGGCGAACTTCCAGAGTTGGATACATAGCGGCTTCGACAACTACCTCTGTACTCCGAACGGACGAACCCATAGGCTTCTCACTCGCCTTGCAGTTGAGAACTTGTTGCATCCCTTTCAGCCCTTCATGATCGGTCAAAAAGCTTTGGCCCCTAAGTTGGCCGCAAAGCATGGTATTTCCCTGATTTTTTACGGTGAGGATGAGGCTGAGTACGGTAATCCAATAGAGGATACCGAATCTAGTCAGCGTGCGTGGCATTATTTTGCAAGCTCAGATAATGCAGATATTTATCTCGGAGGCGTGTCGCTCGCCGAGTTGACGAACAGATATTTGCTCTCGATGTCCGATCTTGACCTTTACTTGCCGGCAGATCCGAGGGAACTAGAGGCAAATAAAACAGAAGTCCATTACCTTGGCTACTACTTAAAATGGCACCCCCAAGGCTGCTATTATTATGCTCAGGAGCACAGTGATTTTAAGGCCGCGCCCGAGCGGACAGTAGGTACCTACTCCACTTATAATAGCATCGATGACAAGATAGACGATTTGCACTACTACACTACTGGGGTGAAGTTTGGACTGGGGCGTGCTTCTTATGATGCTTCCCAAGAGATACGGTCTGGTGACATCACTCGATTTGAGGGTGTGCGTCTTGTGGAAAAATACGATCATGAGTATCCGTCAAGATTTCTTCCCGAATTGCTCGCCTATCTGTCCATCGATCACAAGACGTTCGGTGGAATATCAGGTAATTTCGAAGAACCTGTGATGACCAAGGACTATTTCGATGACCTTGTCGACTCATTCAGATCTCCGCATTTATGGCTGAAAAAACACGGCTCTTGGTCATTAGTAAGATCGGTTTATGCCTAATAAAGCGGCGCCATTGCGCGTCATAGCTAGGCTCGATACGAAAAATGGACGATTGATTAAACCCGTTCGATTCGAAGGTGTTCGACAGATAGATAATTTGATGGAGCGCGTTGAATCGTACGTGTTAGGGGGTATAGATGAATTGGCGATATTTGATGTGGTGTCCTCTTTATACAATACCCCCACAGAATTAGAGGTCGTAGGAGAAATATCAAAGGCATTCTCCATCTGTATAGCT
The DNA here is from genome assembly GCA_000227525.2 of gamma proteobacterium HIMB30. Lineage (GTDB taxonomy): Bacteria > Pseudomonadota > Gammaproteobacteria > Pseudomonadales > Litorivicinaceae > HIMB30. The sequence goes on from AGIG01000027.1 coordinate 97,958, forward strand.
GCTGGTGGAGGAGTCTCATCGATAAATGATGCTGAAAAACTTCTCCGATTTGGGGCTGACAAGATCTTGATAAATACTTCTGCTGTCAAGAATAAGGACTTAATTAGATCTATCTCTCGGGAAATAGGTACTCAATCAACTGCGGTATCTATACAAGCCAAAAAGTCGGAATTGCTTGGCTTTGAAGTTATGGTAGAAGCGGGCCGGCAACAAACGGGAATGGCTGTGTGTGATTGGATGAGTGAGATCCAAGATTTGGGGGCGGGAGAGATTATCATGACGTCCGTTGACTCGGACGGGGTCAACGCAGGTTTGGATTCTCAGCTGATCTCTTACCTAAGCCATTGCCAAGTAGATCGCCCGCTGATTTTGGGTGGAGGGTTCTCCCCTTTGAGCCACGTCGGTCTTCCACGGGTGATTGATGGCCTACTTGTCGGGAGCTTTTTTCACCTAAAAGGTGGTTTAAGTGAAGACGTGCGAGCCTCGGTCAGCTATGTCTAAAGTCACAATTTTAAAATTAGGAGTTTACAACAGGGGTAGCATTTTTAATTGGTTGTGGCGAAATGGGTGCCAGCCGGTAGAGGAATGTGGTGCGTCGATTAAGCTGGATGATGTACAAAACTTGATTATTCCCGGTGTGAGCACATTCGAAAAACTCCAGAGTGCTTTTCAGAATCTTGATGTTGAGTTGTTTAGGGAAAAAGTTAGTGCTGGCGAACTCCGTGTAATCGCGATTTGTGCGGGCATGCAATTTCTTTTTGAGTCTAGTGAAGAGTCGCCTGGGGCGAAAGGGCTGGGTTTATTGAAGGGACATATCTCCAAATTGCAACCAGATTCCCATCAATCTGTAAAATCGGTAAATATTGGCTGGCGCGAAACGCATATAAATACCGCGCAGTTTAATCATGCCGATCCGGTTCATTCGTTTTACTATTGCCATAAATATGGCTTGGCTAACGTTGAATTAGATGATGTTATCGTAGGTAAATCAGTTTTCGCGGGGGTCGAGTTTGCCTCAATAGTTAAATGGAAAGCTCTCCTCGGTGTGCAGTTTCACCCCGAGATTTCTGGATTCGCAGCAGATAAAATACTTCAGCATTTCGATGGCTAGACCTGTTTCGGTTCTAATTGTGGGTTTGGGAAGCATAGGAAGGCAGCATTTAAACAGGTTGCTCACCATGGGTATCCCTGGACCAAATATTCATGTTTTGTCTAGAAGTGCGCCAATAGAATCCATCCCCAACGGTGTTACAGTCCACCGGAACTTCGACGCAATTGCTGCAATCGAGTCTATTACTCATGCATTAATCTGCACCGCCGCTTCACAACATACTGACGATGTAGTAGCGCTGATCAGCAAAAAAAAGTGCGCGGTTTTAGTGGAGAAGCCTGTATGCAGCAAAGTAGGAGTTGAAGAAGAGCGTTTACTGGAAACTTTAGAGATCAATGATCAATCCAATCGGGTTATGGTTGGTTATAATCTTAGGTTTGACTCGGGAATCCGAAAGCTGCGGGGAATGATTACCAAAAACTCTTTTGGTAGCGTTTACGTTATTGAAATGGCTGTGTCCCAAAATTTGCAGCAATGGCGGCCTGGGGCTGACTATACTAAGTCGGTGAGTGCCAGCAGGGATCTCGGGGGAGGAGTCCTACTAGAGCTTTCCCATGAAATTGACTGCTTAAGATGGCTTTTCCCGGGGATGCGTATGAGTATGAGCAAAGTCGAAAAAATATCAGACCTGATGATTGACGTTGAGGATTTTGCTCACTTAACTTTTGAACACGAGCGTAATCGGCGCCCTTTAGCATTTTTAACCCTTGATATGGGATCAAAGTCGTTTCATCGATACATTAGGGTACGTGGGGAGTTCCGTACGGTTTTTTATGACCTGCTATCAGGAACAATGATCGACGAGTGTTCAATGACAACTATTTTTCAAAGAACAAAGACGCTGACTGAAGAGACGCAAATCCGGCAATTGGAAAGCTTTTTATATTTTCAAAATACGAAAGAACATTGCTCGTATCGAGAGGGGTTAGAGGTTGTAAATATCATAGAGGCGGCTAAGGGAATAAATGGATGATAGCGCTCATTTGCGCCAGAGGCGGTTCTAAAGGCGTTCATCGAAAAAACGTAAAGCAGTTTGCGGGTAAGCCTCTCATAAAGTGGTCAATAGAGTTTGCGAAGCGGAACTCAAGCATATTTACTGTATTTGTCTCGACAGAGGACAAAGAAATCGCCAAGGTTTCTAAGGACTCAGGGGCACTTGTTCCTTTCCTTCGTCCAGACGCCTTGGCAACAGATGACGCTGTAGAGACTGATGTGTGGAAAGATACCCTCAACCGGCTGATCTCTAGCGATTTTTCGGTTACCGAAAATACTGAAGTATGTATTCTGCCCGCGACCTCACCGCTACGTAGACATCAATCGTTTGATCGTGCACTGAAGCTTTATAGAAAACATCGGAAAGGTTTTGTAGTCGGGGTGTGTCGGGCATCACATAATCCCTATTTTAACATGGTCTCGCTCGAAGATAACTCATCGCGTTGTCAAATTGTTTGTCCAACCCCAGAGAATATCACGCGTCGCCAGAGTGCTCCATCAGTATGGAATGTAACGACAAATTTTTATATTTCGGATGTCCGTACCATCATGTCGATGAAAAACCTCTGGAGTCAGCAGGTCTTGGGCGTGCCTGTAACTGAAATTGAATCCATTGACATAGATACGGAGCTAGATTTTATGATTGCTGAATATCTTTTCCTGACGAATGAAGAGTATTGTTGTGTTCGAGAATAAGAGGTTTGTTATTACAGGTGCTGCCGGGTATGTGGGTCAGGCACTAATGCTGAAGCTCGCACATTCAGGCGCTGAAGTTATAGCCACAGATATGCATACTCGTATCGATAACCAAGAGATATGCAGCAGTTACTATCAGTGTGATTTAGCAGACCTTACTCAAGTTGATATTCTAGGGAAAAAAATCGCGTCTCAAGAAGGGATAGTAGATGGGTTTGTACATAGCGCATCGTTAGTTGGGACATCAAACACTGTTGGATGGACCGGTGATTTTTTGAGCCAGAAAGTGCAAACGATGGAGCTTGCTTACCGTGTCAACTCTTTGTCAGGTATTTCTTTAATTCAAAATTTGATGCAAAACTTCTCACTTGCCGAACAACCCTCGATCGTATTGGTAAGCAGCATATACGGAAGCTTAGGTATTCAGTGGGACCTTTATGAAGGAACTTCGATGTCTTCCGCTCTGGGATATGGGATGTCTAAGGCTGCTCTCGAGCAGGCCGCAAAGTATTTGGCTACCGCTCTAGGACCAAAAATTCGCGTAAACTGCGTTGCTCCTGGGGGGTTATGGAGAGACCAACCTCAATTATTTGTGGATAGATATACTACTAGAACAGTCCTCAAAAGGATGGGGACCGAAGAGGATGTAGTCCAAGGTATCGAGTATCTGCTATCCGAGAATTCTCGATATATCACCGGTCAAACCATTATGATTGATGGCGGATGGTCAGTTTGCTAACCCGGATACGCAAGGCTCTAAACATTCGTCCGCTATGGTTCGTGTATTGGAGCGCGTTCTTCAGTCCAACCCAAAGCCCTCTTAGAAGACGTTATCGTAAAACAAATCCTATCGGCTATATTTTTAGACTTTGGTTTTATTTTATTTCGAATCAAAATAAACAGCGTTTAAGATACAAGGCTTACCTCAGCCGAGGAAAATTCGGAAGAGCGTCACGATACTTAGAGATGCCATCGAAGAGGAAATTCTACTCGCATAAATGTCACTTCCCCAAGCTAAAAACATCAATATTACATATCCCAAATCCTCAAGCCAGTGTCTTACAAGATCGGATTTTACAATCCTTTGAAATAGAGGCTTTTTTGAATTCATCGCCAACTGATTTCAATAATTTTTCCGATGACAATAAAAAATATATTATCTTTTATAGTCATGAAAAGGCTTCTCTCTTCGCTGAGTCAATCGCCGATTGGGATATACCCGATAATGTAGAGCTTGTTTTTAAAAGAAAAATGGCTTGGTTCAATAAACTAGACGATCGACGACGTTCTAGAATTTCTCTTTTTCCATCCAATTATATCGAATCTAAATATGGGGTATACAACCTAGGGGTGGCAGCCTCAAAATATCTTGTTTTGGATCGATCGTATCGATTATTAATAAATGGTATGGATTTCAACTTGTCTCGTGAGCGACCGATTGGTTACCACATTAAAGGATTGTCAAGGCACGCGTATAACAATGATGAGTTTTTGTCAGACTGTCTGCAGCATGATCCAGCGATTAACTTTAATATAATTTCAGAATTGTACTATTCAGGCCTTATTGATTTAGATGAGCGATGTAAAACCCTGGTCGAGCAAGGTGTTCATAAATATTTTAGTCTTCTGGAAGAGAAGTTTAGGGAATATGGTTAATTCGTTACTAAATTTTTTTATTTATTTTTTTCCACTATATATCCTGAATTTAGCTAAGAAAAAGGTGGTTAGAGAATCTGATTGTATCTATATATTTGGCAGTGGTCCGAGTTTAACAAATTATGACTTCACTGAAGTACAAAATAACGAAAATTCGGTAGACGCATTTTGTTACAACCGTTCTATCGAATATGTTCGGGATCATTCTGATGTTTTTGGGAAGGTCTTTAGTTTAGTTTACGGGAGCCGTCAAAATCTTGAGATAAAAGAAGATGGTACAGTCCGCGTTAGATTGATTGGTTGTTTTCGTGATTTCATTTTGAAGCCCAGTTTTTTGTTGGATGCGCAAATATGGTTTTTTTTGAAAATACGTCTGGGTTTGAAGGGGATATATGAGAAGACCGATCCGGATTTTTTGCCAGATGTTGGTTGCAATTTCCTGGTTCATTCGGGTCAAGGATCCGGGATTTTTTTATGCGTGCAAATTGCTTACGCGCTGGGTTACAAAAGAATAATACTTGTGGGTGTGGATTTTTCGACCCAGCCTGGCCGGTCGCATTTTCAAAATTTTGGTGATGCCGAGTTGGTTGAAAAGCAGTTACGGTATAGTGAAGAAAGGAAGCTGAAGATGATAAATTATGCTACCCATCTTAAGGCAAAGTTAGACAGATTAGGCGTGAAATTTGAGTTGCGAAATTCAAGATGAAGTTGATGTTTTCTTAGCTAGCCCTACGTCGCTTAATCAAGCGCGTCAATGCGTGTGGCTTTGCGAAAAAAAGATCTCATGTTTTCGAAGGGTCGCCTATGTGAACAATAGGGCCATCACCCGTCGCCAGCTGTCTGATATTAAAGATTACATGACCAGTCACGGCTTCGAATTTATCTCATGGCTGCAGTATGTAGGATTTTTTTTCCAGCGATGGATAGTGGCATCTGAGGTTTTACTTGGTTTTTTCTTTTGCTGCCTTGCGAGATGGTCTTACAGAAAGAAAACAGTCGTTGTCGCAGTTAGAGCTAGAGCGAAAGGGAATGAAAAGATACTAAATCTTTTATTTAGTTCAAGTAGATTTTTTTTGTTAGAAGATGGCCAGATAGACTATGCTCGTAGGGGAAAGAATTTTGTTCGGCCCTGCAGCAACCCTATTTTTAATTGTGACCTGAAGTTCTGGCTGTATGTCGCTCCGTTGAGGACAGATCAGATAATATGTTACTTACGAGTGTTGCCATTGACTGGATTTCTTCATCGTGTTTACTCAGCCCGTGGGTGCGCGGTACTGGATATGCCACGCTCATTCAAAGACTATTTTTTGGATCCGAAATTTACAATTTTTGAAAACTTTTTCGTCGTTCTTCATACTCGTTACGCTGAAGTCCTAGACAATTGGGACCTGGAACAAAACGTCGATTTTCATCTTCAGTTGTTGGCCAAAGGGGCTAATTTGTATAACGTAAAAGGCTTTTTACTGTTGCATCCCGCAGTTACCGAAGATGAATTAGCATTAATGTTAAAAAAGATAGTGAGTAGGAAGAGTTGGTCTGTTATTAGGAGTAAAGGTGCAGAATCTTTTCTTTTTTCTCCAAAATGTGTTGGGGCTTTAGGTGGGATGTCAACCGCGATGTTGTATGCCAAGCAACTATCGGATCTGGATATCAAGGTCGTCTTTCCAGAAGAAGGGGGCCCTTGGCGTTTTGTTGATAACTTGAAGATGGATGCTCGCAGAGCCGGTATCGTGGTGGATTAATCAATTGGAAGGTATTTTGGGATGAATTTTCTTGTTTCTGGCGGGGCTGGCATGATTGGAAGTCACTTAGTTGGAAGATTGCTTGCTGAGGGGAATCGCGTAACAGTCATTGACGATTTTTCAAGAGGCCGAATCGATTATTTACCTAGTGATCATTGTCGACTACGGATAATAGAGTTTGACCTTCGCAAGGATATTTCGATACTTAAGCACGATATTTCAAGATACAAATTCGATTGCGCCGTACATTTGGCAGATAACGTGGCCGGAATAAAATATGTATTTAATAACCAGCTTAAAGTTTGGACTGACAACTTAGCCATAAATTCGAACTTCTTTGCTTTAGTCGACGGCGTTGTAGACTTCGTAATCTATGCCGGAACGGCTTGCTCGTACCCCAAGGCGCTGCAAACAAAGATTGCCGAAAAACGCTTAGTCGAAGACGATGCCTATCCGGCAGAGCCCGAGTCAAGCTATGGGATGAGCAAACTCATGGGTGAATACGAATTAGCTCTGTATGCGGACCAAGGCAGGTTTTCTGCCACAACGCTGCGGTTTCATAACGTTTTTGGTACCAATACAGAATTTTCTGGTGAGGGAGCCCAGGTTATCCCTGCTCTGTGTTACCGGGCAGCTACTGCTAACTACGAAGATCCCTTGACCGTTTGGGGTAGCGGTAAACAGCGTAGAGGTTTTATTTATGTGGCTGACGTGATTGATGCGATTATGACCGCGATTGCTAAAAAACCCTCGGAGGACGTTATCCAAATCGGTCCTGAGTCGTCAACGTCTATAGCCGATATATCTGCCTTGATAGTTGATATTTCGGAAAAAAAACTGAGGGTCGATTTTGATTTGTCGAAACCTGAGGGAGATTTTGACCGACTTGGCGATTATTCGAGAGCTCGAAGCGCCTTGAGCTGGTCACCAAAAGTCTCGCTTATCGATGGATTAGAGACTGTCTATCGGTGGATTGAGCGCAAGGTTCAATACGATTGAAAGTATTTTTAAGCGGCCTGAATAAAAATTATAGATTTGCTAATTATCAGCGCGAAATATTGGAGGTCTTCGTGGCTCAACATGGCTTCCGCCATGTAGATTGGAAGTCAGAAAGTTCTGAGAGCTTAGATCAAGTACTATCCGCTACTGATCTCTGTGTTCTGGGTCACGATTTTCTATCTGATGATGCACATTCAGATACCGTTAATCGTTTTCCAATAAAACAACGCCGGGAATGTCGATATGTTTTCTTTTTGAATAAAGAGTATGTAAACCTGAAAAGAAAACTTGAATATATTCAGAGTTTTCACAGGCCATTAATCATTAGTCACCATTGGGACGCTAAAAGAATTACGCGTGGAATAGATTGTTATCATATGCCTTTTGGCTGTAGTTCCACTCAACCGGAAATCGATGTCCTCAACTCTGAAAAAGATATTGATATTTTTTTTTCGGGATTGCTTCGGAATAGGCGTTATGGATTCGACAACAATTTCAGGATTGAAGTGATAGGCGAAATATATCATTTACTAAATGGTATTCCTCTTGCTCCTAGAAGGCAGTATCGTCAATATACAACTTTAATCAATGCTATTCCTGAGTCACGGGTAGCCTTTTATATTGCGAAGTTCTTGAGGAAATATCGTTATTTGCAGCCATTAGAATTTTACGCTTTACAAGCAAGATCGAAACTATTCATTAGTACGCTATCCCCAGCGCGGATAATTGGGCCTCGTTATGTTGAGGCATTTAGCGCGGGGGCACGGGTTTTATCTGAACCACTTCCGCGGGAGCTACCCAAAGATTATTTCGGACCATGCAGGGTCGACGAGATTAATAACCGATCTGAAGTTTGCGAGTCTGTAGCTAAAAACCTTCGAGAATTTGATATATCGGTGGAATCTGTGCTTTGGGCAAGAGAACATCGAAGTTGGTCCAGTCTGGTCGCAAGCTTAATAAAAAGCGAGGGGATGTAATAATTTTGGTGGTTGGTTTTTTGCTTCCTCGATTACACACGAATGTTCTATTTTTGGATTCCATATTGCCTTCAGATTGTAAACGCTTGTTTATTACTGCTGATGAAACAGCGATTGATTTACGGCATTCAGGAATAACAAGCATCAATTTAATGTCCAATGAGTTGCGATCGATAGACTTCGATGTGCTTTATATTAGATATTTTCCAAGATCGATTGGGGAGATACTACGTATAAGGCGGATTAGTAGTAGGGTGAGATATATTTACTCGCAAAAGCCGAGTGTCATCACTGGGTCTGAGATCCGGGGTTTTTTAGCGTTAGTGAAAGAGATGCTATTGGGAATTGTTTGTGGTTGCAAGGTCGTCCCTATAACTATTAATTTTTCAGATGGGAATACCGTAACATCACCCCAGTTCTCAGTTCGAAAGAAATTCCAAATCCAAGACGATTGGTTTAGCCGTTACAGTGAAGCTGTAAAGTCTATCGCTAGCGCTCCGCCAAAGGGCCTAGATACTTTTCCTGTGATTATAGTCGGTAAACTTTCAAGCCGGAGAAAGAAGATAGAAGAGTTTGTTGATGCTCTGAAGGCGTGTGGAGTTACGAATGTAGCTGTTTTTGGTCAGGTTGAGGAAGCTTGCCGCGATGCGGGCTTCATTTCAGAAAGAATTTGGCGGCTTAGAGGAAAGTTGGCTCGGGATAGAGTGTTTATCAATGAACCTCATTCTTCAGTGTTGTATGCGATGTCGCGCGCCAAGGTAGTCATCTGTCCTGGGTTTTCTGAGCCATTTGGTATCAGCGGTTTAGAGGCTTCAGTGTTCAACGTGTTGGTGATTCAGGGGAGGCTGAATGGGTCTTGTGGCGTCTTGGCTCTGACTCACGTCAAGTTTCGGACCTTCAACGAGTGCATAGATGGAATTAGAGATGTTATCGACTGCTCGCGTGGAGTGGCGGTGGAGTGAAGATCTTTAATGTCTTCTGCTGGTCTTTCGGGCGCGGAGGAGCCGAAAAAAATCTTTTAAAGTTCCTGAAATCATCTGAGCGTGAAGGTCAGATAAGCATTTGGGTATCTAAGGAGGCGTCTCTTGGAAGAAACACCCCGAGTTTCTCAGTGGCACGCTCGCAGGATGCGCTTCGATTTGGCGTGGCGGGCTTTTTTAAACTCATCCTGATCGATCGAAATGATGGCGATATAGTAAATATAGGATGGATGTATAGGGGATGTATTACCGCCTCAATATGCTGGTTGTTTATCGGTGGGAAGTTGGTTTGGGTTATCAGGCACTCGGATTTTTCGTCGGATAAGTTGAAGACTAAGATTTTAGTTCGGGTTCTGGGGTTAGTAAGCTCCTTCGTAGACCCAGTGTTGGTTTTTAACTCCTATGCTGGCTTGAGATCTCATAGTATCAATATGCGATTTAGATCCCCTATGAAGTCGTATGTAACATCAAATTTTGTGCCGGCTATGGCTGCCCCAAGTTCAGTCGACTACAGCAGAATACCCGACGTTTACTGGGTAGGTCGGCCCCATAGGCAAAAAAATTTGGGGTTGTTAGCAGAAATTATTTTGCGAGCCAACGAGTCTATGAATAGACAGAGCTTTCAGATTTTTGGGGTAGAGTGCGACCAATTATTGGCGCACTCACATGAATCGGAGCAACTCTGTAAGTTGATCGCGCGGGGCATCATCCACTGTAGGGGATATCATGAAAATCCTTTGGATAAAATAAATCATGGCTTGGTGATATCTACAAGTATTAGTGGGGAGGGGGTATCCAACGTCCTGTTAGAGGGCATTTGCTTTGCACATTTTTGTTTGGCTACTGACTGTGGGGATTCCAGTTTACTATTGCCGCCACGACAGATTTGTAATCATTCGAATCAGAACGAAAAAGCCGATTGGTTCGTCAGACATATTTTTGGATATCGGGACTTGCAAGCTACTGAGCGGGGAAAATTGCTCGTTGAACAACAGAAATTTTTGAAAAACTCCCTCAAAAAGTATTATCCCGTTGGTCTGTTGGATATTCTTAACAAGGTGCGCACAGAGGACGATTAGTGATATGGATTGGAATCTAGAGATTTTAAAGACAACGCCATTCGTGATATTTCGGGTAGGGCACCCTACTTTAAAAAATGAATTGAAAAAAATTGCCAACAGGTTTCCTGCTGAGCTTGACCATGCGCACATCTCTCCAGACCAAAAGAGGTCAAGAGAAATTTTTCTTACAGAAACTCAGGGCGATGACTTCATACGCTTGATAGACCGACAATTGGAAATTAACGACTTGGCAAAATTATTGATCAGAAAATTATGGCCAAAAATCATCTTCACTCGTAGAGACCTTGTTTTTATAGATATCCTCCGATTTATAGTTCTCGGATATTGGCCTTTCGACGTGCGGTGTGAACTCTCGGAGATGCCGGTAGGTTCATCCATTCCTCCTCATACAGACGGATTTAAAAAAATCATTAGTCTAATGATTTATTTTCCGCGTAGCGCCTCAGGTGGAGATGAGCATTTAGGTACTGTGTTTTGGTCGAGTAACAAAAGTAACTATGAAAATCAACATCTGCGGCTTGAGGATGAAGCTGAATTTCGAGGTGGGTCCGAGCAAACACTACGTTTACCGTTCGATTCAAACTATGTCTATGGATTTTGTCGTAACTCGGTTTCATGGCACTCGGTCGATCCGGTGGAAAATCAAGATCTAAGCTACAAGCGAAGATCTTTGAATATTAATATTTACTGGGATGAAACTTTTTGTGCTCTAGCCCAAAGAAAATTAGTCAGTTGGGAAAGGCGAATAAGAAGCTCTTCTCGATTAAAGAAATCGAATAACGATTTTAGCTTGTAGTAGCCCTATCGGCGCATTGACTGATCTGCTCATCACTGACGTCACTTCTAAAGCCAGTCGACAGGAGTTTAGATTTTGAAACAAATCCCTCGGCCAATACATTTCCCCCAACGAATCGTATCGCAAAAAAAACGTATTCATGATCCGGGCACTCCTCACCCGATACAGGACGGCATATTGTGCGTTCCTGAACCCAAAATGGTAAGAAGTCATAAAACGACGGTAGCCCAATATCCATTTAAGTTAGCAGACCAATGAGATTGCCGGAGGCCCATGCCTACTTCATCTATCGACTTATTCCTCAGTTTCTTGGTTTAGCGTCATATATCCTTATTTTGACGACATTGAATCCATCAGAATTTGGGATGTATGCTTCGATACTCACATTTACCGGTTTTTATAAAGCAATATTCACTGATTGGACAAAGTATTATCGAATGTTACTAGGGAAATCGACATTCCTAACTAGTGAGGAGAAATATCCTCCTATTATCTTGATATTCACATTGCCCGTTATATTTATTATTCCGATATTTTTTTTGCGCTGGGCAAGCGAAGAGTCTCATCATCTATTGATGATTTTTTTATTGATATCAAGTCGTTCCATATTCGAATACCATTTTTCTTGTTTAAATGCCGTCGAGAATAGAAAAAGAGCACTGAGTCTACTCTATCTAAGATCGGCGATTTTCGTTTTTAGCGCGATTTGGGGATTTTTTACAGAACAGGATTTCGAGTTTTTCATTTTTGCTGAAACCTTTTCGTTTTGCCTTGTTATTCTTCTTTTCCGAATAAAAATTTTGCAGAATCTATCTAATCTTAAAATTGATTTTGTTAAGGAATTTTCTTATGGTTTTATTTTAAGTTTCATTAATGCCCTCCCTGTAATGCTATCACTTATCGATAAGTTTATTTTACGATATGAGTTTGGTATGACGGCCGTTGGCATTTATTCTGCGAAGGTTGATTTGATTGTGAGAGTGTTAAGCTTTCCAGGCTTAATAGCCTATTCTTTTTACTTTTCTGCTGTATCTGCCATTAATTCCTCGCAAGAATTTAAAAGCGCTCTGTTATTGAGGTATTGTCAATTTATTTTATGCTCCCTTGGATTAATTATATTTATTTTTTTCGTATTTTTCCCCGATATATTGGCATTATTTTTAAATTTCGAAAATTATAAATTTACCCGATCTGTGATTTTTTGGGGCCTGGTGGTTACTTTGCTTTTGATATATAGAATCTATTTCTTAGATGCAGTTCTTTCGTTCTTGGAAGGTAATAGATTTCTTATTTTTTCTAGTCTTTTTCTAATTTTTGCTAAAGTTGTTTTGAGTATTATTTTAGTTAAATTTTTTGGGATACTTGGTGTTTTATATGGTTCTGGGATTGCGCTTTCGATCGGTATTATTTTTGGTCTAGTTAAGATATCGCGGCACGAGGAGTTTAGGAGAGCTGCTTGGTTTTCATCGCTGGCCCTTGGTATCATGATACCCGTATTTATGGTTTGCTTTTTCGCTCTGGAGGGCTGATTTGAACTGCTGTTGTTGCTTGTGCGACATGAAGATTGAAAAGGCTCGTCATTGGTTGTGTTACACCTGTCGTGAGTGCGGGTATGAATCTTATGCCATTCCTGATGCGACCGTTTCGAAGTCAATATACGAGGAGAGTAATAAATACGACTATTATTACGCTGGTAAGCCACCTTTTATGTGGTATCACCGAATCGGCTTAGCGCATATTTTGCACTTAGAAAAATCTGAGAGTTTTCGAGTTTTAGATTTTGGGTGCTTTGATGGATTCTTTGTTAAAAGACTCGTAGATGAGGGAGTTAATGCATTTGGAGTTGACTGGAACAGAGTTGCGATCGGGAAAGGCATTGAGAAGTTTGGCATGCGCGATCGCCTGTTTACCGAATTACCTGAGGCTAAGTTTAACGTTATTACAGCGTTTGAGGTAGTCGAGCATCTCGAAAGTCCTAAAGAGTTTTTCCGTTTACTGGCAAATAGTTTATCTGAAGGAGGTATCTGTGTTATTTCATGCCCCTCGTCTAGCTCTCTCTATCGTCCCAAGACTGATTTCCCTCCGCATCATCTGAGCAGATTCACCCCTAAGTCTCTTAGGGCGCTTTGCGCTCTCGAGGGTTATGATGTGATTGAGCATAGGGAAGAAATGTCTATCGTTCAGTTAACGAGGAATTGGATCGGAGATTTGGTGTTGTCGAGGGGTCTTGATGTTGATAAAAAAACGCTTCCACGATCACCTGTAGGAGATTTCTATGGATTTAACGTGCGATCGACACTCGAGAGTGTCGCAACTGCGTTACGCTTTATCGCATTACCAGTGGATAAAGCGCTGCATCTCCTGGGATATAGATACATCGGACAGGTTATAGTGATAAAAAAACAACTGGGACATCCGTGAGAAGACCAAATTGCAACGCTTTGCAGGTAGCGATAATCGGATGCGCGGGAATTCCCGCCAGATACGGCGGTTTCGAGACGTTAGCAGAGCAATTAACACTAGGAGATCACCTCGACGTTCATTACGTTGTATATTGCAGTGCAGTGGACGATACAAGTGACATCTATGAGGGCAATGCGCATCGCATTCATATCAATCTTCGTGCTAATGGTCTGAGTTCTATTTTGTATGATGTGATTTCTCTCGTAATTTCCGCCTATCGTCGGTACGACGTAGTTTTAGTTTTGGGTGTTTCGGGCGCGTTTTTTTTCCCAATATTTAAGTTGCTATCAAAAGGTAAATTATTGGTAAATTTGGATGGTAATGAGTCAAAAAGAGGTAAATGGGGCCGTTTCGCTAAGGCTTTTCTAAGACTGAATGAATATCTAGCTATTAAGTTTGCAGATCAAATTATAATCGATAACGTAGCGTTACAACGCGATTTCCAATTCGGAAAAAAAAAGCCGGCGGTTATTGCCTATGGCGGTGATCAAAGTATAACCATTCGCAAAGATAGGCCTTCAGTTGGGGATTTCAGGTATATTCAAGTCCAATATGGATTATCGATTTCGCGAATCGAACCAGAAAATAACGTTGAGCTTATATTATCGGCAGCAAAATCGCTTATTGGAAAAAAATTTATCTATATTGGAAATTGGTCGCGATCCGACTATGGGATTACTCTAAAAAAACAGTATTCTGACAGTGATTCGTTGATATTACTGGAAGCGCAATATGATCAAAATTTTATCTACGACTTGAGAAGCCATGCTTCATTTTACGTGCATGGGCATTCAGTTGGAGGAACCAATCCGACGCTAGTTGAACAGATGTTTTTTGATTGCCCTATTTTTATTTTTGATTGTGCTTATAACATTGTGTCGACTAATGGTATATGTCCAACTTTTAAGTGTTATGACGAACTTATAAAGCTCATGGATGGTTGCGCTGAATTTCACGACCGGATTCCCTTTGTAAAGAAATATGCAGAAATAAATTATAAGTGGGAGGCTATTTCGTTAAAGTATCTCGACTTGTTTAGGAATAGTGTGAGGTGAAACCTTTTCCTACAATCTCGATATCTCAGTTTTGTTTCTGTTTGCTCCTGCTCGATTTTCTATTTTTGACTCGGATGTACGCGCTCTCTAATCTAGTTGAGCTGATTCTATTTTTGTTTTTTTTGCTTCATCCAGAGATGCGAAAGGCTGGTTTGAGGGCTCTTCGTCACCCGGTCGTAAAGATTCTTGCCGCAACGTCAGGATGGTTTCTGCTTTCATCGCTCTGGTCTGAATCGGGTCTCTTCGAGGGGCTGGTCGATTGGGTGAGTTGGAGAAAACTATTTTTGGTACCCATCGGAGTCGCCTTATTGGATAGTAAGAAACGTGTATATTTAGCGTTAGGCGCGTTCTTGTCTGTATGTGTTTTCTATTTGTTACTCTCGATTTTCGCCTTGACTCAACCCTCTGGAGAGCTTTGGTCGCGGAATTATGGTTCGATAATGCAAAATGACAACGTCCAAGGAATGGCTTTTTGCGTGTCTGGATTGTTTTTGGTTGTTGCAAGTGTGGCTCATAAAAACCTTTCAATTTTTTGTCGTCTTGGTGAATTTTTGATAGGAGCGTGCTTGCTAATGTGGGTCGTCATGGTAGGTGAATCGAAATCCGGATATGTAGCATTTTTTTCGGGTGTATCAGCGCTGTGCTATTGTTTCATTTTGGCTAGAGGAGAGACTTTTAATTTGTCAATTCCGAGGGCAGCTGTTGTTTTTGCAACGATTACTGCGGTTGTTGTGCTTATTCTTGGGATTTCTCCGGTTGCTCTTTATCAACTCACGTCTGGTGTTCAGCAGATAATAGAAGGGACGGATTGCGTCAATACTGCAGCGTCCTCTGGGTCTATTCGGACCGTCATGTGGATTCACACGCTTGAAATTTTTATTGAAAACTTTCTTTTTGGCACTGGTGCTGGTGGATTTGAAAAAGCTTATATCGATATCGTTGCATCAGAAGGTTATCCAGAAGGACATTGGTGTGGTACAGCGACAGATGATCCCCATCAACAATATCTTCATATCGGTAGTGAATACGGATTGATCGGTCTGCTTTTATATCTAGGATACCTGCTAAGTTTGTGGATGCTTCCGATTTCCGACCCAAGTATCCGGTGTCTTCGATATCACCTGTTGCTCACCATTATATTGGTGGGATTCTTTAATGGTGTATTCGGTGGCTCGGTTTTTGGTCGTATTTTCGCGCTCTTGACATCAGTGATTATCAGTTGGTCAGAGATCGAGAAGACAGGGCGACGCAGTTTGGCATGAATAGCAAAGCGCCAACTATTTTCGTATTAGCATCATTGCTAGACGTTTGTGTAGTCTTCGGACTGTTGCTTAATCCCGGTGGCGATCAAGCCACTTACATTAATAGAATCAATCTGTATTTCAGTATCTACGATGGTTCTACGATAGCGACAGTCGTTGTATATGGCTTTTTGAATTGTTACTTCAACTTTCTGTGTCTTTCAAGATGCGATAGCTTGAATCGAGCTTACCTTTTTATTTGTTTTAGTCATATCTTTCCAATTATTGGCCTGAGATATGTATTTCTAGAACAATTTTTAGCAATGATTTTGTTCTTACAATTTATGAGTAGTAGGGACGGACTAAGGAGTCGATACTTGTTGTGCTGTGGATTGGGTTCGTTCATTCATCCTACCATAGCCGCCTGCGTACTATTATTGGTACCGATGACGAAGGTTGTTCGAGTTTGTGCGTTTTTGTTTGGCTTGATTTCTTTATTTTACTATTCGGAGATTAGATTATTTTTCGTTAACATTTTAGGTTGGAACGAGTTTGTTCGAGATTATGATCTCTTTTTTTTAGGATTAGAGGGATTAGTTCTTGTTTCACCGCTTATCATAGGATGCGTTGGAAATCCTCTTATCCACCATTTGTTCAGATCGTTGGTTCTTACTAATTTTCTTCTTTGGGTGCCTTATTTTGATAGACTATTTGTTGTACTTTGGGCGGTCGCAATGGCTACTATTACGATGGGATTGAGTGTGAAGTCAGAGCAAGCGCCTGCTCATATGTATAGATAACATCATCGATATTGAAATTTCGGAGGCAATATTCATAAGCAATATTTCCCCTCGTTTGAAACTGTTTAACAGGTGTTTCATTGATTATGTTTATTACTTCTGTAAGATCCTTAGCTATATAACCACAGCCTCTTCTAACATGTAATTCAAAAGTTTTATTGTGGTAGCTTATCACTGGTTTCGCATTAGCAGCCGCTTCGAGTAACAGCTTTGGTGTTCCCTCATTATAAGTCGAAAGTAATAAAATTGCATCGCACTCAGTTATCCACGCTTCGGGGTTGGCGGTGGTTGGTACGAAGCGTATATTGGCCTCATTTGTGAGACCTGCGCGCAAAGATTGTTCTAGAGCTTCCGTTTGTACCCCTATTCTTAAAAAATCTACGTTTGGCAGTTTATTCACTATGCTGTAGAAGTCTTGTATTCCTTTTTCGATTATCGGTCTTGAGAAAAATCCAATTGTTTTTGTTTTTGTTTTTGTTTTTTTGTTTACACACACCGCTACTCGCGATGGTATTTTTACGCCAGAGCCGTTTGACATTAAAAATTTAGCATGTTTGATGTGGGTTTTAAGATATCGATAGTCTCTTACATTTTGCGCGATTATTGGAGTTCCAGGTTTGATTGAAAAATTTAAGAACGCCATCAAAAGTCGTCTACGAAGTAAAAATTTTTTAGAAAAAAGTTTCCCAAGACCGGTGAAGGTCAATACTGGTCTTCTGCGTGAGGGGAGCAATATTATGAGCGTGGCAAAAATAGCGGAAAGCGTGAAGACATGTACGATGTCACTTTTTAAGATAGCAGATAAAGCATTAGGTAATTGTGCTAAGCGTGAGCTCAATACGATGTTTTCGGTATACCAAAGACGCTGGTTTAAAATTTCGTCGGGCCAAGAGTTTGAAAACGAGACAGTGGTGACATTGTATTTTTGGGATATCTTTTGAATGTAGAGTTCCCTAAAATGTAGGGTTGCGGATGCGTCGTTACACACCACTACCAGCGATTTATTTTCATCGCGGCAAGTAATTTTTGCTTTAAGGATTTCGTTCATGGTTACTAGTAAATGGCCCCGTTTTTCGGTTCAAGAGGTGAATGAGGTTAATCGGGTTTTACTCTCAGGGGAAGTAAATGCGTGGACTGGCACTTCTGTTGATGAGTTTGAGAGGAATTGGTCTGATTCCTTTGGCTTCGAGTATTCTGCGGCTTTTAGCAACGGGACCATTGCGCTCGAGGCTGCAATGTTTGCTCTAAAAATCGGGAGCATAAATGGTGGGCATGCGACTGACGAAGTATTGGTTCCATGTCGCAGTTTTGTCGGTACCGTATTACCCATAGTGAGAGCTGGCGCTATTCCAGTGTTCTGTGACATTGAACCTTTTTCTTTGAATCTGTGTCCGGACTCAGTATTAAAAAATCTGACTCCAAATTCTCGTGCGATCATGGTTGTCCACATTGCTGGCATCTCGGCTCTCGTTAGCAAGCTTAAAGAAATTGCCGATCTAAAAGGTCTCGCCTTAATTGAAGATTGTTCACAGGCTCATGGTGCGAAAATCAACGAAACAAATCTAGGTAGGTTTGGTGATGTGAGCTGTTGGTCTTTTTGTCAGGATAAGATTATGACAACGGCAGGCGAAGGTGGAATGGTCTCGTGCAAGGATGAAGATCTATCTGAAAGGGTCCGGTCATTCCGAGATCACGGCAAGAATTTTCGGATATTAGATCAAGACTTGAAACAGCGATTTCCCTCGAGCTTTCCCTTAATCCATCATTTCGCTGGTACGAACGGACGCATGACTTGCATTCAAGCAGTAGTCGGAAGTAGCCAACTCCAAAACCTATACGAAATGCTAAGGCTGAGAAAAATCAATGCCATGTTGATGACCGAAAAGTTAATGTCTAGCCCATACTTTGAGGAATATTTTACGATTCCTCTCCCAGTGGTGCAGGATTATGAAGGCGTCTATTCGGGTCAAATTTCTTATTACAAGTACTACATAATCTTAAACAAGGTCTCTACGAACGGTTTATGTCAGAGACAGTTTGTAATGAGGGCGCTAGATAAACTTGGGGTTCCTGTACAGTTCGGTTCATGTTGTGAACTTCACAAAGAAAAGGCTTTCAGTCATTTAGTGTGCGATAGGCAATTTAGTAATGCGGAATATTATGGCGAGCGTCTAATTATGGTTTTGATTGATCACACTCTCACCCGAGAAGATATACTATATCAAGCCGATTCTTTTATTTCGGCGATTCGTCAGTATGCGGAATCGCTATAAGGTTTTCGGCGATAGCGCTCGGGTTGCGCAAACAACAAATACTACGAGTAATGCTAGGAGCAACAAGCGTTTTAAGGTGGTCCACGGTCGTTCTTGGTAAAGTACCGGTTGGTCGACAATTGTTATCATTGATCTTAGGGGTGGTCTTGAAAAAGTGCTATCGTCAATGTCGAATATAAATTTTATTAAAGCGTGCATTTTGGATGGGTCTTGGTGCAGACGCGTCGTAGTATTTATTTGGATTTCATGCCCTACCACTTTGCATGAGGACCGGTTTACGTAATCGGTAATTCGGCGGCATATCCTTTTACTTAGTTCGTATACTTGTGAAGAACGAAGCGTTTCTGCTGGGTGAATCATAACTGTATAGCTGTAGATCCGGAGTGGTTTCTCGGGGCTAAGCACTGTTTGCGAAACTAATATTAGTAATAAATAGGCGAACACGTGGCGCATGATTTCTGGATTTTATAGGTTGAAATAGTTTAACAAATGGTCTTACAATATTTGGGGACAGCGGATATCCCTCGAATTACGGCTTACTCTCCGCACAGAGCGTACAGAATGCGTACTCAACGTAGCCGTGTCAATTTTTCTTTCTCAGCGAGTTACGATGCTAGCGGGCTTGTCTGAAATATTGTCGATTGCGCTGCCTGTAGGGTTCGGGCTCCTGACGCTTTTCCTTATAGCATTTTTGACTCCTATTGCTGCAAGACTCAAGCTAATTGATGCTCCGAGCGAGCGAAAGCATCATGGGGCGCTGGTTCCGACGGTCGGTGGAATCGCCATTTATACAACTTTAATAGTTGCCAACCTGTACTTTGACCTACCTGAGAAAGTGAGCTGGTTAATTTATTCGGGGGGAATCTTGGTCATTTTGGGTGGATTAGACGACGCGTTCAGCCTCGGCGTGCGTTTTCGCTTGATCGTTCAGATCGGTGCTACGTGCGTAATGATGTATGGGACTGGCCTTTGGATTACGTCTATAGGCATCACTTCGGATACTCTCGCTCCTGTTCTCATGGTACTGGGCCCCCCATTCACCATTTTTTGCGTGGTTGGCCTCGTAAATGCGTTGAATATGATGGACGGAATAGATGGATTAGCCGCGGGGCAAACTTTAATCTCTATAGTTTTATTGATCACATTTGTATTTGTGCAGAATGGTGAAGTGTATCGGCTCGATTGGGTCATCTTGCTCTGTACATCGGTTTTCTCCTTTCTTATTGTGAATTTGTCACTCACACCTTTGCAAAAAGTTTTTCTTGGCGACGCGGGAAGTCTACTTCTTGGGTTTATACTAGCTTGGACATTGATATATTTTTCGCAGGCGCCTGTTGGGTTGGTTGATCCAGCCATCGTTTTATGGTGCGTGACTATTCCAGCCTTTGATGCCCTTTGCGTCGCTAGCTATCGACATAAAAATAGGATATCGCCATTTGAATCTGGACGACATCATTTACACCATATCTTTCTCGCGCATGGACTCTCTTCAGTAGGAACTTTATTAGTTATATCGATTCTGTCTCTCACCTTTGGGTTTTTTGGTCTATTTTTAAGTTTGATCTTTTCAGATCTTGTGGTGGTGATTGCTTGGTTCATTTGCTTGTTCATCTACTTCTCTATCTTTTATCTGAGAAGGTTTGAGTTTAGCTCTGCGAATAAGAAAGCAGAATCAAAGCCAAAGTTGTAGAAATCGCTAGATATTGAGGGAAACGAATTCTGCACAGCTAGGGCGTAGACTCGTCTCTAAGACACCTGACAATGTCACAAATACTCAATCGAGTAAGGTAGGCAGATGGGAACCAAATGAAACACGGACACATTTAGATTGGAGGCAGTCCGTGAGGTAACCGAGGGTGGTCATGGGGTCTACTACGTCTCTAATCGACTTGGGGTCAGTAGCAAGAGATCGTACAAATGGATTAAAGCCTACGGGCTATAGTCAGAGGCGACCCAAGCTGTCGGGTCTGGGCAGGATGAAGTGAGATGCGTCAAGGCTGAGTTGAAGCGGATCATGCGGAAGCGTGACATCTTAAAGGAGTCCGCCCGGTGCACCGACTCTTGCGCGGAGTAACGGGCATCATACGGCCCAATAGTGCTGGCGAAATGCCCTCTCGACTGGGCCTTATTCACCAAAGAATAAACTCGCGTTGGTCCTCGCTTCAGCTCTCGGTGGGGTACTTAATTTTTTTACTGTTCGGATCAGAACAACTGTTTACAATCGAGACATCAAGGCAATTGCTTGATCTGGTTTACAATTCTAAACAGAGTTGATCCATTGGACAAAACGCTGAATAAGTGCAGCGCGCCATTTATTTGGCTACTTCGAAAAGCCGGGTGGTGGGTGATTGATTCGTACTCAACTTCGACCATAAACGTCATCAAGTCTCATGATATCATCTTCGCCAAGATACCCGCCGGACTGCACTTCAATCAGTGTTAGTGGGAGCCTTCCAGGATTAGTCAGCCGATGCTTTGAGCCAATCGGGATGTAAACAGACTGATCCTCAGTCAGCATTCGAATTCCTTCGCCTACTTGAACTTCTGCTGTTCCTGACACTACTACCCAATGCTCGGCACGATGATGATGCATTTGTAATGACAGACTAGCTCCTGGATTGACAACAATCTGTTTGACTTGGAAGCGATCACCCAATACGAGCGTTTCATAGGAACCCCATGGACGATACATTTTCTGATGTTCGCTCGCTTCATTTCGACCTTGTGCTGTCAAAACCTCGACAAGATTTTTAACTTGTTGTGTCTTGGTCGCGTCAGCGACTAGTACCGCGTCGCGCGTTTCGATGACGACTAAATTCTCAAGGCCAATCCCTGTCACTAGTCGGGATTCTGCACGGATCAATGTGTTCGAGCTTTCAAGAAGTACACCATCACCATAGATCATATTTCCAGCTTCGTCTTGGTTCGCGAGGCTGGTGACAGCCTCCCACGCGCCAACATCAGACCAATCACCTATATACGGAATCACTTGAAGATTTTTGATACGTTCCATGACCGCGTAATCGATGGAAAGGGACGGTGATTTTCCAAATGTTTCATTATCGACCCGCTTAAAATCCAAGTCACTCGACGCGTTTTGATAGGCTTTTTCGCAAACTTCATACATGCTGGGTTCAAATGTTTTGAGCGCATCGAGATACGCCTGGGCATCCAGCATAAACATGCCACTGTTCCATAGATAATTACCGGATTTGAGGTATGCCTCTGCGGTTTCCAGATCAGGTTTTTCTTTAAATGAAGATACAAGGAACTCATCTTGCAGACGCTCTCCGCATTCGATATATCCATAACCTGTCTCTGGGTGTGTTGGTTTGACTCCGAATAACACAAATGGAGCTGTTGATTGAAATGCTTGACCGATGACTTTCCCGAACGCCTTCAAATCTTTGATGTAGTGATCTGCTGTTTGCACGAGGAGTTTCGGTGAATCGTAAAGCGCTAATGCTTCAAATGCTGCGAGAGCAACTGCTGGTGCGGTATTGCGCGCTGAAGGTTCTAAAAGTATCGGGCCAATCGATATCCCTGCCTCTTTTGCTTGTTGGGCGACTAAAAATCGATAGTCTTCTCCTGTGACAACGATCCAAGCGCTTGCATTGGGCATGACAGCCGAACGTTTGAGAGTTGACTGCAGAAATGAATCTCCCGAGCCAGTGAGATCAACGAACTGTTTTGGGAAGCTTTTTCGGGATGTCGGCCATAGCCGGGTGCCGGAACCCCCAGCGAGTAAAACGGGAACAAGAGATGTCATCAGTTGAATGTCCGATTCAATTAATTTTGAAATGAAACCTTCTAGTCGGAGGTCACGAGATAAAAGAATGTTATTGCCTTAAACTCCACCGACCGGATGCCAAGTATACAAAATTGAAAGGAATTCAGATGAATACTTTGGTCGGCGCGATTTATGAAGGTTCGTAGAATTTGGTTATTCGCTCAACGTCCGATAACCATGAGGTGGCTAATAACCCTAGTTTCTCGATTTTTTCGCAGTTTAGGGTTGAATTTTTTGGCCTATCTGCAGCTTGCGGAAATTCAGCGGTGCTGCAGGGAATTGCCAAGAGAGATTTTTTTTGCTGGCTGTTTAAAAACTCCTGTGTCTTGCAGCAGAGTTCAAACCATGAAACGTATGGTTGTTGACAAAAATGGAAGATCCCCCAGTGGTTGAATGTTGGGTCAGTAATTACCTTAGAGGAGAGGTTGTACAGTGCTGCCGCTAATGATCTTGCACTTGTTGGCCCACCGACTTGATCGTCAATAACCCGTATGGGAGTTTGACTTAACGACAAATCAATCATCGTTGTAACAAAGTTTTTACCAAATTCCGAGAAAATCCAAGAGGTTCGAATAATAAGAAGTTTTGGGCATAGGTTTTGGGCATATTCCTCACCCTTCAACTTCGATTTTCCGTAAATGTTTAAAGGATTTGTTTTATCTGTCTCAACATAGGGGGACGATTTAGTTCCATCGAACACGTAATCGGTTGAGATGTGAATCAACGTGGCATGATGCATTGCAGCGATAGTCGCAAGATTTTTAACTCCTATTGAATTTATCAAGTAGGCTTTGTCGCGGTCGTCTTCTGCGCCATTAACATCGGTGTAAGCGGCCAGGTTAATTATGCAGTCTGGAGGGTTGGTCTCTGCCAGTTCGTGGACGGCTATGAGATCAGTAATGTCGAGACAGCCTCGTGTCAAAAACAAGTAGTTCTGATTTTCTTGAAATTCAACAAGAAGCTGGAGTGCTCTTCCAACCTGTCCTCGCGCTCCGGTGACCCAGCAGCTGCTCAATGTTGTGAAATCCAGTAGTCGCTCAAAGAGGGTAATTGGGCGTCTTTTGATGACAATTTAGGGGATTTATTTGGCCAATCTATCCCTATCGAATCATCAGCCCAATGCACGCCAGCCTCATCGCTCGGGTCGTAAAACTCAGTACACTTATAATGAAAGGCTGCAAATTCTGATAAGACAAGAAAGCCGTGAGCATACCCCGGTGGGATCCAGAGCTGATGATGGTTCTGATCCGACAGTTCTACACCTATCCATTCTCTATAGGTTGAGGATGCGGGATTGATATCCAAAGCCACGTCTAACACGGTTCCTTGGAGACAGGTCACAAGCTTGCCTTGTGGCTTCAAAACCTGAAAATGAAGTCCTCTTAGCACACCGCGATGCGAGTGGCTAAAATTATCTTGAACAAAATGGACATCTATCCCAGCGAGAGCAAATTGGGATTTGTTGTATAGCTCTTTGAAATGACCTCTTTCATCGGCGAACGTGGTCGGTTTTATAATAGCCACACCAGGCAGCTTTGTGGGTTCAACGCTAGCGATCATGCGAATACAAATTTTGCAGATATGTTCCATATTGAGTTTTTAAGAGCGGTTTGGCTAAAGCTTCCAGATGCTTCTGATCTATCCAGCTGTTCCTGAAAGCCACCTCTTCAATACAACCTATCTTTAAGCTTTGGCTTTTTTCAACCGCTCGAACAAATTGGCTGGCTTCCATTAATGACTCATGTGTTCCAGTATCGAGCCATGCGAAACCTCTAGGTAGCTCCGCTAGTTTTAGTTTACCATCTTTTAAATAGCTGTTGTTCAGGTCAGTTATTTCCAATTCTCCGCGTTTACTGAATCGAAGGTCCTTCGCCCGTTGGCTGACGCTAAAGTCATATATATACAATCCAGTGATTGCAATGTTTGAAGGCGCCACTTTTGGCTTTTCGACAATACGCTCGATACATCCATTACGATCGAATGATGCTACTCCATATCTTTCAGGTTCGGCTACGTTATATCCGAACACTGTACATCCATGATTTGATTGTAGGGTTGAATTTAATAATCCTTTAAACCCGGCGCCATAAAAAATGTTATCACCTAAAATAAGCGTAACCGGATCGTTATCAATAAAAGATTCGGCTACGTTAAATGCGTCAGCGATACCACGTGGTTCCGACTGGCATGCATAGGAGATTGTTATCCCTAGTTGAGAGCCATCACCCAAGATTCGGCGAAACGAGTAATGATCATGCGGACTATGAATAATAAGAATATCTTTTATCTCTGCGAGCATTAAAACCGATAAAGGGTAGTAAATCATTGGTTTATCATATATCGGCATTAGCTGTTTGGAGACACCGAGTGTCGCCGGATAGAGCCGGGTACCTAACCCTCCGGCCAAAATAATTCCCTTCATATAAATAACTTCTTTCTAATAACCTAATCGCCTTACGCTCAAGTTTACATCAATATTTACTACGCTCGCCCGGGATGACATTTGGGGAAACCCAAAAAAGCACAGGCATCTTTCTTCCCCTAGCGGTTGTTTGGGAAACTATGGCTTCTGTACTTGGATCGGCAATAAGCAGTGTTGTCGAAATCGGATATTTTACACATATATCAACAACTTATAGGTAAATCGGGTATTTGAACGAGGTCCTGGCTTACAGTACTAAGTCATTGATTCTATGAGTGTTATTTGCCCATTTTTCGCCTTTATGACGGAAGTGTTACAAAACATTGTTTCGCGCGAAGAAAGCAGTGTTGCTTCGCGTGAGATAACGTTTTTCCATCAAGCTGTCATAAAGGTCAAAAATCGCGACAAAACCCTCTTTAATTCAATAGGTTATATCCCTCGTTCAGGACTTCGCCGGGAAGTCGGGTATTTATACAAGTTATTGATATGTAGAGTAAAAATCCATTTATCAAAAGTAGTGTTATATCTTAACTATTCATTAACTTAATTTATGGCCTTGATCTTGAAGTCGTCCTGAAGCTTGCCCCAATGCGCTCTAAGACCCTCTTTGTGCGCTTCGTCCATCGGTAACGCTTCTAGAGCCTCAGGCCATAACTCTCTCGCTTTTTCCATTGTGTCATCTAAATGAGGCTTGATCGCCCGCCACGGAATACCTGACTTATTTGCCCAAGACTGAAAATACGCCATGGTGACGGTATACCATTCTTTGGTTTTACCGAGGTTGAGCGCGTACTGGGTTTCATTTTCAATATAGACATTGGTTGTGACGATGTCGTATGCGGGAGACAGTCTTGGCGTGATCTTATCGGGATATAGAAAGCTCCAATTCTTGAGATGCGCATCCCCGTTCGCCAAGAGAATATTTACCAGTAATCGTCTTGCGAACTGTTGAGCGTCGGCAAGTCCGTCGCCAGAGAATTCATAAATGACTTTACCGATATTCTCATAATTAGCAGACGTGTATTTTTCGTGAGGGTACTTCACCAGAATTTGCGCAAAGTCCTCCATGTGAATGCGTAAATCGTCGTTACGATCAAATCGCTTGATGGCAAAGGCCTGCTTTTCATCGGGTAAGTTAATTTGTGGCAGATTGTCGAGCTTATCCAGCTCAACAAGTTTGATCTCAGGTATATCGACGCCAACGAGTCCCGCCAGCGACATGGCGGTATATTCGTTCAGTGGCACAAACTTGTGCTTGGTTGAGGGTGTTTTGATGATCCAGTCACCCAGCACGGTACCCTTCGATAAGTTATAGCGCCCATCCTTTTCCTTCATGGAAAACTTCATTTGTACGCCAGCCAATGAAAACTTGTTTTCTTGGGTAACCTTATCGAACTTAACGGCCTTAGCTTTTCCGTGTGTGCTCAGGACACCTTCTAATAAAAGGGTGGGCACATCTTCGGGCTCCATTGGCGTGGCTTCGATTGCCCCCGGCAAATCTTCGCCAAGATACGAGAGAATGTGAAATTCATTATCTACGTGCACTTTCAAGCCTTGTGCGATCAGCTCACGCAATGATCCCTCTGGTAACAAGTTTGAAAGCACTGGATGCAGCCGTTGATTTCGCGCCCATGGAGCATCCATAAGCTGAGTCGCATTCGGAAACGCGGGATGAGTAATCAGGCTGAATGTCGGGCGATCAGGATCGTTTTTAAATGAGTCTGCAAAGCTTAAGACATTGCGACCATTCTTAAACCCAGCGAGATAGCCGATCAGCACGCCATGAATTGAGAGCTGTAGAACATTGACTTCATTGTTGCGGTCTGTGCTCATTCATTCTCTCCGAGCAAACCTTGCCATGGATCATCGGCCAGTGGGTTACTTTGTTCTTTTTCCGTTTTGCTTGGCCTGGTTGATGCGCCATTTGATGGCCCAGAGGGTGAAAGAGTATCGTCGGCCAATACCGCCAGCACAGCATTCAATTTTTCTTTTGGTATAAGCAGCAATTCACTTTGAAGCCCCTTAGCGACTAGCTCGAGAGTATCAAGCCGTGGGTTGCCCTTGGATTCCAAGCGCTGATATTGCTGGCGCGATATACCAATGCGCAGCATCATCTCGTGCTGCTTGAGCTTCAATGCGATACGGCGATTTTTGATCTGTTCGAGTAGTGAATTCATAATGAAATTTATAAGTTGCTATTTGCCATTAAGAAACATATTAGTTTCTTTTTTTGGCTTTGGAAACATATAAATTGCTTTTAGCCGATGAAAGCGATATTACTACAAAAAGAAACTTATATATTTCTTTTTGTCGCGGTGCTTGAATGTGCTGTTGTTCGCTTTTTTGTGTTGTGCCAACACTCGCTGATTGTGCTTATTTTTTGAGGAAAGAGCGGGCGAACCAAATCTTCAAATGCTCGAATCGGCTGCGAGTCTCGCTTCTTTGAAAAACCTGCCAGGCGATAGATTGGAGGCATTATCGGGTTATCATATGGGACAGCAAAGGATCCCGATGACTGGACGGTGATAAAAAAGTTAAGTGTTTCCCTCAACGGGAATTGAGTGCTCAGTTGTGCCAATCATCAGTCATCAACCCAATTTTCAACTTTTAACTTGTCGACTCGGGCAAATTCTCGAATGTTATTTGAGACCAGCGTGTGACCGAGAGATCTTGTATGGGCTGCGATCAAAAGGTCGTTATTTCCGATAGGCGTTCCCTTTGCGCTAAGGGCTGCCCTAATGTCTCCATAGAGCTCAATCGGATGTCGCAGGCCGCAGACTCTGAATCGTCATTTGGCTGCAATCGATAAGATCCATGTGATGCTTGGTCATATGTCACCGGTCAAGGATCAGAATGTGCAGCTTTTCATGCGACGTATGAAACGAGAGTATGGTCTGCATAGTCGACAAGCTGAGGGTTTGACCCGAGAAATTCGGGAGCAACTTGTGGCGGTAACGGATCAATCTTTAAAAGGATATCGGGATCGTGCGCTTTTGAGACTCGCTTATGAGTCGATGCGACGTGGATCTGAGTTATGCGCCTTTGTTGTAGACGATATTCAAAGAAAGGCGCATGGACCATCACTTTTGTATCTCAAGCGATCAAAAACTGATCAAGAGGGGCGCGGTATGTGGATCGCGTTATCAGCAAAGTGTCTTGAGGCTGTTGATGAGTGGCTATCAATGGCTCAAATTCAATCAGGTCCAATATTGCGTGCTGTGAATCAACTCGGTCATGTTTCAGAACGTCCGCTGAACCCTAAATCTTTGACGGAGATCTACCGTAATCTCGCTAAGCGTGCTGGACTGCCTGATTATCTGGTTCGAGGCTTAACCAGTCATTCCGCGAGAGTAGGGGCAGCCCAAGACCTTCTCAAGTCAGGCGAGACACTCCCCCAGATTATGCGTCGTGGCGGATGGAAATCACCGGCGATTGTGATGCGCTATACCGAACAGACCGATTTGCAACCGATGGAGTAGGCAATTTGGAGTGATTCGGCAGTTCCACTGACGAGTCGTTTGATGTTTACAACGATATTTCCTGCAAATCAGGAGTTGAGCCCCTGATTTGCAAACATCTTTTAAGACGCTAGCCTTACTCGAATCTGACTAGCCCTTTGATAATTAATATCGCGACTGGCTTCGATCATTAATCATAATGCGCGAAACTGATACGACCTTAGAATTTATAATATTCCTGATTCAAAAATTCAGAAACATCTTTCTCCTCATCAGGGAACCATCCTAAGTTGAGTACTTGGACACAAGCACTGACCTGGCCATTCAATCGAATGCGTTCGTTCACTACGCGATTCTCTCTTGTGTAGAGTGCTTCATGACTGTCAACCATATGGCAACCAACACAATGATCACCGTGGAGAAAAGCCCCGTTTTCCGCATCAGGTTTGTAGTCCTCTGCGAACGCTTGGCTTGAAACAATTGCTGCAATT
>AGIG01000026.1 GCA_000227525.2 gamma proteobacterium HIMB30
CACCCCTGCCCCACAGCACGCCGATCCCGGTCGGGCCGTAAAGCTTGTGGCCGGAGAAGACGTAGAAGTCGCAGCCGATCGCAGCGACATCGACCGCAACGCGCGGCACCGCCTGGCAGCCGTCGAGCAGGATCTTGGCGCCGACGCCGTGCGCGAGGTCGGTCGCGCGCTTGGCGTCGAGCACCGAGCCGAGGACGTTGGAGACATGCGCCAGCGCGACGAGCTTGTGCTGCGGCGTCAGCATGCGCTCCATTGCGTCGAGGTCGATTCGATG
>AGIG01000025.1 GCA_000227525.2 gamma proteobacterium HIMB30
CGCAGGCCACCCTTGAAGGTGAGGAACTCCGCGTACTTGCCCCAGTCCAACGTAAAGAAAGGCACCACCCCGCTGAAGAGGCCCCAATCCACGCTGGGGAACATCTCCTTCATCAGGGCCGGCTTGAGGATGAACTCGTGGGGCAGAGGGATCTGAGCCGCCGGCACGCCCGCATCCAACATCTTGTTGATGGGGATGGCCACGTGGATTTGGTGACCGGCCCAGGCCAGCGAGCCCAGCCCCAGCAGGCCCGCCAGGTGGTGGTTGAGCATCGACTCCACGTTTTGGAACCACTCCAGCTTGGGAGCCCGCTTGTGGTAGTGGAACGTA
>AGIG01000024.1 GCA_000227525.2 gamma proteobacterium HIMB30
CGACACACGTCGTTCCACTACCACAAGCGGGCTCCCAAGCTGGAGTGGTTCCAAAATGTGGAATCGATGCTCAACCACCACCTAGCGGGCCTGCTGGGGCTGGGTTCTTTGGCCTGGGCCGGTCACCAAATCCACGTGGCCATTCCCATCAACAAGATGTTGGATGCGGGCGTGCCGGCGGATCAGGTGCCCTTGCCCCACGAGTTCATCCTCAACCCGGCCCTGATGAAGGAGATGTTCCCCAGCGTGGATTGGGGCATCTTCAGCGGGGTGGTGCCCTTCTTTACCTTGGATTGGGGCAAGTACGCGGAGTTTCTCACCTTCAAGGGTGGCCTGCGACGTGTGTCG
>AGIG01000023.1 GCA_000227525.2 gamma proteobacterium HIMB30
GATCATCATACAGGTTTGTATGGTGGGCTTCCAGGTATGTTGGTTAATGTTTTTTATAAGCATTAGGGTTACTGATATGATTCTGATTCTATTATTATTATGGTTACATGTATGATAAATGCTAGTTGATTAGTGTAGCTATATGCACATGTGTCAGATGTTGATTGATGTAGCTTGGGAGGTACTCCAAGCCCTAGCATTCAAGGTTTGGATGGAAAAGCACCACAAGGGGCAGCTTGTGGGCTTGGAACCCAAGTGTGGGGTTTTTCACCCATAGTTATTTTGGCCAAAATCGTGATGGAGGTATGACATGTGATGAATGAGGATTATAGTGCTCAGAAATA
>AGIG01000022.1 GCA_000227525.2 gamma proteobacterium HIMB30
TTCGGTCGCGCAGTGAGAAGTCACTATCGAAAACACTGGTGCTGAATTTCCATGTCCAACCACCCTCAACCTCTTTGAGCGAGTGATAGGCCATGTAATCAAAAAGGTAAGGTTCGCCACAGGGCTGGTTTGGCGAGAGCACGAATCGAGACTTGGCCTCCGCATAATCGGGGTACACCCTGTTTGGCCGGCTGGTATCAGAGCGCATCGGTCTCCCACCTGAGAAGTGGGCTTGAAGGCGTTCCAACCGGAGGACCATCAAGTCACAAATAATTAGGCCACCAAATAGCTCGTGGTGATCGTTCATGGCCGCAATACCAACGTGGCCACCGTAGGAGTGAGCGATGACGACGGGCTTTTGTGCGTGATCAAATAGGCCGGTTTTTCTGTGCGACGTCGACCACTTCCTGTGCT
>AGIG01000021.1 GCA_000227525.2 gamma proteobacterium HIMB30
CATATTGTTATTATTGTGCCCCCATAGAAGCCCACTTTTGTTATTATTGTGTCTTTACATTATTATTGTTATGTTGGCTCTAATTGTATTATGACCCCTTAG
Organism: gamma proteobacterium HIMB30; assembly: GCA_000227525.2. Lineage (GTDB taxonomy): Bacteria > Pseudomonadota > Gammaproteobacteria > Pseudomonadales > Litorivicinaceae > HIMB30. The sequence continues at coordinate 103 of AGIG01000021.1, forward strand.
ACTCCTATATATAGAAAGGAGGTCTTGTCATTTGTATCATCCAAAAATTGTTCATTTGTCTAATGTAAAGGAGGTTGGCCCCTTGAAGAGGCTTATTTCTAAGGTGTTGATCTATATTTTCTATCTTTTTGTGAGTTGGTTTCATAACATTTGGTGTCAGAGCTTTGGATTCTAGGGTTTCACTGCTCCAAATAGGTCATTGTGGAATTTGCGCTATAACTCTTTTTCTGTGACATTTCAGAAGTGAGAACAAAACCCCATTTGAGACGAAATCTTGCTGAACCTCGGGTCCTATTTTCAGAGCCTGTCTCGCTATA
>AGIG01000020.1 GCA_000227525.2 gamma proteobacterium HIMB30
TTCTTTACTCTATTGACCTTATAGTAGCTTTATAGTTTTAAATGGTACCACAACATTGTTCAAGTGGAGTCGTATCATGAGCAAATCCTGTGGTGGCGCCTGTGGCGGTGATGCAACGTCCGCAGCGGATACCGATATACAGGCCTCCTCCGAGGCGCCAGGGAGATGGGTCAGTGTTTATGCCGTGCCGAAGATGGACTGTCCATCAGAAGAACGAATGATTCGCCTAGCCCTGAACGGCTTTGAGGAGATTCGGGCGCTGTCCTTCGACTTGTCGAACCGCCGGCTGAAGGTCGTGCATGACGGCGAGGTCGAGCCCGTCACCTCGAAACTGAAGACCTTGGGGCTAGGCGCCTCGCTTCAGGAAACCGTCGCTGCAAATCCGGAGACCATCAAGGCCGCCGAGTTTTCGGCAGCTTCTGCTAAGCAAGAATCCGGGACCCTGCGCTGGTTGCTCGGCATCAATGCACTTCTGTTCGTGGTGGAAATGACTGCCGGTCTGATCGCCCGGTCCACCGGCCTGATTGGAGAATCCCTGGACAATTTTGCCGATGCGGCGGTGTACGGGCTTGCCCTTTATGCGGTTGGACATAGCGTGAAAATGCAGGTACGTGCCGCGCATCTTGCTGGTGTACTGCAACTGATCTTGGCTGTGGGCGTGCTCGTAGAGGTGGTGAGACGCTTTGTATTCGGTAGTGAGCCTGAATCGCTGGTGATGATGGCTATCGCATTCGTCGCATTGATTGCCAATACCAGTTGTCTGCTGCTCATATCCAAACATCGGGAAGGCGGGGCGCACATGAAGGCAAGCTGGATATTCTCGGCCAACGACGTGGTGATCAACCTGGGGGTCATCACCGCCGGCGCCCTGGTCGCGTGGACCGGTTCCAATTATCCGGATCTGATTATCGGCACCATCGCGGGGGGCATTGTACTTAACGGTGCCAGACGCATTTTGGCGTTGAAGGGTTAAATAATGCTCATTATTGGCAAAAAGCTCTCGCCGTATGCCCTATTGTCCATATCGGGCCTGCTGGCAGCGTCTGATCAGGCTGTAAAGTGGCTGGTGCAGCAATCAATGGCCTATGGCGAGTATGTTTCGGTGACCCCGTTCTTTAACTGGGTGCACCTATGGAACACCGGTGCCGCATTCAGTCTTTTTGCGAATGGTGGAGGCTGGCAGCGCTACTTTTTTATCGGAATCGCGGTAGTGGTCACGATTTTTCTGATCAAGCTGATCCTTGAAAATCGTCATAAAGGAGAAGCCATCGCTTACAGTCTTATCCTCGGTGGCGCCATGGGCAACCTGATTGACCGGGTCTTTCGCGGCTATGTTGTGGATTCCTTTGATTTCTATTGGCGAGACTGGCATTGGCCGGCCTTCAACCTGGCTGATATTGCAATTGTCCTCGGTGCCTTACTTTTCGTTTCCAGCAGCTTGTTGGGT
>AGIG01000019.1 GCA_000227525.2 gamma proteobacterium HIMB30
TAATCTGCCATTCTGTTTTTCATAATTGATGAGTCTGCTCAGTCCTTCCATAACAAGAAGGAAAAGAAGCGGGGAGAGAGGGCATCCCTGTCTGAGACCCCTTTCAGCATGAAAAAAAGGGGTGGCGGAGCCATTAATGAGCAAACTGAAGGTGGGAGAGGTGATACATGCCATTATCCAGTTAGTGAAAGGCAGAGGAAAGCCTAAATGGATAAGAAACATTTTGATATAAGTCCAGTCCACCCGATCGAATGCCTTTTCCAGGTCTATATTAAGAATGATGCCTTTCAGATGACGAGCATGGATGGAATGTATGGCTTCCTATGCAGAACCAATCGCTTCATGTATTTGTCGATCTTCTAGAAAAGCAAATTTTTCAGGGAGGATGCATCGAGAAAGAATAGGTCTGATACGATTAGCAATGATCTTCGAAATAATCTTGTATAGACAATTGCAGAGAGAAATGGGGCGGAATTTATCAAACAAGCCA
>AGIG01000018.1 GCA_000227525.2 gamma proteobacterium HIMB30
AAGCCTATTCCAATCGAAAACCCCCAAGCGTTCTCTTTGGAAGGACAGCGCAAGGGGGTAACAAATTACCCATAGAGGTTACAGCTCTAATGGATACACAAAATCTAACCCACACCCTTAAGCTCTGCAAACATCCAGGCAATGAGATAGAGGTCTCCTTCCACGGTCAGCGAGCGCAACGGAAACAGGCCGAGGAACCACAAGAACACAAGCAAAGGCTCTACAACTACTGGGCCTACTTGTGGGGCCGTGCTGCACAGGGAGATGAGGACGCCGCACTCTTCCTTGGCTATTACTGCGATTTGGATCACTCTTCAAAACACAAATCTGAGTCAGAGCACCAAATCACCAAGGCAATAGCAGGTTTGAAGCGAGAGGTGGCAAGGCGTATAAGCCGGATGGCCGCAGTGATGGAGGACAAGTTTGGCCGTAGTCGATGTAAGTTCATCACTCACACCATCCCCGGCAGTACGACAGAAGCCATCCTGGCCGCTGCTGAACACGAAGCCGAGATAACGCGCCGCATGAGGCTGTGGTTATTTCGCAACGCCCCCAGTCCGGACGGCGAAGCCTATCTCCTCATCAAAAAGGAACTCCAAGGCCGTGGGGCACTTCACTGGCATATTCTGCTAGCCCTGGATGACGCGATAAATCTGGATGAATTCAAGGAAAAAATACAGGCTCAGTGGTACAAAATTTTACGTGAAATTGGAGAGAAATATAGCTGCAATTTGTTCGCAAGACCAGGCGCGCTCCATGAATTTTCCTGGTCTGAAATCAAAGATATCAACACTACTATAGAAACGGTAAATAAATCCTGTGCCAGGTATATGGCGAAGTATGTTAGTAAGGAAGTAATCGATAAAGAAATTGAGCTGCTAGAAGTTTACGGCCCTGAATATATGCCAAGGCAATGGTGGGGCGCTTCAACCAACTTGAAGGAGGAAGTGAAGGAAAAAACAGAGGAAATAAGATTTACCCATGTGTCCGGTACAGATGCGGAAGAAGTAGCAGAAGAGTGCGCTGAGGTCGCCAACTGGATGGAAGCAACCGTCTACCCAAAGGTCAATCCCTATACTGAGTCTCTGTGTGGCTTCCGGTTCTACTGTCCACCAGAAATGCAGGATGAAATATGGAGAGAGTTAAATCAGCTAATAGCGGTACGGATGGAGGGATACACCTCATCGATCGGACAAATCAACCAGTACCTTAAGGAAAAGTGGAGGCAAATTTATGGCAAGGT
>AGIG01000017.1 GCA_000227525.2 gamma proteobacterium HIMB30
CTGGCGGCAATAGCAGTCAAACAATTACCTATCGAGAAGTCGTTTCTTTAACGATGAAAGATTCTAACAACGCGGAGCTCGCGACCCTTTCCACGGTCACTGCAGCGTCAGCCTCGATTGATTTGGTCAAAAACGGTGACATCGAAGCGAATGATCGTATTTCTTTGAAACTGACGGATGCTGATGGGACCGCTGTCAATATTTCGACCAGTGCATTAGCCGCTGATGCTTCAGTTGCCGACATTGTTGATGCGTTGAATCGAGCATCGGCAGCGATCGCGGTGAATTTTGCAAGTATTGCGTCCGATACGATCACAGCGACCGGGCATAGTTATGAGACTGGCGATCGGGTCAAGTTTAACTTACACGGAGGCGCTGCAATCTCCGGCCTCACCGACGGGACTGAGTATTATGTCGTTAAACTAACGAACGATACTTTCAAGCTGGCGACGACCTACGCGAACGCGACTGCGTCGACGGCAGTGACTGTTGGCTCGATTACAGATACAGCAACCAACACAACGGCAACATTTGATTCAGCTGAGGGAACTGGTCAGTACGTGTTTGCAACTGATACCAATGCCGACGGCGACGTGGTTGTTGCCTCTCGAATCGTGATCTCGCGTGCTGATGGCAAGAACTTCAGAATCGCATCCGATATTACCAGGCACTCGTTGTCTGGCGAGTCTGCCGTCCACGAGAATGTCACCCTGGAGAGTCCTGAAATTAGCTCGACTTCGACGACACTGACTCAGAATGGAGCGCGGCTGGATACCAGTACAACGATCGAGGAGCTTGTTTCTGCGTTGCATCGAAGTGCTTCTGAAACCGATTTTCAGATTGAGCTCTCGACGACAGCCAATAACACCATTGATATCACCAAAGCTGACGGTACCAATTTTTCGGTGACCGCTGGTCGATTGCCGAATGGGACAACAGGTCTTCTGACCGCGTTGCAAAGTGAAACGCTAGCCGCGCTTGCAGAAGGTGGTGTGAGTGACGCAACCTCGAACGGAACGACTGCCCCAGATCTATCGGCAGCGTTTGATTTAACAATCGATGAAGACCCGCTCGATCCGAATGCCACCAATTCGCTGACGATTGATCTATCTTCTTTAAACGCACCGGAAAATGCCGCCCTATCAGGAGATGAGGTTGCTGAGCAGATGACCAAGGAGATTAACCGTCAATTTGGTGATCAACGGTATTTCAATTTAAGCTCGGCGGCGAATCGACAATTTCGGATGACCTTTGATCCGAATCCGAATGATTTGACTGCCGCTCAGGTAGTCGATATCTATATTCCCGCGTCGGCCGTTTACACTGAGAAATCACTTGCACAGGAAATTCAGTCTCAACTCAGGGCCGCAACAGGAACGCAAGTAGCCGTTAACTACAGTGGTTCGTCAAAAGGTTTCGTATTCTCCCCAGAGGATGATACGAGCCAGCTAACGATTTCAAACGTGCCTGCTTCAGCGTCTCTGACCGGTTCAGCGGTGCCAAATACACTCTTTGGCCTGAACACCCTGTCTTCCAACTTTACGTTGGACTCCCGCGGTCGCTATGCGGCAGAAGTGATTCCGAACGGAAGCCAGATCTTGGCTGATGCAGATCAACAACGGTATGGCATCAAAGTTGAGTTTGTTCCTGATGACGAATCAGGGGGCCAGTTCACGATCGCAAGCGGTAAAACGGGGGACGGTTCAGCAATACGGATTGAGAACATGTCTGCCGCTGCCCGAACATACTTTGGTTTCGACCCAGACAGCGCCACAGCGAATGAACTTGAGGTTGTGGCAGTCGACCAGACCGTCGCCGTCCGTGGTGTTGAATCCACAGCAGCTCGTGTTTTCGGAAAACCCGTGAGTTTTGATCCAGACGAGGCCTTCTTTGTCGATGATCTAACGAACGAGTTCACCGTGACTGTCGATAACGTGACAGAAACCTTCCGACTACCGGTCGGTAACTACAATCTGAACAGTTTCAAGACCGCGCTCGAGAATCGTATTAACGCGATGGAAGATTCTCTTGGGAACTCCATCTCTGGTGTTCGGGTCAATTTTGATCAGGTCAATGAGATATTCCAATTTACATCGGGCACGACTGGTGACTCGTCATTCTTGCAGATTTCTGGATCATCACGGTACGGGCTTGAAGATATCGAGTCGAGCGTTGGTCAGACATCAACATTCCGTAAGCCGGTCGCAGACCTGACGGCGAGTGGTCAGGATATCTTTGTTGCGAAGGATGAAAACGGAGTGTTCCGTGAATATTCGGCTGACTTCACATCGGGGCTGTCGCCGCTTCCCGGCAACCGGACCTTTACCGAGGACCCAGAGTATCGACCACTGTTTTTAGATAAAGGTGAATTAACCTTTGATACGGCTGGTAACTTAATTTCACCACTCAACGGAATTTCACTGGATAACGTCGTAATTGGTGGTTCAGGTAATACCCTGAACATCGGTATTGATTACGCTGGTTCAACCCAGTTCTCGGGAGCTTTCTCGGTCAACTCGCAGAGTCAGAATGGACAGCCAAACGGATCACTGGTCGCGGTCGACATTGCCGATGACGGTCTGGTGACAGCCTCGTACTCAAACGGTACACAGGACTTGAAGGGCAAGATCGTACTGTCCACTTTTTCGACACCCAACGGTTTGCGTCAGCTCGGTGACTCAACCTTCTTGGAATCCAACGAATCCGGGGCCCCGACACTCGGTGAACCAGGTGGCGCAGGGTTTGGCACGATCCGTGCAGGTGCACGGGAAAGGGCGAACGTCGATTTGACCTCGGAACTGGTGGATTTGATAACCGCGCAGCGGAACTTCCAGGCAAACGCGAAAGCCATCGAAACGTCATCAACGCTGACGTCAACGATTATTAATATCAGGAGCTAATGAGCTTCTAGAAAATTAGGAACTTGCCATGGATCGTCTGGTCTTTACAGCTAACACTGCGATGTCGGAATACCGACTCGATCGTCAAAACATGACACACGAGTTAGCCAACGTGTCGACCACGGGCTTCAAAAAAGCCTACCAGATTGCGAATAGAGCGGTTCGCGTTGAGGGCGATGGATTTGATACGCGGTTTCTACCGCGAGCAATGACGTCGCCGAAAATTGATCTGGCAGCTGGTGTGAGACAGTTTACCGGTCGCGCGCTAGATGTTGCGATGGACAATAAAACTGTTCTCGCAGTCCTTTCAGAAAATGGTGAGCTCGCCTGGACACGACGAGGTGATCTTGGCCAAGACCCTGAAGGGTTTCTCCGCACGGGCGAAGGGTATCTGGTTGTCGATGACTCAGGGGCTCCTTTGCAACTACCAACCGGTTCGATGGTTTACGAGATCGCAGGCGATGGGACCATCTCAGTGATTGATCCGAATAACGTAGAAGCAGGTTCAGAAGAGGTCGCACGGCTTGGGATAAAGGACGCGTCGACGACTGACATGGCACGCCGCGAGGATGGCCTATTCAGGCCGATCAACAACACAGAAGATGGGTTTGACTTTGAGGCCGGACCGGAGCCTGCGACCTTGACGCCTGGATCCCTCGAGGGCTCAAACGTTAACGCAGTCCACACGCTGGTCAAGTTCATTGATCACATGCGCTCGTTCGAGATGCAAACGAAAGTGATCCGCGAAATGAAAGATAACGATGCCTCTGGCGCGTCGATGATGCGGTTATCGTAGGAGATAGAAAATGGAAGCCTCACTTTGGGTCTCAAAAACTGGTCTTGACGCACAACAGATGCGGATGACCGTGATCTCAAACAACTTAGCCAATGTGAACACGGTCGGCTACAAGCGCGATCGGGCGGTGTTTGAAGATCTGTTGTACCAGAACATACGGCAGGCAGGTGGTTCAACAGGTGGCGATAACCAGTCACCCACAGGCCTCATGATTGGTACAGGTGTTCGAATTGTCGCGACAGAAAAAACGCACACCCAGGGATCGATGATTCAGACAAAAAACGCGCTGGATTTGGCGATTCAGGGTGAGGGAATGTTCCAAGTCCTTCAGCCCGACGGGACATTCGGCTACACGCGAGATGGTTCGTTTAAGCTGTCAGTCGACAGAGAGCTCGTGACCTCCAACGGAATGCAACTCCAGCCCGCAATCACCATTCCGCAGAACGCTGAGTCAATCAGTATTGGCGAGGATGGTACGGTCTCGATTCAGCCATACGGGAACGCCGAAGAGCAGGTGATCGGTCAGTTATTGTTGACGCGCTTTGTGAATTACGCGGGCCTCGAGCCAATGGGTAAGAACCTGTATCGAGAGACATCCGCATCAGGGGCGCCAATCATTGGCGTACCAGACGCAGACGGCGCGGGTCGGATTGCCCAAGGTTCGCTGGAAGCAGCGAACGTGAATGTGGTTGAAGAGATGGTTAACATGATCGAGACACAACGTGCCTACGAGATTAATTCGAAGGCAATCTCTTCTGTCGATTCGATGCTTCGATTCTTGAACCAGAACTTGTAAGGAATTGATGCGATGAGGAAAGCAGTGCTGTCTTTGGGACTCATCACTCTGGTCGGTTGCGCGGGGCCCCAAAAGGTCGCCGGACCCTCGCCTGAATTCGCGCCGATTATTCCAGTGGCGACAAATGCATCGTCGATTCCGACAGGTTCGCTCTATAACGCTGCCTATTCAGACAGTTGGTTTGGAGAGAAGAAAGCATATCGGGTCGGCGATATTGTCACGGTAGTCCTTGATGAGTCGTTGGATGCCGACACGACAACGAAGAACACGGCGTCGCGTAAGACCAAAACTGACGTCTTGTCACCGTTACAGATCGCAAAGTGGGGGAGCCCGGGCGGAATTCTATCCACAGACCTCCAGGAGGAAAACGAAGTGTCGTCCACTGGATCTGGTGTGATTGATCAGAGTGCGACACTACAAGGTACGATGACGGCGCAGGTAGTCGAAGTATACCCGAACGGTAACCTGCTGATTCGGGGCGAGAAGATTGTCAATTTCTCTTCTGGATCAGAGGTTGTCCAGGTGAAGGGGATTATCAGACCCCAGGATATTCAGCCAGATAATACGGTCCAGTCGAAACGATTAGCGTCCGCACAAATTACCTACAAAGGTGTCGGCCCGAATGCCAACGTGCAGAAGATCCCTTGGGGTACGAATCTGTTGCTGAGTATCTGGCCTTTTTAGGAGTCGATGATGAGACTGTTTATTTTGTTCTTTGGTCTCTTGGCGTCTTCACTGACGCTCGCTGATCGCATCAAAGATTTAACCACCGTGGCTGGGGTTCGCTCGAATCAACTGATTGGATACGGTTTGGTTGTCGGGTTGAATGCGACCGGTGACGGGGGCGCTGTTCCCTACACAGGGCAGTCTCTACGGTCAATACTCGGCCGGCTTGGCGTCAACGTGGACGGCGTTCTCTCTGACTTTGATGTTGCTGGCACGCAAGCGAGTAGTATTCCTGCTGATAATGTCGCAGCGGTCATGGTGACAGCGACACTGCCTCCGTTTGCAAAGCCCGGACAGAATATTGACGTAAACATTTCGACCATCGGCGCGGCGACCTCGCTCCGAGGTGGGACACTCATCATGACACGTCTACGTGGCATCGATGGTGAGGTGTATGCGCTTGCTCAGGGCGCTCTGACATCAACAGGGATCGAAGTTAACGCTGCCGGGGACGAAATTACCATCGGCGTTCCGACCTCTGGGAGAATTCCGAATGGTGCGACCGTGGAGCGGATGATCGAATCTCCATTTAACCGCTCGCAGCATATTGTCTTGAATGTTTCGAATGGTGACTTCACGACCTCAAAAGAGATCGTCGATAAGGTCAATACAGTCTTCGGTGAAGGGACCGCCTCAGCGATTGATGGTGTGTCAGTCGCGGTCAGGGCACCAGAGGATCCGAATTCTCGGGTTTCGTTTCTCTCGCTTTTGGAGAACTTAGACGTGACCCCTGGCGAGCCTGCTGCGAAGATTGTGGTCAACAGCCGCACAGGAACGGTTGTGATCAGTCGGAACGTGAAAGTGACCGCTGCGGCGGTGACTCACGGGCCAATTACAGTGACTGTATCGGCCACCAACGAGGTCAGTCAGGCTAACCCCTTCGCTGATCAAGGCGAGACCGTGGAAATCCAAAACGCTGACGTGGCGATTGAAGAGCCCGCGAACAAGATGTTTCTGTTCCAGCCGGGTGTTGATCTGAAAGAGATTGTCGACGCAGTCAATGAGACTGGTGCGACCCCCTCCTCACTGATTGCGATCCTCGAGGCTCTGAAGTCCTCTGGCAGTCTGCGCGCTGAGCTTGTGGTGATCTGATGAGCGTCGTTTCTGATCCACAAACATCGTACGACTTCTCGGCCTTGGGTGCGTTGAAAGCCCAAGCTGTCAGAGACCGGTCGAATGATGAGACGATCAAAGAGACAGCGAAGCAGTTTGAGGCGATGTTCCTGCAGATGATGCTGAAGTCAATGAGAGATGCTGTCCCTCAGGGTGGGTTGTTTGACTCAAAGGAAACACAAACCTTTGAGCAGATGCTGGACCAGCAATTTGCGCTCGCAATGTCTGAGCGAGGTTCGACCGGCCTTAGTCAGATGGTCGAGCAGTTCATTCGTCGATCGCAGGGGGCTGCTGGTAGTGAGCCACTCCAAAAAAATTTGAAGCTTGAGACGCCGTCACCGACCGCTCTTCCTCTAGTCAATGAATCGGACAAATATCGTGTTCCTGAAGGGGCGACCCAAAATTATCTGCTGCTTCGTGATCAGCTGCGTCTGAAAGGAGGTCAGTGATGGCCGACCTGTTATCGATCGGATCAAGCGGCATCAACGTCTACCAGCGAGCGCTGGCGACCGTATCGAACAACATCGCTAACCTCAACACGGACGGTTATAGCCGCCAAACGACTGAGATCAGGCAGAACCAGCCAAAAGAGGCTGGTAATGGATACATCGGAACGGGTGCCTATTTCGATCGGGTTTCACGGCAATATGACGGTTTCCTTGAGTCGTCACTCCAGCAAGCGACGGCAGACCTGGAGTCACAGGGCGCGGCGGTTGAGTACACCAGCCGCCTTCTCGATATCCTCGGTGATGAGCAAATTGGACTGACTGGTGCGTTGAATAAGTTTTTTGCGTCGGCAAAATCGCTCTCGACAGACCCGGCGTCGACGGCCCTGCGTGGCGCGATGCTGCGAGACTCTGACGCGCTTGTCTCACGGTTCCAGAGTTTATCGGGTCAGCTCAAAGATCTGGGCGATCAGTCGTTATCCGCGCTCGAGGCAAACGTTCGATCCGCCAACGCGATCGCAGGCCAGCTGGCCGAGATCAATCGTCAGATGCTGAAGAAAAGCACTGAATCTGACCAGGCCCCCGAATTGCTGGACAGACGTGATCAGCTTCTCAGGGACCTTTCTGAATATGTCCAGGTTACCACCGCGTTTGATCAAAAAGGTTCCGTGAATGTGTCTTTGACAGCGTCTCCCACCAAAGGGGTGATTATCTCGGGAACGAGATCGTCTTCGCTGTCGGTTAGCCCAAATGCGGTGGACCCGAGCCGCCTCGAGTATCGTCTCCAGGGGGAGCTCCCGAGCGAGACGCTCACAGGGATCCTTAGCGGGAGCGTATCTGGCTACGCAAACTTTTATGAGAATACCCTGGTGTCAGTAAACCAAAAACTAAACCAGCTCGCCGAGGTGTTGGTCGAAGAGGTCAACGCAATACAGACGACCGGACTCGATGCCTCGGGGAATTTGGGTAGCGAATTTTTTGAGGTGGTCCCGAGTTTTGACATCGATCGGGGGGCATCTTCTGGGGATTTTCAAGTGGAGGTTTCGGTCACCGATCCTGAGGCCTATAACTCACAACCAGTCACTGTTGCGTTTGATGGACAACAGGGCCTGTGGTACGCAAAAGATGAAACTGGGGCAGCTGTATTCGCAGACAGCTCTGGGTTAGTTGAAGTATCGGGTCTGAGGATCCGGGTTACTGGGGCTTCGAACGTCGGTGACCAGTTTACTTTGACCCCCGATACTGGAGCTGCTAGAGGCCTCCGGCTGGCGCTGAGCGACGGTGATCAGATTGCAACTGCCTCTTTGTTTCGAGTAACGACCAGCCAAAAAAATAACGGCGTCACGGATCCCCGGGTGAGTTTTAACCACCCATCACCGATCGATGCGGCATCCGTGTCATTGGCGGCACTCTCAACCGGCAGATCCACGCGCGTTGAGGCTTCAAGCGCCGAGCCGTTGACGGTCATCAATGCAGGTAAATCGTCGGTGAATCTAAAGCTAGATCCTGGCGCGGGCTCAAATATTTCGGTGCAGATGATTACCACAGACGGTCGGCATCTTCTCGGACACGTGGGGAACGTTGAGCAGCGTATTGCGATGGTCGAGAATCTGCCGCAGTTCGCCCCGAACGCCACCTATAATAGCGACTACCTCAATCGAAGCGGTGCCGAGGCCTATAAGGGTCTCGATGTATTTTACGGAGCTCGGGCGGAATCCTCTGCAGTCACACAGCTCAAGCCGATCAGTAGCCTTTTTTTTGAGGCCCCGTTTGGAACCGACTTTTCCGGCGGTGGTTTGGACCTCACGTTGGAGCCTGTGTCACCAAGAGATCGGCTTGGGCTCGAGAATTCTGCGTTTGCTGACCCGACACTCGGCGAAGTGACCGCGGTAAATAACATTATTTATCTCGGCGATGGCGCGACCACGACGGTGTTGGGTACCCTTGAATCAACCTACGACGGCGACGCGCAAACCTTGAGGATTCGTTTCTCTGATAATCTTCCGGCGGGTGTGTTGACAGATGAGCTGGCGGCACGCGTCGCGAGTCTTGTGACCTACAGCAACGGCGAAGATTTAGTTGATAGCTCGAATCCCGTGAAGAAGCGACTAACCGCCGAACTATTTGATCAAAGCCAGAGCCTCAACCTGGTACAGGGACGCGACTTCGTGACCTCGACATTGGTTGAGGCCGGGCAAGTTGTTACCAAATCCAGTCAATACATAGCCAAGCTGGCCACCGGAAATCTCGGATACGCGTCGGGCGCCGGTCGGGTACTCATTGAGCATGGAGATTTGACCCTCAACGGTGTCACCCTCGGAGAGCTCGTGATCAATAGCTCCGGAATCTTATCGGCGACCGATGCGAGGGGATGGATTAATGGTGCGAACACAGGGGTGAGTGTTGCGGCGAGAAACGTGATTGAGATTCCTAGTGAAACGCTTCGCCTGGATACCGGGATCGGACTCGAGATCAACGGCGTGGAGGTTCAGTCGCTGGCGCTCGGTTCGACGCTTCGGTTTGACGATGAGGATGATCTTGTCGCGTCGATCAATGCCGTATCTGTCAGCTCAGGTGTCTTCGCGCGGAGGAAAGAGAACGGAGATCTGGTGCTTCAGAACGTTGACGAGGGTGGCGACAACATCACCATCGATGGAAGTATCGCAGGCGCCGGCCAAAACTCGCTTGGTATTGCGAGTAAGGCCTACATTGGTTCTTTGACTTTTGAGCTCCAATCGGGCGATAGACAACCGATCGAGTTTAGGTTGGGTGAGGCCGGGAAGCCTTCAGATTTAAACCTCCTCGGTATGAGTACCGAGATCGAGCTGAGGGGTGAGATCGACGAGGATATCTTGGTATTCATCGGTGGAAATGGTGACGGGACGATCCAGGCGTCATCGGTAGAGTCTGGCGACCAGTTTTCTGAGGGCCTCAGGAGCCGGCAGTTTGAGTTTGAGTTTGTGGCTGATGACCGGTTTAGAATCAGAGATTTACGCTCAGATACGGTGCTAGCCGAGCGTCTATATAGCGGCGAACTGAGCCTCAGCTATCAAGGTATCCAGATCGACTTAGATGCTCCGGCTGCGCTTGGTGATACCTTCGTTGTCGATGGCAATAACCTCGGCCCAAATGGCGCGTTTGATGGTCAGGGCAATAACGGGAACATACTCCGAGTTGTTGACCTCGAATCGGATCCAGTGATGGACGGAGCGCTGACGCTATCAGAGAGCTACCTTAAATTTGTCGGGGACGTCGGTAACGAGGCGACGCAGTCGGCGATTGCCCGCGATGCGCTTGAGATTATCCAGACACAGGCGATCGAGGCCCGTGACCGAGTATCTGGGGTCAACCTCGATAAAGAGGCAGCTGATTTGATTCGCTTCCAGCAAGCCTATCAGGCGTCAGCGCAGGTCATGCAGGTGGCGACTAAGTTGTTCGACACCGTGCTACAGGTTCGGTAGGGGTGAGCTATGACGATTTCTACGACCCTTTTATTTAACCGCGCGGTGTCTCTCATGGGGCGCCAACAGACCGCGCTTGCAGAGTTACAGGAAAAAGTCTCGACAGGTAAGGAGCTTGTCCGTCCGTCAGATTCGCCTGAGCTCGCGGTTAACATTGCACGAATCAAGTCGTCGATCGGTGAGATGGATGCGTTTAAGAACTCCCTCAACGCCGTCAACGACCGGCTCCGGATCGAGGAGAGCTACCTCGATGGGGCGAAGGATGTGCTGATCAAGCTGAAGCAGCTGACTCTTCAAGGCGCCAACGCCTCGATGTCAGGGAGAGATAAAGAAGTTCTCGCGCTGCAGGTCGATGAGCTCATCGCGGAAATCAAGAACCTCGCCAACGGCACCGACGCAAACGGGAACTACCTCTTTGCCGGGTCTCGGGTGACGACACCTCCTTACATCGAGGACGCAGATGGGATCATTCGATACCAGGGAGATAACTTCAGGCCGAACATTGACTACACAGCCAACCGCCGGTCTGCGATCGGTCGGAACGGGATCGACGTCTTTAGACCTGTTTTGTCGGGGGAATCCACGGAGCCCACTCCTGGGACTCATCAGGTCCGCCTGACCGGGACACTAGAGCCCGGCGACATATATACCCTATCGATTGACTCCAATGCGTTTCATTATGAGGTCCGGCCTGGTGATACAGCAGCCGAGGTCCTCGATAACATCGCTTTTCAGATTAATGAGTCAGCATCGCAGGGCACACTTGAATCGGTCGCGGCCGATCGTGATGGGTCCAATCTGATCGTCTCAACACTTGACGGTGCGACAAGGGTTGTCTCAGGTACTACTCGGAACACTAGCGATGCGATCGATGACCTGAGCGTGAGTCTAGGTTCGAATCCAGACGACACGCACCGGTTAAGCTTAGAGGGCACCACCGAGCCTGGCGACCGGGTGGTTGTATCGATCGGAACTCGGTCGTTTAGTTACGTTGTCCCCGAATCGCTCGAGCAAGCAAACAGATCCGAGGTCATGCGTGACTTGATGACAAAGCTCAACCAATCTGGCTTATTTTCCGAATCCGTTGACCTCTCTATCGACCCACTTGACGAGACCCAGCTGATCTTGACGCCGACCCGAGACAATATCGGGGTCGTTAGTGCGTCAGTTGTCGAGAGGACCTCGATCAACGACCAGGGTGTCTCCATTACATTGACCCAAGAACCGCGCCGCGCACTGCCCGAGCGTGTTGAGTTCTTCCAGTCACTGCAAGAGGTCTCTCAGCTGCTACGGAACGGCTCGCAGGATCAGATCCAAGGGAAGCTCGACCACCTTGATCAGATGCTAGACATCGTGACCTTATCGCTGGCAGATATCGGGTCGGAGATGGGATCTATCGAGGCCGAAATCTCGATCAATGAGGACCTCAAGCTGCAGCTGGAGACCACGTTGTCCGGTCAAGAGGACCTCGATTTTACCTCCGCAATCACAGAGCTTCAGGCGAAGATGATGTCCCTCGAGGCTGCACAGTCATCGTTTGCGAAGATCTCACAATTATCCGTGTTTGATTACATCCGATAGCGATTCGAGACAACTTTGTCGGTAGATTTCTGAGCCACTCGGAAGGGAGTCTCTGCGATCGACCATGAATCTCTAGGTGCGCATTCTAGATGAGCTAAGCAGACCGTGTATCTGTGCTCGATCTATCCAAAAATAGAGGGCGGCAAACCCTGTCGGGATGCTGACAGCCGGGCGGCAACTTGTGTCCTTGTCTTAATTTTCTCGGTTTGCACTAAGTCAAAAGAACCGAACGAGGGCCCCGAAATCCTGATTTCACTGGGCTTTGAGCCGTTGCCCTTTCTTATCATAATAATTGGCATAGAAATCGCTTATCCATCCGTGAGGAAATTTTTTACCGAGGCACGTTTAGTAAGGGTGCCCGGGTGATGAGGAGCAAACTCATGGTACTAACGGTTAACACCAACGTCTTGGCACTGAACGCACAACGACACACGGCGGCCACTCAAGATGAGATGGCGTCTGCGATGGAGCGTCTCGCTTCGGGTAAACGGATCAACAGCGCGGTCGACGACGCAGCCGGTCTCGCAATCACGGCGAGGATGGAGGCCCAGATCTCTGGCTTGGCGCAGGCGGTTCGTAACGCCGGAGACGCGATCTCACTGGTCAATACCGCGGAGGGTGCGCTCCAGGAAACAACCAGTATCTTACAGCGGATCCGTGAGTTGGCGATTCAGTCAGCGGGTGGTGCGCCGTCCAACGCGGACCGGGTGAATCTGAATAAGGAAGTGGTTCAGTTACAGGAAGAATTGCTCCGTATCACAACGACTACACGTTTTAACGGCGAGCTCCTCCTCAACGGCACGTTCCACGATAAAGATTTCCAGATCGGACAGACGAACAACGAAGAAATTTCAGTCAGTATCGGCGACCTCCGTCCAGAGCGGATCGGCGCCTACACACAGAACACGCTCGACAATGTCGGTTACATCAATGTCGGCGACACGGTCTCTAACCTGACAAATGGGGTCAACCAGCAGACTCTGACTGTCGCTGTTGGCTCTGAGGTCCCGCGAATCGTTGCGATTAATCAGGGCGACAGTGCGCGCGTAATCTCTGACAAGCTGAACCAGTCAGGGGCCCAGGTGAACTCACGTGCGACGACCACGCTCGATGTCTACGTGACGGGCGAGGGGACCTTCTCGTTCTCGCTGTCGTCTGACTCCGCGCCTGACTTAAGCGACGTCGTAACGGTCGGTGGAACCGCCGCCTCCAAGGCGCACTCAATGGCCGCGGAAATTAACGCGAAGTACTCGGAGCACAATATTTCAGCGTCGGTCGAGATCGATGAGGACGGGGATGAGTTTGTTCGGATGTATCAGAACCAAGGTTACAATATCCAGATCGATGACTTCGTCACCGCAGGTACCACCGGGCTTGATTTCAATGGTGACGGGGTAACTGAGGTCACTGGTTCGGTGAACAAGACGGCAGCCATCGCAGGTGGCCAGATCATCGTCGACGCGCCAGATAGCTTCCTGATCTCGTCGGATGACACAGACAACACCATCCTTGTTGGTACGCGGGCGTCTCTCGAGGTCGCGGGCGCAAGCTCGGTCCCGACCGATTACCAGGACCTAACGTTCGACGTCACTGTTAACGGCACCACTGAGACAATCACGCTGGCTGCCCCACCGCCATCGACCCCGGTGGACGCGGTTAGCGCGATCGTCCCGATGGAGTTCACGTCGACCGCACAGACGCAGGAGCCGTCTGGGCAGCAGATCGGTGCGTTCAGACCTGCGACATACTCGGTCGGACCGATGACGGTCCGCACGGGCAACGATATCGGCGACGAGACCACGCAGTTTTCATTGAACGTAAACAGCCTGGGGCGCCAGGACTTTGATATTGCGCAGGCTTTGACAGATCTCGGTGTGACGTCGACGGGGACACCGGACACGGTCGCTACGGGAGATGTCAACACGACAACCAACAGAATCACGATCACGGGCCACGGCTACGAGACCGGCCAGCGCATAACTTACAACAACGCTGGCTCTACGACGCTCTCGGGATTAGCTGACGATACCGATTATTTTGTTATCAAGATCGATGACAACACGATCCAGCTCGCTGAGACCTACGCGGAGGCTACGGCCTCAACGGCGGTTCCTATCGTGCTAGATGGTACGGGTAACTCGGCACAGACATTTACCCCGAACGCATCAATTACAAAGGCTCAGTTTGTCTCAGCGATGCAGACCACGATCAACCAGAATGGTCTCTTGACCGGTGATCACGCGGTCACAGTATCCGTCAACGGCACCGGTCAGGTGGAGCTGACGGTCGCAGGCGGCGCGGGCACGATCGTATTCGAGGAGCACTCCAACCAGCGCGCTGCGTCTGTCAAGACCATCGGCACGGCTGACGTAGATCTGACCGCGGACACGATTACAATCACCGGCCACGGGTTTGTGACGGGTGACGTTCTGACGTACGCCAACGGTGGTGGAGCAGATCTCGATCAGGGCGGGTCGGCTATCACGACCGCGTATGTGATTCGGGTGAATGACGACACGATCAAGCTCGCCAGTACGGCACAGAACGCGTTTACGGGGACGGCCTACGATTTAGATGACGCCGGTAACGATGCACAGACCTTGACCAAGGCGGCCGGGGACGGGATGGCGGCGACATTGACGCAGAACTCGAAGCCCGGTGACGGAAGCTCTTCGGAGTCCGGCACCGGCGGCTCGGTCGTGCTCGGTGCCGCAGATAACGTGACAAATGGTGACTCTTCAACACAGGGGCCGGTTAAGCCTTTCGGTGTTGACACGATCACGATTGCGGGAACAGACGCAAACACCGTCGCGACAACCGCGGTTGATACCACGGCTAACACCATCACCATTACCGACCATGGCTACGTGACGGGGCAGAAGCTGACCTACGATGATGGGTCTTCGACTGCGATCGCTGGCCTGACCGACGACACCGACTACTATGTTATTAAAACCGACAACGATACGATTCAATTGGCGGCGACCTATGCAGACGCCGTCGCGGGCACAAACCTCTCGATTACGGGCACGGGTAACAACGCCCAGACGTTCACGAACTCCAACGATACCTTCACCCTGGCCATCAGCGGTGGGGCACCGACCACGCTAGACGTGGCAGATGACACTTACTACTCTTTGGATCAGCTGGCGACGGCGATACAGACCGCGATCGACGACAGTCCGTTTGCGCAGACGGGCGATTTCCCAATCGTCGTCAGCGTGACGACGGACTCTAACGGGGATCAGGGGATTACCTTTTCTAGCGCTGACGGGTATAGCATCGAGCTCGGCGGGACCGAGTTCTTGTCGGACGCCGGGGCCCTGAATATTAACCCGGCACGCACGGCGCCGGACATTGGCGCGCTGACCGATCGTACCTATGCGGCGACCCTTAATACCGATACCATCGCCACGTCAGACGTTACTACCGGAACAGATACGATTACGGAAACCAGCCACGGGCTGGTGACC
Source organism: gamma proteobacterium HIMB30 (assembly GCA_000227525.2). Taxonomy (GTDB): domain Bacteria; phylum Pseudomonadota; class Gammaproteobacteria; order Pseudomonadales; family Litorivicinaceae; genus HIMB30. Next base: position 15,293 of record AGIG01000017.1, read on the forward strand.
GGCGACGTTGTCAAATACAACGCCAACGGGGGCACCGCCATAACGGGCTTGACCGACGGGCAGTACTACTACGTCATTCGATCTGATGCCAACGATTTTCAGTTGGCGACCTCGGAGGCTAACGCCACCGCTGGGACCGCGATCAGCTTGACTGGGACCGGTAACGCCTCGCAGACCTTCACAAACATTACCTCGGACAAGGAATCGAAGCTCGCGATTAGCGTCAACGGGAGCAGCTTCATCGACCTTGATATCGCAAACCAGCTCACGCTGGCGGGTGCTGACGCGACGGTGACTGGTACCGAGTTTACGACGGCACTCCAGGCGGCCATTAACGCCAGCGCCGCGTTCAATGGCGACAACGCGGTCACCGTGTCGGTAACAAACGCGGGCCTTGTGAATCTCGCCGTAGCGGGCGGATCGGGCACGATTATCGTCCGGGAGCACAGTGACACCATCGCGGCCGGCGCAAACGGCCTGGTCGAGACCTTGACCGGGCGGAACGCGAACGAGGACCACGGGACACTCTCGACAGTCTCGAATGGCGGGGCGTCCCAATCATCGACCACCGGCTCGCTGACACTCGGGTCAGAGGCCAACGCGGCGTTGGCCACCGATAACCTTACCTCGTCCGACGCGAACTATGTGAAGACCTTCGGGTCCGACCCGATTACGCTCGACGCGACGAATAACACGCTGGTGCTGTCGATAAACTCTGGGGCCTCGACGTCTGTCGATGTTGCCGTGGGTACCTATACCACGATGGAAGACTTCGCCGCGGCGATCCAAACCGCGATTGATGCCAGCCCACAGCTGACGGGGCAGGCAACGGTTGGCGCTCTGCAAGATTCTGCGAGCCCCTACGCACATGGCATCACACTCACTCAGCCCAGCGGGTACTCAATCGCGTACAGCGGGACACTCGTCACAGACGCTAATGCCTTGAACACTACCGCCGGGACCATTGCCGCCCTGACGACCACACCAGCCGGTGAGGCCGCGAGCCGCTCAACTGTGGCAGCTGGTGCGTACTCCAACGGGATCGACCTGAGCACCGACAACACGGTCACACTTGAGGTCGTCGATAACGTGACGGGTGCGATCCGGAATGAGAGCCTCACTCTGGGAAGCACATCCGGTTCTGTCTCATTTTCCGACTACGTAGACCTGGTCGCGGCGGCGGCTAATACGGCGTTCACGGCTGACGGTTACACGTTTTCCGCCGCGGGTACAGATTCATCCCTCACGCTGACCATGGTCCCCGCCGGGGACTACACGGTCTCGTTGGCCGGGGCTTCGGTGACTCAGGGGCTTGGTGCTTCTGTGTCGGCCACGGGGACGCCCTCGAACATGGACGGCTTCGCGTTTGAGTCCATGAATGACGTCGTCACAGAGATGAACGCAGAGTTTGCGGCGGCAGACATCGGTCTGGTTGCGGCGTACAGCCGCGGGGGAGACACCTTTACATTCACAGTGACTGAGGGACGCGCGGATGCATCCAATACGCTCGCGTTCTCGGGGAGCGAGCTGGCAGGCGTCGGATTTAGCGGTGACCTGACGGCGGTCGGTGGCGGTACCGAGCCCACTGAGACCGTCCGATACGTATCCCAGATCGATATCTCGACACGTGACACGGCGTTGCTTGCGATGACCGTCGTTGACGCGGCCTTGGAGACGCTTGCCTCGAACCGGGCCGGACTCGGTGCGGTAGCAAACCGTTTGGAGTCTACAATCTCTAACCTGATGAATATCTCCGAGAACACCGCCGAGTCGATGTCTCGAGTGATGGACGCGGACTTTGCCGCCGAGTCGACAAGATTAGCGAGAGCCCAGATCCTGCAAGAGGCGTCTGTGGCGATGCTGGCGCAGGCGAACGCAGCCGCCCAGTCTGTGCTAAAGCTTCTGCAGTAGAGTCCGATTTCCTATGTTTAGTGGGGGATAAATGGCTGTAGATTTCTTAGGAGCCCTGGGTGCCGGGTCAGACATCGATTCAAAAAGTCTGGTTGAGTCGCTGGTTGCGGCCGAGCGGCAGCCAAGAGAGGCGTCCCTAAACGCGAAAATTGATGCAGCGGGGGTCGAGATATCAGCGTACGCCGAGGTAGCCAGCGCGCTCGGGACGCTCACATCGATATTCGAGAGGTTAAACGACGCGTCAGAGTTTCAGTCGGCTACCCTCTCCGTTGCGGGCAACAAAACCTCGGAGGGCGGCGATGCCTTCACTGCGACGCTTGGGAGCGGCGCTTCTAGTGGTACCTCATCGTCGATTAGGGTGACCGCGCTGGCGCAGACTGAGCGTTGGATATCTTCGGGCGTAGACGCGTCGGACACTGAGCTTAATAACGGTAACGCGTTTACCGTGAGCCTCTCTGGAGCCCCGGAAACTTTTTTGTCGTCCGCCATTGATCCGTCTACAGATCAGATCTCAAAAACGGCACACGGATTTCAGACAGGTGACGTGCTGTATTATGAGGACAACGGGAGTGCGATCGGGGGGCTGACCACCAAGACCAATTATTATGTGGTCCGTATAGATGACGATACCTTCAAGCTGGCCGCGTCTGGAAGCGATGCCGAGGCCGGGACGGTGATCGATCTCACTACCGCGGGGAACGATTCTCAGACATTCAAAACTAATCATGAGATATCGCTAGATGCGGGAGCGACGATTACAGATGTCGTAGCGGCGATTAACGCTGGGTCCGATCTCGCAACCGCAACATTGGTGGATCGAGGAAGTGGCGCCGGATCCGAGCGCTACGTGATCTCGGTAGAGGGAAGTACTGGGGCCGAAAACGTATTCTCCGTTTCCACCACGGCGTCCGCGGGTGTCTACGCAAATTTCACGAATTCCCAAGACGCGTCTGATGCGCAGGTAACTGTGAACGGTGTCTCTATTCTGAGACCGAGCAATGTTATTGATGATGTTATTGACGGGATAACACTCAACCTTTTTGGGGTCAGTGCCTCGGATGGCAGGGTAGCGGTTGGTCGAACTACTGAGGTTGTGGAGAATAATATTCGAGACCTTGTGGCAGCCTATAACACCATGAAGTCATCATTTGACCAGTTGGCAGATCCGGACAGCACCGGTGATTTTGGGGGTGTCTTCGCCGGCAATACTAGTTTTCGCTTGATCCAGGATACCGTACAGTCAATCTTTCTCAATCCGTCATCTACAGCGACCGACAACCTTACATATTTCTCTGACATCGGAATCTCGTTTACCCGGACCGGACTGCTTGAGATCAATGATCAGCGATTAAGTGCTGCCCTCAATAATAATTTCGATGAGCTTGTTACGCTCTTCTCGGCAGATACAGATAACCAAACTAAGTTTGGACAAGCAGACCGTGGGATAGCCGGAGATGCGATTATCACACTAGATGAAATTCTTGCTCGAGATGGCATCATTCTTACGCAGTCAGCGGGCTTAGAGACCAGGGTTGCAGACTACCAAGAGAAATTAGAGGACCTAGATCGTAGAATGAGGCAAGTCCAGGAGCGATATCTAGCCCAATTCACCGCAATGGAAACCGCGATTGATCAACTCAACTCTACGAAAGACTATCTCAAGACAGCGCTCGAAGGCCTACCATTCAACAATAAAAATAAGTAGGGTGCTCTAAAGGTTTCCGGATTACATCCGATTGACCCACTAAATGGTTTTTTTTTGGGGATCAGGCATGTCAGAAGACAAGCTCTCAGTGCAAGTAAACGTCCCGCCGCCGGTCGAGCCTCGCCCGGCGCCAGAGCGCGTTCGCCCCGAAAAAATTGAAAAAGCGGCCTCGGCCGAGAGGCCAGTTGCCGATAAAAAGCCGGTCGCCGAGCTTAGGATTGACCCGGTCGACGACATTCAGCGTATCGAAAGTATCGGTGATCGTGGGCTGGAGATAGCCGCGGACACGTTCTCGATCGACCGGATCAAAGAGAAGGTGCAGGAGCTAGAGGCAGCACTGCCGAAGGCTTCTAATTCATTAGTGTTTTCTGTGGACGAGGTGCTGAATCGTCCAGTGATTACCGTTGTTGATAAAAAATCGGGCGACGTTGTCCGGACCCTTCCGTCGGATGAGGTGATCCGGGTGGTCCACAACATCGAGCGGATGAAGGGCATCCTATTCGAGGGTAAGTCCTAGACCCGCTGACTGGCCCCAGCCTAATTGGGTGATAAATTCAAGTGAAAACGTTCCCAGGGGGGTCGGTGGAAACAGAGGTTATCGTCCACACCGGGATGGCCAAGTGCATGTCTACGACTCTCCAAAACCTGTGGGGCAACGCGAGCGGCTACGCGCTTGGCATGCTCGAAGCGCCCAACACTCGGATTGAAGATATCATCATCGAACACAACGGAGACCGCCAGGCCCTGCGGCGACTGCTCGGTTCATCGAGCATCACGTTTGATGTTACGAAGGACAAGGTAAATGTTTTTAGCTCAGAGGGTATTTCTAACGCCTTCAATGGACGCTCCGGTCATGCACGTTTTCAGTCGGTGAAGCAGGATATGTTTGCATCGATCCTCTCAAGGCAGTCAGAGACGCTCTTCTTTGTGGTACGGGACCCGGTTCAGTGGGTCCGCTCGATCTACGCCCAACACCTCCGTGAGGGGGGTACTCTGGACCTTGCCGACTACCTCGACGAGCACCGCGGTTTCTTGCTAGAGACCCTCAATCTCGAAAAGACGTTAGCCACCTGGGCGAGGTACGGATTCAAAATATTGGTCCTCCCCCTAGAACTCTCGTCTCGGATGGAAGAGTTTTGGGGACTCTATGAGAAGTATCTAGGAATCTCCAGACCTCATAGGCGGTCAGATGCAGCGCTCAGCCAGACCGCGGAGAATCGGACACTCTACGAACGGTTACCAGCACAGAAAGTCCTTAATGGGGCTATGAGGCTGCTCATCGAAGGCGCCCAAAACGAGCCGCTAACCCCCGACCAAATGCACTCCGCGATGGACCTTGTGCGGGTTCTTGGTACTAGGACTGGGGTGGATAATATGACCGACGAGCAGTTCAACCGGCTGTGTCGGCTTATTAATCCAGAGTCACTGGTTGAGGTAGATCTTTTATTTGACGTGGGCCTGATCGAGGCGTTTGTGAGTAGACACATAGAAAAGTACTTTATTCCAGTCGCTAGCGACTTCTGCCCGCCAGAGTGTCGGTCTGTTATTGACGGCTACTCTACGAAACCTGCCGGGTAGCGCTAGGACCTCGAGCCTCTTGGGTGTGTAGGTTTTGCTCCTAGGTAATAGCTCAAGAAATGTGACGTAGTCGCCTCAATTTTTTGATAGGACGACCGATAATTTAATAGTTCGGAAGGCCCTGCCTTGGGCTCCCTAACGTATGAACAGTTGCTACCAGTTTGGGACCGGGCGGCTACTCAGTCGTCGTAAAGAGGAAAGACATGCCGAACCAGGCGCTCAGAGAAAATAACCAGCACACAGCCTCCCGTAATGTAGGGGTTTGGGGACCGAAGGAGGTAGCCGAGATCCTTCTCGGGCAAGACTCCCTGGGAACCGAGTGCGAGACGGTTTTGCGTGCGCTGTTTACCACGGGCCAATTCTCGGAGCTACGTGACCTGGTTGATCGGCTACTTGCCAAGTTCTCTGACTCGTTCTTTCTGAATAACCTCGCAGGTGCGACCTACAGCCAGCTCGGTCAATACAGTCAGGCCGAGGTTTGCTACCGTTCGTGTGTGGGTCTGAGTCCCTCTGACGCGGTCAGCTACTACAACCTGGGGACGTCCCAGCTTGCCCAGCACAAGAATGATGAGGCAAGACGAAGCCTCGAGACCGCCTGCGGGCTGAAGGCAGACTACGCCCACGCATTGAACAGTCTCGGCATCGTGCAAAAGATCCAGAAGGACTTCCAGTCGGCCGTTACAAGTTTCTCCTCGGCGGTAAAGGCGAAGCCTGATTTTTACATGGCCCTCGTCAACCGTGGGGCCACTGTGGCGATGATCGGCGATACGGACGGTGCGCTCAGAGATCTTGAAGAAGCGATCAGCGTGTCGCCCGGTACCGGTCTGGCGTACAGAAACATGGGCGCTATTTATATGCAGGCCGGTGACGTCGATTCCGCGATTAAGAGCTTCAAAAAAGCGGTCGAGTGCGACCCAGCAGATTTTGAGAGCCTGTGCGGTCTCGGAAACGGGCTCAAGGCACTCGGGAAATCCGATCAGGCGGTTGAAAGCTACAAGAAAGCAATCAGCGTGAACCCTAATTACATCAAGGCCCACAAGAATCTGAGTGCGATACATCTTTATGAGCCTGGAGACCATTATCTCCAAATCCTTGAGGACCTGGACAACTCGGCGGTAGCAAAAGGCTACGATCTCTGCGAGCTTAGTTTTGCCCTGGCAAAGGCACACGAAGATACGGCTGAGATTGAGAAGGCATTCGGTTATCTGCGTCGAGGTAATGCGTGCCGTAAGCGGATGCTTGGGTACGAAATCGAACAGGACCGGCGACTGTTTTCGTTGCTCCGATCTGCGCAGCCGTCTCTCGCGGACGCGACTCTCGACGTCAAAGCTGGCGACGGTGAGCCGATCCCTATATTTATCGTGGGTATGCCCAGATCGGGCACTACCTTGGCCGAGCAGATCATCTCGGGGCACTCGGCTGTGACGGGCGGGGGCGAGCTCCCCTTGGTCGATAAGCTTGGAAAGCGTCTCGCGACGGATCCCGGTCCGAACCTAGGTGAGGAGCTGGTGGGCTTCAGACGACAGTACCTCGAGGAGCTACAAAAATTGTCGGGTGGTCGTCGCTTCGTGACCGACAAGATGCCTCACAACTTCAGGTACCTGTCCCTAATCCTGGCGGCGTTCCCCGAGGCTAAGCTCGTGCACGTGACCCGTGACCCAGCCGCGACCTGCTGGTCGAACTACAAGTCACTGTTTCCCGCCACAGACCTGGGCTACTCTAATGACCTCGATGACCTGGTCTCGTACTACCGTCTATACACCGATCTGATGCGACTCTGGGACACCTGCTACCCGGGATCAATTTACCACCTGGATTACGACCGGCTGACAGAGGACCCGCAGACGCATATAGGTCGACTGCTAGAGACTCTGGATCTCCCACCAGAGGCCCCGTGCCTGTCACCCCACCTTAACAGAAGGCCGGTGCTGACCCGTTCGGATTCCCAAGTCCGCCGGCCGATCTACAAAAACAGCTCCTCTGCGTGGAGGGTCTACCAAGATCACCTTGGGGGCACATTCGATACCCTCGAAGGGTTTAGCTCTAGTAGCCGGTGATAGGCTCCACAGGACATCAACAGCGTAAGAACCTAGAGCGTAACGCTCCGTAATCGGAACGGGTCACGTATCTCGAGCCTCATCTAACCTTGTTGCTGTCACCCTGCCCCTACCCACGAGCGGTCGGTCGCTGTTGTGTGTCCCCGCAGTCGGACGCCAAGACTCGGTCGGTCTTCTGTTATCGAGCGGTGGTAGGGGAGAACATCTTGGCTCGCACCCGTCGGAAACTTCAGCCTTCGTAAGAGCCGTCCTGACACCCAAGACCTCACCGAAAAATGCACTTGTGGCAACTCAATACCCCCTCATGGCAATTAATTGTATAAAAGGTTAAAGCTTTCCTCAGATCGGTCGATTTATTCCTCAGATCCGGCAAAACGATGCCGGACAGCGAATCCAATAAGAGGGATGAATCATGGCACTTGTAGTCAACACTAATGTTCCATCAATCGCGTCTCAACGCTATCTGATGGAGTCGCGTAAGGAAATGGAGACCGCGATGGAGCGTCTCTCTTCTGGTAAGCGAATCAACTCGGCGGCGGACGACGCTGCTGGTCTTGCAATCTCGGAGCGGATGAATACTCAGGTCACTGGTCTGAACATGGCGATCCGTAACGCCAATGACGGTATCTCATTGGTCCAGACAGCGGAAGGCGCGATGCAGGAAGTCACAGACATGCTGCAGAGGATGCGTGAGCTTTCGCTTCAGGCTGTGCATGGTGTCAACAGCGACACTGACCGCGCGAGCCTAGACTCTGAGGTCCAGGCGCTGAAGGCAGAAATCGACCGTATCGCGGGCTCGACCACGTTCAACAACATGGCGTTGCTTGACGGGTCCTATGCCGCGACCCTTCAGATCGGTTACCAGGCAGGTGACACGATCGGACTTGATCTGTCTGCTGTCGACACTGCGTCGCTCGGTCTTAACGTAGACGGGGCGCCTGAGAATGTTGAGACAGCGAACACGTTGATTTCGAACCGTCTGACAAATACCTTCTACTTCGACGCTGACTTGGATGGTAACTTCACTCAAACCACTTCAGATATTTACTCTCTCGGCACCACAGCGGGTTCCGTTGACGCGGCGGGCGTATCTTTCGCTGCCGGCGATATCGAGATTAATGGGCAGGCGCTCGCGGCGTTTGATGCCACATCAGCGGCGTCTGGAACCGGCCACGATATCTGGGATCTTGTCGATAACATCAACACAAACGTCGACAATGTTGTAGCCTCGGCATTCAACACGGTAGTCGCTAAGACGGTCGGTGACGGTGTTGTTACTGAGAACAGTCTGGCGATCAAGGTTGAGTCGATCGGTAAAAATACAGACGCCCATTACCAGCCTGCAGTCTACGTCTCTGTTGCGGCCTCGTCTAACATGGATGAGTTGGTTGCGAACATCAACCGTGCATTCACCAATGATGAGGTGGTGGCATCTGTTAACTCAGACGGGAAACTGGTGTTGAGTAACGACACCGGTGCTGCGATCCGGATTCAGGATACGACTGGTACTGATGGGGCCTATGATGGGGCGACCGGTTTTGAGGTAACTGGCGGAACAGTCACCGCGACATCTGCGTCTGCGGGTGAGTACGTGAGTTTCCAGGGCTTCCTGAAGCTGCAGTCGACTGACGGTACGGCGATCGAGATCGAGCGCGGTAATTTGGGTCTGTCATCACCCGGCACAGTCTCAGATCTCAAAAATATTGGTTTTGCTGAGATTAAGGAAGATCCTACAGGATCTAGCTACACTGTCGTGGGCTCGGCCCTCACCTCGACCAACCTAACTGACACGTTGAGCAAGGACTCGACCACAGGCCAGGCTGACCTCGTAATTAATGGCGTCGACATCTACGATGACACAATGTCGGCCGCGTCGAACACTTTCCAAGGCAAGCTTGATCTGATCAACGCGTTTTCTGACGACACCAACGTTGTCGCGTCGGCCTACTACGAGCAGGTCATCGATACCTCAACTGTCACCTTCGTGACGAATAACACGATATCGATCAACGGAAAGTCGGTTAACTATGGCGCGACGTTGTCCGCTCTGGTGACCAACATTAACGCGGTCAAGTCAGACACCGGTGTAACGGCAGAGGCACAGGGCAATAACCTGATCCTCCGTGGCGACGGCGTCCAGAACGTCAACATCGTGAACAACAACTACACAGTAGCGTCCTCGGTTGATAACCCATCTGCTGCATTGAAGGCACTGGTCAACTCTACGGCGCACCGCACGGTCACTTTCGCAGCGGCTGACGTCAAGACCGGGCGGACGTTGTCTCTGCACTTCGAGGCAACAACTGGCCTGACTCAGTTCTCGAGCCAGTCGGTGACACTGAGCTATACTGTCCAGTCGAGTGATACGCTAGGAACCGTGACACGTAAGTTCTACGACCTGATCCTTGACGATCTGGCGGATACCAACGACCTCGACGCTACGTACTCGATCTCAGACTTCATGACGATCGCGTCTGCCTCGGGTACGCTGATATTCCGGTCAGGTTTCTCTGCCGGGTCTGCGGACATCTCGATTGCGGTGACGCAGCTGGATTCGAGCAAGCGACTGGGCGCATTCATGTCAGCGAACCAGTACGGTGCGCTGAAGCTACAGTCTACAAACGGTAGCCCGATCAGTATCGACTTCGGTGAGTCGGCCGTGGCGACCGGTGAGGTAGGCCTCGTCGAGATGAACGTGGGCGACACGACTTATGACGTAAACGATCCGACTGCTAACGTGAATTCATACACTGTGTCTTCAGTGTCCGGAATCAGCGTGGCGACATCGGCGGCCGCGGAAGCTGCGATTGATGCACTGGACGCTGCGTTAGAGACAGTGAACGGTTACCGTGGTGACCTCGGTGCGGTCCAGAATCGCCTGAACCACACCGTGTCTAACCTGGCGAACGTAGTCGAAAATACGTCCGCGTCGCAGTCCCGCATCCTCGATGCAGACTTCGCGGTCGAGGCGGCAGCTCTGGCGCGGGCACAGATCTTGCAGCAAGCGGGTACAGCAATGTTGGCTCAGGCTAATGCGGCTCCGCAGAACGTACTCAGCTTGCTTGGATAAACAAGCCGTTGAGTCTAAGAAGGGGCCGCTTGGCCCCTTTTTTTTGGGTGTATAGTGTGTCAAGAATTCTAAAATCGAAAAGCAAGCAGTTGGGTAAAAAGAAAGTTAACGGTCAAAAGAAGCGGCTGGGCGCCGGCAAGAAAGCGCCGGCGGCCGGAGCAAGCAACCCGCTAGGGCCTCAGACAGGCGCCGCCCTAGAGCGATCTATCAATGACGCGATCGATCGGGGGCTGACGACAGAGGCCTGCCAGCTCGCTGACACATATGTCAGCTTGTATGAGGACAGGCTCGGTTACGACCAGTACGTGATGCTGGGCGAACTATTCATGGCCGACAAACAATACGTGCGGGCTCACTCGTTCATCATGAAGGCACTCAAGATAGACAGCGATCGCGTCGATGCGCCGGAGACATTGTTCTGGATCTACCTCAAGATGGGCGATCTCGCGAAAGCCAACGACGCGCTCAGCCAATTGATAAGATTTTCTGGGCTAGATCAAGAACAAAAATACGCAAGCTGGGAGGTCCTCCTCGGAAACACCGAATCCGACCCCGATCGGGTTCTTGAGTCCCTCGAGCGGGCCGGCGGCCCGCCCCGTCCGGGTGATCAATACTACCACGAGATTATGTACTCGTACCTCCAGGCGCTGAGCCAGAAGGGCGACACCGACCGCGCGTGGGAGATCCTCGAGTCGATCCCAGAAGAGATCAAGTACCAGACCCCGAACCTCCCGGTGATGGCCGGCACTATACTGCACGCGGCGGGCGACAATGAGGGCGCGGTGGTGGCATACACCGAAGCATTTGAGCGGTTTAATCAGCTTCCTGAAGCTCGCTGGAACCGTGCCCTGTCGTATCTGGAGCTCGGGCAACTGGACCGTGGATGGGACGACTGGCTCTATCGTTTCGACTGGACAGGGTTCCCGTCCCCTAATGTGACGTTCGATATCCCCGAGTGGGGTGGTGAGAGTCTCGAGGGCAAGTCGATCGTGCTATGGGCCGAGCAGGGTCTCGGTGACCAGATTATGTTCACCAGCCTAGCCGTCCCTTGGATAAAGGACCCATCGATAGACGTGATTCTGGCGGTACACGAGAAGCTGTTTGATTTGATGCGGGCGTGGTTCCCTGACGCGAGGGTCGAGAAACTATTGAAAAAGACCGCGGTCGATCATCCGGTGTTCTCGGGCGCCGACTACCACCTCTCAATCGGCTCGTTACCTCCCTATTTCATGAGGTCTGTCGAGCAGATTCGTAACCGTCCTGCCAGGTTCCTCAGATCAGACCCGAGCATACGTGAGACTATCTTAGAGACTGAGGGCTGGTCCGCGGACTCGGTCCTGGTCGGCATCTGCTGGCGAAGCGCAGTCGTCGACGTGAGCCGGTCCGTTCATTACGTCAATGTCAACCTGGTCGAGTCGCTCAGAAATAATCTGCCTGAGAACGTGAAGTTCGTGAGCCTCCAATACCAACTGACCGACGAAGAGAGAGAGAAACTGCTGGATCTCGGTGTCCATATCCCCGGGGTCGAGTTCTTCGACGAGGTCCTCGCCCACGGGCGCTTCGTGGGGGCCTGCGACTACGTAGTCACGCCCCTCACACTCACAAACCAGCTGGCCGGTATTTTCGACGTCCCGACGATTACGTGGACTCCAAGCCCCGGTAACTGGTCCTTCCTGGGGCAGCGGGAGTACCCTTGGTATCGGTCGATCGCGGTGCTCATGCTGAGCCGAGATCACAGCCGGTCGTCTTTGGTGTACCAGATCGGTCGGTGGCTAAATCTAGCGATCGAGAATGACGTCTGATCTCCCTACGATAAGACTCAGGCCGGCACAGCGTGGGGACGCCGGCTCTATACTGGACTGGCGGAACGACGCGGAGACTCGAAAATTGTCCGGTGACACCGGAGAGATTTCGGTTGAGCGACACCAGGCCTGGTTTGGCCAGATGCTCGTCGACCCCGGTTGTTGGTTTGGTGTGGCGGAGGATGGGTCGGGACAGCCGTTCGGTGTGGTAAGGTTTAACGTGGACTCCGACGACCCGTCGACCGCCGAGGTATCGATAAGCCTCGCGCGTGAGTACCGTGGCCGTGGTCTTGGTGGGCGGTGTCTCCAGTCCGCGATTCACCAATACCGTGGCGAGAATAGGGCCGTGAGACAGATCAGGGCGAGGGTCCACAAGGACAACCTGCCCAGCCAGAGAATGTTTGAGTCGGCGGGTTTTGTTTATAGTGAGGGACCGGAGGGCGGCTTCCTGGTCGGCTGGCTTCGGGTGCCGAAGGTATTTTCTGAAGGATCGGGGCCATGATGAATTTCAGCGATCGGCTCACCATCGGTGGCAAGAGCCTGGGGCTCTCTGAGAAACCATTCGTGGTCGCGGAGGTGTCCGCGAACCACAACAACGACCTGCAACGGGCCCGCGAGATCGTGCTCGCCGCTGCCGCAAACGGTGCCGACGCGGTGAAGTTTCAGACCTACACCGCGGACACGATCACCCTCGACTCGTCCGGGCCCGATTTCCTGATCCATGACGGGCTGTGGAAGGGCCAGCGATTGTACGATCTATATTCCCAGGGGTCGCTCCCGTGGGACTGGCACCAGCCCCTGTTTGAGCTGGCGCGTTCGGTCGGTCTCTCGGTCATCAGCACGCCGTTCGACGAGACCGCGGTCGACTTCCTGGTCGGTCTGGGTGTCGACGCGCTAAAGATCGCGTCCTTTGAGTTGACACATATTCCTCTGATCAGGAAGGTCGCTGGCGCGGGCCTGCCCGTCATCATCTCGACCGGTATGGGCACCGCGGCCGAGATCGAGGAGGCCGTCTCTGCTGTCGACGGCATCAGCAAGGATCTGATCCTGTTGCACTGCGTGTCATCCTACCCCGCGGAACCCAAGGACTATTCCCTGAAGAACCTGGTCAACCTCAGAGACCGTCATGGCTGCCTGGTTGGGCTCTCTGACCACTGCGTCGAGAACCGTGCCGCGGCGGCGTCTGTGCTCTACGACTCGGTCTTCATCGAGAAACACTTCACGCTGGACCGCTCGGGTGGTGGGCTGGACGACTCGTTCTCGTTGGAGCCCTCGGGGCTGGCCGAGCTGCGCGCGGCCGTCGACGAGATGTTTTACGCGGCCCGGCACGTTTCAGAGGTCGGTGAGTCGGAGAAAGACAACGTCAGCCTCCGTCGGTCGATCTATGTCTCAAAACCCGTCCGTTCCGGGGAGGTGTTGACGGCAGAGAACATCAGGGTTGTCCGGCCCGGGTTCGGGATGCACCCCCGACACTACGACGAGGTCATTGGTAGGAGGGCCGTGAATGATCTCGAGTTCGCTAGTCCGCTGAACCGGGGTGACGTCGACTGGTCCTCCTGAGTAATATGAGCTAGCTCTTGGAGGCGGCGAACGTTTCCTGTGCCTTCTCCCACCCGAGCCGCCTGATCTGGTCGATTTTCTGGAGGTCGCCTGGCGCGACGTTGATGAAGAACGATCCCCGTCTTACCGACGGTATCGCCGGGAGCGGCCGGTGCTTGTCAATAACCTGACTGACCACCTCGGGCAGCAGCCTGACGTGTTCGTCCGTGAGGTCGACCCCGACCGAGTTATCCTTACCGAGGTAAACCGAGCCGATCACTGACCCCTCCTTTAGGACCAGCCACCAAGCCCTGTACGGATGATCCTCCACGAACCGGCGGTGGTCGGGCTCCGACACATTTTCTGCCGCACTGATCCTGTGGGTCCTCGCGTTGAGCAACCGATACAACGCGCTCACGTGTCGCTCGGAGCCGGTTACCTGCTCAAGCATGACCATGTCAATCCTGTCTCTCTAGCAAGAACCAAGTGATATCGTCCTGCTGGTGGCAGGGGTCCCGGTGGTACGCGAACCCGTAGTCGATCAGGCTAAAACCGGGGTGGCGGTCCATGAACTCGCCACAAAAGTCGCGCTTGAATAGCCTGTCTGTGTGCCCGCGGTAGCTGATAGCGACCGCGCTGGGGTTGTAGTACTCGCCGATCAGGACGTATCTCGATGACATCGCGGCCATCTTGTCGTATACCACCGGCAGGTGGTCTGGCGACAGGTGGATAAGTACCCCCTTCGTGAACACCAGGTCAAACTGATCCGTCGTGTCGAAGTCGAGTATCGAGCCCCTTGTCACTTGCTGTGGGGGGATCACGGTCTCTAGCTGCTTGGCCGCGGCTGTGTTGATCTCGATCGCGGACATCGAGCACCCCGGGTAGAGCTGACCCAGCGCTCGCAGGTTCATGCCGACGTTTGCGCCGACCTCGAAGATTGTCCTCAGCCGGCCGCATCGCGCGAGGGCGCTCGTGAAGTAGACGAGATTCGCCGCGAGGAGCTCGGGGCTGATGTTCCTGTCGATGTAGTCGTCGCCGAAGCTTCCCGACCAGAACGCTTCCTGCTCGGTCTCAAACGCTTTGTTGGTCATTCGTGTGGTCTCCTGTTTCGGAAGTGGTATATAAATTCAAGAACCTCGAGATCCTCGGGCTCGTCGACGTCGATCGCCTGCCACCACGGGACCTCGATCCCGCAGCCGTTCTGGTGTATCGACACTCGCGTGGACCAGCTCTCGGCGGCCGCCCAGTAGAACTGCCCGGCGTCGTACCAGACCGGCTCGGTGTCCTGTGTCCGTGTCTCGGTTTTTGCCACGTTGACAGGTTCCAGTAGCGAGGTCTCCTTGGAGAGCCTCAGGCCCCGGGACGGTGGGGATCGAAAACGTGCCACCGGGAAGCAGAACATTGCCCCCGTTTGGTGGAGCGTTTCAATCGCGTGCCGGAGGGACTCTCGGGTCGTCATGATCGCGGTCGGGTAGATGCAGCAGACCTGGTCGCGGGCCTCGAGCCCGAGGGACTGAACCGCGTGGTGGATCACGTCGACCGTCGTTGTGTGGTCGTCTGATAGTGCCCCGGGTCTCACGAAGGGTACCGACGCGCCGTAGCTGTCGGCCACTGACGCGAAGGATTGGTCGTCGGTTGACACGACGACATCGTCGAACAGTCCCGATGAGAGCGCCCCACGAACTACGTGGCCCATCAGGGGTACGCCGTCGATCGGGTGCACGTTCTTGAGAGGAACACGCTTGCTCCCCGACCTCG
Organism: gamma proteobacterium HIMB30; assembly: GCA_000227525.2. GTDB lineage: Bacteria > Pseudomonadota > Gammaproteobacteria > Pseudomonadales > Litorivicinaceae > HIMB30. The sequence continues at coordinate 30,713 of AGIG01000017.1, forward strand.
CGGGTATGATAGCCACGTTAGCCAACGTCTAGGGCCTCGATCAGGCTATCACAGACCCGGTCAATGTCTTGGACGGTGAGGTTGGCGTGCATCGGCAGGGACAGGGTCTCGCTGTAGTACGCGGCAGACGCCGGGTACTGGAGACGGTCCCCGACCCCGAGCGCCTTGTAGTACGCGTGCTCGTATATCGGCAGGTAGTGGACCTGTACCCCGATCTGTCTCTCCTGGAGGAACCGGTAGGTTGGTAGCCTCCGCCGGTGAGGGACGCGGACCACCATGAGGTGGTGCGCGGACTGGTGTTCACCCAGCGACTGTAGTTTGATGTACGGCAGCCCCGACAGGCGACCGAGGTAGTGTTCGTGGAGCCGTGACCGGTGGACGATGAATTGGTTGAGTTTCTTGATCTGCGTCAGCCCGAGCGCGGACTGGATGTCCGACAGTCTGTAGTTGAAGCCGAGTGTCTCCTGGTCGTATCGCCAGGGCTCGTCGGCACTGACCACGTCACGATTGATGCCGTGCGTCCTGCCCTGTCGGAGCCGTGATTCCAGTAGGGCCGAGCTTGTCGTGACCGCGCCGCCCTCGCCTGTGGTGATGTTCTTGACGGGGTGGAAGCTGAACACGGTCATGTCAGAGTGCTGGCACGAGCCGACGCGCTCGGTCGGCGTCGACGCGCCCAGAGCGTGGCTAGCGTCCTCGATTATCCGTATCCCGTGGGGCTCGACGATCTCTCTGATTGTTTTGGTGTCTGCGGGACAGCCGGCGAAGTGGACCACGACGATCGCCTTCGGTAACGTCTTCCGCGTCTGTCGGTAGTGTTCTATCTTTTCCGCGACCCTCTGTGGGGATATGTTCCAGGAGCCGTCATCGATGTCGACCAGGTCGACGTTCGCCCCGACGTAGAGCGCCACGTTGGCGGATGCCACGAAAGTAATCGGGGCAGTCCAGACGGTGTCTCCTGGTCCGATCTCGAGCGCGAGCATCGCGAGGTGAAGCCCTGCGGTCCCGCTCGAGCAGACGACCGCGGCAGATGATCCTACCGTCCTCGCCAGCTCCGATTCAAACTCTGCTGCTTTGGGACCCTGTGTCAGAAAGTCGGAGCCAAGAGTCTCCGTGACGGCCCGGATGTCTTCCTGGTCGATGAGCTGCCGGCCGTATTGCTTGACGTGAGCCAACTAATCGTCCTCTCGGAAGTCCCGAATCAGTTCCCGGAGCTCGTCGGTCGTCAGGAAGTGCTCGTTTGATGCGCTGTCGTATGACCAGCCGGGCTCCAAAAGCGAGCCGCCTTTGGATTCTGCGTAGCGCTTGAGGTGGTCAGTTTCGGTCACCGGGAGGATCGCAAAGTAACGGCCGAGGTCGACCGTGTTGTAGCTATCGCTTGCGGTGATCATCTCCTCATGGAGCTTCTCACCGGGCCGGATCCCGACTACCGGTTTCTTGCAGTCCGCGCAGACCGCCTCCGCCACATCCGTGACTCGGTAGCTTGGGATTTTAGGAACAAATATCTCTCCCCCCGACATATTCTCGAGCGCCCACAAGACCATATTGACGCCATCATCGAGAGAAATATTGAATCTAGTCATATCGGGGTGGGTGATCGGCAGGACGCCAGTCTGCTTCATTTTGAGGAAAAACGGGATCACGGATCCGCGGCTCCCCATCACGTTGCCGTACCGGACGACAGAGAATTTCAGGTCACGGGAACCAACGATGCCGTTAGCCGCGGTGAATAGTTTGTCGGAGCAAAGCTTGGTCGCACCGTAAAGGTTGACCGGTGCCGCGGCTTTGTCGGTGCTCAGCGCGACTACGCGTGACACGCCGGTATCGAGACACGCCTCGATCAGGTTCTGAGCCCCCAAAACGTTGGTCTTGATTGCCTCGAATGGATTGTACTCGGCCGCTGGAACCTGCTTCAGTGCTGCGGCATGTATCACGATATCTATCCCGGAGAGTGCTCTGTAAAGCCGATCTTTATCCCGTATGTCTCCAATAAAGAAGCGGACCCGAGATGTGTCTTTAAAGTCGTCGACACATGCCATCTCGTACTGCTTGAGTTCGTCCCTCGAGAACACCACGAGCCGCTTTATCTCTGGGTAATTGTTCAGGATGCGTTTGGCAAATTTTTTCCCAAACGAGCCGGTCCCCCCGGTGATTAGCACCGATTTTCCGTTCAACAATGTAGACCTCGTCAGATTTATGACACCTGTCTGAACACTAGCAATTAAAGTGCCAACGGTAAATCGCTGACGGGCGATATCCGGGAGGTCGTTTTATGGGCAGGCCAGTTTATGAGAGGATCGCGAGGGCTTCACCAGAGCTTATCTCGGCCTGGGCGTCCAGCGCGTCGGCCACCTGCTCTACGATAGATGCCTTAATCTGCTGTGCGAGCGACTGCGCGTCGGCCAAACTGAGCCCTGTCATGCTTTCGGAAGTCTGAGCTTCCATATCCTTGTCGGCCGAGAATTCACTAGCCCCGCTGAACGTGGCGAGGACGCTGTCGATAGATCTTCGCTGCTGAGTGAAGCTCTTTAGCGCTTCTTCGATGAGGTCTGAGACATCACCTACGCTGTGGAACATCAACTGCTTAAGCTCGGCCACTTGGTGGGCGCTCATCACCCTCGACCCGAAATTGATCCGGTTGAAGGCCGAGTAGTAGACATTACTCACTGCACCACCGTTCGAGCCACCCCGAGCAGCTTCACCGCCACTAGTCGCTCCGGTGGCGACTGTATAGAGCAGGTTAGCGAACTTGAACTGCTCTACGTTACTGACCGTGTCAGTCCCGTCCCGGCCCGACTCTGAGTCGGTCACGGTATAGGTCCCGTCGTTATTATCGGTAATCGTGTAGTCGGTGAAGTCCCCTGAAAATATCGCCAGGTCGTTGCCCGCGCCACCGTCGATCGTGTCGTCTCCCTGACCGCCAGTGATTTTGTTATCCGCGGTGTTACCTGTGAAGTCGTCGTCACCCGAGCTACCGATGATGTTCTCGATCGTTGCGCTAAAGGCGATACCGAGGTTGTCATTGCCCTGGAATAGCTGGGTCGATGTGATGAATGACTGTACAGAGGCCAGTGAATAGCCCTGCGCGGCCCAATAGGCCTCTTGCTCTGACTCGGTTGCGTAACCGACGCTCGATAGGGAGCCTGGAGTGAGGTCAACGATACTCCGGTGCCGTGAGTTAGACAGGTCGATGGTATCCGTTCCACCCGAGTCTACGATGGTTTTGATTCTCTGGTGATCGGTGTCACCGAAGCTGTAGGTGGTGTCTCCGGTGTTGGCGTCTGTAATGTCGCCGTAGAGATACTCCACCGCCGCGACGTCGTAGATCATCGGAGTGTTGGAGTAGATGTTTTTTGAGGCAAGCGAACCGGAACTCTCGTAGTAGGTCACGTAGTCGGAGCGGGTATAAGACATGACCGTCTGGCGCATTGTATCCGTGAGCCCGTTACCGGTGAGTGTCTCGCCGGATCCGGATCCACCATCGAACGGGTGGCTCAGACCAATCGAGTGCCCGATCTCATGTAGGGCCGTCATCCGTCCATAGGTGTCGTCGGCAAATGTCGCGTTGGTCGAGACAGCGGTCGGCTCGACGTACCAGGTGTCTCCGCCTACTAGGTTGGCGTATGGGTAGTAGGCGAACGCAGCGGTGCCAGCCAGGTCGTCCCCGGTGTAGCGGTTGATGTAGGCGTTCCGGAGGTCACCGACCACGAGCCCCGATGCGGTCTCCGTGACCTCTTCGAAGGTAAACGGTGCGTAGGTAGACCAGGTCGCGTAGGCGGCCCTGAGCTCATCCTTCTGCGCGTCGGGGATTTCTACCGAGTGCTGCTCGTAGGGCTCGGCGTAGGAAGCCGTGTAGGGCACGACACCGTCCCCAAGGTAGAACGAGTAGCTGAGTGTCTCGCCGTCTTCAAGGTCCCACTTTCGCTGCTTGAGCAGCGGATCAATGTAGTTAACTCCAGATGCGGCAACCGAACTGTCTACCGCCGATCCGTTTGAGGTGTTGGTGGTCGCAGTGTAGTCGAGCTCGGGGCCACTGCCTCCTGCGGCCTCCTCTGTCGCCATCGCAGCCCTGCATATCGGGCAGCCGTCTGGGAAATGGAACCCGTTCAAGAAATCATCCTGTGAGATCTCGATCATCGCGAGCTTGGTGATCGCACCATCCCTCCCGGTGAGCGAGAGTGCCTCGACGTAGGATCTGGTGTTACGGACCTCGAAGTCACCGGTGTTGTCGTCGACCATAAGAGTAGCGCTGGTCTTGATAGATGACTTGCCGATCAGTGTCGAGATCTCGCTCTCCAGATGATCAAACGAATTTAGGAACTGTGCGTGGACCTCCGACCCGGCGGCGATGTGGGCTGACTCGTCGACCAGTGTCTTGAGCTCGCCGAGTTTCAGTACTAGCTCGTCAATTACCTCCCGTTCGACTTGGGCGAGCGTGACCACCCGAACGTCGCTAATGGTGTCACCCAGCGCTATCCAGTCTCCGGAGCTCAGGTCAACCATGGAGTTATTAAGGTAATCACTAAGCCTCTCTGTCACGAGCGGCTTACCTTGATCGTTAATTCTAGGCCCGCTAGACGCATTGATGCCATAAGAGCCGAGGACCTGTGAGGTCAATGTCGAGGGATCGATATTACTCAAAGTCTAACCTTGTTCCCTGTACTTAATAGTAACGAGCGGCAACTTTTTGCCTCTGGCTAAGAATCGGCAACAAGTTAGCAAACTTTAGTTTTGCAAAATAATTTTAGAAAAGGGCTGACGGGGAATGGTGCGCTCTGACACCTGAGCTCCGAGCCGACGCAGTTGGGTGCGCGTTGGGTGTAGGTATTCATTGTCACAAACGATGGTTTGTTATCGTTTTGGTTAGCGATCTCCATCAAATACTCCTTGTCGTAATATTCAAGAATGATTATTTTTAAACGATAATAAAAACTAATTTAATTGATATTTGTACAATTGATGAAAAATATGACAAATAGCGACACAGAAATATTAAGAGCTGATCGGCTACCGGTAGCGGTTGTATCGACCACCCACAGTTTGGCAGCCTACTTACATTCTTGTTCGACGGATGCAGCCGTTAAAGCGACAGAGCGCTCGATACAGGCGAGCCCTATTCGGTTCGAGCCACTCACCGACAAAGTACTCATCGATGAACACGGGCGCTCAGCTAAACGCCTAGTGCTTGATCAACTCATAGATACCGCCCGCAAAAAACGGAAACTTATTCTTTTTGCTCAATTATTGAATCTTGAGAACAAAGTTGAGTTTTTGGTTCTCAATGACGCAAGAGGCGGACGTCGATGGATTCGGTTGGATAAAAATAAAGATTCCATAAGCGCCCTTAGGGAGGTTTTAACTTGCCTCTGTGATTTCGAACAGAAACACGTCGTAGTCATTCCATCTGGTGCTGTGGTCGCGCGTATGCGGGATTTAGTCGGATCCAACCGAAGCCAACTGCTCATCAAGCAAAAAGACCGATCAATTACGATCTCGCTTGAGATCTATTCACATGGCCATGCAGAGATTTTACAAACTGCGAATAATTCGCATAGACCCAAAGCAAAGGCCGTAATGACCCACCTAGATCGTCTTGAAGCCGAATCCATTCACATCATCAGAGAGGTCATGGCCGAGGCGGATAATCCGGTGATGCTGTACTCGGTTGGTAAAGACTCCTCTGTCATGCTGCACCTAGCGAGAAAAGCTTTTTATCCGAGTCCGCCACCCTTCCCTTTGCTGCACGTCGACACACGATGGAAGTTCCAGGCAATGTACGACTTCAGGGACTATATGGCTCGGGAGTCTGGGATGGACTTGTTGGTTCATATTAACCCAGACGGCGTTGAGAAAAATATCAACCCTTTCGACCACGGATCTGCTCTTCACACTGACATCATGAAAACCGAGGGCCTTAAGCAGGCACTGGATCACTACAAATTTGATGTCGCCTTTGGTGGGGCGAGACGAGACGAAGAAAAAAGCCGCGCCAAGGAGCGCGTGTTTTCTTTTAGAACCCCCTCGCACCGATGGGATCCCAAAAATCAGCGACCCGAGCTATGGAGTCTATACAACGGCAAAAAGAATCGCGACGAGTCGATTCGTGTGTTTCCAATCTCTAACTGGACCGAGCTCGATATTTGGCAATATATCTATCGAGAACAGATTCCAATTGTGCCGCTGTACTTTGCCGCGGAGCGCCCAGTGATTGAGCGGGACGGGATGTTGATGATGGTCGATGACGACCGGTTACCGCTACATCCTAATGAAAAAATCCACCTCAAGAAAATTCGTTTTAGAACGCTCGGATGTTACCCATTAACAGGGGCCATTGAGTCTGAGGCTGACGATCTCGCAAGCATCGTTCTTGAGCTGTTGAGTGCGCGGACGAGTGAGCGCCAGGGCCGCGCGATCGATACCGATTCCAATGCCTCGATGGAGAAGAAGAAGCAAGAGGGGTACTTCTGATGACAACTCACGTTAACGCTGTCGAGCGAGTCAATCAGTACCTCGACGAGCAAGCGAACCTCGACACCCTTCGCTTCATCACCTGCGGCAGCGTGGATGATGGGAAAAGCACGCTCATTGGACGGATGCTCTATGAAGCACAACTGATTTTTGAGGATCAAGTCGCCTCGCTCCAGAACGATTCCAAAAAGATGGGAACACAGGGAGGAGAGATTGACTTTGCACTGCTCGTTGATGGACTTGCATCTGAACGTGAGCAAGGCATCACGATCGATGTCGCCTACCGTTTTTTTTCGACAGATCGCCGCAAATTCATCGTCTCTGATACACCCGGTCACGAACAGTACACACGTAACATGGTAACTGGCGCATCGACAGCTGATGTGGCAGTAATTTTGATTGATGCGCGACAAGGAGTATTGCCCCAAACACGCCGACACTCCATGATCTGTTCGGCACTAGGGATAAAAAATGTCGTCATCGCGATCAATAAAATGGATTTGGTTGAATATAACCAAGAGACATTTGAACGAATCCTCGATGACTACACCAAATTCGCATCACAGCTTCAATTTGACGAAATCACAGCCATACCGATGTCCGCCCTCAAAGGCGACAATATCATTGAACGGTCGAGTCATATGCATTGGTATCAAGGGCCCACACTTTTGGGATTCTTAGAGACCGTCGACCCGAGACTGACCCGAATCAATCAGCCACTCCGATTCCCTGTTCAGTGGGTCAACAGGCCAAATCTCGATTTCCGTGGATTCTCAGGGACTGTCGAATCAGGCGCAGTCGAAGTGGGCCAATCAATTCGGGTTCTGCCGTCTGGTGCAACGGCGAAAATCAAAGACATTATCCTCTTCGAAGATCATTTGGATAAAGCAGAAGCTGGGCAAGCAATCACACTAACACTCGATACCGAAATCGATGCATCACGCGGTGATGTGATCGTGGCATCTGACGCCCCCTGTGAGGTCGCAGATCAATTTGAAATCAATTGCGTTTGGATGGATCAAGAACCTGGGTATATCGGCCGGAGTTTCTGGCTGAAGCTGGGCACAACTATGGTCAATGCTCACATCACAGATATCAAGCACAAGGTCAATATCAATACGTTTGAGCATCTCTCTGCGACACAGCTCGAACTCAACGACCTCTCAGTCGTGACAATCAAAACCGACCGACCCATTGCGTTCGAACGCTATCAAGACTGCGCGCCGATGGGTGCACTCATCCTCATTGATCGAATGAGCAACCAGACCGTTGCGGCCGGGATGATTGCGTTCGCTTTGAGACGTTCAAGTAATGTGCATCGACAGCAACTCGAGATCGATAAAAATGCTCGGCGCACGCTGAACGGACACACCAGTCGGGTATTGTGGTTCACCGGACTCTCAGGCTCTGGAAAATCGACGATCGCGAACGCGCTTGAAAAAGAGTTGCATGCCCAAGGTATCCGGACTTACATCTTGGATGGCGATAATGTTCGTCATGGACTGAATAGCGATCTCGGATTCACAGATGCTGACCGGGTCGAGAACATCCGGCGCATCGGCGAAGTCGCGAGACTAATGGTCGACGCCGGAATCGTCGTATTGACTGCATTCATCTCACCTTTCCGGGCCGAACGAGAGATGGTCCGCGGTCTTTTTGAAGACGATGAGTTTGTTGAGATTTTTGTTGATACGCCCTTAGATGTCGCCGAAACCCGTGACCCGAAGGGACTCTACAAGAAGGCGCGTTTGGGTGAAATTCCAAACTTCACAGGAATTGGAAGCCCTTACGAAGCACCTGAAACACCGGATATCCGTATTGATACAGAAACCGAGTCGGTCGAACATATCATCAAGCAACTACTCAAAGAACTGGATCTCCGATGAATCAAACCAACGAATTACCGTTCGACTCTGTTTTATTTGAGGAGCTCATCAGCCTGATGTGGAAAGCCAGCGATGCAATCCTTGAGATCTATCGCTCCGGCGAATTGAATACAGAGCTCAAAGGAGATCAATCGCCAGTTACCAAGGCCGATCTTGCTGCGCATTATGTATTGATCAACGGACTATCGAAACTCACACCTGACATTCCGGTGGTGAGCGAAGAGGATCCAAGCTCCTTACGGATTCCAGAGGGCTACCGCCGGTATTGGCTGATCGACCCACTCGACGGCACGAAAGAATTCATCAATCGAAATGATGAATTCACTTGTAATCTTGCGTTGATTGACTCGCATCAAACAATCCATGGATTTGTCAGCGTTCCAGTTCAAGACCTTCTCTATCATGGAGGAGACACCTATGGCTCCTATCGAATAAACCGAGCCGGTGGAGAAGTTCGAATTCAATGTCAGCGACAGACCGCCTCAACCCGAGTTATTGCGAGTAAAAGTCACCTCAATTCCGAGACGGCAGCGTTTATCGAAGCAATCGAAACGCCGGTCGAGCTCATACAAGCGGGGAGCAGTCTCAAATTTCTCCGCATCGCAGAGGGATTAGCTGACATATACCCACGACTAGCGCCCACCTGTGAATGGGATACCGCTGCCGCCCAAGCCATTCTCGAGGGAGCCGGAGGCTCGGTAAAACAAACTGACGGATCGCCTGTGACCTACGGTAAGTCTGAGATCCTTAATCCACACTTCATTGCGGGCGTTCAATAGGTTCAACTCTAACGGGGTATCTAAACCCCAAGAGCCTACAGTTCGTAGTAACACAATGCTCTTTGTTTCGCGTTAAACAATTTCTTTTCCTTAAATTTTAATAAATCGAAAAATTCGCGATTAATCAGATTTGATTTACTGGGTGAGTGCTGTAATCAAAGGTCTCAGTCCAAAGGTAGTTGTCTTTACAAATAACTGATGCATCGAGAACAGTACCTAATATTGATGGCACCCGAGCTTTTTTAATTGGGTCAATGCCTGCTGCTCTTTTAGGAAGTGGGACGTCTTGGTAGCAAGGTTATCGATCAAGCCAACGCAACTTGTGACGGTTTCCAATTGAGTGGTACACTTTAACGTACATTTTTTATAAGGCAAGATCATGGTTAAATTGACAGCAACTGAAGCAAGAAGAACTCTTTTTGATGTCATTAAGCATGCCAACCAAACTCATGATGTGGTTTTAGTTCAACACAAGTCCGGTGACGCGGTCATCATGTCATCTGAAGATTATGAAAGCCTTCAAGAAACTTTGATATTGCTTTCTCAGCCTGGATTTAGAGATGCTTTAAACAAGTCCGAACAAGAAATACGAGACGGCGAATTGCTGAGTTTTGAAGACGTATTTAGGGAGCCTCAGTGACTCGCCGAAACTACAGGATTAAGCTCACCAGACAAGCAAGTAAAGACATCCAAAAGCTCACACCGAAACTCCAGAATAAACTCAAAGACATTCTTAGATATAAAATCGCTGTTGCACCAGAAGCTGGGAAACCGCTCACAGGTCAATTGAAAGGCTATTATTCTGTACGTCTCAATATCCAAGACCGAATTGTTTACCGTGTCGAAAAAGAAGAATGTGTGGTGATCGTGGTTCGTGCTAAGACCCACTATGGTGAGTGACTGAGCCTGATATTTAAAGTACAAAGAATGTCCGGGGACATGTAGTACGTACCATTGATTGAATGATCATCAAATTCAACGAGCACGAATTCGCTCGCTAAAAATAACGCACCTTATCCCCGGTAAGCGAATTTCTGAATAGATATGAACACCCGCGCGTTCTGAACCCCAAGAATCATATCTTGTAATGATCAAACCATTAACTAGGGGCCTGTGTCTGGCTCCGATGCTTAGGATTCACCATCTTGCACAGTTCCAAAAGCCCGGCGGCACAAACCCCTGGGTTGTGAATGAGCGCGATCCGGATCATCCCGACAGCTGGGTTGACGTTACCCGCTTTCTTGGCCAATAACTGTCCAGGCATCACCTTAACGCCTGTTCGACCATAGGCGGTGACTGCGAAGGCGATGTCGTCGCCTGGGACCCTGATCCATAGATAGTGCCCATGAAGAGGGTCACTTGCTGGGAGCGTTTGGTTGCAACGCTTGGGCGCGTCTTTGAACTTCCCGCTGTATTTTTTGTTGTTCTCGACCACGTGATCTTCGTCCTGCCACGCGAGCTTGGCAGCTTTCTGGTTTGGGACCGGGATGTAGAGCCCATGGTAGGCCCGATAGATGTTCGCCTTCTTGATGAAATCACGGTCGCCTGCCAAAAACCCGGAAGGCATCCCGGCAAGGTTTGACCGATAAGTCAGGTCGTTCACGACGACGCAACGATTCATGTCGGGGTTGTCGTTAGAGTCAGCCATCTCGAGGAGGCCTGGGGCTGGCTTGCCTCGGTGGATTGTATTGAGTCGCTCGTCAGAAAGGATGAAAAAGCCGAGCTCTTCAGATTGTTTAAGTAAGAACTCCCAGGTCAACACGGGCAGATCGGCGCCATAGGGATCGGCTGGCGAGTTGACCACCACGATTTTGACTTTGGGCCACTGCTCCTCGGTGATGTCCCGGTAGGTTGGCTGCTGTGAGGTCATGGTGGAGCAATAGATGGGCTCGAGCCCGGCGATGCGGGCGGCTGTCTCATAGATCGGGTCGGAAGGGTTGGGTAGCACGATGTAGCCGTCGCGTTCGCCTTCGGCGAGTATCTGGATCGCTGAGAATATTCCTTCTGCGCCGCCGTTGGTTCCAATGACGTTATTTTCGGTGAAGGTCTTTGACTTGACAGCGTGACGGGTCTTCAACCACGAATACATGGTTCCCCTGAGCTCTCGCAGCCCACCATATCCGCCCGCACCGTTAATCGCCTTGCCGATCGTTGGCGAATATTTTTTGTACTCCTCGACCACAAACGAAGGTGGCTTATGCGCCGGTTCAGAGATACTGAAATCAATGATGTCCTTTTCCGGTTCTGATACCCGAGATAACAAGTGATTCAGACGAACCCCTGGCGGGATATCGAGTGAGTTCCAAAACGTCTTTTCCATGCCTGTCCTTCGATAGCTACTAGAGTAATGATCGGATGATAAGCGCATTATTTTAGCCACAGATACTCATGGAGTCTCAATCAATTGGGTCGTTGTAACCGACAAATCTGTAAAGGTCGGTGGACGTTGACCGATTGATTGAATTGGGTTGTACTGAAACTCGTGTTCGCTGTTTGGGGGCGCACTTTGGCTATTTCGCATACCGCGTCATGGATTATCGGGAGTCTCACGGCGTCGAGTATCGTGGTCAGTGGTTTGTTCGTGTATTCATTGAGAGACGGCTCCCCGTCAAATCCGTACAGTCGTGTTTCGACCTATTCGATCGTTCCTGACCTCTGGGTGTGTCGCAAAAATACCAATATCAGGGGCCACGAATACACCTATTCAGTGAATCTAAGGAATGGCTCGACGGGATCAGCGCGCCTTGCTTGTGAGGGCGTGAAACCACTCAACGTGAGCCCGATGGAACCGCGTGCTCGGATGGGTCCCAATGGGATCAGGCCGCCAATGATGCGTGTTGATCCAGACGCGAAGTAACAGTCATTGATCGTCTCGGCACTATACGACTGATCGGCAGCTGGAATAGAATGTCAGCGGGCACGATTGAACTCCCCTTCTGCCATTGAGGTGTTATGTATTTAATCGCATTCGAGATCGATTCCGTTGAGGCTGTTAAGGAACTCAACACTGAGCATGGCTGGAAGAGCTGGAACTGGTCCACCGCAGTCCGCCTGATCAGGGACTACTTCGCGGGTTGTGTCGAAACTGCCCGACCAGGAATTTCTCCGAAGATCGAATTTCAAATTTTACACACTGACATCTCGATCGATCGGTGGTTTAAAGATGGTGAGCCAAGTATCTTCCGGTTGATCGATTATGTTGAGACACGATCTACATTCCGCAACAAAGTGTTGGATGATTGGTTCGATAACGCCCTGCGGAGGGATCAATATGTCTTGACGCTGCTTGCGACAGTCGGGGGTGACGTCAGCTACGACAAGCTTTGGGATCGGTTAATTGCGAACAGCTTGAAGTGGCGCGGGAATGTGTCTGTCGTCCAGCTACAGAGTGAGCAGATTGATTTGGCGACTCTTGATCGCGCGTCGAACAAGCTCCTGGGGACCGCTATTGGCGACCTAAGCTACCGGGTTGATCCTTTGAAGATCAACACTGACCGCCGCGAGACGCTGAGACAGGTCGAGTTTTTTGATCGAATTTTTACCGAGCTTCAAAAAAGAGAGGATCTCCGGAGACAGGCAGAAGCAGAAGCCACAGATGACGAGGGCGGAGACGAGACCTATACGATTCAGTTAATGGCAGTTAAGAATAAAGTAGCGGCCGCCAAAGTGATCGCTGACCAGTTTTCGATTCCGGTCTCAGAGGCGTTATCCTCTCTCAAGGAGTTACCCATCGTCTTGGCTGAGGGAGCCACGCAAGAGCAGGCCGACGGTTTCCAGTCCGCGCTCGAGGTTGCTCGTGCTGATGTTGAGTTGATTCGTGAGTGAGGCTCGCTCGTTAGATACGCTTATCTTTTGAACGTAGCTGCTCCATTTCAATGTTTCGAATCAGCCGTTCCAGCTCGTTGGCATTTTTCTCATCTTTCAAACTGAACGTGCCCCCGAGTCGCCAACCAGCTCCCTGCTTGGTTTGGTTGATCCAGATGCACTTGAAATCGAACTCTGCTTTGAACATATCCCAGATCAGGATTCCGGGCGTCGTCCCCTTGATCGCAATGCCGTAGTTAATGGGTTCTCTGAAAAGCCATAAGCCAATTCCGGCGTTCGAGATATCGCGTATTTCGACATCCACAAACTCTCCGTAACTTTCAAACTGGGCCTTGACGGTGCGGTGCATCCCGGGCGCGATTCGATATGCGGTCCGTCTCTGGACGTACGACATCTCGAACGGACAGTGGACCACATACACCCAGGATGAGTGTTTCTTTCCAGACTTGGAGACCAGTTCCTCGCCTTGTTCGACCCGAGTCACGATGCCGTCCCAAAATGATTTAACGCCGTCGACCATGCCATACATTTTGAATACGGTGCCTTCCTCAATTTGTTCGTGTGCACTGGCCTCCATTTGGTCGAGCTTGTATTCGCCGGTCTTACGATCGACGTCGACGATAATGGTGGAGTACTCTTTTTTGGATTGGTCGATTTTCACCGCGACCATGGCCTTGGTCCGTGATGCCCGAACGATTTTACCGATCAACGCGGGTCGCTCCTCAAGAAAGATCCACCCCCCTTCCTTAATCTTTCGGGCCTGCGCGCGCTCGATGTTGGCCGATTTGATGGGTTTTTTCGGCTCGGAAATCTTGCTGAGAATTTTTTTCATTGAAGACTGCTACTATAAGGTTTACTCACGCTAGGGCGGTAGTATGCAACAATTTGATTGGGTCCGTTGGATCGATGACGTTTTTTTGGATGCGCAAACCCCACGATACGTGGTGGATACTCTGGTCAACTTTCTCGGCTTAGATCAAGCGACCGGCAGCAGAAACCAAATTACACATCTATGCGATGCGCATTTTTCAACCGACGAGGCGGGTGGCGAAGTGATCGCCATCAAATTATCCGAGGCACGTCAAATTGTATTGGTCCCGAGGGATGCATCGACTTTGAGTGAGATCCAGTTATTTGCTCATCTCGTGGATCTTGGTATTCAGCTTGCGCAGCGGCGACAGCAATTGATCACCGAGTCTCTCCTGGACCCATTGACTGGGCTCCTCAATCGCAGAGGGTGGGATGCGTATTTTGAGAGTCAGCGGGCCGTATCGGGTGTGATCGCATTTTTGGATATTGATGATTTTAAGGGCCTGAATCTAGAGATTGGTTATCAATCAGCCGATGATCGACTCGCACGTTTTGGCCGAATTTTAAGAGACTCGGTCCGGGCGACCGATTGTGTGTGTCGCTGGGGTGGCGACGAATTTGTTATTTTTTTCAGTGACGCGAACGAAGATGGTGTGAGATCACGCCTACAGGATGTCTCTCGACACAGTGAGGCGGTGATTGGTCGATCGTTTAGTTTTGGCGCAGTTGACTTGCCGCTCGATCGAATTGAGCGTGGAGCGTGGAGTCAAGCCATCAGTCGTGCTCAGCAGGCGATGCGAAAAGGGGATCGGTAGAGGGCCGAGTTAGGCGTCCGTCTGGGGTCGCGTGCAATGCAAACGGGTGCTACGATTGTTGGTCGTTTGAGGACGTTTTGTCGCTATCCTCCTCAACAATTTCCTGCGAGAAGATGACCTTGTGATAGAGGCCCTCTTGGAGTTGGGTGATCGGAATATTCCCCTCGATCTTCTTCAATCTCGGAATCAGCGCGGCGAGCTCGGGGAAAGGTGACCCCAAAATCTTATCGACCACTTGCTGGTCACTCATTGGAATCAGCGCTTCACGTTTCATGCGAAACAGGTCACGCACGTTTCGACGGGTTCTTTTGAGGTAGGCGCCTGCCTCTGGGTGAAATTCCCCCGGTAGTAACTCGATTTTATCGTAGAGGTTCGAAATGAGTCCGTATTCTGCGAGGAATTTTTCGCGGGTTTGTTCTAGAAGCGCAAGGGTCTGGCACATCTGGATCTGATTGATCGCGTCGTCCTTGATTCGATCGGTATCCTCAATAAACCGATCGAAAGTGAGCAAGGGTTTTTGATACAGCACTTTGTACTCGCCCATGAGCAACGCGGCGATAATTGCGTAGCCGACGATCCATGTTGCGTAGAGTACGAGTAGCTCAGTGGGCATGACGACACCTGTCGATCGCTGCGTCGGATTCAGATTCCGGCAGCCTCTGATTGATTGCTGTATGTTTTACACAGACTCTTATCGGCCTAAGCTAGTTGATTGTTAGCGATTTTTCCACCACAGTCCGGGATGAGGTGGAAATAAGGTTTCGGATCATGCTGGTGCACTGGGTGTTAATTGCCTTTGTTTATTCCTCGGGCGATCTCGTTGCCTCGACAAAAACAGAGACCTATCCGTTGGACTATGGAGCGGTTTTTTCGACGCAGGATAGTTGTGACAGATGGGCGAGGGAAAAGCTTTCTGATATCAAGCGGATCGAATCATTTGTGTGTTTACCTCGGCCTGCCTACCGGAATTGATGGCACTCATTCAGTTGGCGAACTGATCTGACCGTCCATGGTGAAAATTTGCTACCCGGGGTCTTGGGATCTACGTCAGCTCCTCGATATATGTCGCCCGAAATAGTGCTATTTATTCGATGCGGCGCCGCGATTGATTCTGTGCGTTTTGTTTCATTTAACAAGAAAGCGAACAAAAAAGCCGGGTGAAAGTCTTGGTTTTTGGTTAATATTTCGCCGCAGCTTGAATGGACATGAGTTTGCCTTCAAATATTGACGGGGAAATGCCCTGAAATCACTACATGATCGGAACATTGGAGATCAAAAAATGAAAAAAATTATCGGAACCCTCACGGCTGTTGCCTTTGCTGTTGGTGCCACCGCATCATTTGCTGCATGTGATGCAGGCGAGCGTGTTGTTAAATTATCACACGTAACGGGCGGAACAACGCACCCTAAGGTTGTTGCTGCGAATAACCTGGCAGAGCGCGTAAATAAAGAGCTTAACGGCAAGATGTGTGTTGAGGTGTATCCAAACAGTACACTCTTCGGTGACTCAAAAGAACTTGAGGCACTTTTGCTTGGTGATGTGCAGTTGCTCGCACCGTCACTCTCAAAATTTGGTTCATACACCAAGAAGTACGGCGTGTTCGATCTCCCGTTTATCTTTAAGGACATGGACGCGGCGATGGCATTCACAGCGTCTAAGACAGGCAAAGAGTTGTTGAATGCAATGGAGGACGTTGGATTCGTGGGCCTTGGTTACTGGATGAGCGGCATGAAGTACTTCTCTGCAAACAAGCCGCTGATTGCTCCAACCGATGCGAACGGTCTTAAATTCCGGGTTCAGAACTCTGACGTGGCAAAAGCAATGATCGCTGCCATGGGTGGTTCACCACAGCCAATGGCGTTTAAAGAGGTCTATGGTGCGCTGCAAACTGGCGTCGTTGATGGTCAGGAGAACACATGGTCAAACATCTACACCAAGAAGTTCTTTGAGGTTCAGGACAGTACGACTCAAACAAGCCATCAGTTGCTTGCGTACTTGTTCATGACGTCGAAAGAGTTCTTAGATAGCCTTGATGCAGACACACGGGCGAAGTTCATCCAAATTGCTGATGAGGTGACAGTTGCTGCGAATACGTCAGTCAAAGATAAGGAAGAAACCAACCGTCAAAACATCCTTAAGGCGGGCGGAAAAATCAACGAATTGACTCCTGCACAGCGTAAGCAGTGGGTTGACGCGATGAAGCCAGTCTGGAAAAAGTTTGAGTCAGATATCGGTGCAGACATTATCGCTGCTGCCGCTGCGTCTTAATCGATTATCCAAATAGGTCACCAAAAGGGGGATGCGTCCCCCTTTTGTTCGTTTTGAAGAGGGTTCAAGGATGTCCGGGTATACGCCTCATCTTTTGTTACTAGGGATGGTGATTTTGCTCTTTATCTGGGAGCGTCTTTCACCCAAAGCGGTCGATAAGCTCGAGGACAATCTATTAGTCCTTTTGATGGTGTTGTTGACTGTTGTCTCTTTTGGGCAGGTGATCGCTCGGTATGGCTTCAACACCGGTTGGTCTGCCGCTCTTGAATTCACCATGGTGACATTCTCATGGCTTATTTTGGTGGGGATGAGTTATGGCATCAAACGAAGCTCACATTTGGGCGTTGATATTTTAGTTAAAGCTGTTCCGAAGCCAATCGCTAAATGGCTTGCGATCTTTGGTGCGGGAACTGGCTTGGTTTACGGTTTGATTTTGCTTGATGCCGCTTGGCTTCAGGCTGTTGGGGTTGAGACCCGGTCCGGTGCGATTGAGTACTGGGCAAAAATGTACAAAGTGAATATCGGTACAGAGGAACTTCGCTGGCCCGTCTGGGTTCAGGAAACCTTCGGTGTGAAAGACCGTGTGCAACGATGGTTGGTGCTGATCATCCTGCCAATCAGTTTGGCGCTTTTATCGTTCAGAAGCCTGCAGGCTATGGTCGAAATTTACCGTGGTGAGCGCGATATGGTCATCGCCGGTCACGAGGCTGAAGAGCTCGTGAACGAAAACAAAGACGCTTTGAAGGACTAATACAGCATGGAAACGTTGATTCTTTTTGCCATGGTCCTCGGCTTTTTGTTTGTCGGGGTCCCTGTCGGACTGTCGCTCGGTTTATCATCGATTCTGTACGTTGCTCTTTTCACGACCGAATCACTGTCGTCGGTTGCGATTTCACTGTTCGGTGTTGGTACGCACTACACCTTGCTTGCGATCCCATTCTTTATTTTGGCATCGAGCTTCATGTCGACTGGTGGTGTGGCCAAGCGACTGATTCGTTTTGCGATCGCGGCGGTTGGTCATTTTCGAGGTGGTCTCGCGATGGCCTCAGTGCTTGCGTGCATGATGTTCGCGGCACTGTCAGGTTCGTCACCGGCGACTGTCGTCGCCATCGGCACCATCGCGATCGCCGGGATGCGTCAGGTTGGCTATTCCAAAGAGTTTGCATCAGGGATTATTGCAAACGCTGGCACCTTGGGTATTTTGATTCCGCCATCGATCGTCATGGTGGTGTACGCAGCGTCCGTTGATGTGTCTGTTGGCCGGATGTTCCTCGCGGGTGTGATCCCTGGCGCTCTCGCCGGATTGATGCTGATGCTCGCGATCTACATTGTTGCGCGTTACAAGAACCTTCCGGCTGAAGACTGGAAAGGAATGGGTGAGCTGGTCGCCGGTGGTAAGGATGCGTTTTGGGGGCTGTTTCTCATTGTGATCATCATGGGTGGTATCTATGGTGGCGTCTTTACACCAACCGAGGCTGCGGCTGCCGCCGCTGTCTATTCCGCATTTGTGGCGTTGTTTGTGTACCGCGATATGGGGCCATTCAAGGACGAGCCCTGGGTTCGCGACACGGACTCACGTGATGCAGTCGTTGGATTTAAAGCGACCGTTTACGGGATTACGTTTTTATTAGTGTGCCTGATCCTTTCTTTCTTCGCGCTGTCTGATGTGGAAGGAGTCACTTTAGGTGGAAGATTCCGGTGGTCGTTGATCGCTTCAGTCGCTTTGATGGTTGTTTATCTCCTCTGGCGAGGTCAGACCACGAACCCTGGTCGGATGCTCTCACTGGTGAATCAGGGGATTGTGATCTGGGGACGTAACTTTGCGGTGATGGCAAAAGGCTTCTTCCCGGCACTGGGCGGTGAAGAAACCAAACGTGTGATCTTGGATGCGACCAAAACCACCGTGATGCTGATGTTCATCATTGCCAACGCACTGTTGTTCGCGCACACATTGGCAGCCGAGCGGATTCCACAAACAATCACGGAATGGATGTTGGGTGCAGGATTTAACTGGTTCACATTCCTGATTGCGGTAAATATTTTGTTGCTACTCGGTGGCCAGTTCATGGAGCCGTCTGGTCTTCTACTGATCGTCGCACCGGTGGTGTTCCCAATCGCGATGGAGCTCGGTATCGACCCGATTCACTTAGGGATCATTATGGTTGTGAACATGGAGATTGGGATGATTACACCGCCGATCGGTCTCAATCTCTTCGTCACCTCTGGGATCACTGGCATGAGTCTCGCTCGAGTCGTGAAGGCGGCCGCGCCATTTGTGGCGGTCCTGTTCGTGTTCCTGATTTTAGTGACCTATATCCCTTGGCTCTCAACTTGGTTACCGACCTTAGTGATGGGGCCGGAGATCATTGCAAAATAAGATCCCTGACCGGAGTTGGCATGATTTATCATGCCGGCTTCGTTTTTGATGAGGTGACCCATGAGTTCATATCGAATCGCTGTTTTGGCCGGTGATGGTATTGGCAAGGAAGTGATGCCTGAAGGTATCCGGGTGTTGGATGCTGTTGCTCGCAAACATCAACTGAATCTGACATTCGATCACTTCGATTTTGCGTCCTGCGATTACTATCTCGAACACGGTCAGATGATGCCGGACAATTGGAAAGAGATCATGATGGATTACGATGCAATCTATTATGGTGCTGTTGGGTGGCCGGAGACAGTTCCCGATCATGTATCGCTTTGGGGTTCATTGATTCAATTCCGTCGTCAGTTCGAACAGTATGTCTGTCTGCGTCCTGTGAAACTGATGCCGGGTGTGCCATCGCCTTTGGCGAATCGGCAGGTGGGTGATATCGATTTTTACGTGGTGCGTGAAAATAGTGAAGGCGAGTACTCAAGTGTTGGCGGACTCATGAATGAAGGCACCGAGCACGAGTTTGCGTTACAGGAATCGGTGTTTACGCGTCGCGGCGTTGACCGGATCATGAAGTACGCTTTTGAACTTGCGAAAACACGCAAGAGAAAGCACGTGACGTCGGCAACAAAATCGAATGGTATCTCGATTTCGATGCCCTATTGGGATCGCCGTTTCGAAGAGATTTCAAAACAGTATCCCGATTGCACAACCGATAAATACCACATCGATATTTTGACAGCGCACTTTGTCATGAACCCAGATCGTTTCGATGTTGTTGTGGCGTCAAATCTGTTTGGGGATATCTTGTCTGATTTGGGCCCTGCGTGCACGGGAACAATCGGTATCGCGCCATCTGCCAATATCAATCCAGAGCGTCACTTCCCATCACTCTTTGAACCAGTGCATGGCTCAGCGCCTGATATCTACGGTCAAAACATCGCAAACCCAATCGGGATGATCTGGAGTGGGGCGATGATGCTCGATCATTTAGGTGAAGATGCGGCTTCGGCAGACATCATGACCGCGATCGAGGCCGTGTTAGAGACAGGCCCTCGCACACCGGATATGAAAGGCTCGGCCAATACACAAGAGGTTGGCCAAGCGATTGCTCAGGCGATCGCGTAGTCGTCAGTCCGGCAGGTACTCATCTTTCCAACGAAGCACGACGTTGAAGCTCACTGAAATCCGTGTTTCGTGGGACAGGTTTGGGTGCACTAAGTGGTGCAGGAATGCAGGCCACAGCAATAATTGCCCGGGTGTTGGCTTGATCCTGTGTTCCGGATCAATCTGCCCGTCCCCTCGAATCGCATTCATATTGGCCTGTGGTCTCGGATCATAAAAGCTGATGCAGTTGGGAGTACGGTCGTCGCGGCCCGATGGAAGCGTGTCATGCTCCGGAATCGAGATGTAGTAGGTCCCACTGAGCCATGCGTGTGGATGATTATGTAAATTATGATAGTCACCCATCCGGTTGACGTTGGCCCAAGCCTGGATTGCAAAGTCGAGGCTGTAGTCGATCCCTAACTGATTTGCGTAATCAACAACCGCTCGTTGAACTGATTGTTTGAGCCATTGGATGACT
Source organism: gamma proteobacterium HIMB30 (assembly GCA_000227525.2). GTDB lineage: Bacteria > Pseudomonadota > Gammaproteobacteria > Pseudomonadales > Litorivicinaceae > HIMB30. Next base: position 51,521 of record AGIG01000017.1, read on the forward strand.
GGATGCTGCTCATCGAAAAGATTATCGCTCCGATAGTCAGTCGTCATTTGCGACCGCTCGATATCGAGTTTCTCAATATGGTCAGCCAGAATGGGATTTGCCTGATCATAACCAGGCAACGTGATCTCCATCAATTGTGTTGGCCAGAGATTTGTGAAGGTCGGAGTCGTCATATTGTTTCTCTCCTCGACAGAGATCAAAGTGTGTCACACTTTGACCAGATATTGAGATAGGCGGTTACCGTGATCGTTTGCCTGTGCCGTTTGATCGACTCCGATGACTTCGAGTCTGATGAAGCGCTGAAAGAACGCATACTGGAAGACGACTTTCAGTGTGGCCAGTGTCAGATCCAGTATCTGATGCGAGTGCGCTCATCGAGCCCTCCAGATACTGAGCCAGAACCCTAGCAATACTTCTCAGGACCCAGCCAGTTCGCGTCTGAATACCGATCACCATGGCACCAGCCGACTTCCAGAATCTCTTCACATCGCTGAATCTGTTGTTCGGTCAGTGGCTCATTGGCAGCGCCAATGTGAGCGTCGAGGTGCTCAACTGAGCGGGTGCCGGGGATCGTGATGATGTTCTGGCTTTTCGCGAGCACCCAACTGACCGCCAGTTGAGCCGTCGTTTTACCAAGAGATTTTGCATAATCTCGCAAAGGGTCAACGGCATTGATATTGAACTCTAAGTTCGGGCTTAGGAATCTGGGGTTTGTTTTAAGCCATGGAAGGTTCGGAACCTCGTGAGGCAGTCTCGGCTTGTCAGTCAAAATGCTACGGCCAACCGGTGAAAACGCCACAAAGGTTGTTCCCAGTCGTTGGCAACGTGAGAGAAGCCCTAATTCTGGGCTGCGTGTGGCGAGTGAGTACTCCGACTGAACGGCTGTCACGGGTCCCACCGACCAGGCACGTTCGAGGGTGGTTGGTGCGATTTCAGACAGGCCAATGTTTTTGATGAGGCCTTCTTCTTTAAACCGCATGAGTGTTTCCATCACCTGCTCAATGGAATGCTCACGATCGCGTCGGTGGATGTAGAAGAGATCAACGTAATCGACACCGAGTCGACCCAAACTTTTTTCGAGCTCGCCACGTAGATAGCTCGGCGCGTTACTGAAAAAACGCTCTCGGGTCTCTGGTTTCGATCCGATCCCTGCTTTGGTGGCGATAAAAAACTCATCGCGGGCGCCAGCATGTTCCTTCAGGTAATTCCCGATAAATGTTTCTGAATTCCCACGGCCATAAATATTCGCGGTATCAATGTGATTGATACCTGATTGGCGTGCTTTGTCCAAGATTGCGTGGGCTTGTTCTTCGGTCACAGGACCATAGAAGTCAGCAAAGGACATGGCGCCGATACCGACGGCGCTTAATTCGGTGTTTGCTTGTGGGATGTGTCGATACTGCATGGCGTGTTTCTTATTCTATCGCTGGTTCTAAGCAAAGGTTATACATCACATGTTGATTCAAGGGTGAACTAGGTGATTTCGATCACTGCGGCCATACCTGCTGCGTGATGTTCGAGCATGTGGCAATGGATAAGCCACAGTCCTGGATTGTCGGCGACAAAAACGAGGTTGGCTTTTTCGCCGCGTCCAAAAAGGTACGTATCTCGCTTTCCGTCAAGGAAAGTGCCGTCTTCCTTCTGGATCCAAAAGTGGTGACCGTGTAAATGCATCGCGTGATTCCAGCGCGTGTCATTCCAGATTTCGATACTGACGGTTTGCCCGATATTGATCTTGGCTAAATGGTCGTGATGGTGCGAGATCTTGCCGTTAAATGCCCACGCTTTTTTGTGGGTCTGCGCGAGTTCACGAATTGGCCGCAGTTCACCGTCAAAGGTCGCTTCTCTCAGGTTGCCCATCGCGCCCCCTTGCATATGGAGTGGGATCGAGACGTCAATCATTGTCGGTGGTGTTTCAGGTTGTGGCTGGCGGAGCACCTCTTTGCTCACCAATGGCTTGTCTGAATCGACCGCTTTGAGGGTCACCGCTGGATAGGGCCCGTTGTTCCCGGTCTCAAAAATGGTGACATCGTCTGTACCGAGATCGACAATGAAGTCGGCACGTTGAGCCGGCGCAAGAACAACATCCTGGGTCGACTTGACCGGAACTGGATATCCGTCCTCTGCGATGAGAAATGCGGTTGCCGGAATATTAAGTCCGAAAATCCGTGCATTGGCTGCATTGATTAATCGAATCCGAATCCGTGAATTCTTTGCGACTTCGATTGTTGGATGCGACTCACCGTTGACCGTGAGCCAGTTACCGAGTCGTCCCCCATGCGCCCAGTCATGCAGTGAGCCAAATGATGCCTCATCGATGGTCCCATCATTTGCAAGTAACCAATCATCGATCATCAACACAAGATCGTGATCAACTGCTGGATCGGATTCATCCTCGACAATCAAGGGACCATAGAGCCCGCGCGCGACTTGTGACCAGGTCTTGGCATGGCTGTGGTACCAATAGGTGCCGGAGTCGTTCAGCGGGAACTGATACCGAAATTGCCCACCAGGCATGACTTCGGGTTGGGTGAGCCCTGCGACACCGTCCATGGCGTTGATGTTGCGGATGCCATGCCAGTGAATGGATGAGCCTTCGTCCAGTTGGTTGAGAAAATCAACAGACAAGGTCTCGCCCTTCTTCACGCGGAGTTCAGGACCTGGGACCGTCTGGTTAAAGGTCCAAACAGACGCGTCTTGATAGTCATCTCCGGGAACCAGACGGTGGGTTGTTTTGGATGCTGTAAGGGTCCAGGGCATCTGGGTGTTTGCCAGGGTTAACCGAGGCGTTGCTGCAAGCAACGGTGTCGCGAGACAGGCTTTTAAGAAATTGCGACGCGATGTCATGATTACCTACTCTTTGTAGTCGTTGTGACAATCCTTGCAGGTTTTCCCAAGCGCCTTAAATCCATTGGTGAGCGCGTTTGTGTCGGCCCCTGATTGGGCCAACGTTTTTAGATTGGCTGCGGCGGTTGCATTGGCATTCGCTAACTCAGTGAAGTGATCGAACGCCTCCCAGATCGCAGGGAGCGCTTCTGATGGTGGTTGTGACGATCCTTCGGGGAAAAAGTTCACCATCTCATGAGCCCACGCCTCGATCTCTGACGCTTTTTGAGCAATCACCGCTGCATCGCCGCCGAGGTTTCCCTTGATTGCTTTCATGGCCGCTTTGTTGTCTTTAAAGCGATCCATCCGCTCTTTGACCACACCTTCGGCTCCTTCGTGAGCCCAAGAAAGTGTTGAGAGACAGATCAAGACATGCGCAGTGATTAATCGGTTCATCAGAGCCTCCTCGACTATATTCAGTAACTGGGGCTTGATCAGATGGTTCCAAGCATCATTGGCCACCTTTTTTCAGTTGGTAGGCCTGGTGACAATTCACACACGCTTGTGTGACCTCACTGAGCGAATTGAGAATTGCTGTGGTGTCTCTGGTCACCTCTGCATTATTGATTGTGACTACCAGTTCTCGAGCATTCATGTGCATTTGATGGCCCAGTTGGCGCATGCCTGTGGGCATGAATTGGTGTCCTGATTATAACCCATCTGGGCCGTGTTGATGGCCGATGCCAAGCCCTTTCTCGGCGGCTGTACTTGCCTTGGCGTAGTCCTCAACCGCCACTGCTTCAATCACGGTATGAATGGCCTCTAAATGTTCACGCATGCTCTTTAGGGTGTGCTCGTAGACTGGTGCTGGAAACTCCACGATCTGACGCGAATCGGTCATTGTTGGCGCTTGGTGGTGATGCATTTGCTGATGTTTTGAGTGACCATGGCTCATCGCTAGGGCCACTACGGGGAGAGAAGCGGTGAGACAGAGACAGAGAACGCGTTTCATCGACAGGAGTCCTTCCGTGTATTTGCAGGCGCTGAATGATAAACGAATTCTGGGCGCCTTGTGTCTGTTGGTCGCGACTGTGTGGGGCGCTCAAGCGCATGCAAGCGAGTCCAAGCAGATCACGATCGATACCGTCGTGGATGAGTTTCGTGAGCCCGATGCCCGTCTCACTGTATTTGAGCAGCAAGCTGATCCAGCTCGTGTCGAGCGCGAACGTCATGGCCCGGGGTGGCGCATGTTTCAAGGAGGCGATGGCGCAGAGCGGTGAGTCATCTTATATAACCACTGTCGCTGTGCACGTGTGATGGATTATCCAACCTTTGCTCGAGGCAAAAAATCAGGTGAAGCCAAGGATACGGCATACAAGGCAGACTGGTTTGCCAAGCGTGGCGTGGCCTTTTATGCGCCCCTTCGTAAGATGACCGACACCGAGGATAAACGCTACGGCCGAGCAGTGGAGTCGATCGAGGTCTTTCATCATTTGACCGACTGGGTCAGAGCGCAGCATGGTCCAAAAGCTGCGCTGTGTTATGTTGGCTACGCAGAGGGCGGTGCGGCTGTTCTCTACAGCAGTTTATTTTTCAAAGGCCAGCATGTGGCGATGTCACCACCATCGAAGGCCTCTTCCTTTATGCTGACCGATGCCGATTTCACAGAATCGGAGAAGCACTTCAAGAAAGCGAATAACCTGACGGTGTTATTTGGATCCGAAGAGATTCTGGATACAACACAAAAGCTGCGGTTTGAAACCTTTCAAGCAATTGATCGCGTGAATACACAAACGGTCCCTGGGGTTAAAAAAGGGCAGATGTCTTTCTCGACCAACTTATCTGTGGTTGGTCCTCAAATCATGAAAGCCTGTGGGTTTTGGTAATTAACGCCGGTCGGTGCTCTCGAAAATTGCATTGGCGTTGTTTGGGACAAATCCTTGAAACAGCGCTCCGCTTGAATCAGCCAAACGATAAGCGAACTCGTAAAAACAGCTTGGGATGTCAGAGACAATGCCGTCAGAAAATTCGAATGTGATTTGATCGGCGATCGTGGATGCTTGCACGAGGAGATCGTCTGGCGTGCCCTTGATGCGACCGCCGACTTCATTGAGTTGATACTGATGCTCTAGAAGGAGTTCAATCACCTCTTCAATTGATCCGAGGGTCTGAAGCGCGTTCACATTCAATGTGAAGTGATTGGCTTGATACCCCATTGTCGCTAGCCAGCCTGCGTATTCGCTGACATCGGCTAGCGCCTGATATTGATCGAAGGTTGGCCGGTGAAACGCGTAGCGACCGGTGAGGTCGGTTAATGTGAGCTCGCGCTCTAGGCCTCTCGTGACCTCTCTGATGATTGCTTGCGCGTCCTCATCTAGTTCAGAGCGGATGAGTTCGCTAAAGAAGATTTTGGGTGCGTTGGAATCATCTGGCACACGATAAGCTTTGGCTCGCAGGTGCTTGTCTGGAAATGTGTAATGATCGAACGCTTCATATCCGATGGTTGCGAGAAGCGCAGAGGCTCGGTCGAGATCAAAACCCTCGATATCAAACGTACGAAAAGCGACATGATCGTTGATTACGTCTTCGCCACGCGCGTTAATTAACGCTTGGATACTGTGAGCTTGCGGCGTCACTTGGATGTATTGGCTCCAGAGCTTGGCGAAAAATTCTGTGCGTTGCATAAGTTCAAACTTTTTTAACGAGTTTTGATCGACACGATTGTCTCATAACTTAGCGCGATCGGACCAAAGGTCGGTTGCGACTCGTTTCATTTCTGCTTTCTTCTTACTTCATTAACCGAGTGATTTTATTTCGCGTTGGTTTGGATCTTTGATTGAATTAGTACTTCAATGGGGTATATTTGTGACATTGGTTTGGGATGCAAAGAAAAGCCTCCGATGCCTACAAAGCCGGGGTTTCGATTTTGGCTACGCCGCTCGCATATTTGATGATCCTTTGTGCCTGACGATTGAGGATCAACGGCGAGACTATGGAGAATCTCGGAGTATGACGTTTGGGCGTATTGAGAATCGTGTATTTGTTGTGATTTCGACTCGCAGAGGCGACATGACTCGAATCATTTCTGCGCATAAAGCAAATCAAAGAGAGGTGAGTTGGTATGATGAAAATCGCAGAAAAGATTGAGGCGGCCTCGGATGTTGAAGCGTCAATTGGTCAGGTTGATTATGTGCGTCTCGACGCGACAACCGAAGAAGAGATTACGGTACATATTCGAGAGGATGAGGAAGAATTTCAAAAAGCTGTCGGCCGTCAAATTCGCCAGATACGTATGAGTTTAGCGATGTCACAAAGTCAGTTTGCCGATGCGATCCATATTTCGGTAAAGACGTTGCGAAATTGGGAGCAGGGGCTTCGGTTGCCGACTGGTCCGGCAAGAACACTTTTAAAGATTATTCAACGACAGCCCCAATTGGCACTGTCGGTTTTGGAGGAGGAGTCACGGCTGTCAGCCGAAGTTAAACCGCTCTGAAAGGATGCGTGACTGGGGCACACCGCGGTCTCTCAAATAACCTTCAACACCCTCGAGCATGGCAGGAGGCCCACAAAGTACGAATAGCCAAGCTTTCAATTGCTCTTCGGAGAGATCTGTTTGCAGCACTGTCTGGTCGATACATCCGGTGAGCCCTTTCCAGTTCGTACTTGGCTCAGCAACGACGTAGGTCGGGTCTATTGGATCGAGCTCTTCCTTAAAAGCAATTTGTGATTCATTGCGATTACCGTAGATTAAATGAATCGGTCGTGAGTCGTTTGTGTGTCTGAGTTCCCGAATGAATCCGAGCATGGGAGCAATTCCGACACCCCCAGCGATCATCACGATTCCTGGCTCGTTGCGATCATCAATCCTGAGGTGCCCGTAGGGGCCATTGATATAGGCGCGCTGTCCGACGTTGATCTGGTTCAAGTTCTGGGTAAAGTCCCCCAGTTCTTTGACAAGGAAGGTGAGGTTTGGACCAGATGCTGGCGCAGAGCTGATTGAAAACGGATGCTCTTCCATGGAGTAGGGGTTGCTTTGAATGGTTAACCATACAAATTGCCCTGCCTTGTACTGGAGTGGCTTGTGATTATCTGGCGACACCGTGATGACCCACTGCTTGGGGGTGACTTGTTCGATCTGAGTCACTGTCCAGGGATTCAGATATTTGATCCAGCCTCGAATCAATCGACTGTCGATGATTGATAGCAATGCGAGGATTGATCCACTGATCCAGAGAAGGGCCACAGTTTCCTGTTCACCGTAGCGTCCTGCCGTGAGTGTGTGGTGGAGGACGAGTCCAACCAGTACACATCCCCCAATCGCATGAATCCAGCGCCAGGTCTCGTAACGGTATTCAAGTGACGAATGCCAGCGCGCGAGGAGTACAAAACTTGGCAGTAGGGCAAAGGCGAGGATCCCAGATGCCATCGCTCCAAAATCGGTGGTGATCGTGAGCGCGCGAGTTGGATCCCAGGGTCTATCCCCACCGGAAAGCGAACCTGTAAAAAAGAAGGGATGCGCGAACGCGGTTACCAGTGCGGTGACTCCCAACGCACGATGCACACGCATGGAATCGTCGATGTTGATGATCTTTGTGATCCATCGAGTCCGTCCTGAAACGACGAACGCGATCAGCAGTGTCGAGAACCCGATGATGCCTAAGGCAGAACCTAACTCGATCAGCAAGGGTCGATACACATCGACACTGAGCCACGAGACTCCAAGGGGCGCGAGTGCCAATAGTATCAGGATGCTACGAATCCGAATCATCACGACATCCTCGCGATTTTTCGAAAAAAGCGAAACCCCTGAGCCACAAAAATTGTTGCGGACGAGTCAATCTCGTTATGATCCCTTTAGAAACTTAGGGCCGCACCGATATTACTCTTATGCATCAATGGATCCGGCGACATTGTGACCTGACTCGACTGATGGCAGTGATTGCTGCCTGTGTCAGCCTAGTCGGCTGTGCGCCGACTGCTATAACTCAACAGGCCGTGACTGATTATCAGACGGTCGCATCTCAAATCTCCATTGGAGACGCGAAAGAGTACGTGCTTCGCGCGTTAAAAAGTAGCCAGCAGGCGATTCCGGCGCAGTTGAAAAGACCATCGGAGCAATATTTGAGCTACGGAGAGCAGGTCGAGATTCATTTTGTACGGACCGCGTTAGCCTCCGGTGTCGAGAACGCCGATGATGATTTCACCCCCTATGTCTTTAAAAACGACGTCCTCGTTTCTGTCGGTTGGACCTACGTTAGTAAGACTGATTTTTTGGATAAGGCAAAGGAAGCGATCAGCGCTGGTGGTGTGAAACAAGACCAAGATGTTGTCGGTGATCGTCGCCGATAAACAGGAAGATGTGCCTGCTCCCGATCGATGCAAGTTGATCCCTCGCCCATTGCATATCACGCAAGCAGAAGCGGTCAGGACAGCGCCGCTTTCAGTGCACAGATGATTGCCCGAGATACGCACGTGAATCGTGGCGGCATCACCTAATCAGATGACTCAGTTGAAATCGATGACTCGGAATTTGTCTGATTGCTCGAGGCTTTGAGCGCTTGGAACTGACGATTAATCTGCCGAATCATTGCGCCGGCATTGAAGCAGTTTAAGGTGGCAATAAACCCGGTTTCAGAGGTCTCTGAAAATTCGCGGGCGATAATGAGTCCCTGCCAATCATCGTTGAAATATTCATTCAAGATCAGCCGCCCAGGTAAACCACTGGCGGCGATACTGATCGGCCGGAGATCGGCGTCTGCGGGAACATCGTCAGGGTTGGATGCGTCATCATTCAGTGCGATCACCGCCTCAGGGAAATAGAATTCGGGCATCCCTGAAAATAGCGTTTCTGCTTGCAGTGTTTGCGTGTTTGGGTTGAGTGCCAATTTCAAATCGATGAAATCGCCTTTTCTGAACGACCCCCTGATCCCGCTCAACTGACTGGCATTACCGTCAATTGTTTCAAGTGCCGCCGTTCCAGTCACGAGGCATGGAAACATGACCTCGTTGCTTGCTGCGTGTGAGGGCGCGAGAACCAAACCAAGCCAGGTGGCGGCGATAATGTGTAGATGGCGGCGCAACATATGTGATTACTATCGACGGTTTTATTGATCGCTTTAAACGGTATTGAGTCACGGTATCTTAAGTCGACTGAGTCAGGTAGTGCCGATCATGTTTCATGGTTTCCGGATACTTGCGTATGATCAGACGCATGAGAGCGGGATGTCATCGGCAGGGCGAGGGTCGATAGGTAACCAAGTACGATGGGTATCATGCCTATTCGTGATTCTTAAAACAGTTGAAAGAGAGGCGGCGTGATGGGTGAGAGTGCGTTAAGTTCGGTCGGGAGCGGGAGACCAAAGAAACGATTGTTTGTCAGTTTACTCACCCACTTGGCTGCCGTGGCGTTTGGATTTGCACTGGGCATCTATCTGCTGCCAATTCTGACAGCACCTGACTCTCCAGATGCCACAGTGCTTGAGAGTTCAGCCAAAACTGCGATGTACCAGGGTGACTTCACCAAAGATTTGGACGGCAGTGATTTGTTTCACTGGGGTACCGGGCGCATCTATCTATCAAACGACTCGCTGGTTCATCGAGGTGAATTGGCGCCAGGCCCTGATTACATGGCATACCTTGCGCCAAGTTTTGTCACCAACGAGGAGGAGTTCTTAGCGATTAAAGATCAGTCTCGATCGCTCGGCTCAGTCAAAACCTTTCGAGGGTTCATGTTACCGATTAACGAACCCATCGACTTGACGCGCTATCAGGCGGTTGTGATTTGGTGTGAGGCGTTTAGCGAATTCATCACTGCGGCAACCTTGAGGTCGGTTAAATAGCACGCGAAAACGCGCGTTATTCGGGAATGAACTTGAACGCGGCGCCATTCATGCAGTAGCGAAGTCCCGTTGGCTCAGGTCCGTCTCTGAACACATGTCCGTAGTGCCGCTCACCGTCTGCCGATCGGACCTCGGTTCGTGACATCAAAAGCGAGTGGTCATCTTTGAGCGTCACCGCACTGTCGGTGTGAGGTTGATAAAACGAAGGCCAGCCGGTCCCTGACTCAAATTTTGTCGACGAGTGAAACACCTTTTCGCCCGTGACCTTGTCAACAAACCAACCGTCACGTTTTTCATGAAGCAGCGCAGAGCTTCCCGGGCGCTCAGTTGCGTCCCGATACATGACGTCGTATTCGAGCTGCGTCAGGCCCTGGCGTTCTGCGGCAGGCACTTCGTTGGCTTTCATCTGAAACATGGTTCCGAAAAGACTCAAGGCGATACCCCCTGTAATTAACGCGCCGATCAGTTTCTTTTTCATCAGGATGATCTCCGTGATTGTCTACTAGTTAAGACACAAGGCCCAGAAATTAGTTCCCGGCATGGGACAGAGTGTCGCTTTGGACTATGCCCGGTGATCATCTTGGCGATACACTTTCCGCTCTTTGATCACGAGTAGTAAAAAAATCATGTCTGAACAATCCACACAAAACTTCTCAATCGCGCGGGTCTACACCAAAGACCTCTCACTTGAGTCTCCTAAGGCACCCAAGATCTTTGAGCAACAATGGAATCCGAAGCTCGGTCTTGAGGTGGATGTCACCAATGAGGCTATCAGCGATACACTTCATGAAGTGATATTGAAACTGAGCGTCACGGTCAAAACGGATGATGACACTGCGTTTTTGATTGAAATACAACAGGCGGGCGTGTTTGTAATCGATGGCTTCGATGATGATACGGTTGAGCATATTTTGGGTTCGATGTGCCCGAATATTTTGTTCCCCTATGCCCGCGAAACGATCGATTCACTGGCTGTGAAAGCGACCTTCCCAGCCCCAATGTTGGCGCCAATCAATTTCGATGCGCTGCTTGAGCAGCGGAAACAACAGTAAATTCGTAAGTCGCTCAAGGCGGTGGTGCCGAGTGATTGGAGTATGCTTTTGACAAGATCAGTATCCGCGCTAGCAAAGACAAGCGTTTTATCGGAACAACAATCCGAAACCGTGTTGGCGTGCTTGTATTCTGGGCTCGCGATACTTGCAGAGGGCCCTCCCGGAATTGGGAAAACAGAGGTCGCTAAAGCTGCCGCTCGCCTTCTTAATAAGTCGCTGACCCGAATTCAATGCACGGCCGACACGCTCCCGTCAGACGTGATTGGTTTTATGCGCTTAAATCCGTCGTCGGGTGACACCACGATTGTGAAGGGGCCATTTTTTGGTGAGTTCGTGTTGATCGATGAAATTAATCGGGCACCTCCAGGGACGCAGAGTGGTTTTCTCGAGGGGATGGCCGAAGGGCAGGTGACAATCGAAGGTGTCACCTTTGAATTGCCTCACGATCAACTCATTATTGCCACACAAAACCCGCTCGATGATGTGGGAACCCATGAACTACCGATGTCGCAACTCGACCGGTTTGGGACACGCTTAGTGATGGGCTATCCCGACGAGTCGATCGAGCGGGCGATTGTCGCGGGTGAGCGAACGCCGGGCGACTCGACTGAACAGGGCAACGGTCCTTCACTCGAGGAATTTCGGCAACTACAGCACGCAGTGACGTTACCGTCGAAATGCGTTGATTATGTGATGCGCTTGGTGGATGCCTCGCGGCAGAACGCGGAATGGGTCCAAGGTCTTTCTACTCGGGCGGCGGTCGCCTTGGTCACGGTCGCAAAAGCGCTCGCTGTGTTAAGAGGTCAGGTGGTGGTGGATTATTTGCACATTCAAGCGGCATTGATCGCAACAGCGCCGCATCGTTTGATTCGCTCGTCTGATCGCAAGTTCGTCGAAGAGGAGATGCTGGTTCCCTGGATGCAAGGGATTCCCTTCCCTTGAAGTTTGGTCGACTTGACGGCGCAGTGGTCGAGACCAATGCACGCAAAGCGATCGCATTACCGACGGCATCGGGCTTTCTGTTTTTTGCTTTGGTCTTTTTGCTGCTCCTCGGTGCGGTAAATTTTCAGAGTAACTTGGGCTTTTTGATGGCCTTTTCTCTGCTGATCCTGGGTTTTGTTGCGTTGCTGTTTGTCGGGCAGAACTTTCATGGGATTCGGTTACGTACGGTGAGTGACGTGTTTGTTGCCGAGGGCCAAGACGCAAGCTTATCAATCGATATGACGTCTGACTTCGAGAAGCAAAAGATTCAAATCGCATCGCCAGTCTCTCAGACAGTTGTGGACTGTGGCGCGATGACTCAAACCATAGAGCTCCCGTTGGATACCGGCCGAAGAGGGGTCCGTGAGGTCGCTCCGATCGAGTTGGGTAGCGTGTTTCCTTTTGGATGGGCCATCTTGAGGTCGCGTTGGTATCCCCACGTTTGTACGGTGGTGTATCCCGAGCCGAAAAAACCGAGCCGGCAACTGGGAGTCAAGTCAGCCCAAGGCCTCCATGAATTAGCTGTCCGCGAGTATCGAACGGGTGACCGGATGGCGTCGATTTCATGGAAGAAAACAAAAACGTTGAGCTCGCCTGTGGTGATTGACCCAACCGGGCGAACCACTGCCCATCGTGTGACTTACCGAACATATGCATCGGTTTCATTTGAATTGATGTTGTCTTATCTGACATGGGAAGTCCTCGAGGCCTATGACAGTGGAAGCCGTTGGAGTCTTGAACTGCCGGGTGTCACCTTGCCCGAATCGGCCGGCCGACGTCATCTCGACGAGAGCTTGAGGGCGCTCGCCGATGCGTAGGCTGATTGATCAGGCCGGTTGGATATTTCGGTCGCACTTGGCGACCGTGCAACAGCTGGATGACCAGCAACGGCTCATTACTCGGATGGCTGTTGGATTTCTTATTTTGCCGGCAGTTTTTGTGAATCAGAGTCTTGCCAATGGTCTGTTCTGCGTAGTCGCGTTACTTTTGGGGTTTAAGTTACCCAAAGCCAAGTGGCCATTCTTTGGGCTTTTTTTAGTGATCTTCCTGATCGGTCTTGGCGTGATCTATCAGTTTGAAGAACTCACCACGTCGTCTGTGTTTGCCGCATTTCTTTCGCAGATTATTGCCATGAAAACGTGGGAATTACGCAGCTCCCGTGACACGCATTTTGCGGTCTATGGTTCGCTGTTCGCTGTTTTTACAGGGACACTCGGTGGCAACATCGAGCTCTTCGGAGTTTTGGTGATCCCTCAAGTCGTTGTGGCCGTTGGGGCCCTTTTTTACGCCGAATCGAAGCGTATGTATTTTGGGGGATTGAGCCTCAGATTCTTGGTTCGCTACCTGCCCCTGATGTCCCTCATGGTGCTCGCGATCGTGACGCTCTTTGCATTATTTCCACGGATCGGTGGTGGATTTTTAGATTTTGGATTTGGCTCGACCCAGCAGGTCGGGCTGTCTGACCGGGTCCGGCCGGGTGAGCTCGCAAGCCTCGCCGGTAACGACGACGTGGTGTTCAGGGTCTGGGGTGATGTGCCTCGTGACGGATATTGGCGGGCGTTTGTGATGGACCAATATCAAGATGGTGAGTGGTTCGCGTCAGAGAACCGGGTCATTGCTCCAGAGTTACTCAGTGCACCATTGAACAGGCTGCTTCGTATGGAGATGGAATCGAACCAGCTCAGTCGAATACCCCGGTTGCAGTGGTCTCAGTTATCGGTCGGGCGGACAGATTACGGGCTGACCCAGCGACTCGAATCGGATGAGTCGGTGTATTTAGATATTGAGTTGCAGTTGTTCTCAACAGCCGAGGAGTCCTACCACCCGTCTCATCTAGCGATTCCATCACTGCAGCCCGCACCTCAGTTGGAGCAATGGCTTGGACCAATCCGTGATGAGTCGTTAGAGGACCAGATCGCATCGATTGGTTCCTATTTTAGGGACGCAAAAACCTACTCGGTCACGCCATCGGTCGGTGACGTGAGAGACATCGATCAACTCTGGTTCGACATCAACGAGGGTTACTGTGGCTATTTTGCAGGGATGGCCGCCGAGGCGCTGATGCGCCTCGGATATCCGGTGCGGATGGTCACTGGTTTTTTGGGTCATGATCAGCCGGAGGGCCTCGGGTATGTGTTGGTCCGCCAGGAGCACGCGCACGCGTGGATCGATGTGTATGACGGTGAACAGTGGCGGACGCTCGATCCAACCACTTGGGTTGTGGCTGAGTCTGGGGCCGGCTTTTCTCAATCGTTGGTTCAATCGTTCTTGGAACAACGATCGCAGGTGGCGGGCCTCAGCCGACACGCTCCCGATTGGCTGCCGATCCCTGTTCGCAATGCGTTGATTGCCTGGGCGAGAATGAGCGAGCGGACCACTCGATTCTTGATCGATAACGTCTTGTATTTTGATCGCGACAAGCAGCTTGCCCTGTACGCGTGGCTGCAGCGCTCGGTGGGGTGGGTGTTGGCTTTCATTGTGGCTTTGGCTGCGATCGTAGCTGTGAGATATCTCCCGCAATCACGAGGACAAACAGACAAGCGCCTTCGTCAGTACGATGCCATGATTGCCAAGGCGGGAATCATCCGACTGCCGGGGATGTTGCCTGGGGACGAAGACTCAGATGTGTGTTTATCCGAGCGTTTGGCTTTTCGGGAGGCTTGGCTGAGCCATTCGATCCGAGATACCCTCGATCAATCGCTCTTGATGACGCTGGACAACGCCCTTAGCCGTTTAAAAACCTCAGTATCATCGTTGCCATAAACGACAGGAGATCGATTCCATGAAGAGGCGAGACTTTGTGAGGTACTGCTCGGCGCTGATCGCGATGGGATTGAGCCCCGTCGCAGTGCGCGCGAATGAGGGTATTCGTGTGATTCGAGGAGACCCTGATGTCGACCACACGAGTGCGAGCAATGTTCGGGTTCGGTCAAAGAAACGACACATCGTGGTGGCCGTTAAAAAGAATGTCTTCTTGGTGTCGCCAGACAGTGAGGTGCACTTTGAACACGACGAGTCATTCTTGTTGAGTGCGACTCGTTTGATCGCGGGCGGTATTCATTCGGTGTTCGACCCCGAAGAGACGCAACCGCGGGCTGTCTCCACACCGCACGTCACGGCCGCAATTCGGGGGACCGGGTACTACGCGGAGGTCCAGAACGAACTCGACCGGAGCTACAGTTGCTGTTGCTACGGTGATATTCACCTCAGATCGCGTCACGGACATTTCGAAGAATCCCAGTCGACCTCGTATCACGACGCGCGAGTGATCGGTCGCGACGGACAGATTCTTGAAGCGCCCTATGATGTCCCGCTGAATCATTACGATGACTCACTGGTCTATCTCGAGTCACAAGCCGGACGGGAGCCGCATTGGGACCACCCAAATCCCCCAGGATTCCAGGCGCCCTTTGAGTTGTAGGTCCGTCGTGATCGAGGTCTCATTTCAAACTCGGGGGCTTACGTTGTAAGCTCACCCCAACATTATTTAGACAGAGGGTTTCATGATGCGGTTGGTTGGGTTGGCGGTAGCCGTTCTTTGGTCAGGTTCAGTGATGGCGGCGAGCTTGGAGCCGAAGGCTGTGACGATGGAAGGTAACACACTGAAGGCACAGTTTGATTTGTCACATCTCGGTCAAGACTGTGGCTTACGGGTCCGCTTTGGTGACGGAGGGGAGCAGAAAATACGCGTCGGTCGTGACGTGAACGAACGCGACTTCTCTGTCGAGCATGTGTATCAGGGCAACGGCGGCTTTATCCTCGAGGTCGAGGGTAAGACGATCAAGAAAGGGCTCGGGACCGTGTTTGGTTGCCAGGGCGACGTGTACCGAAAAGCGATTTGTATCGGTAAATAGATCTAGTTCGGTCGTTCACAGATCCGGCGTATCGCCGACACGTCGATCTCTTCACGTGCGGTAATTGCAAGCCCAGAGGGGTCTGATGCATCTTTCACACAGGACCCTGTGCAGCCTCCGTACTCAACGTAATAGCCCTTAATTTTGTGTTGGGTGTTCGAGTTTTTGTCGTAATTCCATCTGAGATCATTCCAGGTTCCATAGCCTTCTGTATTGCCGGTGATCTGTAGGAAATATTCTCGCGTCCCGCCGCTTTGTGAATCGTTCGGCTCTCGCATCACCGGGTCGGTGCTACTGCCGCTTGTGGTTACACAGTCACCATCATCGTCGATACGTACCTGAAAATTATGGAACCAGAGGTCGAGTCCTTCACACAATGGTCCGGGGCGTGGCCGACATTTATTGGTTGAGTTGCCCGGCAACGGATCAAATCCGACAACAAAGCGGTCGAGGTCGGTCTGGGAGGTGCTGGCTTCACTGGATTCACCGCTCGCGAGGCATTGTTGCCCGGCTGGATCTTTCCTGACGTAACGCCCGGTCCGTTTACGACGATCCTCGTGAGTGCCGCCGCTTCCAGTGTCGTCGTAGGAGTATTTGTAGAAAATACTTCCGTGCTCTGGTCCATCGATCCATCGGTAGGTACCTGGATTGTTTGGCGAATCAGTAAAATCGAGGGTTGGATCGTCCCAGTCTTTTTGCCAATCCTCGTGGCTGGTACCACCGAGCCAGCCGGCTGCGATGGTACCGTCATCCTGCGACAGTCGAGTGAAAATAAAATCATTCTCTTCTTCAGATGTAATGGTCGCCAAGTAGCCCTGTAGCCCGCAGAACTTTGCGCTGTCTGCGATTGCATCTTGTCTCGCATCGGGCCAATCAATATCGGGAGTTGAGTCACCATTTGCGTCAGTGATGAAACGATAATAGTGGGGTGTATTCGAATCATCGGGAGGATAGAAGGGGAGTGAGTCACCTAGGCTGAATAGGATGGTTCTATTTTTTTCATATGCCGCGGTTTCGTTGACCAAATCTTGGTAGGTGTAGCGGACTTGCTTCATGATCTGGAACCATTCTTCACCTTCCAGAGTGTTTCCGCTCCCGGCGTCGAATTGAAGTGTTCCGCTTTCTGCGTCATAGACCGCTCGGCCATCGTCACCCATCAATGGGATATCTCGGAATGTATATCTGAGGTAGTTGGTTCCGTCAGGTGCCGCAACCGTTTTCCGGCAGATATTGACGGTCTCGTTGGTACCCCACGTCACAGATGCGCTGCAGTTTGGAGCGCTGCCGTCTGAGGGAGACCAGTTGGTCACGTAGTCGCCATCACCGTCATCGTCACTGTCTGGCATGACGTACAGCAGATCGATGTTCGGCTGGAAGTCGTCTTGAATCAGGACGGTCGCGTAGCGGAGGTCACACGTACTCTCGGATTCGGAAGGAATTCCAAAGTTGATGTTATCCGGAGCGATCTGACACAGCGCGTCATCCTCAAGTGTTCGCGTAATATTCAGACTGCCGACGGCAGCCAACCCCTGACCACCGCCTGATTTCAGTTCGGATGAGATCAGTAGCTGGTAGAGGTCAGAGTTCTCAAGCTGGCTAAAAAACCGCGTGTTGCCGTCCGCGTCTTGGCCGGGGAAATATTTAAAATCCGTGAGCTTTGTCCACCCAGAATCTTCGGGATCAGTAGTTTGTCCCGGGTCGGTGGCGGATAAACAAAAGTCGTCGGCGTCAATATTAGAGTACAGCGCGTAGGGCCGATTGTCCCAGTCTAAGGTGCTCGATGGGTCTTTTGCGAACATGAAAGCCTCGCCGGCAGTACCTTCCCAGACTGCTGACTCATACATCTCTTCAAACGACTCGGCATCCGTAAATGATCGACAGATTCGGATTGTATCTGCCGGTAGTTCTGTTTCTGTCGAACAAATGGCTTCGTAGCCGTTGAAATCGAGGAACTCGAAATCGCTAGCCGATCTGGTGAAAATATTGGTTGATCCATAGTCTTCTAACTTCATCGACAGATTAAAATCACCAACAGTTGAGACATAGAACTCATTACTGAGTCGACGGATTAAATCATCACTGATCTTTTCATCAAAAATTTGTATCGGACCGACCAAGCCTGAGAAGTGAGAGCGCGTTCGGTAGGACCCGAATAGAAGCAACTGGTTGATCACGATATCGAGATCCATCGCAGTCTCGGTATTTGTTGGCTCAACCTCCGCTCCGTTGACATATAGATCGAAGCTGAGGTCGTTAATGTCGCTCCCTGAACCGGTCGTCCCGAAGTCTAGATCGATATCAGAGTCATGTTCGACGGTGAGCACAATGTGAGTCCAGGTACCAGAGTTCCAGTCTTCGAGTGTTCTCACGGTTCGAGTGATTGACGGATAGACGATGGACCGGTTGGAGCCTGCCTCGTTACTTCGATTTTGGGTTGCCAGCCTCAGCTGAAGATTTCCAGAGTCGTTGAGTGCGATCAGCGCGATACGATCATTGTTGCCAGACGAATTTGGCCACCACTGATTTTCGTCGATTTGTCCTAACTGAGCGAGCAGGCAGCCGTCTGAATCATTACAGGTGACATCCTTCAGCCACATGCTGATCGTCAAGTCACTTCCACCCGCGATGGTTGACCTGAAGTCGATTGCCATATGGTCGTCACCATCAAACTCGACACCCCATCGTTCACTGAGACGGTTGCCACGCATGATGAGGCATCCCGCATCTCTGAGATTTCCGTCATCTAACCCGCAGCTGAGTTCTTGGCTGTCAGTGAGAGATGTGTCTGTTTTGTAAACGTTGCAAATATCGACATCTGTTGAGTCTGTAAGTAGTGAGTTCAGACGCAGTACGGTTGAATCGACCTCAAGCGAGCTCCCAGCGAGATTTGAGATTCGAGATGAGGACACTTGGAAGGTCGACATGAGCTGGAGGGTTCCGAGTACCACGAGGCTGAAGACTGTGGTGTAGATCATTAGCTCAACTAAACTGAAACCCTCTCTCGTGTGCTGTCTGATTTTTTCCATCGTTAGGATCCAAATATGTCAGGGTCGGGACAGGTTTTAGCGGTTTGCACCCTCAGCTCGACCGTGTCGGTCGATCGGTTGATGATTTGTGCCATATTACTCGCCGGCTCAGGAGGCGAGAACCAGGTTGGGTTGTTCCCGTCCCAATCCCACTTAGGAATCGAGAGCCGGACATCATCGCTGTAGTCGAGCCACGCGTTCTCGTCATTATTCTCAGCAGGCAAGGAGGCCGGACAGGTCCCGCCGGGATAGATGCTGGGTAATCGGACCTGACGAATCCGCCATTGTTGGAAAGAGTTATACCAAGTTAATCGGAACCTGGGATTATTTGGGACAACGTAATTTGAGAGCTGTAGCGGTGTGGTGTTGCTGACCTTGAGTGCCAGAACGAAGCCGTCTGCGCGCCCGTTGCCACCATCGATAATGCTGTTACTGCCCCCCCATGACGAGAAGGTGCTCAGGTTATTCCCGGCGTAGTGGTTAAACGACTCTTTTGTGATTCGGAAGTCGTTGTCTTCGTCTCTCTCGATGAATGGATAGTTTGAGTTTTCCCATGCCGGGACGTTGTCCATGTCGAACGCCGCGCGGCAAGACCATGTCGAGACCTGTGTCGGGTTATCGGTGCTGTCGTTCGTCGCGTCGTACCGAAAGAGTGTCTCTGTCGAGTAGGTATTTGCCTGGGAGCTGTTGGAGGTTGTCCCACGTCCGGCCTCAATCCCGTCTCTGTAGTCAGTCGCCCCATAGGCCCCAGAGTCTCCAGAGTCTGGTCCGCCGTCGCACGAGTTTCCGAACTCGTCGTCTTGGAAGAACATTGAGAACTTCTCGCGACCGTTAGCGACGTCTGCGTCGGTACTCGTTGACTCGAGGATATAGATGGTGAGCGCGGCCGACGCTGCGATTGAGTTTTGCTTCGACGAATAGGGCGTGGACCCACTGGTGCTGTAACCATAAAAAGCGACCGGTGTTTGAGAGTCTCGGAGGGCGACCGTGGTGATGTCCATCGGGAGATTGAGTGACGGTTGAGACAGGAATGTTGAATTTGCGGTGTCCCACTTCCCGAGCCTAAAGGTAACCGCCGTCCGGCCCTCCGGTTCGCATCCACAATTCGGGTACACCTCGAGTCGGATATCCGCTGCAACATTGTCGGCATCCGGCCCGGTGGACTGCTCTAAGCTCCCGAAGGTCATCGCGATATTGATATCGACCTCCTCAAATATCCCAGTGTCGCCGGTGTAGCTCAAAGTCTCTAAGGTATCGTTCAACTCAATCAGTGGCCCCTCGATCGTCAGGACATGATCGTTACCGTCACTATCGGTCAGGAAATCGGTACCGGTCGAAACGCTCAGGCTTCCAAGCGCGGGATCGCCGGAGGTATCGGTCGCGGTGATTGTCACAGTGACATCCTGCGTGTAGGCCGCCAACGAATCACTTGTTACCCGGATTTTTCGATCTGGATTGATGTTTCTGGCGACACTTTCCTGCACGGGCACTTTGCAGGTACCGCCACTACAGGCGTCTGTGAGGGTCGAGTTTTCGAATGAGTCGTAGTAATCATCGTCGACCACAAGAGTGATCTGACTGGGCCCTATGACGCCTGCTGATTCCACTAAATAAGCGACCGGGTCCCCGGTATTCGCGGTATCACTCTCGCGGATCAAAAACCTGGGCATGAGGACTTCAGAGCCCACGATGACACCATCGTCATCGGTGGGTATGCAGTCAGTCGTCGCCACAGTATCGCTGCACGCATCAGTATCTGGACACAGGTGAAACATCCGCGACGCCGAGGTGATGCGGTGAACAGCGCAGATGGAAGGGGCACCGATGATGTGTAACGGGGCAGGTTCATCTGTGGAATTGAGTACCTCGAGGTTGTTAAAGGCAGCGGAGGGACAATCCGAGTCGAGCGTAAATGTTTTGTCAGTGAGATTCGCGCTCTCGATTGCGCACTCCGGATTTTGTCCGTCGAAACGGTCTGCATCGCCCAAGATCGCGTTGATAAACGCATCGCTGGAGATGCCTCGAGATGATGTCGTTAGTGCCGTATTCCCGTTATCGATGACGTCGGTGTTGAACCCCTCAAGGTCCTCAGTGAAGACGGAATGGGCTTCATCGATCATGTTTGTCAGCAGATTTTTCGATGCCTTGGCGTTGCTCGAATCGACGGTTGTTTGCTCAAAAAATGCGATCGCCGCGAGCGTACCGGCGCCCACCATCGCGATGATCGCAGCCGCTACTACCAGTTCAACCAGCGAAAATCCGCGGGCTACCAACTGAGGGGTCGTAGTGGTACTTTGGGGTCGTGACATAAGCTCAACTGCAATGGCTAACACTTAAATGAACATTAAAGGTTTTCTCAGCGCGAAAAAAGAAGGAAGTGCGATCTTGCTCGCGATCGCGTTGTCCGCGATTTCTGCGATTGTGGTGATGAATATTGGGCAAACAGCGGTGAGTGTCACCCGGTCTGCCGCGGAGGGCGGTACCCAGCGTGGTAAGGATTTGTTCCGCGCGCGCGAGCTGATGGAAATCGCGTCCTACGAGATCAAGCAGGGGTCAGCGATACCTGACGCATGGGTCGATGTCGCAGACTTCTTTACCGAAAGCGATGTGGTCGACGGCTTCACTAATAGCGAGCTGATTGCGTCGTGCATGCGACCGCTCGGGGTTTGGACAGACTCGTCGGGTGACTGGCGCTTGGTACCCGATGTTGCCCAAGAGATACAGACATTCCGCCGATACCGCCTGGTCGATCTCTCGGTATTACCGATGCAGGGCGTTGGCGCGGTGGTTGCCGGGACAATGCAAGATGTTGAGAACAGTCTGGCTGCCAATGACTTAGACGTGACATCTGTGATCGCATGCGCGGCACCGAAGGAGAATTCGCTTCGGCGTGCGCAAGCGAATATTGTGAATTTTCGGGGTGTGATGCGCACGATTGAGATCCGTGAGATTTGATAGGATCAATGGTCGCTGGCGGACCGATTTCGGTGCCCTATGTTTTGTCTTTAGGGTGTACAAATACCCCCCCCCTCAACCTTGGACTTTTGTACAAAGATCAATAGGTTGACTACTGCTTTCTGTCCCTGTAGTTTTCGCTCGCAAATTCATGACGAGAAGAAATATTAGATGAAAAGTTTAGTCAAAATCTCCGCCGTTTTCGTGGCCACCTTAAGTGTCTCACATTTCGTTGTCGCTGCGTCGCATGTTCCATCCCTTGAGGCGTCGGTCAACGCGTTGTCGGTGGAAGACCGCGCGGCCTTTGAGCAGAACTCTCAGGCCCTGACCGGGATGAACGCAGACGTCGAGGCGGCTGTTCAGCAAGTTCGTGTTCAGTCTGCAGTCGAGCAAGGCTTGATGTCTGCAGAAGAAGCGAAAAATATGGAGACGGCATTGTCTATCATCGAAGCAAATCAAGATAAATTTAATTTCGATGTACAGGCTGCGATTGGCGAGGCTTATGAAGCGGGTCTTGTGACTCAAGACCAAATCGTTCAGACCCTTCAGGCGTTTGACAGCTTATCTGATTCAGCAAAATCTCTGGTTGGTAATGAGGGATTTGACGCAGTTGAGGGTAACCCGTTCTACGATCAGTTGAGTGATGCAGATAAGGCGATCGTTGACAGTGTTGAGTAACGATAAATCAGAGGGTAACCCGATGAAGAATATCAAGAACGTTGTTGTGACTGGTCTGGTGATCGGATGTGCTTCAAGCGTCGCGTATGGTGCGGACATTCCAGATCTCAGCAGCTCAATTGAAGCGCTTGACGCGTCACAGCTAAGCGCGTTTGAGGCGGATATTGGTGGTGTGGAGTCAGTGATCTCTGCTGATGTCGATTTTGCGTTCGACACGGCGGTAGTTAACGAAGCGCTTGAGCAGGGGTTCATTACTGAGGCGGAGGCCGCGGATCTGGACTCAGCTCTTGAAGTTATTGAAGCAAACCAGGAATTTTTTGATTTTGATATCGCCTCGCTTATCGGGGATCTGATCTCGGGGGGTAATCTAACGCCCGCTTACGCAGCAGAGACCTTAGCTATTTTTAATAGTTTGTCTGATGCGGACAAGGCCATCGTCGGTCAATCGAGCTTTTCACCGTGGCTTAGCGGAACGAATTGCGGTGGTTCGTGTTCTATTAGCGACCTGAGCAACCCCAATTATCAATCTGCTGCTTATAAAAGCTTGTCTGCTGCGGGGCAGACTGCTGTCGCAAGCGCGCCTCTTTCCGATCCAGCTAAGCTGCAGTAGTCACCCAGGACTCTTATGAAAAAAATTAAATACGCGGTTATCGCCGCTTCGGTTTCTTTTTGTTCGTTCGCGATGGCAGTAACTGAGGCTGAATATCAGGCAAATAAAAATGATACTGAGCTCGCGCGGACTTATGCGGCCGAGCTCTTCGCGCAAAAGAAATTTGACCGAGCGCTAGCAGTAATTGAGGACGTGATTGTTGCGAAGCCAGTAGATTTGGCTGCTCGATTTTTTAGAATTCAGATCATGATCACCCTAGGTCGTGGCGAGGAAGTGCTCGATGAGCTGGAGTTTATGACGACACTGAAGTTGCCCGCGTCAGACATCGATCGAGCCAAAAATTTAATTGAGCTCGTAAAGCGAAACGAATCACCGCTTAACGCGACCGTTAGTTTTAAAATGGGGTTTGATTACAACGGCAATGCGAACAGCTATAACGAGACCGGCCAGACGTGGGTAACTTCAGATGGCTCCACATGGACCGGTACGGCTCGTACAGACACTGCGAACAATGCGACAAAAAAGCTAGCGGATACCATCTACAACACGTCTGTCGGTTATTTTGGTTCTTACAAGCTGAATGAAGACAAAACTCGCAATCTTAATTTTGCGTTGTCTTCGACCTACAAAAATGGAACCGATACAATCAACGCGGATGGTGTTACCACGCTCGCGCGATTTGGCTACGAGGAGAACATCGGGAACTTCAAAACTGAGCTCAGTTACACCTCGGTCAAGGTGAATAAAAAACACAACAGCACCTCCGGTGGGACATCTGTGGCGCCAGATACGAGTATCGGAATCCCTGGTCTATCGATGTCGTATAAATTCAACGATCGCTCAGTCTCATATGCATATACGAGCGCTAAGTCGAAAAACACCGGGATAGGTGCTGCGTCCGATTACGACAACACGACAGGAAAGCATAAGCTGAGCTTTTCTTCACCGCTCGGTAAGCAATCATTGGCGCTTCTCAGCTTCGAGAGCGGTACATACAAGTCAAAGAACAGCTCGGTAAAGAACGCGTATGACAAAGACATTACTACGCTTTCGGGTACTTTAATTACGATTTGGAAGGCTGGACATCGAACCACTCTGAAGTATTCGAGTTCCTCCAAAGACAATAAATACAGTTTCCAGAACTATAAAAGAGAAGATGCAAGCACGACACTCTCAGCCAACTACACGGTGTCTGGTGATGTGTTCTATGAGCCTCTCAAAGACTGGAGCTTCATATTCGGTTACAAGAACAGTCAGACTGATTCAAACAACCCCACCTATGATGTGAAGGCCAATAGCTATGGTCTGACGGTCGAGCGTCGCTGGTCTCAATATTAACCCCCAGTTATCGATCGAGAAAGCTCGGACACTTAGTGTTCCGAGCTTTTTATTTTTCTATTAAGAGCGTAGTGGCTTTTGATTTTTTTGAGGCACAGTCTCGATCTTGAGGTGGCTCCTACAAAAGAAGTAAATTCTTTATCTAATTGATAATTCGATTAAAATCCCACTTTAGTGATACCATGTTGGTGAACTGATAAATGGGTGGTTTGGTCGGCGTGCTCTTCAAGTCTTGTGTGTCTCAGTCCAGGCGAGTTTTCTGGTCCGTGGTTGCCGCTGCTCTGATGTCGACTGTCGTCATTGCCGAACCATCGTCCGCGCTCACTGAGCCTCAAGCCGCGTTTCTCGCCCGTGAGTTAAATAGAATCGACGAGCTACCCAAAGAGACCAGCCGCAACCAAAAACTCCTTCAGGTCATACTTGACCGCAACGCTCGTCTCTCGGAGTCCGTCGTTTGGAGGCTGATGGCTGCCAATAAGCGTGCGGAAGATTCGTGGTCGCGCATCGATCATGTCGTTGTACAAACCCTTCTAGACGAATCTAGTTCAAGGCGATACCAGCCCGTCGAGCAATCGCAGCTGTCAGCGAGATTGATCGCACAGAGCGCCAGGCACCTGCTTATCGACCAGATTCTTACGGCAGACCAAGCGCTGCAGTCGGACGCCCTCAGAGCCCTAGACACGTTGTCTGCGTACTATCAGATCCAACTGTATTCGAGTTTGGTTTCGCAAAACCGAGCCAACGAAAAGATTGATTACGCCAAGGTTAGGAAAGATTTCTTGGCGAAAAGATCTGTCGAGGATCTGAGTCTGTCGGCACTGATCGCTAGGCGGATTCTTGATCGAAACCCCAGCGATACAGAAATTCGGTCAGAGTTAATCTCGCTCCTTGATGAAACAAACCAGCCGGCCTTGGCCAATGACCACCGCCTAACTCTTTCGCTCCTTCAGCCAGAGCAGTCTGCCGAGGATTTCAGGGTGGTCAAGGGTCTCAAGCGGCCGCGTCAGGTGGTGCCTGAAACGGCCAGCGAGCCGGTAGACGTTCAAGTCGCCGACACGCTGTCGCGTGACGATTTTGACACCCAGCTCGATTATCTTGCGGAGCAGATTTTTAACGACCCGACCAACCTGAATCTCAACCTCGAGTACTTTAAGGAACAGGTGGCGTCAGGTGACCTCGAGGGAGCCGAGGTCACACTCGAGCGGATTCTGCTGGTGGATCCAGAGTCGAAGTTCGCAAAAATTTTAATGGCGGAGACGCAGATTAAGCTAGGTAAGCTTCCTGAGGCCCGGAATATTCTAAATAAGCTGCTCGCTGATGAGGGACTGACTCCTGAGATGCGTGAGAAGGCGCTCAGCTACGTGTCTCAAATTGAGGACGTATTGAGCCCCATTACCTGGCGTCACTCGGTCGGTCTGACCGCGGGAGTTTCAAATAATGCGCTGGGCCGCACCGCGACTGGTACGGTGTTGTTCCGAGATCTATCGCTTCCATCAGGACAATCGGATGTCGATGTCTCGTTTAATGAGCTCAGTTTCGACAGCTCAATGTCGTACCAATTGCCTTATGAAACACCGACGATTATCACGGTGACGGGATTCGGATCAGGGCGCGAGAGTGATCACGATGACCTGTCTCGAACATCCACCGTTGGTGGCTCGGCGTCGATCAAAGAAATCGACGACGGAACCATCATTGATTCGTCGATCAGTGCGATCCAGACCCGGGTCGATGGCCAGCCATATGCGAACTTCGCGAGCCTGGCGGCGAGTCTGATGACCGGGTTAACCGAAAACTTAGTGGTTGGCAGTAACGTCGCCTATTCGAAAAACATGTACCAAGAGTTCGAGGGTGTCACTAACAACACCAACAACTCGAGCGAGACCGTGGTGATAGGCCTGTCACTGGTGGGGCAAGTTAAGCAGGTCGGTTGGTCGGTGACCGGGAAGTGGTCTGATACAAACGCCAAGGACCGATCGGTCTCGAATGATTTAGAGTCGCTGGCGATGGCTTTGAACTACAAATTCGATAATTGCTCAAATACCCTGTCGGCAGACCGGTCATGGGTCCAAGCCAAGGCAGCGAATACCTTTGTCAGTACGAAGCCAAAGCGGGTCACCCAAACCAATTGGACATATGGGGGCGCCTGTACTGTTGAGAACTTCTGGCAAGGGGTCGCGCTTGAGCCGAGCTTTCGTTTTGTCTGGCGGGATGCTGATTCGAATATTCCCAACTACGCCAAGGAATCGAGTGAGTATTCGCTGGGTGTGAAGCTGAGGTTCTGATGGTCGTTCGAGTCCTTATTTGCATCGTACTTATCGGTCTCGCTCATCAGGCGGCGGCCGCGTCACAGTCCGGCGTCATTGCCGCGGTTAAGGGCAGCGTCACGATTGTGCGTGACGACCAGGAATTGGCCGCGGAGGCATCCCAGCCAGTCTTCCTCAACGACACGGTAATCACTCAGGCCGGTGCGCGGCTTCAGGTCCTCCTGAGAGACCAGTCCACCTTCAGTGTCGGTGAGAACGCCGAGATCACGATCGATGAGTTTGTGTACACCCCGAAAGATAAAACAGGCCGGGTTGCTGCGAGTATCGGCAAGGGCGCTTTTCGGTTTGTTTCTGGGAAGATCGCCAAGAAAAACCCGAACAACATGAAGGTCAAGGCCGGTGATGTGGTCGTGGCGGTCCGGGGTACTGAGGTCATCGGCAACGTACAACCGGATCAGTCCAGCATTATTTTGTTGTCGGGGGCCATCGATGTCATGTCACTATCCGCCGACTGTGTGTCTGGCGGTGGCGGAGGAAACGCTGCATTTGAAATCGGCCCCGATGGTGATCTCAGAATGTCTGGCTCCCCCGTGGTAAACGCCCCAGAGAGCTGCGCCCAGAGTATCAATCTCCCCGGATTCGCTGTCTCGGTCTCGGCAAACGGTGAGGTCTCGGAACCACTGCGCGTAGATCTCGATGAGGTTGATGACGTGCTTGACCGGTTATCGATCAACGAGGACGCTGAGGAGGAAACAGAAGCAGAAGCAGAAGCAGAAGCAGAAGCAGAAGCAGAAGGCGAGACAGCAACGCGAACCGAATCAGACCCCGAGGCCGACGTGGATGCAGATGGCAACCCAAAAGAAAGCACCGAGACAGCTGAGAGCTCAGCTCAGAGTGAATCAAGCGCAGCTGCTGATTCCTCGGATACAGACCTAGACGCAGACGGAAACCCGAAGCCTGTTGTTGCTGACTCCGAGGTCGACCGGGAACCCACTGCCTCGAGTGAACCGACGCTTGATTTAGACGCCAACGGTCAGCCCAAGACCGACTCAAATCTTGGGTCAACAAGTGGGGCATTGGGTGACGACGGAAAGCCTCTTGAAACCGATCAACAAGCCGACACCTCATTTGACGAGCTGTTGAAACAAGACTTGTTTGGTGACCGTGGGGTGGACTCTACGACGAGTGAGGCCTCCACGATGCTCGACCAAGAGGTGAAGATTGACGAGACCGTGACTCGGGTGGGCGAAGACGGGAAACCCCTCGTGACGGAAGATGATGGCAAAGAAGAAACAAAGGTATCCGCGGAGGAGGTTGCGTCTGAGAAATCTGAGGACGAAGTCATTGCATCAAGTTCCACCCCGGCAGCGCCTACAATCACTATCGATCAAGCGACTTCACAAGCGGCAATATCTGCGGTCACGCCTTCTGCTGCGTCGGGCACAAGCGTGGGCACTGCGACCATTGCGGTATCGGACCCAAACCCCGGCGACACTGTTACACTGTCCCCAGATCTGAACTGGATTAGTTTGAGCGATATCGGCAGTGGTCAGTATTCGCTGACGATTTCTGGCTTAGGTGCACCGGCTACCGCTGGGTCCTACACAACGACGATTACCGCCTCAGACGGATCTCTAACGGCCACCGATACGATCATCTTGGATGTCTGCTCGTTTGATGACTGCGGGGATTATGTTCAGAGCCTCGACGGGGTCGCGCCGACCGCTACGTTGGATGGGAGTACTGGTTTCAAGGTATCCGGACAGACCTACACCTTCATAGATAACAGTGGCGCTCTGTACAACAGCCTATTCGGGGCGGGTAAGCCCACGGGTACGTTTGAAAAAACCTGGAAACCGACGGTCGATTCGGTGTATGGCGGCGGTGACGCGAACGACTCAATTACCGGGCGCATCGTTGTTGATTTCGCGAACGAGTCCGCGAGCATCGTTGTCATGGGGAGCCTAAATAACCTTTCGAACGTTCCAGGGGGTTACACAAAGGGGGACCTCACCTTCGGCGACCCATCAAATCCCCATTGGGATTACAGTTCCGGCTCTCGTGCCGTTGCCACCACCACCCATAGCATTTCTGATATCTCGGATGCGTCGACCGGGGGAGTGTTTGTGATCGAAAACACTTTTAATAATCAAGAGTCATTGGAGGGTGGTGTGTTTAGCTATAAGTATCGAATCGGAGTTGGCGATGACGGATCTGGTGGACTTGGAGTCAGCGGCGAGGTTTTCATTGACGACAGTGGTACGTTGGGAAGCGGCCAGCAGATCAACGGCGGAGATATCCAGATACTAGAGCCGCAGTGAGCTGTTACTATACTTGATGGGCTGTGTGATGCTTTGATCTTGGTCAAGGTTTCAAGCTGGTAAGAGATATCAAGATAACCTGGCTTTACCCGAAAAGTTGGGCTCCATTCATATTTGGTTAAAACTCGTATGTGACTCCCAGCGTAACGAGATTGTTAGTTATGTCATAGCTCGCCATGTTCGAGTTATTTTCCACTCGGGTCACTGTTGCGTTGAATGACCAACCGAGGAGATTTTCTGATATCGATCCTGCGTTAAATCGATACGCGAGAGATAGAGTGGTTTCGCGGTCATCCCGAACGAATTGATCCACCCCGCTGAGGAGCTTCTTGTATCTCAGGTCGCGAATCGAAACACTTGACGTCACCCGGTGCGCCTCGGCGAAAATGCTAGTGATACCCACATTCAAACGACTCACATTTCGATCTTGCGCGCTCATCGCTGTTGCGCTTGAGCGGTCGTCTGCCCGCCGCTGCTGGTAGCCAATGCCACTGAACAAGGCGGTACTCGGATTGACGAGTGAGAAGAGGCCCATGGAGAGTGAGTGGGTTTTTGAATCTGAATCATCGGATAGGGATCTGCCTGAAAAATCCGCGATCGAAAAATCATATCCGAACTGTAGATTGGTGTTGTCGAGCTGCCTACTGACTTGTGTACCCGCAGTGATTGTCTTGATGTCGTCTCGTTTCACAGGTATAGCGCTTCGGTCTTTGACGGTGTTCCGATGGAGTTTGTCGAACTTAACGAACGTATTTGTCCGGTAGCTGACGGTGTTGAGGTTGGTACCGATCGTGAGGCCACTCGAATGCAGATCTTTTAGCTTGGAGTCATCGCCGCTGGTCTTTTGTCCGGTGACTTGGATGTACACGTTATCGTTCGTTTGTGATCCGATATCGTAAAACGTACTCACTGATGCGGTGATCCCTAGCGCGGTATCGGAGCGTTTCGTTGAGAAGCCCTCAGAATCGAATGAGGTCCCCGAGAGTACCCCGGCGGTGTCGGCAAGCTTCCCGGTTTCGGTGATGCTTCCTACGTTATTGTCGTAGTTCACCGTCAAACTCACGAATCCCGTTGTCTTCCATCGAGACATGCTCGACTCGACCCGGACCAGCAGCTCGTTTACCTCCGAGGCCTGAGTGCTTGGTAACGAGTAAAAGTCGAGCGCTTCAAGTTCAGTTTTCGCGGTGGCGAAGTTGCCGAGCGAGATTAGTAGCCGCGCTCGCAGTATTCGCGCGCCGATGTTGAGCGGTTGTAGCTGAATAATTCGTTCAACCGCACTCAATGCGGGCGGCAGGTCTCCTGACGCGATTTTGAGTTCGATAAATTGACGGTTCAGCTCGATATTATCGGGGTCAAGCAAAATGTCCTGGTAGGTTACCTCGGCGTTTGCGTAGGGGGAGACACCACCGAGGCAGATGGCGAGCGCGAGTAGTTTCTTTTTCATGTTATTGGCTTTGTCCCGCCGCGACGCCTGTGCCGGCGACGTTGTGGTATTCGGTTGCACCGTTTGCTGTCACGATTGAGGTATTTGTAAAACCAAGATCTCCGGGTGTGTCGATCGTGGCGAGACCACCCGATGTGGATATCAGCAGCGTGTCGTTGGCCGCCGCGGTTCCGGTTAGGCTCCAATTCGTGAGAGTAAATACCGGCGTCCCTGTGAAGGTATTCGGTTTATTCACGGGTGGGTTACCGTCCTGCATGGTCACGTCTGTCAGCGTCGGGGTGCCGACAACGGCGCTTAGATCGGTATGTTCGGATCCAGCGATGAAACGTGCCTCGTTGGTCCCGCCGAGTGTCGTCATGTTTGAGATATTACCGGTCCCGTTGAATGCGAAACTAAAGTCAGCCGTGGCGGTATTGTTGATTTTCAGTCCCTCAACTTGGCCCGAAAGAACCTGCTGTATCTGATCAGCGTCGAAGTTGTAGGTCGTGCTCAGGTCCATCGTGCCGAATACGTCGCCATTCGTTGCCGTCATCTGCACGCCCGTCAGCGTGTATTGTCTAGAACCTTGGAAAGATGCCCCCGCGAGGTCCGCCACCGAGGGACCGGGCGGTGGAGTCGCAAGCGAGTTGAGTTCCGCGTATTTCGCGAGCTTGCCAACCGCCTCCGCGTCAAAGTTGAGGCCATCATCAGCAAGCATCTGGGCCTCTTCCTCGGAAATAAATCGGAGGATCTCAACATCATTGGTTGCCGTTGTCCCGCTGACGCCTTTCTCAGTCAGCGCCTGGTTCAAAGCCGCGGTTCGCTCGTTGGTTTCCGTGTCAGCGATGGTCTCAGCAATTTCTTCGCTTGCAAGCTCACTGACCGCGTTTTCGACGCGTTTGAGAAGCTCTGGATCAACCTGCTGTACTTCACCTGGCGGCTCATTCTGGGCGACGTTGATCGAGTATCCCCCACGGAGTACGTCTGCACTGCCGAGCTCATTGAATACAGCGATTGATCCAGGCGTCGCACCGAAACTATTAGGGCCAGGTCCGAGAAGAACGATATCGGCTTGCCCGCCCTCATCGATGAGGCCCGCGACCTGCGTTCCTCGGACAGCAATTGTCGCCCCGGGGACCGAGACCTTCATGGCGTCCTTCCCGGCCTTCGCGACCTTGCCTGACACAAACCGGAACGCTCCCTTCTTGATGTTTGCGGCAAGTTCATTGGTTTGGTTTGGGTCATAGACGAACTTGTCGATGGTCATTTCAGCGCCGGCGCCTAGCGTAAACACCGTCTCGTCGACCAGGAGTACCTGCAATCGGCCGGTTTCGCCGACCTTGATGTCGTCGCCAAGGAAGATCTTTTCGCCGCTCGAGAGAGCGCCAATCGACGCCGAGGGCTCTGTGGAGGCGAGCCGTAGTACCTCACCTTTCAGCGCCGCCGTGACGCCGATAAATTCAGCCGCCATCGCTGTTGACAGTGAGAGCGTGAGCGCGAGACACCCACCGATAATTTGTCGAATCGTCATGTTTTTTAATTCGTGTATTAAACCCGGCGAGAGGTTACCATTTTATGACCGATAGAGTGAGCTACCGTGGGTTAAACTTTTGTTCGTTCTGTCTTTTCAGTACCCTGTCAGCTCAAACCTTGGTAAGGATCCCTATGATATTTGGGCCCCTCAGATCTGCTGTTGATTTCGTTGGATTAGTTTCCCTGAATCTGCGTGACACCTTGTTCTATGTCATCGCTGGCCGGGCCTATGGTCAACCGGTTCGTTTGACTGCCGTGTCTCAACAGGTGCTGCTATCAGGGCTCCAAGCAATCCCAATCGTGATTCTTCTGTGTGGGATTGTTGGTGTCATGCTCGCTATCCAGGGGATGCAAACGTTGTCCATCTTTGGTGCCGAGCAGTTCATCAACGTGGGGCTCGCGGTCTCGATCCCCAAAGAATTTTCTCCACTGATCGTCGGTATTGTGGTTGCGGGTCGTAGCGGGAGCCAGATTACCTCGAGGGTCGGGTCGATGGGGCTCAACGGCGAACTCGATGGCCTCACCGTGATGGGGATCGCGCCGCATCGGTTTGTCGATGTGCCAACGTTACTGGGTTTATTGGTTTCTGTACCGATTTTGGTTGTGATTGGAGACTTTGCGGCGCTTGGTTTGGCTGGGCTTTATGCGTCGACCGCGCTTGGGATGTCGTTCCACGCGTTCATGGATCAGCTCATCGAGCTGATCAGTCTGGCGGATTACTTGCTTGGGATCTCAAAAGGTGTCGTGTTTGGGGTGTTGATTGGTGGTATCGCGCTTGCCTTTGGTCGGTCTGTCGCCGGTGGTGCGGATGACCTCGGTCGCAAAACCACGTCCTCGGTTGTTGTGTGTATCGCCACAATCATAGCCGTCGACGCCCTTTATTCCATCTTGGGGCAGTTATGAGCCTGTTGCGCGTTGACCAACTCACTGGCGGCTACAACGGCCACGTCGTTATCGATGGGTGCTCGATGCAAGTAGATCCCGGTGAAGTCGTTGTCATTATGGGTGGCAGTGGGTCGGGTAAATCAACGTTTTTGAAGCATCTGATTGGGTTAAAGCCGCCGATGTCTGGTTCGGTCGAACTAAACAGTGAGGATCTCTACTCCGGGTCCATGAACGATCGGTACCGGCGGCTGTCGCATATCGGAGTCGCTTTTCAGATGGGCGCCTTAGTCAGCTCACTGTCAATATTTGACAACGTCGCGTTGCCACTTCGAGAGACAACGGACCTCCCCGAAGATGTCATCGAGGTCATGGTTCGGTTGAAGCTCGAGTTCGTCGAGCTGCTGGATAAGCAGGATCTCCTGCCGAGTGAATTATCGGGTGGGATGCTGAAGCGAGCTGCGGTCGCCCGTGCGCTTGCTCGGGATCCCAAGCTGGTGTTTATGGATGAACCAAGCGCGGGGCTGGATCCTGTCGTCGCGTCAGCGCTTGATGATCTTATTTTGAAAATCAAAGACGCGCTTGGTGTCTCGGTTGTCGTGGTGACGCATGAGCTCGAGAGCGCGTTTAAGATTGCGTCGCGGATTGTTGTCCTCGACCGAGGGTTTATTATTTTCGATGGATCGGTTGACGCGATCCGCGCGTCCGATAATCCTCGAATCCAGGCGTTGATCAACCGGACCGCCGAACCGATGGCATTTGACGCAGAAGAACATTACCGCCGAATTATGGGACTCCCTGAGGGATAGCTATGGAAAATCAATCCACGATCAAGGCCGGACTCTTTGTTATCGCGGGCCTGTTGCTCGCCTTGGTCGGATACGTGTTGCTAATCGATTCGATAGGCCAGGGTGATCGCTACGTGATCCGGTTGGATAATCTGGGCGGTCTTGAGGTTGGTGCGGGTGTGCAGTTTGAGGGTTACCCGATTGGGACCGTTGACACAATCGAGCCGGTGTTTGAATCGGGTGATCTGAGCTTTGAAATCGGGTTGATGGTGGAATCAGGCTGGCCCATTTATGAAGATAGTCTCGCGACAATCGAGTCGGAAAACTTATTGGCGCCAAAGGCAGTTCAAATATCACGGGGGCAGTCGCAGACGTTAAAAGCTGTCGGGGCCGAGTTGAAGGTGACTGAGCCGGTGGATGCATTGTCAGGTGTCCTGAAGACAGCCGCACAGTTTGAAACACTGGTCCAGGACGAGTTCGTACCCGTGCTTAGGACCGTGAATGAGTTATTGGACGGAGAGGTCCGTGACTCCATCAAAGGAGCGACACAGGTGCTTGAACCGCTGGCTGCGGAAACCCCGGAGTTACTGGCTCGGCTGACTTCAACAGTTGAACGCCTTGAGGCTGTGATCAATAACGATACGATGGGAGCGGTCCAACAATCGGTGGACGATCTGGCGTCGGTGTTGTCAGAAACCAAGCAACTCGTGGCGGAGGTGAGACCAAAGGTGATGTCGGTGTTGGACAGCGCCGACCAGCTGACGGACACAGACATTGTGCAAAAAGCAGAGCAGTCCATGGATGAAGTACATCAGGCCGCTCAGAAGGCAAACGCGCTCGCGACCCGGTTCGATACAGATATTGCTCAAAAGGCCGAGCAGTCAATGAACGAGGTACACGAGGCCGCACGAGCGGCCAACGCACTCGCGACCCGGTTTGACAGCCTGTCTGATCGCTCAGACGATCGCATTCTCGCGATTATTGACCGGCTTGAACGTGCCGCAATGAATTTAGAAGACATGACCGCGACTCTGCGTCAGGAGCCGAGTCGTTTGATACGGGGGACAGAATAATGCGGTATCTAGGAATCGGGTTCAGTTTATTAGTGCTGGTTGGTTGTGCCGCGAAACCGATCACGCCGGATCGCTATTATCGTGTCGCGAGCCCGCAAGCGGTCAACCATCAGGATGGTGTTCTGGTATCGCTGAGGCGGGTCGAAACCCCGGGGGTTCTCGGCGGGCGTTCATTGTTAGCCAGCGAAAGCGAATCACCACTGATCGTACGAGAGATTCGGGGGCACTTATGGGCAAGCCCAACCAATGTCTGGATGACCAACTGGTTACTGGAGCGTGGGTTCAGCCAGGTCCGTCTCGTGGCAGACGATTCGCCGATGCGTGCAGATCAGAGCATCACACTCTCGCTGGATGATCTGTTTATTGATCCTCAACAGTCCCAGGTGAGCGTTGGGTTGAGCGGTTATCTGAAATCACGAGATGATGAGCGAGCGCTTCGCTGCCGGTCCGGTGCCGCGATCGCCGATTCAGGTTCGGTGGAGTCGGCTGCAGTCGCAGCCTTTGCTAGCGCGATAGAAACATGCGTACGGGACCTTGATCAGCAGATCCAGGGCGGATTGTGATCAAGCGACTCGCACCTGCGGCGCTTGTTGTTTGTGTTTTAAGCGCGCTCGTCGTCATTCGGGTAGCGTACCCGGCGCAGTGGGTCAATCGGCTCACAGATTTGGGGCTGGACGCATATCAGCAACTCAGTCCGATCCCACTTACAGAACAAATTGAGGGGATTGATCCGGTATTTGTCGCGATTGACGAGGCATCGCTCGATACTTTTGGTCAGTGGCCCTGGGATCGTGACGTCTTGGGGTCGTCTCTGATCTCGCTCTACGAACAAGGCGCTTCAGTCGTTGCGCTGGATATCTTGTTTGCCGAACCGGATCGCTCATCTCCGCATCAATTGAAAGATCGTTTTCCGGCGATCCAAGAGCTCCCGAATTTCGAGGAGCAAGTGGTGAACGGTTATGGCTATCACAATTTTGATGAGTTTT
This sequence comes from gamma proteobacterium HIMB30, assembly GCA_000227525.2. Taxonomy (GTDB): domain Bacteria; phylum Pseudomonadota; class Gammaproteobacteria; order Pseudomonadales; family Litorivicinaceae; genus HIMB30. The sequence continues at coordinate 86,953 of AGIG01000017.1, forward strand.
TAGGAGACGTGCTCAGCCAAACTCCAACTGTGATAGCGATGGCGGCGACCGGCCAGCCGTCGAGTTTCAGTGAGAGCTCGTTCGCGATCGCTGAAATTGGTCCGGTCGAGGACGCACCGATACCCGAGGGTGATCTGACGGGTCCAATTGATCAGTTGGCGGTGAACGCAGCCTTGGGCCACGTGTCGGTCGTTCCTGGGATTGATAAGGTGGTGCGGTCGGTTCCGGGGCTGGTCCGTTCCAACGGGGTGATCTATCCATCGCTGGCGCTTGCCGCGCTCGCTCAGCTACAAGGCGCGTCGACGATTGCGGTGAAGGCAGTTGATCAAGCCGGGTTTGCCGCAATCGAGCAAATCAAAGTCGGGCAAGTCATCCTGCCGACAGCGCCCGATGGCAGTATCCGGATCGCGTCTCAGACTGAACAACACCTCAACGCCCGCACGCTGAGTTTTCGAGACGCGGTGTCTGGTGACTTCGCAGATCAACTGAACGGGCGGGTGGTTGTGGTTGGCGCGTCGGCAGCGGCACTGGGCGATATTCATTCGATGATCAACGCAGCCAACGTGCCAGGCCCTCTGGTTCATGTGAACCTGCTCGAGCAGATCGCGGCTGAGACCTATATTGAGAGTACCGCAGACTCGATGGTGTGGTCGATTCTCGTGGGCGTCGGTGGCGCGGTGATTGCCCCGGTCCTCGTGTTTTTAATGTCGCCGTTGGCGGCCCTCCTCGGGTTCGCTGTCGTGGTCGGCGGTGTCAGTTACGGGGCATGGTACGCGTACGTGGATGCCCTGATTCTGATGGACTGGCTGTGGATGAACGTGCTCATCGGGGCGACTTTCTTTGCAGCGCTTGGTTATCGGATTGTCGTCGAGGAATCGCAAAAACGTTTTATTACCGGTGCATTCTCGACTTACTTATCACCTGATGTGGTCAAACAAATCGCAGATGAGCCGGACCGGCTGTCGCTCGGTGGTGAGTCGCGTAACTTGTCGATCTTGTTTGCTGACATCAGGGGGTTCACGACAATCTCCGAGTACTTCAAAGACAGCCCGGAACTGCTTGCGTCGCTATTGAATCGGCTCTTAACCCCCCTGACCTATGATATCCAAAACCTCGGCGGGACGGTCGACAAGTACATGGGCGACGCGATTATGGCGTTTTGGAATGCACCCCTGGATGACCCGGATGACGCGCTACATGCCTGTCAGGCGGCACTCTTGATGGTTCGGTCGTGTGAACGAGTGAATCAGGAGCTCAAGGCCGAGGATCCAAACGCGCCCGATCTCAAGGTGGGTATCGGGATCAATAAGGGGTTGTGTACGGTTGGTAATCTGGGCTCAGATCTCAGGTTTGATTACTCGTGTGTCGGTGATCCGGTGAATCTGGCGGCACGGCTCGAGGGTGTGACCAAGAAGTATGGCGTCAACGTGATTCTGAGCCGCTCAGTGGTCGATTCCATGAACGCCTCCGCGCTGGCTGATGATGGGCAGCTTGTTCCCTTGGACCGGGTGATCGTCGTTGGTAAAACAGAACCGGTCGAGATTTATACCGTGCTCCCAAAAGATCAAGCATGGGGTGCGTTGGTGTCTTTATGCTTTGAGGCCGTGTGCGATCGTAATGAGCCTCGATTGTTGGTCGCCGAGGCTGAACTCGCTAAGTCAAACGCGCCTGACCAATTGAAAACCTTGTATCACGACCGGGCGAGGGCGGCTGATTTCGAGCCACACGTCCTCGGGTCGAAGTAAGACTTACTTTTCGCGCAGCAGATGTTGTTGTAAGAGGTCGGCTTGCCGTTTGAAGGCGGTTGCCTCTTCCAAGAACAATTCAGCGGAGATCAGTCTGTTTTGATAGAGCTCCTCCAAGGCCTCCGCATCTAAAGCGAGCTCCTCGAGCGAGTGGATCAGGAGATAACTGCTGTCATTGTTGTCTGCGGATTTCTTGTTTTTTGCACCGTTCCGGATCCGCTGTAACAGGACAAGCAGTAGAAGAACCAATATGAGGGCAATGAAACCGCCTGCGATCAACAGCAGATGCTGACCGGTCACTGGGAGATTACGGGCAACGGTGTCGGCGATCTTTGAGATGTCTCTAAAAATGTCGAGTGCAGTCACAGATCTTAGGCACCTGGCTCGAGTACTGTCGGGGCGATAAACACCAAGAGCTCCGATCTCACCTTAGATGTCGAACTTGCACCGCCGAGAAGGCCTGCGGCGACGCTGTTTCCGGTCAATCCCGGGATCCCATCAACCTGGTCGGAAGTGGTCTGTCGATAGAGGCCTGCCAGAACCGCGACATCCCCTGGCGCTGCCAAGATACGGGTATTGATCTCGTTGCGGGTTTCCGCGGTCTGATCGGGCGACGTGGTTTCGCTATCGATGGTGTCCTCTTTGAAGGAGAAGAGCATCTCGACGTTATTGTTTGCTGGCGTCACCTTGACATCCGAGACTTCGAAAATCAGCTCCAAGTCCTTGGGTACCCACTCGGTCGATGCGGCGCGCGTCTGGACCAGATTCCCGTCGCTGTCAAAGCTGGTCTCCGCCGGGATTGTTCTCTCGAACTTGAGCGTCCGTGTCCGCTTCACGGAAAATTTTTGGTCTTCCTCGCCCGGTAACGCCAGTATCGAGGGGCTGGAGATTGTTTGTCCGATATCGTTTTGCTCAAGGAATGTCAGTAGATTGGTAATGTCTGTGCTATCTCCCTGTAGCTTGAATGCAGCGGTTGATGCAGCCGATGCGTCGGTTGAGCCGCGAGTCAGGTTAAGAAGCGTCGCTCCCGCTCCCCCAAACGCTGTCGCGAGTTCCGTGTTGCTTGTTAACGTGGCAAGACTCAGCTCGATTTGACGCCTCCAGTCTGCGTTGACCTGGACCAGGTAGACCTCGACGAGGACCTGCTTTTGCGCGGTATCAATGCCGTCCAACAAATTGAGGATCAGGTCGATTTTTTCTTGTGGCGCGGTAACGATCAGCCCCTGATCGTCGAACGCGACGTCGGCGTCCACGATCGCTGCACACGGATCAGTCCCGGAACTGGTGGTCTGTGCTTGCTCAGTTGCGTCGGCGCTTTCGCCTGCGGGAGCTTGCTGGTCTGCAGTCGCTGCCGAGCTCGTGTTGTCACGTGTATCCCAGACCGCTTTTAGTCGATCGAGCTCGTCATGGACGTCCTCAGGACGCTTGTACGCGGTAAAGATCTTCACCGTTTTGACAGTCTCGCCAGAATCGAGGCATGTTGTCCGCTCAATCGAGGCTGTGCCGTCGAGGATCGTTTTTCCCGCTGGCTGCTGGACGTCGTTGGCTACTTCCTCAACCACTGGGGTCTCAGGGGTTTGCTCGTAGAGAAGCCATGTTTTCCTTAACGTTGTCACGTCCTCGATGAGGTCTTGTTTGGTTGCTGGTGTGAGTTTTGAGAAGGTGTTCTCAATGTCGCTCAATACCACAGGAAGCGATTGGGCCCCCGAGCGAATCATCGCGAGTTGCGCATCTTGCACGCGGGCGGCAAGCTCAAATAATTCGCGTTGCTCGTTACCTGACCGCAACGACTGACGTCTGGAAGACTTTGCTTCGGCCACGGTCGTGGCTTCCGAGACGAGCCGAGCGTACTCCTCGTTGGTCATGATCCACGCGTTACTCGTCTCAGCATCCCAGACTGTTTTGAGTTGCTGCTCTGTTAAAAAGCGATCAATGGCCTCAACCGACGACCCTTTATACTCGTACGAAACGGCGAGATTCTTTTCTTGGTCTGGAATCATGGTAATCACGCCGACATCTGCCGCTGCCGCCATCTGTTCGATCACCACATGCATCGGTAGGCCCGAGAATGCAAAGTACGATGAATGCGCCGAGGCCAAGCCTTGCTCTTGCATCCGTGTGAACGAGTTCAAGAGGATCGACTCTTCAAAAATCACTTGGTTTGCATTGAGGTAAACGAATCCCTCATCGAGGATGCTGACCGGGACCAGCCCGTTGCTGTTCGCCTGAGGGTCGCTTGGTGCCGTTGCGGTAGCTGGGGTTTGTGGGGTGTTGATTTTAGCGACCAGTGTAGTCGCGAGTGCGCTGAGCGACTGTTCTATTTGACCTTTAAGGGCTTCCTTGGAATCAGTTTTTACTGACTCACTTTGGCCTGATTCACCAACCCCCTGGAAAACCCGAAGCACTCGAACCGCGCGTTCTACCTTTTTCTGTTCTGATGGCTTTGAGGCGATTGGTTGTCCGGGCTGGTTCTGCTCTCGGCGTTGCTGGAACTGCTCGCGTGCATTGTCGATTCTGAAGTCGCTCTCGGTGATTGGGCTTTGCGAACAACCGGTCAGTGTCACTAGGGTGAACGAGAGCACTAGGATTGCACTCTTCGTAGCAAATTTGGTGTCTATCATGGACTCCGTACCTCTACCGGCTTTGTTCTGTTTCATTGGAGATTGGGTGACGCAAGTCGACAGGCTGACGTTCTGCGGCCTTCTTGAGATGCGCCCTCGACGCGTCGTTCGCCCGTTGGTAGACCGCATCAATCCGTCTCGTGAGAGCTAATATTTCGGAAATTTTCTCGTCGCTCATCGCACGCTCACATCTTTGTTAACGCAAGGTTACACAATTTTGCGGTCAAATAGATAATCGAAACAATCGAAATGAATGCGCCGATCGGTTTTGGCTCCAAATATTGAAGTGATTTCTGTTGCCGCAACGCCTCGACAATCGCAGCGACGAGACAAAGCACGGTTGCCATGTAGAAAAGAATGATTGGTTCGATCCCATGCATCCATGCGCCGATCGCTCCCATCAACCAATAGTCCCCTTCTCCAAAGCCTTGGGTACGTCGGATGAGCCAGTAAAGCAGTCCAGGGATGCCGATTGTTGCGATCGCGGTCACTGACGCGACGAGACTGCTGACTGCGCCGTCGAGACCTTGATCCAAGATCTGTGAGGCCAGTCCCAGGATGCCGATGGAAACCATCACAGGTAGCGGCAAGAGCATCGCTCTGAAGTCGCTGACGGCACAGATACCCAGGAGAATGATCGCGAGGCAGGTGGCGATCGTGACCACATCCCAATCGGCCAAGCTTGCGACAAGCCCCCCAACGACCGCGAAACTTATCTCGGTGCCGGCGTACAGCCATGTGAGGCGAGCTCCACAGTACCGGCATTGTCCGCGAGAGGCGAGGAATGAGATGACTGGCACAAGGTCCCGTATAGCCAGCTTCTCACCACAGTGATCACATGATGATGGGGTTGAGATCACTGATTTCTCATTGGTTGTCCGGATGCCGGCGGCGGCGACGAAAGATCCAATCGCCGTGCCGAGGGTCGCCCCAAAAACGACCAGAATATATTGCTCAACTGATATCACGTGTTGCAGACCAAAGAGAGTGGTGGGATCTATTGTCTTTTTTGTTACCATAGGTGGCAAGTTATTGCCGGTAGTTACAAAAATTAGATGAGCGCTATCTCTCTCGCCTTCGCGCAGTTGTTTCGAGGTTTCTCTGGTACAGACCCTAGCCCATTGGTGCTGCACCTCGAAACATCCGGTTTTACGCTGTCCGAAATCTTTATCAAAAAACGTGTTCCGCAGCTTCGCTTTGTTGTTCGCCAGGATTTTGAGAGGCCTGTTGATCTCTCGGATCTCGCTCCAGATATTGTCCGCATCCAGGAGCTACTCGAGCGTGCCGTTGTCAATTTTGGTCTGGCTGGCCGTGACGTGATGATCTGTGCGATGCATAAGGAGCTCATCGTCCGCGTTGTCAGTATGTTTTTTATGTCTGATAAAGAGCTGGCGATTGAGTCTCAGGAGCCTGATTTTTGGAAGGAGCACCTCCCGGAGATCGGCGAGATGGAGTCTCCGCACCTGACCTTTAAGCGCATCAGTGCGGACGAGGCGGAAGATACCATGACGCTCCTCGTTGCGGCGTCACCACGGGAGACCCTCACACAGTTTTGTGACATCGCGACCGAGGCCGATCTCAAGCCGGTATTGATCGACCCCGAGCCGCTCGCGTTGGTTAATTCGATGTACCGTCTGATGACCCGCTCCGATCGCCGTTCGAGTATCGGCATCATTTATCTGTCAGAGAGCGGCGGTCGCGTCATCGGAATAGCCCCGAATCAAATCGACTCGACGACATTCGAGTTCAACGAATTTGACCAGGTGCTCCTTAAGCAGCTCGACACGGTTGACCACCCGTCGGGCGACTTCTGGGCTGAGGTGGGTGCGAGGATCGGTAGTGCCGTCTCGCAGAGCTGTAATTACCTTGTCCAAGAAGGGAAGTTTTTGCCGTTCCGCAAAGTGGTATTGATCACCGGGCTGTCCGATCCTGAAAAAACAGCACAGCTACTGAAGACAAACTCAGATTTGCCTGAGATTGAGATTTGGTCGGGCTCCGAGCCGCTTGGTGTGCCTGAGGGAGAGGTCCCGGGTGCTCTGGAGTGTATTTTGGCCCCGAGTGTTGGAACCGCGCACCAGATGGCTGATCACGAACTCTACAAGCCTCCGTTTGGAGAGGTCTTCAGTTACCTGTCGCTGCATCCGTATCACGACAAGCTGATTGGTAACCGACGCGTTAGGGCCAGCAACACCGCGTTTGGACTGCTTCTTGGCATCGCGTTGATGGCAGGGTTTGCCTACACCGCGTTAGTCACCGGCCCTAAATATTTATCTGCTGAGCGGGCAGTTGGCAATGCGAGCTCGGTGATACAGCAAGCCAGCGGTCTGAAGAATCAAGTCAATGGCCTCAACCAGAAAATCTCAGCCATCAAAAAACAGTCCGAAACATTGTTTGACGTTGCGAGTCAAAACACCCGGTATGAGTTTTTTGATGTGTTCCCGTCAACAGTTCCCCCGGGGATAGCATTATCTGAGTTTAATTTAGATCGTGACGGTGCCTTGTCGATACAGGGTGTGGCGCAGTCAGCGGACTTGGTTACGGTGTTCACAGACAACCTGATCCGCGAGCAACTCATGACGGCTCCAAAGCTTCGCGCGTCGTATAAAGAATCTGGGGGCGATGCCGGATTCCGGTTCGAGCTGTATGGTCAGGCGGGGCAGAAGTAATGGCGAGTGACTTGACCTTGAGCCCGCGCGCGTCGGCGCTTCTTGATTCGCTCCGTCGTCGTCACGAAGATCCATCCATTCCTAATGTGCCTGTGGGCCGGTCGATTGAGGATCTTCCCGAGAAAAGCGCGGGATCAGCTTTTGATGCCGGGACGGAGGAGCAGATTGCATCGGATGTGTTCCTTGAACAGGGTCCTCGGTATGAGGTCAAGCAACCGAAAAAACAGGGTTTCCTGGAGCGTCTTAACGCTCGCTCTACCAAGTCGACCTACAGGCGAGAGACCCGCGGTGGGTACGGGCTGAGCCTCTTTTTCAGGATACTGCTGCTGTTCGGAGCGATCGGTGGTGCGATCTACGGAAACCTGTTTTTTTTGACCCCAGAAACTGAGCGGTTTATCGAAGAGCGGGCTCAGGGCGGTCAGGCTGAGCGACAAATTCCGGGTTTCACTAGCCAAATCAAGCAATTGAAGACCCAGCTCGCGACAGTTCAAGAAGATTTGAAGTCGAAAACGGTATTATTTTCGTCGCGCGAGTTCTTCAGGACACGGATCAGTGAGTTTCTATTCGAGCTAGAGTCTGCAGGCGGTCGGATCACGACCCTTTGTATCGGCCGATTACAGTCGAAGGGGACCCTTGATCCGTGTAATCCCAATCCCGAGCCTGTGCCGCAGAAGGGCAAGGCAAAGAAAAAAACAGACAAAGCGCCGCCGCCGAAAGGGTCTGGCCAGCAGTTTAGCCAGGTATATTCTGGTTTCCTGATGGGTAACCCGTTTGAGATTGCTAAGGATGCGATCAAGATCGACGAGATCGCGCGGCTTGACCCAAGCTTTGGTTCTGTGGGTGTCGATGGCGTGATTTTGGAGCTCGAGGGGAGCTCGGAGTCGTATTTCATTGCGAGGCAGTCGCTTGTTCGTGACATCCCCGCCATCGTATTGCTCGGCGAAAATATCAAGTATCAGCAAGACAGTAACTCAGAGAAGATACAGCTCGTATTCTCTTATCCCTACTCAGGAGACTAACCATGAATAGCCTCAAATTTCTTTTAGCGTCGATCGCGTTCCTGTTGTCAGGGATCGTTGTCTCTGAACCGAAGCAACTGATTGAAGAACGCCTGGTCAGTTTGAAGGGTGTGTCGGTGAGCGAGGCTAAGACACTTGCGTCCGGATACGCTGTCGAAGTGATCCTCGGGCAGAAAGTGGAAGCTATTCGGGGGACGGAGCTCGAACTCGCTCTTCGTGAGATCAGTGGCAAAGGAGAGCTGACCCAAGGAGACGAAATCCAAGTGTTTCTCCGGCACCAAGGTGCGGCGAACGCGTTGTGTGAATTGTTGGCCAAAGAAAATCTGATCGGGGCCTCCAAGGAGGGTACGGCATATTCCTGCATACAGAACCAGACGGCGGAGGCACAGCTGCCGAAGCAGGTCGCTCTCGCGCAGATTTCGTCGCGTCAATTGATTGAGTCCCGTCAAGACGGATTATCGCTTGACGTGGTGCCCGGCACCTCGAATCTAGTGCGCCTGGCCCAGGGGAACCAGATCGCCAGCGAGATCTTTGTTCTGGCGGTCTACCAGGGCGGGCTGTTCCTCGTATCACGCGCTGGCGACTATCAAATCATCACCTTGGATGCGCCAAGAGGTGCCGGTCTCTTCGAGCGTCGAGGCTAACCGGTGACCGCCTACTCGTCTGAGATCGCAGCTAAGGTTTTAAAGGTCCTATCGACGGCCGGTAAGTTGAGTGGTGACTGGGGCTCACGATATCTCGAGATGTCGCCAGCAGACGCAGGCGAACTTTTGGACGGGTTTCTGGCTGAAGACGACGAACGTGAGGAGTGGGTCGTTAAGATCCTCTGCCGGGCGTTCCAGATGACTGAGTCGGCGGTATCACCAGAGCAACTGTCCCCCGATTTGTTTAAGCGGGTCCCCAAGAACTTAGTCGACACCCACCAGTTTCTCCCGCTCGGTGCCGATGGTCGTTTCCTGAAAGTCGGTAGCGTGATCCCGCTGTCGTCAGGGTTAAAGGCGCAGATCAAAGGCGTCGCCGGCCTTAATGTGGAGTTCTCGTTAATCGCCCCGTCGGCTTTTAAGCAACTTCGAGGCTCACGGATCGCTCGAGACGCCCTCGATCAGACGCCTGCATCGGGCGAGGCGCTGCAAACCAAGCAGCGACGGGTACAGAAATGGAACGCGGGTGACGACTCGCTGGTCACCGACTTCTGTAATGATATTTTGCTCACATCGATCGAGACGGGGACCTCGGATATCCACATCGAGGGGTTTCGAGACTTCGCTCGGATCCGGATGCGTCGTGACGGGGTCTTAAAGGTTCATGACGAGTACACCGAGTACCTGTTTAAAAATTACGGTGCGGTTGTGACGCGCTTCAAGATTATGGCCAACTGCGATATTGCAGAGAAACGTATCGCGCAGGACGGGGCGATCACGGTTGTTGGTCCCCACGGCGAGGACATCGATCTCCGATTCAACACGGTCCCGACCAAGTACGGTGAACGGATCGTGATGCGTATTTTGGCGGGCGACCCAGCGTTGTCGCTCGACAAGCTGGGCTTTGATCCCAAGGATTACCAAAAGATCCTTCAGGCGATTACAGCACCACAGGGAATGGTGCTTGTGACAGGTCCCACCGGATCCGGTAAAACAACGACCCTATACGGCGCGCTTCAGTACATCAATAAGCCCGAGCTCAATATCATGACTGCCGAGGATCCGATTGAGTACTACCTCGAGGGTGCCGGTCAGGTTCAGGCGAACGAGCGAGTGGGGTTATCGTTTGCGAACATTCTTCGTTCGTTCTTGCGTCAGGATCCAGAGGTGATTCTGGTTGGTGAGATTCGAGACACTGAGACCGTAGAGATCGCTGTCAAAGCCGCCCTAACGGGCCACCTGCTCCTATCCACGCTCCACACTAATGATGCAATTTCGACGATCAACCGGCTACTGAACATGGGCGTGCCTAATTTTATGGTGGCCTCAGCGTTATCATTAGTCGTCGCGCAACGATTAGCCAGAAAGTCGTGCCAGAATTGTCTGGAACCAGACCCCGCGGCGACGCCTGAGGCGCTCGCCCGGATTGGTTTCACTCCTGAGCAAATTGAGCAGATCAAGCCGATGAAAGGCTTCGGCTGCAGAGCCTGTGGTGGGTCTGGGTACAAAGGCCGGCAAGGTATTTATGAGGTGTTGCGAGTCTCCCCGAAGATGGAGGCGGGTATCCTTAAGAACATGCAAACCGGTGACCTGATGAAGCTCGCAAAAAGCGAAGGGTTTCTGACGATGCAGGATATTGGTCGTCAGTACGTCGCTAGGCACATCATTTCGCTCGAAGAGTTCCAGCGTACGCTGGTGATGGACACCTGACGGATGCGTAAGTTCAAGTGGCAGGCGAAGAACGAGTTTGGCCAAAAACAAAGCGGTGAGATCGAAGCAAAGACGCTGTCTCAGGCCCGTATTGAGCTAAGAGGGCAAGGTCTCCGTCAGGTCCAAGCGAAGGAAATTAAGCCGCTCACCTTTTTTGGATTTGGTGGTAAAAAGAAGGATCAAAAGCCCAAGCGCCGAGACACCAACCAGCGCGCCAAGCGTCAGGAATTGACGCGCCGTGTTCGTAAGAAAGAGGAAAAGAAATCTGCTTTAAGCGGAGACATCACCTGGGGCCCGTTCGGTGATATCCCGTTTAAAGACCTGCTCGTTTTTACAAAAAAACTCGCGACCATGATTCGTTCCGGGCTTCCCTTGGTTGATGCACTGACTCTGACCGAAAGTCAGTCGAAGGGAAATATGAAGCGGGTCGCTGGTGAGATTCTTGCGGACGTGAACTCCGGTTTATCACTGAGTGACTCGCTAAAAAAACAAGTAAGGCATTTTGACAATATTTACCGCAACATGGTTCAGGCAGGTGAGCTGTCCGGAAATCTAGATACGTTCTTGGATCGGCTCGTCTCGATGATGGAGCGAGAGAAAGAAATCAAGGCAGGGATTAAAAGTGCTCTTTTCTATCCGGTGACGTTAATTGTGATCACCGTCGGCATCTCTATTTTCATGCTCACCAACGTTGTCCCAATCTTCCAAGAACTGTTCGCGAATCTCGGTAGTGAGCTACCGGCCTTGACCCAATCATTGGTCGATTTGAGTGAATGGCTGCTCGGCGGTGGTCTTCTCACACTATTTGGTAGCATTATTTCGGTTTTTGTTGCGAACTCACTACTTACCAAAGGGTTTACTCCATTTGCCAGAATGAAGGCCCGACTAATTCTGAAGCTGCCTTTGTTTGGGGACATTGTGATGAAGGCAGCGATCGCACGGATGGCGCTGCTGATGGCAAACTTGTTCGCCGCAGGGGTGAACATTGTGGACACCTTGGGCGTAGCCGCAAATTCGGCTGGAAACTTGATGTTTCAGGAGGCCATGCTGCGAGTGAAGACGCAAATCACTGGTGGAGCACCGCTATCTGTTCTCCTCGAGGAAGAGACTGTGTTTCCCCTTGAATTATCGCAGCTCATCCGTGTTGGCGAGGAAACCGGTAACGTCGAAGAGATGCTCGAGTCGATCGCGAAGTATTACCAGGAGGAATTCGACGCCGTTGTCGATGGCTTGTCGACGGTAATCGAGCCGTTGATGATCGTCTTTGTCGGAGCTGTCGTTGGCGGATTAATTTTTGCGATGTATTTGCCAATATTTGCAGCTGGCGATTTGGTTCAGGGGTAAGAAGATGAGTGCGGACCGATTTGATCACATACTAATTCAATTACTTGAAAAGCTGAGGATTTCAGATTTCCACTTTCATAGTGATAGGCCGCTTGCTTGTCGCGTTAATGGCGAGATTCAGCAATTCCCGGACATTGTGGTGTCTCGCCAGGAGCTCGACGACGCGTTACGTCACCACATGGATCCCGAGTTCTATCGCCAATTTGAGTCCACCGGGGATGTAGATTTTGCGATCGTTATCGGTGAGCGACGGTTCCGTGCGAACGCAGCCAAGGCTCTGCATGGGCTCACATTGATCTTGCGAACGATCGTCACCGAGGTCCCAAATATTGAGAAGTTAGGGTTACCGCCTGCGATTCATTCGGCTCTAGAGCACAAGGCAGGCTTAGTGCTCGTCACGGGGCAGACGGGATCCGGTAAATCGACATCGCTCGCGTCGATGATCGACAAAATTAACCGGACCCGTTCAGAGAATATTATTACGGTCGAGGATCCTGTTGAGTTTGTTCATAAACCGCAGAAGTCGATCATTTTTCAGCGGGAGGTGGGGAGAGACACGAAAAGCTTCGCCGCCGCGTTAAAGGGCGCCCTCCGGCAGGATCCAGACATCATTTTGTTGGGCGAGTTACGGGACTACGAGACCGTATCCATGGCGTTGACGGCGGCAGAAACCGGTCACCTGGTATTCGGCACCCTTCACACCAGCGGTGCCCCCGAAACGATTACGCGAATAATTGATGCCTACCCCGCGGAAGAGCAAGCCCAAGCCCGGTCTCAGCTATCGGGTTCACTTCGCGTCGTAATGACCCAGCAACTGCTGAAGCGCAAAGGCGGCGGCCGCGTCGGTGCGTTCGAGATCATGGTGAATACGCCCGCGGTTGCGAACCTCATCCGTGAGGACAAAATCCCACAAATAACGAATGCACTTCAAACTGGTGCTCAGCACGGTATGATCACCATGGAGAAATATATGGAAATGCTGAAAAAGCAGGGAATCATTGATTAAGGGGTTGTAATGTCAAACACAGTTGAAATGAATGGGCAGACAGCTCAAATCACGCTGACCGGCTCGGTCGACATCAACACGACCGGTGAGCTCAGAAACGCGATTCAGGCGGTCCCAACCAGCGCGACAGCATTCGTGATTAACGCGGCGGACGTCAGTTACATCGACTCGTCGGGTGTGGCAGTGATGTTGCTCGCGAAACAGGTAGCCGAGCGATCGTCTGCGTCGTTTACCATCACGGCGGTGAGCCCAATGGTGATGAAGGTGCTTGAGCTTGCGAAGCTTGACCAGATATTGAAGATCCAGTCGGTCGTGGGTGGTGAGTCAGAGAACAAGCCCGCGTCTGGATCGACAGATTTCTCGGATCTCTTTTAGCTCGATCTGATGTCTATCGAGCTCGATATCGTCGCCGAGTTTCTCGAGGCCTACGGCCAAGCTGGCGACGTATCCGGTGCCCTCGAAGGCTCCTTGCCTAGGCTCGTCGACCACGTTGGCTGCGAGGCTGGGTCGTTCTTTTTTGCCGATCCTTTGTCCAGCGAACTGGTTTGCCAGGCCTGTGTCGGGCCGGTCGATGTCCGTGGGATCAGGGTCCCGTTCGGTGCCGGGATCGTTGGTCGGGTCTATGAGACGCAGGAGATTGATACCGTAGAGCATGCCGACTCTGACAAGGACCACAGGAAGTCGGTCGACGAAGAGACCGGGTTTGTGACCAAGAACGTACTCACCCTGCCTGTGACATTTAAAGACTCACGTATTGGTGCGTTACAGTTGTTGAACCGCGCGACGGCTGAGAATGATTCTGCGGTTTTCCCTGAGCAGTTTATCAGTGTCTCTAGGGCTCTGGCGTCAGGCCTCGCGCTTGGGTATCACTCCGCCGAGATCACGGAGCAGGTAAGGGCGAACGACGCGTTGCTAAGGGACGTTGAGTTGGCAGGAACCGTTCAGTCCGCATTGATTCCTGAGGTCCCTGAGGAGCTCGGCTTTGTTGCGGGTTTGATTCCGTACACGAAGTTATCAGGAGACTTCTACGATTTTGTTGTAGCCGACAACAAGACATATATCATCGTCGGCGATGTCTCAGGCAAGGGCGTCGCGGCATCACTCACGATGGCTCAGGCCCAGGCCGCTTTCAGAATTTTTGCAAGAGCAGGCCATCGCGTCGACGATGTTGGTAGATTGATGAATCGAGAGCTCGCCCGTGATCTTGGAGTCGCTCGGTTTGTTACCGCGTTTATCGGCGTGTTCGATCATGGCGACGAAGTTTTCCAGTTTGTGAACTTAGGTCATGGTGAAATTGTCTGCGAAAGTGCTGGAACGACTGAGATTTATCTCAGCTCAACACCACCACTTGGGATCACCGCGCCGGAGAACTTTTTCCCGGACGTTGAAGAAATTGCCTTGGGTGACTGGCGGTTGTGGGTTGTCACGGATGGAATCACCGAAGCTGAGTTTAAGGGTCAAGAATTTGGTGTATCTGGCCTCCTGGCGATTGTAGATAGACTGAAGGACGAGCCGCTTCGCCATGCCGTGACATCGACTCTTGACTTGGTGACAACAGAAAAACTAACGGTCGCTGATGATGTGACCGTTGCAGTTATCGATGGTCGTTGTCGTGGAGCTTAAGACGGCGACTTTTCACTTAAGTGCCGAGACCCTTGGAGCGGCCCGACAATTTGTTGTCGAGACAGCTAACCAGCTGAATCTGGGTGCAGTTGTCGATTTGCAGTTGATGGAGATTGCAGTCGGTGAAGTTTTCCAAAATATTGTCCGCTACGCTTTCGAAAATTCCGGTCACGAAGGTTCGGTAATAATCCAAGTCGGCAATTTGGGTGAAATAGCCTCAGTTACTGTCATTGATGAGTCTGAGATCTCGGTTGAGAATGGCATGCGTGCCAAGGTTAGTGACTCGACTGGGGGCTTTGGTCTCGGGATGATCAAGGCGTCTACGCAGGGGCAATTTGTTCGCAGGGCGCTCAATCAAAACCGGCTCACCTTATTTTTCGCACCTAAACATCACGAAGTTGCTCGTGAGTCGATTACTTGGGCTGGGCGCGTCATCGAATTAAAGCTAGAAGGGGCGTCTTTGCCTCGGCTTGCCCGGGAGGTAGTGGAGCATCAGGGCATTTCTGAGTATGGGCATCTTGTTGAGACTGCGATTAACGCGATTGAGACATGGGAGTCACTCGCAGTACCTGTGCCGACTTACCACAACACGTCACATTTTCGTGATGTGCTGATCGCTGTTGATCACCTATGTGACTCGCACGATGACCTTCCCTTGGCGCAGCGGACCGCCCTCATACTGAGTGCGCTACTGCATGATTTTAAGCACCCGGGTTCCCGCGTGATTGAGGGGTTTGATTCGATAGAGATATATTCTGAGTCAGAGATTCGGGCGCTTTATAGTTCTGAATCATTAACGACTTCTGAACTTAATATCATTGATGAGGTGTGCGAGATCGTTCTAAGCACCCGCGACCCCAAGGCCACGATTCACTTGTCACCAAACGGCTTGAATTCCCTATTCAATGTTGCAGATTCGAGCGCGTCTTTCATTCCATGGCTAGGCCAGAGCATCAGTGAACAAATCTTAGATGAGCTGGGTGAGTCAGGGAGAATTTGCCCTAGCGATTTTTATCGGGGATTTATTGATACATGGCGCGAAATCGGGTGCCCCCCTGAGGCAGCTATGTTTACCGCGTGGATTCATCCGAATAGGTTGATGAATGCTCTGTAGTGTTTCCTCCCAGTGCCTTCAATCGAGCGTAGGTTCGTGTCAGTTGTCTCGCTAATGGGTCACCGCATGGTCCAGACAGCATATTTGTTACTTGATAATTTATGGCGCTCGGCATTGCCAAAGTGAAGCGGCTCATTTCGTTGCTGTGAATACACGCAGAGCGTGGCTGTCTAGAAATCAATTTTTGGTCAATCATCGTCAACAGCTCTCTATTACGATGGAAGTCACCGTAATACCAGTGCCTAGATAAGTATTCATTTTGGAGCTTTGTGATCCTCTCCTGACCTCTAGTTGATGCAGATTCTTGGAATTTGGTTTGAAGGGTGTGGCGTGTATAGCCGAGCTCCAACACCGCCACCAGGCACACCAAACAAAGTGCACCACCAATTATTGAGACTCGTCCCACTTTCCTGGGGCGTTTTGGTTCGGGTATCGGTGATCCATCAGTCAAAACCACGGTAAGAGCGAGCATAAAAATAAAGAGGCCAGATTGCTCGAGCGGTAGCTCTGTTTGCGTATGAAGTATCAGCGGAAAAGACACGCTTAGACGGATTAGGAAAGCGGGTATGTTGGAGGCAAGTAGGAACCATGAGAAGTATGGCAGGCAGAACAACACAAAACCAATGGCACCTGACTCAATGATCGTATCCGCGATTAGATTGTGTGGGTGGGAGAAAGTGAAAACTGGTCCCGAGACATCGTGCTCGATGAAGCCACTCTGAATCGCGAGATGGCTCGAATTTGGACCAAACCCGAGCAAGGGGCTATTTGCAAAAATCTCTGGTACAAGGGATATGGCGACCAAACGAAACGATGTCGAGCTGTCGGTCCCGATAGAGCCAATTTTCTCTAAGATTGGAGCTCCACCGTCCGGCATGAATGGCGAGAAACTGATTAACAAGTAAGCGCCGATCCCTGCGGTGATCGCCACCAGATTGGTTGATAGCGATCTGGCTCGCCCATGGATCAGGTTAGCAAAACACAGAAAAACAAGGCCGACCACGAGCCCAATAAACCCGGCTCGAGAGCTCGTGAAACATACGGTAAACGCGCCGAGGGTTAGGCAGGCAAGCGTGATAATCGAAACACGCTGGCGCGGATGTCTGTCAAGATAGGCAAGAAGCAGTATCGTGGTTGCTAAAATTGTTGCGTAAACATTGCTCTGGCCAATACCGCCGAAGTGAAACAGTGTTCGGGCTTCCTCATCGAGAAAACTACGCAAGCTTGGTGCTATTGGGCCGCCAGATAATTGCAGGAACACAATCAACCCGATCAACATCGTGGCCCAATCGATATTTCGGGACTTCCTTGCAATCACCACGCAAGCGAAAAAGGCGCTGGAGATAAGGGCCTTAAAAAGACTGTCTGAGCTGAATATGTAGCTCTGGTAGATAAGAAAATGCAGGACACATGCGACGATCGGAATCAGGAGCAGATAATCTTTTTTAACAAGTTGCCTCACCTGCGTCGACGGAGATAAAAAACAAAACGTCGCAAGCCCAAAAATAATAACCAGATCCCAAATTAGGTTCAGGGGCGGGATGCCAAGCGAGGGATAGCCGAACCAACCTATAAACCGGCTACCTATATAGACAAAAAAGGCCCCGATGAAGGGGCCTTTGAATGAAGTCTCTCGAACTGAGATCAGTTCACATCTACCGTTTCTGCGTCCCCGATCGCGGTGCTACCTTCACACGCCTGAAGGGTAAACGTTACACCACCGGCCGCTATCGCTGCGGTAGCTGTTACCCCACTTATAAGGACATTACCGTCAGCTGCACACGCCGCCACAAAGTCAGCATCGACATACGCGCCGTTATCAAACGGGCTGTTCATGTCTCCGGCTAACTCCCCAAGACAATTTTGATAGGTGTTCGTGCTGTCAATATCGCAGTCATCAAAACCACTGTTGACGCCATTGTCTTCTGCAATGTAAGCCGTTGAGAATGCCCGCGCCATTTGAGCGACCTGTTGCTCGGCTGTTGAGGTCCTAACCCCATCCAAATAGCTCTGGTAACCCACGATACCAGCACCTGCTAGCACCCCGATGATCGCAACCACGACCAGCAATTCAATCAAAGAGAAACCTTTTTTCATTTGCTTAACTTCCAGTTGTGTTTATTTTTCAGAGGGCGTTCCCACCGATCTCAACTAGCGAGTTTACTAGAGTAGTATTAGCCTGCATACCCAGAATTTGCGAGCAATACCAAAGTAGTAAGGAGAGGTGGAAAGCTTTGACCCGAGATGAGAGCTCCGCTATCTTCTGCTGGCTTTTAGGTAATGGCTTGTTAGAGGATCAGAAAATGCATCGACGTTGTGTATGCGGCAGTTCGAGCCGGTTGACGGGCTTCTCTCTAATCGAACTCCTGGTAGTGGTAGCCATCATAGGTATCTTGGCCGGAGCTGGCATCGTTGGATACGCGGCCTACCTCGATGGGGTGCGTCAGTCTCAGGCGGAGAATGAGTTTCAAGAATTCAGTAACGTCCTCGAAAAAGATGTGTTTGCTAAGACAAGTGGTCTAGCTGAAGTAGGGGCACTGGTTCCGGGGGCCGCGACTACTTGCGAGGAGGTCGCTATTTCGGCTGTTCAAGAAATCAACCGGAATTTTGAGTCATACTTTGATGGCCCTGGGGCGGCGGTTTATGGCAACGCCCTACTTGATACGTTATCCGACGTGGGGTCAGCATTTCCGCAAGCGGTTACCGCCAACGGCGGCTCTTTTTCAGTGACGATGCAGGAAGTGACATCTGACCCCACAACCGGCTACACACGGGGAGCTACGGTAGTTATCTGTCTCGATCCGAGCGAACTGATCGAGAACACATCGGTGCATCAATGTGTGTGTGGCGACGCGGACCCGGGAACCGAGTGTATCTTCACGCAAATTGATCAGACCGCATCTGCGTTAGACACCGCCTATGGCCAAGACGTGCCAGCAATTCTGGACGCGTTACTTGATATCCCGGATATGTGCGTGCTTCCACACAATGAATTCGGTCGCGATGGCGCCTGCACCACTAGCGCCAGCGGAGTGGATGGCTACTGCGACCCGCTCTAGAAGAAAATACTGGCGAAAACACACAGGGCAGAGCAT
>AGIG01000016.1 GCA_000227525.2 gamma proteobacterium HIMB30
CTAAGCCTTCTTTTTTAACCTGTGCACGTCTTTTCTCCATTTCTTGATCAACTCGAGCACGGAGAACTTGCAATTCATTCAAACTTAAATGATCCAATTCCACAGAACGATTCCTTTATTTAGAAAATTAAAACATGAACTTAAGTGTGAATATTAGGTTAGTGATAAAGTAATTCAACAGCATTGAATCTGTTCAGACTTAAAACATTTGGACGAGGTGGTTTTAATTATTCAATCTTCGGTAAACTGCGGAAATGGCAATTCCCGCATATCGACTCTCAACAGCACCAATGATGGAGTGGACTGATCGTCACTGGCGTGTATTTGCACGTACATTGACCCGAAAGGCATTGCTCTACACCGAAATGGTCACGGCGCAGGCTTTGATCCATGGTGACTTAGAACGACTCACAGCGCATTCACCTGCCGAATATCCGCTTGCGCTACAAATCGGTGGGTCAAACCCTGAAGAACTCTTTCAAGCCACTGATCGAGTCAAAGATCTCGGGTTTTTCGAAATTAACTTAAATCTCGGATGTCCGTCTGATCGAGTTCAAGCCGGATGTTTTGGCGCTGCTTTAATGGCCGATCCCCGACGTGTGTCAGACTGTTTAAGTGCGATGTGTGATGCCAGTGGATCAAATGGTCCAAAAATCACAGCCAAGATACGGCTCGGAATCGATGACCAGAATCCTGAACACTCGCTCCCGGAGTTTATGACTATGCTGAATGATTCAAACATTAATCATGTCATTATTCACGCGCGAAAAGCGATTTTAGGTGGGCTGTCTCCTAAACAAAATCGGGAAATACCACCATTGAATTACGAGTTAGTCCATCAAATGAAAAAAGAGTTTCCTGACATGGAAATTGTTTTAAATGGTGGATTAAAAACAATTGCGCAATGTCAGGCTGAAGTCGGTTTACTTGATGGTGTGATGATTGGTCGCGCCGCATATCAAACTCCACAAATACTCTTGCAGGTCGATCGGCAATTTTTCCATGAAGAGCCGCCAAATCGTAACGCCTTTGAGGCTCTCTTGAGCTATCGATCATATGTTGAGAGTACACTGGCGCTTGGATTCCCTTTGAAACACCTGACAAGGCACCTCGTCGGTCTGTATCATCAGATCCCTGGCGCTCGAAACTACCGGCGCATATTGAGCGAACGCGCTCATTTACCAGGAGCTGACTGGGCTGTCATTGAAGACGCACTGGCAGCCATTCCAAACGTAGAGAACCTATGACAAGCACACTCGACCAATTACGAAACCTCAGCGTTGTTGTTGCAGATACCGCTGATTTTCAAGCAATTGAACAGTTCAAGCCCATTGATGCGACCACCAATCCATCACTGATCCTCAAACAGGCGCAGTCTCCTGTCACTCAGGAACTCATCTTGGAAACCCAACAACAATTAACAAGCGGCGTATTCCAATCAGTGAGTGAGGCTGCACTGGATTTGTCGATCCGATTTGGCTTCGAAATCGCCAAGCGGATCACCGGCTATGTCTCAACCGAAGTCGATGCCCGTTTGTCATTCAATACCGAGGCTTCAATCGAACAGGCAAAGCAAATCATCGATCAGTACGCCAAGCTCGGTATTGCTAAAGAGCGAATTCTGATCAAGTTGGCGTCAACATGGGAAGGAATTCAGGCAGCGCGCGCTCTTGAAGCCCAAGGAATTGGCTGTAACCTCACACTCTTATTCTGCGAGGCGCAGGCCATTGCCGCAGCCAATGCACAGGCGACACTCATCAGCCCTTTCGTCGGCAGGATTCGTGATTGGTACATCGCGAAAGGTGAGACACCTTCATCAGTGGAAACTGATCCAGGTGTATTGTCAGTGCGCCGGATTCTTGATTTATACAGCCGCCATAACGTTAAGACCATTGTGATGGGGGCTTCGTTCCGCACTGCGGATCAAGTGCTTGCGCTTGCTGGCTGCGATCGACTCACCATTTCGCCTACACTACTTCAAGAGCTCGAGGCGCGAACCGAGTCAGTCAACGCTCTGCGAAAATCCAAATCCTCTGGCGAGGCGCTGCCCGAGATTGATCGCGACACGTTTTTATTGCAAATCGCGGCTGATCCGATGGCCACTGAAAAATTAGCCGACGGCATCACGCGGTTTGTCAAAGATCAGGAAATACTCGAATCATTACTGGTCAGTTGAGGGATCGTCCAAGAACGGATCGTCTAAGAAGAGATCGACGACGATTCCATCATTGATTTCATAACGACGGCGTTGCTCGTACGCGCTGCGTAACAGAACGTAGGGATCCCCAACCGATTTTGGCTCCATTCCGAGTAACTGTGCCCGGGTTTGGATTCCATCGCCGATCAAAAGCTCTGTGGTTCCGACCTCATCTTGCCAACTAATGGGGTTAAACGGTCGATCACCAAACTTCCCACCCAAATCCCGAAGATTACTCGGTCCCAAAACTGGGAGCACAAGATAAGGACCTGAGCCAACGCCCCAATAAGCGAGCGTTTGCCCCAAATCCTCTTTTTCTCGCTCGATACCCATGGCGCCTGCCACATCAAAAAGACCAAGCAAACCAAAGGTGGTGTTGAAGACAAAACGAGTCAACGAGCGCGCCGCTTTACCGGGCTTCGCTTGCAACACTGAATTCACAGCAGTGATCGGTTCGCCGAGATTATTGAAAAAATTACTGACACCTTTACGAACTGGTGCGGGCGTCACGGCCTGATATCCTTCGGCAACCGGCTTTAACACGTACCGATCGGCTTTTTGATTGAACGAGAACATCGCACGATTCCATCCTTCAAATGGATCATTTTCAGTTTCAGCATGCCCGACCAAAGGCACACACAGCAGAGCGATAACACACCACATTGCGCGAATCATACGTCTCGATAGTCCTTTAATGCATTCAGTAAGCGTTTAAACGACACTTTATCTCGTGTTTTTAATGTTTGTGCAAAACAGAGTACGCGAAACTCTTCGATTTGCCACCTCAATTCAACCAATGGCGGGTCTTGCGTACGCCAGTCAGCAGGATATGTCGGCCAGAGTTGCTTCAATTCTGACTCAATCTGATGAATCTCCTGTTGCCATTGCGCGTCCAATAAAAGACGCGACTGCAACTTATCCAAGCGGATCTCGAGTGCTTTAAGATATCGATCGAGGTCAATCAATCGTTCAGGCGGCGTTTGGTTAAGAATATCTCCACATAATTCAGTCATATGTGCTTTCATCGCAGCAATTGAGGTCAACCACGATGGCGGAATTTTCCCACCCAGACGCTGATTTAATTGCCGTTCGCGTGTTTTCGTAGACTGAAGTGCAGTGGCAATTTTTTTCGCCTGATCAACAAGCCTTTCCCTGACACGCTGTTTCGCGGTAACAAACGCATCGTGATCCATGATTTCAGTACCAGTATCTAAGCAGGCAAGAACGATTAAACGCTGCAAACGCGCCTGATCGGTTTCATCATGACAGACGGAAACAACTGCCTTTTGATAGCTTGCATCCTTCGATTGGACGAAGCGAAACAGATCAGAGCACCGTTCTACAAGCAGTTGAGCTACCGCCGTTTGCTGCTGGATCGATGCATCCTTCGGATCATAAAGGCTCTTGAGGACTACATCCCCCTCATGCAATACAAGCCGCTGAAATTGCTTCATCTGAACCCCGCCAACTTGAGTCAAGGTCTCATGCTCCAGACGCAAGCCAGGCGGCCAATCGTGATATGTTTCTACGGATTCAATGCTTTGTACGGTTGTCACCTGTGAAGCCAGACGCCCTTGGAGCGCGCTCAAGTCGCGATCAACATCCATCACCATGCCGTCTGAATCGACAACCTCAATCCGCAATTTTAATCTCGCATCTAACTGATGATCAGCCCAAACCAGCGGATCAATCGCTACGCCTGTCCGTTTGGTCACACAACGGGCGACAGCCTGACTCAAACTCTGTTGATCGGCCTCGATCACCGGCATGATTGTTTTGACGAAATCGGGAATTGGAACCAGTTGACGACGCACTGATTTCGGTAGTGCACGAATCATCGCTTCAACTTTGTCTTCAATTGCACCCGGAACCGTTCGCTCGAGATGATCGGGTTTGATCTGCATCAGCGCTTCGATCGGAAGTTGAACAGTGATTCCGTCTTCGTCACGGCCAGGTGCAAATTGATAGCTGGCAGGAAGCGTTAAGTGCCCCAGTGCCAGTTGCTCCGGAAAATGGGCCGTATCAATTGGCACATTGGAGTCGAGCTTCAAATCATCAATCGTGAGATACAGCCGTTGCCTTTCAGAAGAACTCGATTTCTTCCACCATGTCTCGAGACTTCTCACATCAGTGACAGTGTCTGGAAAACGTGATGCAAACCACTCTGCCATATCATCGGGAGCTTTCATCAAATCAGCCCGACGCAGCTTCGCCTCAATGTCAGCTGCTTCGGAAAAAATGGATTTGTTGTGCGTGATAAACGGTAGGCTCGTCCGTATCGCTCCGACGATCAGGCCCTCAGTGATCAATAATTGCCTCGCATGCGCCGCATCGATGGCGGCGTAACCAACAGTTTCCTTTTCAATCAGAGCCAGTCCAAACAGGCGCGTGGTTCGATAACACAGAGCACGACCTTGCTTTTTGGACCAAAACGGCTCTGCATAGGAATATTTCAATAATCGCGGGACAGCGTCGATGACCCACTTCGGATCAATTTGAGCGACGGTGCGTGCAATGACTCGATGAGTTTCAATCAGTTCTGCTGCCATAACCCAAGGTGCTTTGACCTGTAAGGCAGCTTTTGGAACACGAAAATGTCGATTCCTCACACCAAGATAATCATGCTCCTCACGATGACCGATTTGACTTGCAAGCCCTGTGAGTAAAGCGGTGTGAAAACCAACACGATCCAATTCCTCCGATTGTGCTGCATGCTTTTGGTCCCTGAAGCTCAGAAGCGTCTGCCGATGAATTTCTCTCCACTCGCGCAACCGGTTGTAATTCAGCCCTTCGGTTAGACACCATTGACGAAATTTTGAGTGACTCAACGCATCTCGCGATTCTTCAACTAGATTCCACAAGTTCAGCAAGGTGACAAATTCACTCGATGGATCAATCACCGTTTCGCTTGAGAAGCCAGGCTCTCTTGGATCCTGTATCGACAGCGCAGAAGCCACCACACTGACCTCCCAAAAGACATGACGTGTTTCGGCATCCAGCAAGATTCGACCGATTCTCGGATCGAGCGGTAGCCGCGCCACACGGCGACCTAAGGGTGTCAACCGACCCCGAGGTGAAACTAGATCCAACTCGCGAAGCTGATGAATACCATCACGAACAAGCTGTGGCTCCGGTGGATCAACGAATGGGAAATCCAGTGGATCGCCAAGATTGAGATCAAGGCACTGCAAGACCACTGAGGCCAGATTCGTTCTCAGGATCTCTGCATCCGTATACTGGGCACGGGATTGATAATCCTCTTGGTCAAACAGGCGAATAGCGATTCCAGGCTCCGTTCGACCACACCGCCCCGACCGCTGATTGGCACTGGCCTGACTGATGGGCTCGATCGGCAAGCGTTGAATACGGCTACGCGGTGAATATCGGCTAATTCTTGCGAGCCCTGAATCAATTACATAACGAATGCCAGGGACCGTTAGAGAGGTTTCAGCGACATTCGTTGCGAGAACGATGCGTTGCATCCCCTGCCCAGTCGGATGAAAGATCCGCGTTTGCTCTTTCGCTCCAAGTCGGGCGTATAAGGGCAGCACATCCAATCGATCAACAGCCGCTTGTCGCAAAAAGTGAGACACATCGCGAATCTCGCGTTCACCGGGTAAGAAGACCAGGATGTCGCCCATGGGGCGTTGCTGGTTTCGATCAATTGCTCGCAAATCAAAGATTGATTGATGGATGGCTTGGGCAAGCCGAGTTCCATCCAATTTTGAGATGTCGACATCACGAATCGGCTGGTATTGCACTTCTACAGGAAATGTTCGTCCCGAAACCTGTATCACCGGAGCATGATCAAAGTGCTCGCTAAATTTTTCATAATTGATCGTTGCCGAGGTCACAATGACCTTCAAATCAGGTCGCCGCGGAAGAATGGTTTTTAAAATTCCCAGCAGAAAATCAATATTCAGGCTCCGTTCGTGAGCCTCGTCGATAATGATCGTGTCATATCGCTTCAGCAGCGGATCGTCACGAAACTCAGCTAATAAGAGCCCATCGGTGACCAATTTGATCGCCGTATGATCAGAGCTTTGACGTTCAAATCGCACCTGATACCCACAGAGGTCCCCAAGCTCGGTCTTGAGTTCCTCGGCGATCCGATTGGCGACCGAACGTGCTGCCAATCGACGGGGTTGCGTGTGGACGATTTGTTGATCAACACCGCGCCCAAGTTTTAGACATAATTTAGGCAACTGCGTGGTCTTACCTGACCCCGTTTCGCCCACAACCACCACAACCTGATGTGTGGAAAGCGCGCGCTCAATGTCATCCAGCGCGTCGGTCACCGGAAGATCAGGAAATTCGAGCGTTAATAGCGCCCCTGGCCCAGCTTTGGGGTGCGGTATTTCACAACTGAACAATGACAAAGTTTTCTCACATTGTTTTGGCGAGGGGAAACTGAATGATTCCGAACAAAAAATCAACTCACCGCTTTTTTCGTCACATGAAATATGTAACTCTCAGAGGGGTATGCATAGGATGTTTTCATGAATCGCCCAAGCGCCGTCACTGAGGCTATGACGCTTCTCGAGACCTCAATTCACCCCCGAAACCATCTCGCGTTTTTAAGCCAACACGAAGTTGATCGCCTCATCAATCGAACTGATGAAACACTCTATCCTCTGATTCGTAATTGCGCCCTGGCTGTTCTGAATAGCGGCGTCGCAACCGATGACAGTCTAGGATTATTCTCGCAATATCCAGACTTTGACATGGAATTTGAACGCCATCCACGAGGGCTACAGGTCACCTTAAAAAATGCGCCAGCTCAAGCATTCGTGGATGGGACACTGATCGAAACAATTCATGATCAATTATTTGCCGTCCTACGTGATTTATTGCACAGCCGCGACAGCAGCCAAAATCTTAACGCGCTATCACCACGTGACTGCTCAAATCTTGTATTTCAACTCCTTCGCAATGCAAAGGTTCTCGAATCAAATCGAGAGCTTTCATGCATTGTCTGTTGGGGTGGTCACAGTATCAGTCAGGCTGAATATGACTACTCTCAGGCTGTCGGCCAAGAACTGGGTTTACGTCGGCTGGATATTTGTACCGGTTGCGGTCCTGGCGCTATGAAGGGGCCGATGCGTGGAGCAATCTACGCGCACAAACGCCAAAACTACACAGAAGGCCGATTGATTGGCATCAGTGAACCAGGAATCATCGCCGCTGAACCTCCGAATGGAATGATATCTGAGCTTGTGATCATGCCCGATATCGAGAAGCGTCTTGAAGCATTTGTTCGAATCGCGCATGGAATCGTGATTTTTCCAGGCGGCGCTGGAACCGTTGAGGAAATGCTATACCTGCTCGCAATACTCGGTGACTCACGCAATACTCGCGACCCACTTCCAGTGATTCTCACAGGCCCCGCATCGTCAAGAGCTACCATTGAGGCTTATGTTGAATTTTTAACTCTCACGCTGGGTGCGGATGCTGTTTCTCGAATGACAATCATTATCGGTGATCCAGTGACCGTGGCAGAGCACATTCAACGTGGTCGCGAGGACGTCAAAAATTATCGATTAAGTACCAATGACGCGTATTACTTTAACTGGACACTGCACATCCCGAGCACCCTTCTGTCACCCTTTGTCCCGACACACCAGTCGATGTTGGCACTGCAGCTCGACAAGGATCAACCACCTCAAAATCTCGCTTGTGAACTGCGTCGTTTGTTTTCTGGCATCGTCGCAGGCAACGTCAAACCTGAGGTCCGGCGATCGATCGACTCACAAGGCCCCTTTCAGATTAAGGCAGATCCTCACCTTGTCGCAGCCATCGATCAGTTGTTGAACCGCCTTATCACTGAACAACGTATGAAGATGGATGGAGAGTATCAGCCCTGTTACAAAATAATCTCAACACGTTGAAAAAATTAGAAATTACTGGCGCTATTGTGCGTGCGATCATCCGCATCTTATTGCTTTTGGGTTGGTTTTTCGTTTCTTTGGTTCAGCAGACACTTGGGTTCATTTTGAGAACAGGTGACGGCCGCCATCTTCGACTTCGATTTTATCGCGGCGCATTGCGGATCCTCGGTATTCGCATTCGTGTTTATCATGAATTGAGCCCAAGACGCCCGCTATTCGTTGTTGCCAACCATGTGTCTTATCTCGATGTGTTTATTTTAGGCGCGTTAATTCCAGCTGTGTTCGTATCTAAGCAGGAGGTGAGAGATTGGCCGGTTGTTGGTTGGGTGGCTTGGCTTCAACGCACTATATTTATTGCGCGAAGGCGATCGCGTGCGGGCGATGAGCTCAGACCCCTTGGCGACGCATTGGAAAATGGCTTTAACATCATCATGTTCCCGGAGGGTACATCCACAGATGGGACAATCGTTCTCCCCTTTAAAAGCGCACTTTTTGAAGCACCAAGACGCGCAAACGCGTACACACAGCCTGTCAGTTTGATCTATCGGGAACGCCATGGCGGCGTGCTATCCGACAAAGATCGTCAGTTTTACACGTGGGGAACGGACGCACCTTTTTTTAATCATTTCCTGAAACTGATTTTAAGGCCCGGTGTTCTGGTCGAGGTCTGGATTCGGAGACCAATCAGTCCCCAACTCGATCGTAAGCAACTGGCGAAACTCGCCGAAACGCGGGTCAGCGCTCCCTTAAGACATCGGGTAAATCGGGATTATTTTTAGTCTTCAATCGTACAAAATGCAATCGCGTGGGTCCGCTCGTCGCTGATACTCAAATGGATCCGAGATCCGCATGCACTTCTTAAGGTCGCATTCTCGCTATTTAGGACGACCAAAGGCTTACCAAGCTCATCATGCGATATTGCGATATCGTGAAAACCAAAGCCACGACCGATTCCCGTACCAAGCGCCTTGGCAATGGCCTCTTTGGCAGCAAATCGTTTTGCGAGGAAGCCCGCCTGCATCGATGGGTTCAACTGATGCAATTCAGTCAGTTCTTCGGCGGCAAGAATTCGCTTAGCGAAATGATCACCATGTCGTTTTACCGCATCATGGATCCGAGCGATTTCACACAGATCAACGCCAATACCAACGATCATTGGCAGGCACGATCCATAATCTCACGGAACTCCCGCACTGCGGACGGCAAACCAACCATCAGTGACCGTGCGACGAGGCTGTGACCGATATTCAATTCATTCATTCCATCGATTGCCGCGATCGAGCTCACGTTGAACTTGGTCAATCCATGACCTGCATTCACAATCAAGCCCAAGCTCTGGGCAAAAGCTGAAGCTTCTTCCAGTCGTTCTAATTCACTCTCACAGGCTTCTGGTGTACTGGCATTCGCGTATTCCCCGGTGTGGAGCTCAATCACAGGAGCGCCAATATCGTACGCCGCCTGAATTTGATCCTGATCCGCGTCAATAAACAAACTGACCTCGATACCTGCATCTGTCAGCTTTGCAACCTGCGCTCCAAGTTCAGAAAGTTGCTTGACTACATTCAAACCGCCCTCTGTTGTGACTTCGCGTCGGTGCTCCGGCACGATGCAGCACGCTTTTGGCATTGCTTTTAGGGCGATACGGACCATTTCATCAGTTGCGGCCATTTCCAGATTCATCGGAGTTCTCAAGTGACTTCTCAGCAACCAAACGTCCTCATCACGGACGTGACGGCGATCTTCACGTAGGTGAATCGTGATTCCGTCAGCACCGGCTTCCTCGACCGCCAGGGCCATTTGTAATAAATGGGGGTCTCGGCCGCCCCGCGCATTCCGTAAAGTGGCGACATGATCGATGTTCACGCCAAGTCTGACATATTGATTCATTGTATTTTTCCAGATTTCGTTAACATTTCCCGAGACACCAAACGTCTGCCATCCAGCGCAATATCGATTAATGACCGATGTAACCATTTGGCATGTCTCAAAGTCGCCGCACAGCCGTAATTGCTCGAGGCGAGCGACAGCCAGTCTTCTGAACTTAATGCATCAGGCTCTGCTCGATTCACCTCAACTAACTCTTGGTGCTTATGTAAGCGATACCAAGCCCCTTGTCGCAAGGTTTCGCCATGATGATCTCTATCAAGCACCGGATAGGTCCCAGCTGCCTCCAACAACCATCGCTCATACCGACGCAGAGCTCCTATTTCTCCGAGAGATACTTGCTTGACTGACTCTGTGTAGGTGTCAAATAAATTCTCAACCTCAGCGCCTTCAGGAATGATCCAGTGCGTAATTTCATTCACATAAAGCGCGCTGACCAATTCAACTCCGGTTAGAGGTAATCTGGGGCCGACGGATTCAATTTTCGACAAATTCGAGAGTTTTTTTGTCGTGAGCAGCTGGCCAAACAGGGGTTGGAATTCACTGACTTTTCCGGCGCCGCGGGCGAGACATCGAACCAAACGGTTATCATCCAATAAAACCGTTAATAACGCGCTAGTCTCTCGGTAGCGTTGCTTCCGGATAACCCAGAGCTTCTGCATCAGTCGGACTCGAAATAACCCAGCGACTTGAGAGCTCGCTCATCATTTGACCAGCTTGCGCGTACTTTGACCCACAGTTTTAAAGCAACATGCGCATCAAGTAAGTTCTCCAATCGCTTCCGAGCTTCGATCCCAATTTGTTTTAATCGCGTACCGCCCTCACCGACCAAGATCGCCTTTTGACCATCACGCTCGACCGAGATCAATGCATGAATTCCGACCCGATCACCGCTGTGCTCGAATGATTCGATTTCAACAGTTGTCTCGTAAGGTACCTCATCTCCTAACTGACGCATTATCTGTTCTCGGACGATTTCAGCCGTTAAAAATCGTTCCGACCGATCGGTAATTTGGTCTTCTTCATACATAAACGGACCATCTGGCATTTGTAGTTTTAACGCGCCCAGTAATGGTTCCAAATTTAGATTTTTCAGTGCAGACACTGGAAAGACTTCGTCAAATCGATGTGTTTCGACAGTATTCTGAATGTGCGGCAGTAACTCATTCTTATTATTGAGTTTATCCACTTTATTAATAACCCAATACTTTGGTGCATCTGAACGTCTGACTTTTTCGTAGACACGTTGATCAAGCTCATTCCAAATTTTGCCGTCTGTCAGCATTACAACCGCATCAACGCCTGATAACGCCTGCTCTGCAGTTTGGTTCATCACGCGATTCATTGCTTTTGGTTGATCCGTATGCATTCCTGGCGTATCGACAAATGCAATCTGACACTCGTTTTCTGTCCAGATTCCGAGCACGCGGTGACGTGTCGTCTGAGGTTTTCGAGACGTAATGGATAACTTAAATCCGAGAATATGATTTAAAAGAGTCGATTTTCCAACGTTTGGCCGACCAACAATGGCAACAAACCCAAAACGTGTGGTCATGAGGCGCTCAACTGCGACAGCGCATCAGCTGCCGCAGCTTGTTCAGCTTCTCGTCTCGAAGCACCCGTACCGATGGGATATTGCGCCAAGCCTTCAACTTGCACTTGCACTCGAAAGGTTTGCTGGTGCGCGGGGCCTAATACTTCAAGCACGCGATACACAGGTAGATTTCGCTTCTCTCGCTGCATCCATTCCTGCAGCGCCGTTTTTGGATCTTTATCGACCTGGTTGGGATTGACTGCTGCCAGTTCAGACTCGAGCCAAGTGATGATGCAGCTCTGACAGGCAGCCATTCCGCCGTCGAGAAAGACCGCTCCAATCACTGCTTCCATCGCGTCTGCCAGAATTGAATCTCTGCGTCGTCCACCGCTCTTGCGCTCCCCGCTACCCAATCGAATGGTTTCACCCAATTGTAGTCGTCTGGCGAGTTGTGATAAGGACTGCCCTCGCACGAGCGAGGCGCGCATCCGAGTTAATTTGCCTTCTCGCGCCTCGGGGTAACGCCGAAAAAGAGCCTCAGCAACCACAAAATTCACAATAGAATCGCCCAAGAATTCAAGGCGCTCGTTATGTGAAGGACCCATGCTCCGATGGGTCAATGCCGACTCGAGATGTGAAATGTCCTTGAAACGATAGCCGAGCCGTGACTGTAAATCGTCAAGATTTGTTGAGCTCACTGGATAATCCGGACTTCACTAAACGAGGGGATCGATAGCAACTCTTCCCAATGCATCCAGACGGCGAAAGCACGCCCAACGATCAATGAATCGTCAACAAACCCCCAAACACGACTGTCGTTTGAATTATCTCGATTGTCACCCATCACAAAGTACTGCCCTTCTGGAATTTCAATCGGGCCAAAATCACGTCCCTGCGTCATGCGGCGCCAGATTCGATGCTCACGGTCACCCAACTGTTCCGATGCTTCTTCTGTTAAGGGTGGGATAGTCAACGAACCATCCGGTGACACTCGAGTCAGCGTCTGAGCTTTGCCATTCACGTACACGACTTTATCGCGGTACTCAACGGTATCCCCCGGAATACCGACGACACGTTTGATGAAATTGATGCGCGGATCTTCGGGATATTTAAATACCATGACATCACCGGGTTTCGGCTCTCCGACCTCAAGCACTGTATTTCCAAGAACCGGTAATCGCATCCCGTAGTCAAATTTATTCACCAGAATAAAATCACCGATTTTCAGCGTCGGCAACATTGAACCACTGGGAATTTGAAATGGCTCAAATAGAAAGGAGCGCAGGATCAGTACCAGAAACAGAACAGGAAAGAACGAACGACTGTAATCAATAATAATTCCAGGTTCTGCTCCATTTCGTTTGTTTTTGAAGTACAGCAGGTCCAAACCGTAAATCACGCCTGATACAAGCACGATAATGACCAATATAAGCGTGAAGTCCATTTCTTAATCTACCTTGAGTACGGCCAAAAAAGCGTCTTGTGGAATCTCAACACGACCCACTTGCTTCATTCGTTTTTTTCCGGCCTTCTGTTTTTCCAATAACTTACGTTTCCGCGTTGCATCCCCACCATAACATTTTGCGGTGACGTTCTTACGTAAGGCTTTGACGGTTGTGCGCGCTATGACATGGCGCCCAATCGCGGCCTGGATCGCAACATCAAACATTTGACGTGGAATGAGTTCGCGTAATTTTTCGGCTAACTCACGACCTCTCGATTGCGAGTGATCTTTATGCACAATGGCGGCAAGCGCATCGACGCGTTCACCATTAATCAGAATATCAAGTCTTACCAGAGGGCAGGATTCGAATCGAACAAAACTGTAATCGAGTGAACCAAATCCCCGCGTCGCTGATTTGAGCCGATCAAAGAAATCCATCACAACTTCGGCCATTGGCAAATCAAACTCGATCTGCACTTGGCTACCCATATATTTCAAATCACGTTGAACGCCACGTTTTTCCACGCAAAGCGTCATGACCGAGCCGACGTATTCGTTTGGAACCAAGATCGTTGCAGCCACAATTGGTTCACGCATTTCGTCGATTGAACCAATATCTGGTAGACGCGATGGATTGTCGACGTATCGCGTCTGACCGTCACTCGTTACGACCTCATAAACCACAGTCGGCGCTGACGTAATGAGGTCAAGATCATATTCGCGTTCAAGTCGCTCTTGGATGATCTCCATGTGCAGCATCCCGAGGAAACCACAACGGAATCCGAAGCCCAGTGCATCCGATGTCTCAGGTTCATACATCAAACTCGCATCATTCAACGTGAGCTTTTCAAGTGCCTCGCGGAAATCCTCGAAATCATCTGCAGAAACGGGAAATAGACCTGCATATACTTGCGGCTTGACCTTCTGAAATCCGGGAAGTGCATCGGTTTCAGCAAATTTTGAGTCAACCAAGGTATCACCGACGGGTGCGCCATGGATGTCTTTAATCCCAGCGATCATAAACCCGACCTGGCCAGCATGTAAGCTCGCTCTGGACAACCGTTTTGGCGTAAAGACTCCCACGTCTCCGACCTGCCAATCACGGCCTGTACTCTTAACACGTATCTTTTGCCCTTTCTTAAGCGCACCTTGGGTCACACGGACCAGTGACACCACGCCGAGATAGCTGTCGAACCATGAATCAATAATCAAAGCCTGAGTGGGCAGTGTACGATCCACCGATGGCGGTGGAATTTTTTCAATCAGTTGCTCAAGCAGATCATCGATGCCTAATCCACTTTTTGCTGAACATGGGATGGCGTCCGATGCATCCAGACCGATAATGTTCTCGATTTCTTCTTTGACACGGTCAGGCTCGGCCTGTGGCAGGTCCATCTTGTTGAGGACGGGAACAACTTCGAGTCCTTGTTCGATCGCGGTGTAACAGTTCGCAACGGACTGCGCTTCAACGCCCTGTGCTGCATCAACGACCAACAAGGCCCCTTCACATGCATACAGCGAACGCGACACTTCATAGCTGAAATCAACATGACCCGGCGTATCAATAAAATTCAACTCGTAGGTTTCCCCATTTTGAGCTGTGTAGTTCAGTGTCACGCTCTGGGCTTTGATGGTGATCCCACGTTCTCTTTCAATGTCCATTGAATCGAGAACCTGTGCTGCCATTTCTCGCTCGGAGAGGCCACCACAACGCTGGATGAATCTGTCAGCCAGCGTTGATTTGCCATGGTCAATATGCGCGATGATCGAAAAGTTGCGAATGTGTGACGGGTCAGTCAAGACTCCAATGCTCCTAGCGAAAAAATCGCGTTAGTTTACCGACCTAATCGCAAAGTGAGAAATGTTGAATTGCCACCACGCACAACTAATACCGGAATTGGTCGATCGGTTGGCAACGAATCCAGCATATTTTGCAAATCGGATACCTCTGATATCTCTCGACCGCCAACTTGGGTGATGATATCGCCAGCACGTAAACCGGCACTTAGCGCCGGATCGTCTCCGACTTCTTTTACCAAAATGCCACCTTGCAAATTGTTCTCTGATTGTAGGCTTTCCGGAACGTCATCAACGGTCATGCCGAGAATCGCTTTTGGTTGCGACGACATCGCCTGAGCCACTTGGTTCGCATCAGGGAGTTGCTCGATCGTGACATCGATGGTCAATCGATCACCTTGCCTGACCACATCGACAGGCACAGTCGTCCCCGGACGCACAAGACCTACCATGGGAGGTAGGTCAGACGAACGCTCGACATCTTTACCATTGAATCGAACGATGATATCTCCGGGCTGAATACCCGCTTTTCCGCCGGGCCCTGAGCTTGAGGCCTGCGCAATCAGGGCACCCATGGGTTTCTCGAGTCCGAAGCTCAACGCCAGATCACGGTTGACTTCTTGGATTAAAACACCCAGCCAACCACGTCTGACAACCCCATCTTCCTGAATTTGTTCGGCAACATTCATTGCAAGATTCATCGGGATTGCAAACGACAAGCCCATAAACCCCCCAGACCGCGTGAAGATCTGCGAATTAATTCCAACCACTTCGCCATCGAGATTAAACAATGGACCGCCCGAGTTACCCGGGTTGATCGCAACGTCCGTTTGAATGAACGGGACATAACTTTCATCAGGCAGCGCACGACCAGTCGCACTGACGATACCTGCAGTCACGCTGTAGTCGAAGCCAAACGGCGATCCGATCGCAACAACCCACTGTCCACGTTTGACATCATCACTGTCAGCAATTTTGGCCACCGGAAGGTCAGTCGCATCGAGTTTGAGTACTGCAACATCCGATCTCGGATCAGTACCGACGATTTCAGCAATGAATTCTCGTCGATCATTCAGACGAACGATCACGGTTTCAGCACCTTCAACCACGTGATTATTTGTCAGTACGTAACCATCTTTTGAGATAATGAACCCGGAACCTAATGAGCGCCCTTCGCGTTCTTGAGGTGGCATTGGCACACCGCGTTCAAAGAATTCTCGAAAAAATGGTGGCAGATTTTGCAAATCAGGCATTTGTTGAGGACGGGAACTCGACTGGGAAGACCGGGTTGAGATATTAACGACTGCCGGGGATACGTCATCAACCAATTCCGTGAACTCGGGTAACTGTGCCTGCGCATTGAGGCTGACTGCGAGTACCAAACCGACAAGAATCTGCATCATTGATTTCATTGGTTAATCCTTATTTGAAATGTCCGGGTCCAGTAACGACTGAACAACCAACCTAATCCAACACCCGCGACTGACGTGATGGCTTGAAAGCCCTCACCCCAGCCGTACATCTGTCCGACAATGATCGGAACCATGAGTCCGATGAGTGGTGGCGCATAGAGTTTGACCATTTGTCCGGTTAACGACTGTTGACCGATATCCAGCACAACGACATCTCCTGCTTTCACAGAAGTGGGTTCACTGAGCGGAATTTCAAAGGTTTGTCCCGCAGATTTTCTGCTTAACCAGTCAGAACGACAACGGCCAAATTTGAGGCAACTGGCACAAAGGGAATGCGCGACCGATTTCACGACCAGAGCGTGTGCGCTGACTGAAACCACTTCGACTGATCGCTGACAAGTCACTTCGATCGACTCAACAATCCTTTGAGACCATCAACGTCCAGCGCATTGATGATTGTCTTTCCGGTTTCGGGCGGTATCTCACCGACGAGAGTCACCCTCAGAGTACCGCCCGATAACGCATAATCTTTGCCCAACGCAACTGTAGGACCAAGAATCGCTTGCATATCTGGCTCTGGTCGCGAGCTTGTCAGCTCAAGGAAGATCGAAAAACTGCCAAGTCCATCGGTATACACCAGTGTATAAACTCGATGACTCCCTGTCCGGGATGGCAGCGCGGAAACAAGTTGATACCCTGCTGGCAGCCAACTCGCTGGTGAAAATTGTAACACCGCATCAGGTCGGGTAATTGGATAGACCTTGACCTGCAAGGATTCTTCACCTGCGGCGATCTCTACCGATTGAGGACCAACAGTCAATTCTGAAAATTCAAATTGCTCGAGTGTTTGATTGTCAGCATTGAGTGTCTGAGATCTCAGCAACAAAGACGTGTCGTCGTCGACCCAGAAGCGATAGCTGTGGCGATGGCCATCCATCGACTCAACCAAAACCAATTGCGCCGAGCGATCAGCGATCCGCTCAACGCCTCCGAGCGTGATTTGATAAGGCGCGTCGAAGATCTGCCTTGGCTCGGAATTAATGATACCAGGCAGCGGATAGCCTTGACGCAAAACGTCGGGCCCTGGGCTTGCCTCAATCAGTGAGTTTCCGGACTGCGCCCGTTCAAGTGGCTGACCCGAGAGACGCCTTAATCTTGCTGTCTCCTGCCCGTTGATCACATCATGTTCAAAAGCAAGGTTCGCCAACACGTCAGCTCGCTGATAAACGAGCTTTCCAGAATACGAAAGAGAACGCGCGGCCATCGCCATGGATCTAAGCTTTTCTTTTGCTGGCTCAGAGCTAATTGCGAAAGCGTCGGAATGCATCGTCGCGAGCGCAAGAAAAAGTACGCCCAGATATCGAGACACCATTACTCGATTGGCTCGTCTCGCCCCATGATTCGTGCTAGCGGGAGAACAGATGTTCCACCAACAATCGCAGTGTTTTCAGCGTGCCTGATCAGGTACGGACTCAAGCGATTACTCACTAACTGTTTCATATCCTGTTCAGTCAGAATTCTCGCAACTGGTCGACGCTCATTTGTATCAGGTGAACTCGTCATCCCCTCGACTGCGACGGTTTCCCTCTGAACGGGCATTTGAAACTTGATGATTTCTAACGGCTCAGACGTCGCAACCGTTTCCCGTGTATCAACCGGCGCAACGACTTTGACACCGATCACAACCGCAAATGCGATCGATGCAGCAATCGCCAGTTGCCCAGTCAGCGCGGCAAATCGATTAGGTAGCGGCTCCTTGGACGGGAGAAAAGTGACGTGTGACACATCATCCTGTTGCGTGTCGATGATTGGTTTGGCTTCTGCCACGCCATCGAGCTCTGCATTAATTCGGTCCAATAGTGTGGTGCCAAGCATCTCCTCACCACGCATTGTGCTGCTGATCGCTTGACAAGATGCCCAATATCCCTTGAGGTCACCACGTGTTTTCGTTCCATCAAGGATCTTGCGTGCCTCGAATTCCGTTGCTTCCTGATCAACCAACGCTGACAAGGATTGCCGCAGGGTTTCGGTCATTGAGTCACCACTCCACTGTATCCAGTTGTTCTAATCATTGTTTATGACACTCTCATAACGAAAAAGTTCCCGGAAATTTCTGCGAAATTTCTTGAATCACGTTATCTCGAGCCCGGAAAATTCGGGATCGGACCGTTCCGATCGGGCAATTCATCGCCATCGCAATCTCATCATAGCTCAATCCTTCCAACTCTCGAAGTGTTAACGCGTGTTTTAAATCGTCAGGTAATTGCTCGATCGAATGAAGGATTGCCCGTTGCAACTCCTCTGCTCCAGCCTCCTCTTCTGGTGCTGCGATGTCCTGAAGCGCAAGTACTTCGCCCGTTCCGTCCTCATCAACAGAAACATCCTTAGCTTCTTTGGCGCGTGTCATGAGGTGATTTTTCGCAGTATTTACAGCGATTCGATAAAGCCACGTGTAAAATGCGCTCTCGCCCCGAAATGTATTGAGCGAACGGAAGGCTTTGACAAAGGTATCCTGCAACACATCCATCGCGTCACTCTGGTTGGAAACGAGACGACTGACCACAGACAGTAATCGTGATTGATATTTTAAGACCAAGAGATCAAACGCATGGCGATCACCCAATCGAGCACGATCGACCAACAACTGGTCATTCTCAGCCCCGACTTTTTGAACTGGCGATTCCATACCCAAACGCGTTTTCTCAAGAATTTCAAAGACTAATATGACATGTACCAGATAAAAGGACAAGCAGCATGACGGCCGAACCACAGCTTCATCAAGTTGATGTGCTGGTTCTAGGAGCTGGTGCAGCAGGATTAACAGCCGCACTATCAATTCCCAAGAATCTGTCTGTCGCAGTACTGACTAAAGATCCCAGTGGCGGTTCAACCCGCTGGGCTCAAGGCGGTGTGGCTGCAGTGATTGATGACCAAGACTCCATTGAGAGTCACGTCGACGATACGCTCATTGCAGGAGCAGGTTTATGCCATCAGACAGTTGTGCAGCATGTGGTCTCCAGCGCTCGAGAAGCGATCGATTGGCTGATTGATCAAGGAGTCGCATTCACCAAAGCAGAAGAGTCATTTCATCTGACACGTGAAGGCGGTCATTCCCATCGCAGGATTTTGCATGCCGCCGATGCCACTGGATGGGCCATTCAAGACGCACTGGACCGTCGTGCAAGCGCAGCCGACAACATCAGTTTCTACCATAATTTTATCGCGGTTGATTTGTGTTTTGATCGCGGCCGCGGACCGCGAACCCAACGTGTCCGTGGTTGCTATGTGTTGAATAAACAAACCGGTGAGGTGGATACGTTCCTTGCACATGCCGTGATTTTAGCCACAGGTGGTGCGAGCAAGGTTTATAAATATACATCGAATCCAGATGGTGCAAGCGGCGATGGAATTGCGATGGCATGGCGGGCTGGGTGTCGTGTGGCAAATATGGAATTCAATCAATTTCACCCAACTTGCTTATTTCATCCCGAGGCAAAATCGTTTTTGATTTCAGAGGCGGTTCGTGGCGAAGGTGGTGTCCTACGGCTATCGGATGGAACGGAATTCATGCCAGGCTTTGATCCGCGGGCAGAACTTGCACCACGCGATATCGTTGCCAGAGCAATCGATCATGAAATGAAGCGAATCGGCGCTGATCACGTCTATCTTGATATCACCCATCGGGAGCCAGAATTCATCAAGAGTCACTTTCCAACAATTTATCAGCGTCTTATAGAGCTCGACATCGATATGACAAAAGATTGGATTCCTGTGGTTCCAGCAGCACATTACACCTGCGGTGGAGTATTGGTCGATCTACAAGGAGAAACCGATTTAGCAGGACTTTATGCAGTGGGCGAAGTGAGTTCGACCGGCCTTCACGGCGCTAACCGGATGGCTTCAAACTCATTATTGGAATGCATCGTTTATGGCCGGTCAGCAGCACACCACATTGCACAAACGGTCCATGCGGAGGTCGCGTATGCTGACGTCGAACCGTGGGATGCATCCCAGGTAATCGACAGTGATGAGAACGTTGTCATTGCCCATAACTGGGCTGAGATACGCCGTTTCATGTGGGACTATGTCGGAATCGTCAGAACAGACAAACGGCTTCAGCGCGCCCTGAACCGTGCACAATTACTGGCGCGAGAAATTCATGATTTTTATTCCAACTATCGAATCACAGCGCATTTAATCGAACTGCGGAATTTGGTGGTGGTTGCGGAATTGATTATTCGTGCAAGTCTGAAACGTGAAGAATCACGCGGATTGCACTTTACTCTGGACCACCCCGATCTATCAAAGCATCCGAGTGATACTGTGTTAATTCCAGGAAAAGAGCGCTGAATTATTGGGCAGCAAGGTGATGTCGTAATCGTTGTAAACTGAACGAGTGGCAGAGCCCAATCCAATGTATCGCGCCAACGGCCGGCCCGCGGTTCAGGACACAATAGCTGAACAGGCCAAAGCGCCATTCGTTAAAATCCCGACAGTCCAACGCACGCGTCTTTCCATCGATCGCCACAACCATGGCTTGATCACAGGTCGCGAAGGTTATGCTTCGAAATCGCGGTTTTGATATGAAGCACCCATGAGACCCCGTTAACCAGGCAAGCACTCTCACGCTTGTGGCGATGTGACGGAAAGATCACCACTTGCCTTGCGAACAAGCAAAACAATACGGGCAAGATCTTGATCGTCTGGAAGTCGAAACCCTCGTAGCCACTCCCAGATATCTTGGTCCTCACAGTCAAGCAGTCGGCGATACGCTCTTTGATCATCAGCGGACAAACTCAGATACTGATGCTGGGTAAAAGGCATCAACATGACGTCGATTTCGAGCATGCCGCGACGCGAATGCCAGCTAAGTCGGTTGAATTCAGTGCGATCGTCCATACTCCCTCCGTTGAGAGAACAGTGTAGCATTCAAGGACTCGGTATGACTTCACCATTTGGATTGATTCAGTTTCGCGGCGATAACGCACTTCCGGTTTTACAAGGCCAGTGCACGCAAATGGTGAATAACCTCAGCGAAGGATATGCACCACTGCTCGCGTTCTGCGATCCAAAAGGACGCATGTATGGGTCAGGACGACTGGTCGTCCATCAGGGGATCGTCAGTCTCATCACCCCCACTGATCAGTCAGAAGCCCTACTCACCCGATTGAAACCTTTTTTGATGCTGTCGAGGGTTGCAGCCGAAATCACATCGACCCCTGTCGCGCTGACATCGCAAACTGATCTTGAACCGTCCATGAGCCATCACGACTCAACAGTGACACGCATCGGAGAGTACGGAGGAACTCAGTGGGTGATTGGTGATCCGACTGCTGAACACAGCCTTTCCGCTGATACGTCACGACTGTTGAGTGGACTCGGGTATGTGCGCTCCTACTCTGCTGAACAGTGTATCCCTCAGCAAGCGCACTATCAGATGCTCAATGGTGTCAACTTTCAAAAAGGGTGCTACACCGGACAAGAGGTCATCGCACGTTTGGAGCACTTAGGGCAGAGCAAGAAGCATTTGTGGATTTATCAAGGCTCAGAACACCTTGATGGGCAAACACTGCAGCTCGAGGGTCTTCAACTCCCTGTTTTTGACGCCGTTACAACAATCGACGGTTCAACGGCCTTAGTTCTCGCACCCGTTGGTCTTGCATCAGAACAGCTGATCAATGTGCCCTTCGAAATTACCAGACAAGTCGAGGGGCAGCGTCCAGTCAAGCTCTGACTGACCGTTAGCTTTTAACAATCGGTTAATCGCCGAGAAAGGTCGAGAACCGAAAAAGCCACGATGTGCTGATAGCGGCGATGGATGCACGCATTCAATTACGCCCTGATTTTCGGGAATCAATGCCTTCAACTGCTTTGCATCATTACCCCACAAACAGAAAACGCGATAGGTTGAATCTGAGGCCAATTTCTCAATCACTCGATTGGTTAACGCCTCCCAACCTAAATTTCGGTGACTCCCTGCTTCACTTGGTCTCACCGACAAGACTCGATTCAATAGCAACACGCCATTCGAAGCCCAGCGCGAGAGGTCGCCAGACATCGGCCATGGGTATCCGAACTCAGCCTGCCATTCCTTTAAGATATTTCGCAGCGATGGCGGCATGGGAACACTATGACGCACCGAGAAAGCAAGCCCCATGGCCTGATCTGGGCCGTGATAGGGGTCTTGTCCAACGATGACGGCGCGACACTGTTTTGGCGAGCATAGCTCAAACGCTCGAAATCGGTCTGTATGACTCGGATAGCTCACCTCATCAAGAAGACGCCGCGAGCATTGCGTCTCAATCAATTGCAGTTCTGTCTCGCCAAGGTAATCTCGCCAGGCGCTCGGAAATCCGGAAAAGATTGCATCTGATTGCATTGTTGTCATCCATTGTCGGTATAATCGCGGTTTCGAATAAGGATAACGAATGACCGATATTTCTGATATTGCGCCATACAAGGATCAGGACGTTCCACAAGTCATCAACAGACTGCTCCAAGATGACGAGTTCATCAAAGCCGTCGGTCAACTCAAGTTCAAAGCCTGGTATTCATTCTTCAGTCCATTCCTCAAACCAAGGATCCGCGCGTTTCTGCGTCAGCAAGCGAGTCAGATTCACAGCGTTCGTGACTTCCAAGAACTCGTCGCACCCCAGTTAGCAAAAGTTTTGTCATCGACCACGGAAACCTTCACAGTCTCGGGTCTCGACCAGTTAGATCCCAAAAAGTCTTATCTATTTCTCAGTAACCATCGGGATATTGTGATGGACCCGGCCTTCGTCAATTGGGCCCTATACAACGGCGGCTTTGACACAGTCCGCATCGCCATTGGCGATAATTTGGTGAAAAAACCGTTTGTCGGCGATTTAATGCGGATCAATAAAAGCTTTATCGTCAAGCGAAGCGTATCAGGCCCTCGCGAGATGTTACAAACCTACTCCGCGCTCTCTGCATACATCAGACAATCGATTGAAGAAAGGCACTCAATCTGGATCGCTCACCGAGAGGGTCGGGCCAAAGACGGTATCGATCGCACAGATCCAGCAATCCTGAAAATGCTAGCCATGGTTGGAAAATCTCGAGCTGAATCCTTTCAGGACGCCGTCACTGCGATTCGTCCCGTACCGGTGTCAATATCTTACGAATTTGATCCTTGCGCCCCGTTGAAAGCGCGCGAATTATCAATTAAAGAACGTGATGGCGCCTACACTAAGCGCCCAGACGAAGATGTTCAGTCCATCGCGATGGGAATTATGGGGTGGAAAGGTCGCGTACATTTGCATTTCGGTGAGCCGATCACAGATGTACCAGAGACGCCGCAAGCTCTCGCGAGCATCATTGATCGTCAAATCATTCTCGGGCAACGAGTATTTGATACCGGACGGTTGGCCGACGCACTCCTGACTCAATCCTCATTACCCGACGACTTGCTACCCGACGTGCAAGATCGCTTTCAGTCGCTGATCTCAGGGACACCTGAAAAATATCGCGCCAAGTTATTGGAGATTTATGCGAACCCGCTCCGGCAGTTCACCCTTCATCAACAAGGCGAGCTCTAGGCGATCATTCACTGGCGTCTTTTGGAAAATGTTACTCAGGTGTGCTTTGACTGTCCGCTCGGTCACGCCCATTTCCCGCGCGATTCGTTTATTTGTTAATCCACGTCCAATCCATCGAGCGACCTCATGTTCCCTCGGGGAAAGTTCACCGCATAAGAAACCAACAATTGCATCTCGATCGACGGTAATTTCCTCAACAACCTTCTCCATCACAGATCGTGGCACCCAATACGATCCCGAAGACAATGTCGATACGATGGATTGCAACTTATCAATCGCGTCGTACAGCGAATACCCATGACATCCTGCTTTGACCAATAAGATGGCAATGTCTTCTTCATAATTCTGATCGAACACACAGAATTTCGTTTGATCGGTCGAACTCATTTCAGTCACCGCCTGACTGAGCCCAGCTCGACCGTCTGAGAATAGATAAATGCAGATATCCAAAGCCTCAATCGTTTCAGACGGACTCAGTCGACAGATATGGATTCCAGGGAGTCGTCTCCAAGCATCGGGTAATTCGATCATTGCGTCGCAACGCACGCCAATACGCATCATTCTTGTTCACCTCTGACCACAGTATGCATCGAATTACTTGTTAGAAAGTGACGCGAGTGGTGCACATTTGCACCAGTCGCACCGGTTGCATTTAAGTTTCAGACTACTCATATGAGTTGTGTTATGCTACGTGAACAAGACGCAAGCAGGCGGCTGCACCTGATAATGAAGACAATTACCCCACCACTCGGTCTTCTCGAATTTTTAGATCGCGTGAATAGCAACGCAAAGATTTACGAAATCAAATCCACAGCGGACCAACTCAGCTTGGCACTCGGATGCCGAGATGAGGATATTTTGACCGCGAGTCTGATCCTGCACCCGCATCGAGCCCCACGCATTGCTGTACATCCCTGGAATCAGGATCCGGACATTCAGGACAACGAGCGACGCGCAAGCTCGATGCAGAGTTATCTATTGACTGGCTATCCCAATCAGTGGATGCCGCCGTTTGGACTACCGCATCTACTTCAAACTCAGATCTCAACACTCGTGCTCGAGTCCCCATGCTTATATATTCCCGCTGGAATCCAATACGGATGGATGGCAATCACCCCCGAAGAATTGATCAGCCTCACGGATTACGCGCATTGGAGCCGAGTGTTTGCAGCTTAATAGACTGCTAATAAACCACCTGCCAGCACAAACAACATCCCAAAAAATTGCTCCTGACGTCGCATTAAGCGTTCCGAATTGAGTAACGGACGTAACGAGTGAGCGAGCCATGCGTAGGTCAACATAACAACTGTATCGATCACCAATGATGTCACTGCAAGAATGACATACTGTGGGATCAATTCCGCGCTCTGGTTAATAAATTGAGGGAAGAAAGCAGCCAGAAAAACAAATGCTTTAGGGTTCATAATATTAATCAAAATGGCGCGGTTAAATAGAACCGATTTAGGGACGACCCCCGATCCCGCCACCAACTCGACCTTCGGCCAAATGAATTTAGACACACCGATCCATACCAGATACAGGACGCCGGCCCACTGCAGAATCAAAAAGGCACTCGGACTCGTGGCAAAAATTGCACCCAGACCGATGCCAACGACCGTCAGTTGCACCAATAAGCCCACCTGTAATCCGGCGATCGCAGGGATTGCTGGACGAAATCCGTAGCTCAAG
The DNA here is from genome assembly GCA_000227525.2 of gamma proteobacterium HIMB30. Lineage (GTDB taxonomy): Bacteria > Pseudomonadota > Gammaproteobacteria > Pseudomonadales > Litorivicinaceae > HIMB30. Next base: position 25,405 of record AGIG01000016.1, read on the forward strand.
CTCGTAGAAAGTGTATTGATACATCCAGAACCTGGTGAGATGGAGATGACCAGCATCGCCAGCACATAAGCAAGCCAAACCTCAAATGTCATGGTTAGTCGTCATCACGCTTCACGCTCACTCGAAACTGGTGATCATCGTCAACTGTTAATTCAAACAAAATTGGACAACAACACACCTGACAATCCTGCCAGTACTCCTGGCTACCAGCACTGATATCGACATCAGTTTGCTGAAATTCACCACAGTAGGGACACATAATTTCAACGAAATCCCACATTTTTTTCATTTGCTCCCTAGAGACCTGACCAACGTCGAACAACGGCGGAAATAACAAAATCATTCGACTGCGAATGATTTTGTTAAGGGCTTTGTGCTCTGAAACCAAGCAGTGACGCCAAAGCTTTCCGTCAGGCACTCTTGAACTCCTTAGATGGCAAAAATTTTGACCTGCAATAATGCGCGCTAACCCATTCAAAATAAATGAATTTTTTGGCTTGCGATGAGACAAAAAAAGAATACACTGCGCGCTTCGTTAATCAGACTTTGGGAGTACACGCTGGTGTTAGAAGTGATCATGCTCACGCTTGGTTTTGCTGGGGGATTTGTTTACTTCGCAGCGTACTTCAGCCTCACGCGTGGCTGGATCAGTGGAACGGGCTATGTGTTCCACGGTAGTTCAGTGGTCAGTTGCATCATGGTGGCATCATCAAGCATTTACTCCGAAGCATGGCCTTCCGCTGTCATCAATGTAGTTTTCATCGTTGTGGGTGCCGTGTTCATGGCGAAAAAAGCCATTACCGACGCAACCGCCATTCCACCGACTGTCGTCGACGCTTCAGAGCTGACGTTTCAGTCCGACACTGAAACCGTGACGGCAGCTGCTTGAGCCCGCTCGCTGCCTCAGCGGTCGGTAGCAACTGATATCCTCGCTGCCATACCGAGAGATCGGCGATATCTGTAAATGAGCACCGCGCTTTGGCACCGTGCTCGAATGACGGAGCGCGCGTCACCGACCTGATCGACATCTCATAACTTTTTGTTCTTTGCATATTTTTTCCTTGCACACCGGCCAAAAATCAATACACTTCGCGCTACTTGAGCTGATAACACGAGGATTTATGCTCTTTTAATCGCGCGATACCTCCAAAACGACGAGTGGATCGCATGAATATTTTTTTATTGGATCCAGGGGGTATCACCTGAATTGAGCACAACCTTGACTGCGGTTGCCACGGCGAGTTGGCCACAACACGATCAAATCGAAGATCGAGATCAATCACTCGATCACTTCATTTGTAAAGACGGCGAAGTTTTCGCTGGAACACATCTCATCATCGATCTCTGGGGCGCCAAAGGCCTCGATTGCCTCGAGCGGATGGAAGCAGCAATGCGAGCATGCGTCGATGAATGCAACGCCACACTCTTGCACATACACCTGCACCACTTCACGCCGAATGGCGGGATTAGTGGCGTCGCTGTGTTGGCTGAATCGCACATCTCCGTGCATACGTGGCCTGAAAAAGATTACGCAGCTTTCGATGTGTTTATGTGTGGTGATTCGAATCCTCACCGTGCAGTCGAAATTTTAGGTCGCTATTTCCACCCCTCTCGGTCGGAAGTTCTTGAAGAACGCCGCGGTAAAATCCGTTAATGCGCTACCAAGAGACGCTCTATCCTGAGTGGGGGCAAAATTTTCAACAAGGGCAAACTTTGTTCGAGGCCGCCACTGACCATCAACAGCTGGTGATTTTCGAAAATCCAAGATTCGGCCGGGTCATGGCTCTCGATGGTGTAATACAAACCACTGAAGCTGATGAATTTGTGTACCACGAAATGATGGTCCACGTGCCGATGAATACGCATCCTGACCCACGAAACGTATTGATTATCGGTGGCGGTGATGGCGGTATTCTGCGCGAAGTGTTGAAACACCCAAGCGTTGAATCAGTGACACAGGTCGAAATCGATCGTGCCGTCGTGGATATGTGCATCGAATATTTTCCCAAACATTCCGACGGCGCATTCAATGATCCACGTCTTGATTTGGTCATTGATGATGGTGCACGTTTTATTGCCAGTAACCAAGCACAGTTCGATGTCATCATCACAGATTCGACTGACCCAATCGGTCCTGGTGAAGTACTTTTCGAATCGGACTTTTACCAAGGGTGCGCTAGAGCATTGACGGACATCGGCATTTTGATCACGCAAAATGGTGTGCCTTTCATGCAAGGTGACGAAGTCACCAATACATATCGCCGTTGGCAATCTTCGTTTCAAACGCGGACGTTTTATTTGACACCGGTACCGACCTACGCAGGCGGTGCGATGGCCATGGGTTTCGCCAGCAAATCAACACTCACGATCCCGTCAGTTCTTGATCTGACTGAGCGATCGCGAGTATTGCCTCGGTTGAGATACTACACACCTGAGATCCATCATGGCGCTTTTGGCTTACCGCAATATGTGCAGGATTTGATGGTCGATTAGTGACCAATTGAGGCAAGCTGTTTCGCGAGTGAATCAGACGCCTCTTCGGACATTTCGATCACCATACTTTTGTGCTTCGATTTCGCCCCACTCATAAGCTGAACACGGCTTGTCGGAATACCCGCTGCGAGCGCAATCGATTGCATAATCGCTTGGTTCGCTCGCCCCTCAATCGGTGGTGCTTTAATTGAGAGTTTCAGCCGTCCGTCGAGCTCTCCATTCGCGCGAGTTTCCTTGGCTCCTGAGCGAATCGCGAGTTGCACCAACCACTGATTATTCCCTCTCCATATCAGCCACGACGGAAGTTCGAGAGAAATTTTGTGCATCGCAGTATTCTCCTTTATGATGCGCGCTTTCAGGGAGGATTCCATGTTACGGACGATGATGATCGGTAAGCTACACCGAGTCACTACCACAGCTGCCGAAGTCGATTACATTGGTTCATGTGCAATCGATCAACACTTGATGGATGCAGCTGGCATTCTTCCTAACGAACAAATTCACCTCTGGAACACCACAACCGGCGAGCGATTAGTCACCTATGCGATCGAGGCACCGCGTGGTTCAGGAATCATCTCGGTCAATGGATCAGCCGCTCACCGCGCTCGAGTTGGCGACATTCTGATTCTCGCGGCCTTCGGCCAGTTCACTGAGATCGAAGCAAAGACACACTCACCGCAGGTTATTTTCGTCAACCAGCACAATCAAATCATTACCAAGGCAGAGGCAACCGCGCTAGGTGTGATGACCGACCCGGTTCCGAATCCTTGATAGCGTCCACCAAACAAGGCCGATGATCACTGGCGCTACACCTGCCTTAACCCAATCTTTCATGGCTGGATCAACGAACGGTTCGATCATCGGCGAGATCAGTCCAACACCATAGTAAGCAATGGCCACAGTCGAAAGACCTTCGACCGCCGATTGCAACCGAATTTGTCTGACCGCACTTTGGTCGAGACTTGCGAGCAAATCACGGGTTTGGCTTTGTAGATTCAATTGCAACTGAGTTCGAAGTAGCTGCGCCCTTTCGTCGATCTGATCGGCTAACTCTGAACGCCGACGCATCACCGTCTCAGCGGTCGATACAGCCGGCGTCAATCGACGCTTCAGGAAATGACGGATACCCACATAGCCCTCAAGACCATGTGCTTTTAGTTGATCCAGACGCTGAAATACGAGTTCATGATAGGCCTGATTTGCACCTACTCGCCACGCCAGTTTTTCCCAAACTGAATGTAACTCGCTTTCCTGAGCTGACAATGATGCCAACGTCGCCATCATCGCGTCGTGTTCCATCGCCTCTGTTGTTTCGCGTGGAAGATTATTTGCAACACGCTGCAGAATCGGATGTACGGCTCGGATCCGATCCATACCCATCACAGCAAGCGTACGATAAGTCTCGATTTCTAAAATCATCTGTAACAATCGGCCGGCCGGCTCATCGCCTGGATCTTGCGCAAACGATACCGTCCAGGATGTAAAACCGGCATTATCTGGTGTGAAGTTACTCCCGGCTGTTACGGCACCCTGTCGTAAGGTACTCACGGCTTCAACGTCGACTGGCATCTCGCCGCCCACGGATGATGTCAATCGCGCAAGCACCAACACATCCTGCGGAGCTCGATCAAGCCATGCTGAGTCGGCAACTTCCGTAAATTGAAGACCTTTCGGTACCACTTGCGTGATTGCGACAAACTCTGTGTGACGCTCGACTCGAATCCAGGAGTCGCCCCCCGGACGCTCCCAATGTCCCTGGAAATCCTCCGGGAAATCTTTGATCCGTTCTTTGAGCCAGGCTCTGACTTCATCTCTTGATTTTGGAGAGACTCGAACGCAAATGTGAACCAGCCTGCATGTCGCACTCAAAATCGGGAAGGGACGGGCGTGCAGTTCTCGGCTAGCGTCTAAACGAATACGATGCGGGTCGTGTTGCATAAATAATCAAGTTAGAAGATTGAAATACAACCGGTCAATAAAGTGAACAGACCAAACAACAAAACAACACGCATAAAGGACTCCAGAAGGTAACGCTCGATGGTGAGATTAAACCATAGATCGGGCTACGATGGCGTCACGCTGAACAACTGATTGCGACGATGGGTTAAAACGGCAACTACGCCTACCAATATCGCGCCAATGACATTACTCATCAGATCGAGTGGCACAAAACATAGGGCGGATCCAATGACTACGAGTGGCCAGTGCCATAAGGCTAAGGGGCCTTCTGAAAAACGAGCGATGATCACGTTGATTGCATAAATACCGAAAAGCGCAAAAAATCCAATCTGACACATCTCAATGAAGGTTCCATTCACAAGCGGTGTGTAGGCAAACAAAAGTGGCACCACATAGAGTCCTTTGGCCGCCTTCCATGACTGAAACCCTGTCGCCATGGGTGGAGACTTGGCAATCCCAGCAGCAGTAAAGGCTGCCAGACAGACAGGCGGTGTGACATTACTGTCCTGACTTAGCCAAAAGATAATCAGATGAGCCACGAGCAAAAAGCCCATCAGTGCGTCTGCATCAACCAACATCGGTCGCATCGTCATTGCGACCTCAAAAGGAACAGCTGACATCAAAGCGGCAGCCTCCTCGAGAGACATTCCAGTCATCACTTTGGCCGCATGTGGGCTATCGACCAGCATGAACATGGCTGCCTGCGCCGGATCTGTCAGACCTACCATTAATTGTTCGACGATCAATGTATCCGCCAATATCCCGGCTAAAGCCGGCGCGCACAAAATCGCCATGATGATATAGGCTGCTGTCACCGGGAGACCCATCCCCAATACCAGAGAGGCGAGCCCGATGAGCAATATCGCAATCACTAGCGAGCCTTGGGACCATTGCGCGATCATCAGCGAAAAGCCATTTCCGATTCCACTCGTGACAATCGCGTTGTTAATCACACCGATTGCCACCATCAGGATAGCGGTCAAAATTCCACCGCGGATCCCAAACAGACACGCCTGACAAACGCGCGTGAAATTCATTACGTTCGATTGCATATCATTGGAATCTACAATGCGACCGATAACCCACGAGATCCAGGAAGCCGCAATGAGAACGCCGATGGCTCCGGATGCCGCAAATGACGGCGTCACTCCAGTCATCAAAAGATAAATCATCACTCCGAGTGGAATCACGAATGTCAGCGCACCTGAAATAATTTTTGCGCGACTGATCGACATATCGATTCCTTCACCAACACGATGCTTGACTGCCTCGATTCGCACCACGAACGCGACCGACAGGAAATAAAGAAATGCAGGAATAACTGAGACAGCCACGATTGTTGCGTAGGGAATCGAGGTATAACTTGCCATGACAAAGGCGCCCGCACCCATGATTGGAGGCATCAATTGACCACCCGTCGATGCAGCTGCTTCAATCCCGGCTGCAAACCGACCTCTGAAACCTGATGACTTCATCAATGGGATCGTAATGACGCCTGTCGATGCCGTATTCGCAACGGCTGAGCCACTGATGGTCCCTGTCAGCGCAGATGATAAGACCGCGACGAAGGCCGCCCCACCTCTGATTCTTCCAGCGACAACTTTCGATACCTCGATCACAAAATCGCTGGCGCCAGAGACAACCAAAAAACCCCCAAAAATCATAAACAGTGTAATGTTCGAGGATGAGATATTCGCTAAGATGCCGAACAATCCTTCATCGTTGTATATGGTCCGAAATAACACGTCATCCAGTGGAAGACTTGCCGTTCTAAAGACTCCTGGAAGATACTCACCCAAAAACAGGATGTAGGAAATCGACACGACGATCAGGAAAGGGATCACCCATCCCGAGACACGTCTTGAAAAATCGAGAGCCGCGACAATCAGAAGTAACCCAGCAGTCCAATCAATAATGTTGAATTGCCAAGATTGGCCGGTAATAGCGAGAGTTTCTTCATAAATTCGCGATTCCGCGGCAACAACCCAACAAGCCGCGGCAGCCACAGCTCCACCATAAATCAAATCAAAGGCGAGATTTGATCGGCCAAAAAGTCTGCTCGGAAAAACAACACTGGCGAGAAAAGCGAAACCACCAAAGTGGATCGCATTCTGCCAAATGGGCGCCTCATTAATCAGCAAATTGGTCATCACATGCCAGCATGCGAAACATACAGCAAACACGATCAAGCCCCATCGTAGGCTCGATAGCTCTGCAGACGGCTCGTCAAGTGACAACCAATGCTCACGAGTCATCAATGACTCCCTCGGTTTTGTGACACGAACAAAACAAAGAGGCTGGGGAATCCCTAGCCTCTCATTGTTTGCCGTTATTTGGCGATAAGATGCGCCGGAATATTGAGGCCAACTTCTTTGTAGTACTTAGCTGCGCCAGGATGCAAAGGAACTGGCAGACCGTCCATTGCTTTTTCGACCGCCATCACCTTCGTTGCAGGATGGATCGCCTGCAGGAACGAAAGATTTTCAAACATGGTTTTGGTGAGCAAATACACATGGTTCTCATCGACATTTGCATTCACTGCCAAGAAATTAGGCTGTGCGACTGTTTGAATATCAGCAGTCTGGCCAGGATATGTACCCGCCTTCAAGGTGTAAGGAGTCCAGAGAAGACGATCGCCGTCCATCTTTTTGGCCTCTTCCGGAGTGACGTTCAAAATGGTGAACTTCCCTTCGTTACCAGCCATCAGTTTTGTGATGGCGCTGGTTGGCGGTCCTGATGGGATCCCAGCTGCAACGATTTGGCCATTCGCCAACGCATCAGCAGTCGGCGTATACCCGGCATACATCAGCTCGAAATCTTTATCCATGTCGAGTCCCAATCCTGAGAGAAGCACTCGGTTCGAGCCGATCGTTCCAGAATTCTGCTTACCCATGCCTGCGCCCTGACCTTTCAGCGCCAGCAAATCAGACACAGTGCCGTTTTTCACCACACTATTGGAAACAACGAATTGCTCAACATTCTGCCAAAGCATCGTGACCGAACGGAGGTTTTTCTGAGGAGCTGACACCGGCCCTGTACCAGTCGCAGCGTATGACCCAAATAGCCCCTGTAGGATCGCAAAATCGGCCGTGCCGGCACCCATCGCCTGAACATTGGCACCAGAACCGGCTGAGTTCACAGCCGTTAAGCTAAACTTCTGTTTGGGTAACAGCTTAACTTTCGACAAGGTTGCAATCGCTGTACCCACGGGATGGTATGTGCCACCCGTCGAGGCCGTGTTTAAAACATAGTCTTTCGCATTTGCGATAGCCATGCCCGACATAGTCAATGAACCTGCTAACAGGCCTGCTGACAAAGCAATAAGAGAACGACGTTTCATCTGTAAGGACTCCGTACTGTTTATTTTCATCATCGTTTAGGTCGTCCTGACCTCATGCATTGATGGAACGAACTGCTCCACCATCAACTCGGATTTGACTGCCTGTGATATAACCTGCTTGTTCGCTGGCTAAAAAGGTCAGTACAGCACCGAATTCCGAGGGTTTTCCGTAACGCCCCGCCGGTATGGTTGCAATCGAGTTTGCTCTGGCCTGATCCTCAGAAATATTGAGGCTCTTTGCCGTCGCAGCATCGATGGCTTGAGTTCGTGGGGTCTCCACCCGTCCCGGCAACACCATATTACAGGTAACGCCGTCAGAAGCGACCTGTTCAGCCAATGTTTTGATGTAGCCACCAACAGCTGACCGCAGAGTATTTGATACTGCAAGCTTCGGAATCGGAATAATCATCCCTGACGAACCGATAACGACAATGCGACCAAAGCCGGCCGCTTTCATCCGATCGACTGCGGTATCGATGATTTCAATGAGGCCAACCACCATGGCATCAAACTCTCTCGTCCAAACGTCAGATGCGATACCTGGGGCCATGCCAGGCGCCGGACCACCAGAATTGGCAACCAGAATATCGATGCGTGGTAGTGCTTTGATTGATTCGCACAACGATTGCCGAGATTCCGCGTCAAACAGGTCGCACTCCAAGGTATCAGCGGTTCCACCATCTGCCACGATGCGCGCTTTCACATCACTCAATACATCCCCGCGCCGCGCAACCAAAATGACGTGCGCTCCTTCGTTTGCTAACTGCAATGCTGTTGCTTCGCCAAGTCCTTGCGAGGCGCCCATGACAAGCGCTGTGCGCCCTTTGAGTCCAAGATCCACTGATAATCCTTATTGTTCTAACGTATCCAAAATGTATTCAGCGAACGCAAAACTCGCGGTAAAAGCCGGACTGATCGCGTTCAAGATATGAATCACCCGTTCGTCAGGAACCACGACAAAATCATTCACAAGATGTTGCGTCTTCGCATCAAATATCTGTGACCGAATCCCGACTTTTACAAGGCTACGCTCGAGGTTTTGTGCTTCAACCCCTGTGATAATTTTTGACAGCTCGCGACAGACGCCCTGGAGTCGCATCAGCTTCATCTCACGCATTGATAGCGTTCGAAGACCATTGGTGTTTTTTAAAAACTTGCCGATCAAAGACGCTGTGAGTGATAGCCCATCCCGCAAAGTCACACCGTCAAGACCCTGATAATTCTCACGCCCAATCACAGGTGTCGAGCTCGGTCCAAAATATACTTCGCCTTGTTGATTGTGTGCAGAATGAACACCCAAGAACGGCAGATTCAGGTCTGGAACCGGATAGACAAGCCGTTGCATCGAGAAATCTGGATCTTTGTGTTTCCAATACTTTCCTTTAAACGGCTGGAAACTGTACTGCGTCGTCAAACCTGCCTGCTCAGCCACTCGATCGGCAAAGAGTCCAGCAGCGTTGATCACAGTGCCTGCCTCAAAAGTACCCATTCGCGTTTGGACTGTTCCTCGGCGTGCATCAATTGCTGTTGCCGGCGTCTGGTAATGAATCGTTGCTCCAAGGTTCACGACATCACGACGCACGTTCTCTGCAACTTGCTTTGGGTTGACCACCGATGTAATCGGGACGTACAGCGCTTGATCGAACTGCGTATTCACTCGCGGCTCAAGCTCCAACGCCTCTTGCCCGGTGATTCGGTGAATTTCGACACCATTCACCAAACCACGCTCGAGTAAAATTTCCATCGAATCCAACGAGGATTCAGACGGTGGCACCAAAAGTTTGCCGCAACGGTCACTCCATAATTCATGCGCATCGACATAGTCGAGCATCTTTCGAGCACCGGAAACGCATAATTGAGCGCGTAGACTTCCCTCCGAATAGTAGATGCCAGAGTGGACCACCCCAGAATTACGTCCCGTCCCATGAGCAACAGAGGTCGCTTCTTTTTCAAGCACAACCATTCGCGATTTTGGATACCTTCGCAACCATTCACGCGCGAGCGTGAGTCCAATGATGCCACCGCCGATGATTAAACAATCACACCGTTTCATTAAAGGTTCATCCAATTCATTGTTTCAGCAATCCAAAGCACGATCGGGACTGACACGATCGCAAGCACCGTTTGAATCGCAACGATTCCAGCCATCAAAGGCGCATCTCCACCCAATTGCCGCGCTAGAATAAAGCTTGAGGGCGCGGTCGATACACACATTAATAGGAGACCAACCAGGAGCCACTCAGATTCAAGATCCAACCAGATCGCGAGACCAATAAATAGAAACGGTTTAATCATCAGTTGGATCACAACCGCCAGTAGCGCCAATCCCAGACCACTCCGAAGCGCATTCCACTGCAAACCAGCTCCCAAACACAAAACACCCATGGGCAAAGCCGCTTGGCCGACAAGGTCAAGGCCGGTGATTGGGAATACATAAGGTAGGTTAAGTAGCCTGCCGAATCCACCGAGAACGCAAGCAATGATCAATGGATTTTTGACAATCTCACGGAAAACGCGACGTGATAAGGCACCCGTATGTCCGGCAGTCATGATCACCACACAACTGATATTCAGAACCACAATGAAGATCGCAGCAGCGATTCCCAAGTGAGGGAGTAAGCTCGGATTTAACCCTGAAATCAATGCCAGTGAAATAAAGGTGTTGAACCGGACCGACCCTTGATAGAGTGATGTAAAACTTGAATATTGCTCGCCGAGCAACCGAAATTTCCAAGCGATCAGCAGGACTGCGGTGATTAACCCCAGGGTTCCATACATGGAACCAACCAGACTTGCCCAAGGAATATCCAAGCTTGGCGCTTTGATAATCACAGCTGCCAACAAGCTCGGCATCAATACCCAATAGGAGATTTTTTCCAGTCCACGCCAGACAACGTCCTCGATTCCGGCAAATTTTTTCAACCCGAAACCAAATCCAAGAATCCATGCAATCGGCAAAACAGCATCTGCAATCAAGCTGATCATCTAGCCATTCGCCTTGTTTCGCTTTGACTGATGCATCCGATAGCTAAAGAGTCCGATCAGCGCACTCAAGAGCAAAGCGCCGCCAATCAAATCATTGAGCCGGGGAGCCTCAGCGACCAATAACCAGACAATGACTGGACCGATCAGAGTTTCCAGAAGCAGGTACAAACCGACCTCGGGTGCAGGCAGATATTTCGGTGCGATCGTGATCAGCGCGAAAGACACTGGCACCGTGAAGCAGGCATTGAATAACACCAACCAAAACGTACCATCGGGTATTGAAACTGAGGATATGAAAAACCACAGAGCAATCGCAACGAGGAGACTCGCAGCCCCATATAACGGCCAAATGTTCTCGCCAGGATGGTGACGAGTCAGGCTGATACCAAGGCCTGTTAAGGCAGGCACCATCACAGCCGCAAGCCAACCTTCAATCGGCGTACCAATCGGAATCGCCGAACCAGCGATCGATGCACCAATCAGAGCGACGACAATCGCAAGCCAAAGCGCTGTATCGGTACGTTCGCGGAAAATAACCCAGCTCGCCATCGCGGATGCGAGTGGCGTCATCGCGATGAAGACGAGCATGGTGGGCGCACCTAAATAAGTGACACCGAACACAAATGCCATCGAGGAAAGACCAAATGACAGCAAAATACCGAGTGATAACCAACTTGGGGTCGTCAATTGCGCAGCAAAATCTTTTGGCGAGCGAAGGATCGCAAAGCACCAAATCACAACACAAACGCCAAGGCCTCTCCAAAAAGAAATCACATAAGGATCGCCGTCAATTAACCGCAACACGCCGGAGTCTGGGGACAGCACCAGGACACCGATAATCATCAACAGGGTTCCGTATGCGTAGGTTGAAAGTGTTTTCATGGAATCAAGATCAATCCTGCCGCAGCAGTCAAAGCAGCTGCTGTAAACCGAGACAACCATTTCGAGCTTTCACCGTCTTCAAGACGGGTTTGTAACCATCGTCCACCGAAAGCGTACAGTCCGATCGCCGCAATCTCGATCAGCAAAAACGTACCACCCATGACCGCCACCTGAGGTGCGATTGCCTCAAATGGGTCAATAAACTGCGGAAAAAACGCGTAGAAAATCAGGATAAGTTTTGGATTCGTCAATGCGACCAACGCCTCTGAACGCGCCATCATCCACATCGTCTTCTTAATTTCCATCGCGGATTCTGTCTTCACAATGGCATGCAATGCTTGCCATGCCATCCAGAGAAGATAACCAGCGCCAATCAGACGAAGCCACTGAAATGCGTCAGCGCTCAGCGCCAATAGAGCCTCGAGCCCAAGAGCCAACAGGATCAGCATGACCACCATCGCGGGAAGTCGAGCGAGACCGGCGAGTGTTGCGTGACGGGCTGTAGTCCGGGTGCCATGAACGAGTGCCAATAAATTATTGGGTCCAGGAAAGAAATTCATCCCGATACAGGCTGGTAGAAAAATCCACCATTGAGCCGCATTCATACATTACCTCTATTGATCAGACGCGGGAGTGTACATCGGATGATTCAGCGACGTTGGCAATTGTTTTTGGTTTTTTTACTTTTCTCGCATAGCAATCTCACTGCGGCCGCTGAGACGAGCCATATCAGTTTGAGTGAAGCATTGAAAACCCAAGGAACGGTGATCATGTTCCGCCATGCGCTCGCTCCCGGATTCGGTGATCCATCCAATTTTCGAGTTGATGACTGCAGCACACAACGCAATCTCGATAGCCGTGGTCAGGACCAATCAAGGGCCATTGGTTCACAACTGAGAGCCTTGGGTTACGCTGCTGATGCGGTGTTTTCAAGCCCATGGTGTCGGTGTCTTGAGACCGCTCAATTGATGGATGTTGGACCGGTTCGTAAATCCGAAGGACTCGGTTCCTTTTTCGAAGGTCATGTCGATCGCAATCAAACACTCAAACAACTTAGCCATCAATTGGATGCCATCGCCAATGCGAAGCAGCAACCAGTCATCATGGTGACGCATCAGGTAGTCATCAGCGCTGTCACCGGGTTGGGGACTTCCTCGGGTGAAGCAATCTTGTATGATCCACAGACAGACCAATCTCGACGGGTTCGCTTAAACAACAATGACTGATCGAACACACGCTGACACATTAATTATCGGAGCCGGCAGCGCAGGTTGTGTTCTGGCCAATCGATTATCGCAAAACCCCGATCATCAGGTCGTCCTTGTCGAAGCGGGTGGCAAGGATTCTTGGCATTGGATCCACATTCCGGTTGGCTATCTCTACACCATGGGTAATCCGAAGACCGACTGGTGCTATCAAACAACAGCTCAGCCAGGACTGAATGGGCGCAGTCTCGCCTATCCGAGGGGCCGAGTCCTGGGCGGATGTTCAAGTATCAACGGGATGATCTACATGCGAGGCCAGGAGGCGGATTATGACGCATGGGGAAATGATTGGTCTTGGGACGACGTGCTGCCCTATTACATGCGGTCCGAAAATTATCACCGTGGTGCGGATGCGCATCATTCTGACCAAGGCGAACTACTGGTCCAACAGCAACGTTTGAAATGGGACATTCTCGAAACATTTAAACAAGTGTGTGAAGACTCCGGTTTTACTGATCGACCTGATTTCAACTGCGGTGATAACAGTGGCGTCGGATACTTCGAGGTGAACCAGAAGCATGGCGTGCGGTTTTCATCTGCTCGCGCATTCCTCCATCCAATCCGGCATCGTTCCAATCTCCACGTCATGACGAAAACGCTCAGCGAGCAACTCATATTCGATGGCGAACGCTGTATCGGTATGGATGGAACCCAGCGAGGAAAACCGGTCGCGATCCGAGCCGACCGAGTGATTTTAGCGGCGGGCGCAATTGGCTCACCCGCACTTCTAGAACGGTCCGGAATTGGTTCAGAGGATGTCCTGAAACCACTCAACATCAATGTCAAAACACACCTTCCGGGTGTTGGAGAAAACCTACAAGATCATCTGCAAGTACGACTTCAATATCGCCTCGAACATGGGGATACTTTGAACCAACGGGCAAATTCTTGGCTTGGCCGGATTAAGATGGGTTTACAGTATGCGTATAACCAATCCGGACCACTTTCGATGGCGCCAAGTCAGTTGGGCGCGTTCTTCAAGTCGAGCGATGAAGTTGACCGCGCAGATCTTGAATTTCACATCCAACCAATGAGTGCTGACAAGTTGGGTACCGATTTGCATCCGTTCCCGGGAATGACTGCAAGCGTTTGCCAACTGCGCCCTCAGAGCCGTGGGACAACGCACATCGCTGGCACTCGGGCATCTGACGCACCAGTCATCGATCCACAATATCTCTCGGCGTCCTACGATCGCCAAGTGGTCTGTCAGGCAATCGAAAAAACCCGCGCGTTAATGGATCACCCTCTACTTCAAGATTTTGCGCCCACCGAGCATCGTCCGGGCAGAACACAGACAACGCATGATGAATTAGTTCAGGCTGCTGGCGAGGTCGCAACAACCATTTTTCACCCGGTTGGTACGGCAAAAATGGGATCTGATGCAGATCCAACCACAGTTGTGTCACATCGGCTGGAAGTGCACGGAATTCGAGGTTTGTACATTGCTGATGCGTCAGTGATGCCGACAATTACAAGCGGTAACACGCACGCGCCCGCAGTCATGATTGCTGAACGTCTGGCTGAATGGCTGAATTAACGCCCTCGTTGTGTGTCGATAAAGTCGTCCAGCCAACGTGAGCCTTTGAGCTCTTGAATCCGTTCAACCTCAGCTTTCAAATCGTCGATCACAGGTTCCAGTTGGGAATCATGGATATCAGCAAATTCAACCATATTGCACAGTTGTATATGCATATTGACCAGCATGTAATACGCGTTATTCTCGACCATCAGCGCCCGCGAGCGATCGGGCGATTCCTGCATCAACTGGTTTGTGACCTTGGCAAACGCCTCGAAATCAAAGATTCTATTTGACATGACATGTCCCCAAAACGGTGTAACAACGACAGCACGAGGTATCTATGGCTAGCGCACCTTTTCATCTAGCATTCCCTGTCTCTGATCTCGAGGCAACCAAAGATTTCTTTATTGATGTCCTTGGTTGCAAGACAGGACGCACGTCTGATCGATGGATTGATTTCGATTTTTTCGGACATCAGGTCGTCGCGCATCTTGCAGAGGACGAGACAACCGATGCGCCAACCAACCCAGTCGATGGCAAGCAAGTTCCAGCAAGCCATTTCGGAGTGATTCTAGACTGGGAGGATTGGCATCAGCTGGCCGATCAGTTGAAAGCCGCCAACATTGAGTTTTTGATTGAACCGAATATTCGCTTTGAAGGCGAGGTCGGTGAGCAAGCCACCATGTTTTTCACAGAACCTTCCGGAAATGCGCTTGAATTCAAATCATTCAAAGACATGTCACAAATATTTGCGACTTAATCTTTGATTTGTGCACTGCGAGTGCACTACCTTTGTCGATAACACCAAGAACAATAATGAGGAAGGTGTATGAAGACAGAGACCCTGGCTGCGGAGGCTGTGTTACTCGCTGTCGAGGACAGTGTCATTAACGGCCACTCGCAGGGGATTCATTTTGATTCATGGGATCACGTGTTTTCCGATGGCGGTCCTCTGTTTGACGTACTGATTGATTACGAAGCATTCGAGCCTTTCACCGGAGCCGATTTACCAACGCGTGAACAAGTTCAATTGGTTTATGAAACCTATCGTTCAAGGCTCCATGTTCTCAGTTGGATGCCTCCCACTCAGGCATTTTTACAAGCAATACAAATCGATCAATTCTTTCCATCTGCACAAGCAGCCTTCGCAGTGCGCCCAGCATCGATCGACGCACTCAGGAAGCTTCTGAAAAGCGAATTCGCGCTCTAGGCATTGGGCTCGGCGAGCAGGTCTGTGATGTCTGCGAGCATGGCATCTGCCCCCTGATGTCGCACTGCGATCGGAAATGCTTCTCCTCGATGCACCAGCAGGACACTTGGGTATCCATCGACCTGAAGTCGCTCGGCTAATTGCCGCTGCTCCTCATGCACAGCTCGGACATCATCAGAAGCTAATGCTTCCGCGAAGCTGTCACGACGAAATCCAAATGCCTCAGCTAAGTCGCATAAGGTGTCAAAGTCCCAAACATTCCTCGCTTCCGTGTAATAGGCATCCTGAATTCGCTCGCCGAAGGCTTCCCCACGCCCCGCGAGTCGCTCGGCAGCAATGACTGCCCGACAACTGATATAAGTTGTCCGCGGTGGGGGTGGTGTTTGCTCCCAATACGTGTGATCAAAGGTGACACCACAAGTCGACTGAATGCGATCCCAGGTTCGTTTTAGATATTCCACCATGTCTTCCGGCATTGGAACGTCTGAATCGGCGGCCAGACCACCAAGTAACGACACCACCGGCAGATCATCAGTTAATTGCGCTTTTAGCGCTTTCCAAGTTGGACGGAATCCATAACACCAGCTACACATCGGGTCATGGACGTAAATCAATACGCTCTCTGGCGCATCCGTTTCAGTTGTCGTCACCAATCACTTCCATTGCATTACGGAGAGAATCAAGCCCCGCCGGGAATCCACAATACACAGCGATCTGCATACAGACATCCCGAATTTCTTCAGGACTGACTCCGTTATTTAGAGCCCCTCTCACATGACCTTTAAATTCGTGCGGACGATTCAACGCGGCAATCATCCCAAGGTTGATCAATGAGCGATCACGATCTGAGAGCACTTCTCGGTTCCAAATCTCATCCCAAGCGACACGGGTCACAAAATCCTGCATTGGCATCGTCAGTTCATCAGCCTGAGATAACGCCCGATCAACGAATGCATCCCCCATGACTTTGCGGCGCTTTTGCAGCCCTTTTTCAAAACTGTCTTGGCTCATACCTTGATTCCGATGCATCCATATTTAGTTTCCAGGAATTCTTCGATCCCATGAGGTCCGCCTTCACGGCCAAGCCCTGATTCCTTGACGCCACCAAAGGGTGCAACTTCAGTTGAAATAATTCCTGTGTTAACCCCAATGATTCCGTAATCAAGAGCTTCATAGACTCGGA
Organism: gamma proteobacterium HIMB30; assembly: GCA_000227525.2. Lineage (GTDB taxonomy): Bacteria > Pseudomonadota > Gammaproteobacteria > Pseudomonadales > Litorivicinaceae > HIMB30. Next base: position 42,241 of record AGIG01000016.1, read on the forward strand.
ATGTTCGTGACAATTCTTCGGTGTAAAAGTACGCAGCCAGCCCGTAAGGCGTGTCGTTGGCTAATTGAATCGCCTCGGCTTCATGATCGAAGCGGTAGATTGGCGCAACCGGCCCAAAGGTTTCTTCTGAGGCCATCCGCATCTCTTTGGTGACGCCCACGAGCACTGTCGGAGAATAAAATAACGGTCCGGCATCATGCGCTGATCCACCACAGACGGCGGTCGCTCCTTTTGCCAGCGCGTCGTCAACATGCGCTTCGACTTTGGCCTTGCCGTCAGCATTAATCAACGGCCCAATCTCTGATCCCTCTGTCTTGCCATCAGCCACCTTCATCGATTTGACGCGCTCAACGAAAGCATCCACAAATCGATCATGAATCCCGCTTTGCACCAAAATCCGGTTTGCACAGACACATGTTTGTCCTGCGTTCCGGAATTTACACAAAATCGCACCATCAACTGCCGCATCGAGATCCGCATCGTCGAATACGATAAACGGTGCATTGCCGCCGAGCTCCAATGACAGTTTCTTCACACTGTCTGCACATTGCCGATACAAGATTTTGCCAACCTGTGTTGACCCGGTAAAAGTGACTTTGCGAACACGACTGTCTCCAGTCAAAACCGCTCCAATGCCCGGCGCATCCATGCCAGTCACACAGTTGATCACACCTGCAGGCATACCTGCCTGATTGGCCAACTCGCAAACAGCCAAGGCGGTCAGTGGTGTGTCCTCAGAGGGCTTAATCACCACTGTACAACCAGCAGCAAGTGCCGGTGAGACCTTTCGAGTGATCATGGCTAATGGAAAATTCCACGGAGTAATTGCTGCCACCACACCGACTGGTTGTTTGATAGCAAGGATTCGCTTATCGGTCATGTGTGGATTGATCACATCACCATAAATTCGCCGACCTTCCTCCGCAAACCAGTCGACAAAGCTTGCGCCATAAGCAACTTCACCGCGCGCCTCGGCGAGTGGTTTACCCATTTCCTCAGTAATGAGCGCCGCCAACATGTCCGTATGTTCTGTAATCAGGTTGAACCACTTGCGAAGAATAATCGCCCGGTCTTTGGCAGTCAGTGCAGCCCACTTTGGAAATGCAGCCTCAGCAGCATCGATCGCTTTCGCACAATCCTCTGCTGACAGATCAGCAACTGACTCCACAACCTGCCCAGACGCCGGATTGATTACATCAAAGGTTGCACCCGATGACGCGCTGACCCACTCTCCATTGATTAACGATAATGATTGGTATAACGACATTTTACACTCACTCAAAACACACAATTTGACGAACCGCCTGGCCTTCCGCCAGTCGTTCCATCGCCGTATTAATCTCAGTTAACTCAAGCGTATGTGAAATCATCCGCTCAACGGGTAATAACCCCTTCTTGTGAAGCGCAATAAAATTTGGAATGTCTCGTGATGGGACACAAGACCCAACATACGATCCCATCAAAGCACGTTCCTCAGCAACTAATCTCGCTGCTGCAAGCGACAATCGATCGGATGGATTCGGTAATGCCGCGGTCACGGTGCGTCCACCGCGTCGAGTCACGTCAATTGCTAAATCCAAAGCAGGCATCACACCAGCAAATTCGGCAGCCAAGTGCACACCACCCGATGACAATGATTTCACCTGATCGACGGCGTCCGGATCTCTTGCATTCACAAAATGATCTGCACCTAACTCGCGCGCCAGCTCTTCCTTATCCGGATTGGCGTCGATCGCAATGATTTGCCGTGCTCCGCCGGCATGAGCCCCTAATAATGCCGACAGCCCGACACCACCAAGACCTATGATTGCGACTCGCTCACCAGCATGCATTTTTGCGGTATTCAGGACCGCACCACATCCGGTCAATACAGCACAACCAAAGACCGCTTGAACGGTTGGATCAAGATCAGAGTCGATCGGTACCAGACTCCGTCGATGGCTCACTGCATAGTCGGAAAAGCAGGAAATCCCCAAGTGATGATTGATCACTTCACCATTGACAGAAATCCGTTTTGCTCCGGACAACAAACTCCCATTGGTGTTGTGCTCAAGACCCGGTTCGCAAAGCGCCGGACGACCTTCAGCACAGCAATCGCAGTGACCACAACTGGGAACAAAAACCATCGAAACCCGCTGCCCTATTTTCAGATCGCTTGATCCAGGTCCGGTTTTGACCACTTCCCCGACCGCTTCATGTCCGAGAGCAACCGGCGTTGGACGCGGACGATCACCGTTGATAACTGATAGATCAGAATGACAAACACCAGCTGCTAAAATTTTGACGAGCACCTCGTCCGGACCTGGATCTGCTAACTCAGCTTCGACAATCTGCAGCGGTTGGGTCTCTGTAAACGGTCGATCGAAACCCATGCGTGGTAGTAACGAAATGCGTGTTTTCACGGGATTTTCTCCAGGTTGTTCTTTTTGATCCCGTTCGTGGGAGTGCTCACATTAGGTGAGCTTCAGTACTGAATCAAGTCAGCTTCGTTTGATCGATTCGATGAATGACACGAACAGCAGTCGACTGAGATACCAGCAACGATATCGGATAATCTAGTACCCTCAATGAATACGCGTCGACAATTCAATGCTAAGCAAGCTTCCTTCCGACATAGACCGTCAAGGCAACAAGCGACGCAAATATCCAAACGTCGAGTGTCACGACTTCGCCGAGCAAAATGCTACCCCATAAGAGTGTCAGAAACAGTTGCAACAGCTGTACTTGACCCACTTCAGCGATTCCACCAAGAGCAAGCCCGGTATTCCAGGCAAAAAAGCCAAAGAACATCGAAAAGAACCCAAGACCAAGCAGAGCGAGCAGAGAACTTTCTGGCCGCACCCAGAAAAACTCAGGCCACACCATGAACGTTGCGACAATAGAAATCGGCGATAACAACACGAGTGACCAGCAGATTACCCATGGACCCGGCCGACGTTTCGCTAGATCACCTGCGATAACATATCCTGACGAGGCCATCAAAGCTGCCAAAACGAGCCACAAATCGGCCCAACTGACCGAGCCCTCCTGCTCTTTTAGGGTAAATAAGATAACGAGACCTGCTCCAGCCAGAGCACACAACCAGAATCCGATTCGTGCGCGGTATCCATGCACAATCGCACTGAGGCCTGCTGTCACCAAGGGCAAGATTCCGAGAACCACTGCACCATGATAGGAAGGAACCGTCTGTAACCCGATTGCCATGGCCAGCGGAAACCCGAAAATTAAACCTAAACCACTGATGACTAATGGCTTAATCTCCAGCCGTGTTGGTCGTGTTGAACGGCTCAAAGTAATCCAAATACAGGCAGCGGCAGCGGCAATCACCGCTCGAATCGTTGTAATAAACGTCGGAGAGAAGTCAGCCAATGCGATTGCCGTCAAAGGTAACGTTGCTGCAAAACACAATACGCCAATCAAGCCAAGCAAGTATGCGTATGCGATTGTGTGTCGTCTCAGTATGTTGAACAACTTTTGAAATCCCCAATATCTAAATTGTCGGAGGTGACTGAGTCATGTCTTACACGCTGATCCAAGAAACTCGCGAACGACTGCAGGCGATGAATACTGTCGTTGCATCGTCAATCACCGCATGGAATCTCGTCGGTCGACTGCATCGCTTCAGTGTGGAGGCCTATCGCTATCGTGAATCGGATTGGATCGATCATCAATTCTACGGACTTCGCGATCAGAACAACACACTCTCTGCTATTTTGGCTCTCACTAATGATGCCTTGGAGTTACCGGGAGATTTGAGCTGTCTGCAGATCCATGGACTGTATGTGCATGCAAACTGTCAGCGTCAAGGCGTCGGACAACGGCTGGTCGATCACGCAATACACCTTGCGCGAACGAGGGATCTCAATGCCGTCTTCGTGAAATCTCATCAGAGCGCCGTCTCTTATTTTGAGAAGCTGGAATTTCAATTAATTCCGGTGATCGATGAAGTCCGTGACTATCCTTATCGTTTGGTACGATCCGTCATATAACGATCGACTTCGAACAGATGTCGCCCAGCATCGAAGTATGGGCGCATTGAATCGTTGAGTCGTCGCACTTCATCGCGAATGATCGCTTCATCAGTTTCGTTCCAACGGGCTTCCGTTTGTTTAAGATAATACGAAGACAATCTTTCGAGCTCCTCAAACACTGCTGCGTTGTGATAGCGAAGTTCAGCATCAATGGCTTGCCTGATGGCCTCATTTTGAGCTTCCATTCGGGCCATTTCAGTTGCGACCTCAGCCTCCCACCATGGACGTTCGGAAGCACTGACAGTTGCAGATGACAACAGAATCAATGCAAGATGCGTAGAGCGTTTTCTAACTAAATACAACATCAGATCCAAAGGCAAAACATGACTCTCAAAGTAGGTTTTATCGGTCTCGGAACGATGGGGTTACCGATGGCCCGTCATATAATTAATCGGGGATTCAAACTAAAACTTTACGCGCGACGCGCTGAAGTGTTTGAGGGTAAGGCAAGAGCACTGATTGATCAGGGCGCCAAACCGTCCCTCACTCTGTCTGAAGTAGTGGCAGATGTTGATGTCGTGATCACCAATGTCACAGGTACTGCTGATGTTGAATCGATCCTGATTGGTCCAGATGGTGCGATCCACAGTGCGTCGCCAGGCACACTGTTCGTTGATCATTCGACGATCGATCCTGCACGCACAATGCAGATTGCCTCGACACTGCGTGAGGTGGGGATGGACTTTGTTGATGCACCCGTCTCAGGCGGCGTTTGGGCATCAGAAGAAGGTCGTTTAATCGTGATGCAAGGTGGCCATCCAGACGCATGTGAGCAAGCGAATCAGGTCATCGAATGCTACGCCAAAATGATCACTCGGGTGGGTGACGCCGGCCATGGACAGATTGCGAAACTCAGCAACCAGATTGCACAAACCATTACCATCGAAGGCGTGGCTGAGTGCTTGACCTTTGCGAAAAATCTAGGCGCGGATCCTCAGGCGGTATTTGCAGCGATCAAAGATGGCATGGGTGGCAGCCAGATGATGTCACTGATGGCTCCAAAAATGATTGCCGAAGATTTTGATGCTGGAATCGAGGCACGGCTGCATGCCAAAGACGTGGCAATTGCGCTCGAAACAGCGAAGTCTCGACAGCTTCCTCTACCCTGCCTCGAATTCGTTGGAAGCCAATATCAAACAATTATGGAGCAAGATCTTGGGACCCGTGACTCATCCATTTTGTTTGATCTGTTACGACAACTGAAAGAACGTTAACTCGCCCGTTGCATGACAAATGCGCGCTCCTGAACGAATTCGCCGGGAGCGCGATTGGTTCCATGCGCAAATCCGAGCCCTTCGAGGCGACTTCGCAGGTCTTTATTGAATTCTGGTGAACCACAAATCATCACTCGATCCTCATCGACCGACCACGAGGTCAGACTCAGATCTGACCACAAGGCGCCGCTATCGATTCGTTCAGTGATTCGTCCGGGAGTTTCAAATGGCTCACGGGTCACGGTCGGATAATAGGTGATTGGAAGCGACCTTAATAAATCACCATAGGCAAGTTCTTGAGTGGTTCTCACAGTGTGTGTCACGATCACTTCTTCAAAACGCTCAAACGTCTGCTGATCACGAATGATCGATAAAAATGGCGCCAGACCGGTACCGGTTGCAACGCACCATAAACGTTTGCCTGGTTTCAAATTGTCAAGGACCAGAGTTCCGGTCGGCCGATCGCCGACTTCGATTTGATCACCCACTTGAATATCCTTGAGACGCTCGGTGAGTGGGCCGCCGGGCACCTTGATCGAAAGAAACTCAAGATGCGCTTCATGCGGCGCTGACGCGATGCTGTAGGCGCGTAGTACATCATCATCAGCCATCCCAATCATCGTAAATTGACCGGCTTTAAACGAGCGAATATCAGGGCTACGGGTTGTTTTGAACGAAAACAAGGCATCTGAATAATGCTCGACGTCGAGCACAGTTTCTAAATTCATTGGGTTGTGAGTCTCTTCTCTGATGAGGTTCGTCTATTGGCCTGTTTCAGAATCGAGCGAGTGGATAAACGCATGAGCAAGGCGATCACTAAACCGTCTTAAAAAACTCACTTCTGTTAACTCAATGGCTTCCTCAGACAGCTGATAATCCACTGACTCTTCACCCAATAAGTTGTTTGTATCCAATCGATACACGATCCCGTCTTTGTTGATCATGACAGGATTTTTGCCCACGTCAAAATACCGCACGGACAGTCCTCCAGACAAATATATAGGGATTAGTATCCAATTTTCAGGGCCTTGAGCTCATCGAGTAGTCTTAGAGGATCATCAGTAAACACCGAATCAATTAAATCCGAGGGTAAGGATGCAAGTTGTTTCGCAGAATTCACTGTGTAGGCGCAAACCTTGAACCCTCGCCCGACAGCCAACTCGATGGCTTGACCATCGAGATAATCAATATCTAGGTGTATGGAGACGACTCCCAGCGACTCGAGTGCATCAAGCGGCACATCGGCAAGTCGAACAGTCGCAATACCAACATCAAGCTCAGGACGACACCCACGAATCAACTGAATAACATCGAACGAAAATGAAGAGAGACGTACCTGTGATGCCTTGAGTTCTGCCCGGTCAAATGCATCCAGGGTCGCATCAACAACCCGCTGCACTTCTTGGTCATGCACTTTAATCTCGAGATGGAGAAACAAATCTTGATTCTTGGCCGCTCGCATCCACTGCTCCGCCAATGGAATATATTGCGTTGGGCAGATATGGTGAGTAATCAGCGGAATTTGAGTGAGCTCAGCGCTGGTCAGCGATAAGACTGAGCGAGGATCGCCTGTCATCCGTCGCAAAGACTCGTCGTGAAAAATCACGGCGACGCCATCGGCTGCAACAGAAATGTCGCATTCGATCTGTTTAATCTGTTGGGCGGCCGTGTCATGAATCCCCGCCATTGAGTTTTCAGGGACTCGGCTTGCAGATCCGCGATGTGCAATACAGTTCATAAACACCTCTCTAATGGAGTCTGACAGAGTTTTATGACAAAACGTGTGACACAACTCTCAATTCCACCACTAGCGCTCAGAAACGCCGCGTTAGATGCAGTTGACAACGGAGAGCCCTATTCGTTGTGGGCAGATCAATTTAGCTGTTTAGACGAATTGCAAATCATTTCGGGCCCGTCAACCGAGCGGGCATCGAAGATCATTCGGATCGGGGCATGGAATCTTGAACGCGGTCGAGACTGGAGAGAGGCTTCCAAGGTCATTCGTGAGCAGAGGCTCGATATCGTGTTATTGAGTGAAATGGACTATGGCATGAGTCGATCCGGCCAGGTGCACACAACTCAACAATTGGCCGAAGAGCTCGGCTGGCACGGACTCTTTGCTGTCGAATTTGTCGAGCTTGAACTGGGTCATGCCTGGGAGCCTGTGACACCCATGGACCCTGAAAATATCGCCGGGTTACATGGCAATGCGATCATCAGTCGTTTTCCATTGATGAAGCCTTGGTTACATCGGTTTCAGTTCAGTGACGGAAGTTGGTGGCACCGTCAATTCAACGAGCCTCGACTGGGTGGGCGGATTGCGCTCGGTGCGCTCATCGAAACAGCGATTGGTGATGTGCAAATCATGACTACGCATCTTGAAAACAATCAAGGACCGGCCGAACGCGCCAAGGCCGTGGCTGAACTTTTTCAAACACGAATCGATGATCATCCGTGTGTCTTCGGTGGCGACCTCAATACATCCACGTTCAACCCAACACAGCACACCGATCCATTTCGCGAACGATCGCGACTTTCAGCGATCACTCCTGATCGATTTCGAAATCCTGTGCCCTTTGAACCACTTTTTGAACTCGCTCACGCGACAGGTTTTCAATGGGGAACATGCAACACCGGTGACGTTACACAACGTCCGAGGGAACGAGGATATCCGCGCGCACCGTTGGGACGGATTGATTGGCTTTTCATCAAACAATTAATTGCACAGCATGCACAGACCATCCCCGCGATCGGAACTGATGGCAGAACACTGTCGGACCATGACCTCATCACCTGTGAGATCAGGCTTACTTAGGTTCGGCCGTTTTGGACTCGCATTGCCAAACTGTCGTCACCATCTCCCAATTGAGTTCAGGATCCTTTTCAGCCAGCCGGCGTAGAGTTGCTGCGCGAAACGTCGTCTCGCCCATCCGGCCGCTAAATTTATCCAGATGAAAGAACCTCGAATACAGAATATTCAGACGTTGTGTTGCCATTGTGAGAAGACTATCTGTGTTCACAACCACCGCCAGCGGGTCAAGCGTACCAAGCTTTTGATGTTGCCAGGCGACTGTTCCATCAGATTTTGGCATGAAGGTTAATTCTTCACGATCAAGGCTGTCATGACGACAAACCCAAGTCTCTGCCATGGCAAGCGGTGTTGTCAGTAAACACCAGGTCATAATCAATCGTCGCACAATTTTTCCTCCGTGCTTCAATAATCGGTCGAAGCCATCAAAACATGATATCGAAATGCGGTATTCGACTACGAGTCGCTTGCAGTCGCCAATAAATCTGTGCACGATGCTTAGACCAAGGTGGTACATAACGACATGGATCGTCACTGACCCGATTAATCAGGAGTAAGTGATGAGTACAGACCACAAGCAAGCAGGCACTTTTTTTCCTCACCAAATGTCGAAAGATGAATTTGCGAGTTGGTGGAATCAGATCAATGAACAGTCAACAGAGACACCAAACAAGGCCCCAGGGGTTATTTATCTGGGACAAGACGCGGTTGAGGAAGCCGATTCTCTCTAGTTTGCGCATCGATGCTTAAGCAGTTTGAGGCATCCGACCAAGCAAAACTATCCTATTATGACAGTGGCCAGGGACGGCTCGTGTTGTTTCAGCATGGCTTTTCAATGGATCACCGCCAGGTCATCGAAATTTGGCCAGATCTCGACAAGATGCGATTGATTTGTCTTGATGTCCGGGGCCACGGGTTCACTGAATTGGCATCCCCAGATACGCTGACAATCCAACACACGGTCCGAGACTTGCTAGCGCTTTTCGAGCATCTCGGTCAGACACCAACGATCGTGGGCGGCATTTCTTTAGGTGCAGCGATCACCATGGAGTTGACCAAACACCTCGAGATCGAGCAGTTGATCGTGTGTCGCCCTGCTTTTGCACCCGATGGCGATACCTCACATTTTGATGTGTTTCGTCGTCTTCGGGATATCATGCAGTCTGAACCCCAGCACCAATGGGCAGAAAGTCTCGAACAGCAACCTGAATTTCAGAGCCTTGCGGAGACAGCGCCGCGCAATCAGGAAACCTACCGACGACTTCTGGAGCATCCACGCCTTCAGGAACTGATGATTTGGATGGATGCTCTCGAAACCGAGGTGATGACAATCACTGGATCTGAACTTGGTCAGCTGAACTGTCGTACCGACATCATCGGACAAGAACAGGATGCACTCCACCCTGCTCAACTCGCCCGATCACTGTCACGCCAGATTCCTCATGCAAGACTCCATTATGTGGTCTCAGGTGGGTCTTCCGACGACGCCTATTGTGCGTCCATGCAAAGCACATTAACTCAGATCTTAACGTCCTGAGTTTTAGTCAAGTTGAAACCTCGTCAGCGCAGTTGTTGACGGCAGATATAACGGATGTTTTGGCTCGCCAGCCTTGGTTCGCCCAAAACACAGCGGATCATCAAATTGATCAATCAGACGGTATCGGAATGGACACCGCACTGCACCGTTCCCCCAAGCCAAAATCACGACATCGGCCTGATCGGCCGTTTCAACGATCACAGCATCATTTTTTGCAGATAGCCGTCGTTGGTGTGTACCCAACCGCTCTGGGTAGGGTGTTGATTCAGGAATCAGATTCACTAGCACGTAGCCCTCGAAACCTTGTGCATCCAATAATCCAATCAGCCGACGATTGGTCGGATCATCGAAGGTATCGTCAGCAGTGGACGGGTTGAGGCCAATGATACAAGCGATCGGACCGGTGCCCCAATGGCGCACCAGACGATAGCGGCGTCGGCCACAACACGACCACTCGCTGAATCGTCTGATCTGTTTATGCGTCAGCTGTTAAACCAGCCGCTTGGATCGCGGCAATTGCAAGTTCCTCATCGTTATCTGAGGTGTCGCCAGTGACACCAACCGCACCGATGATTCCGCCTGCCTCATCGCGAACCAACACGCCGCCTGCAACAGGGACCAATGATCCGTTGCACAAAGCATTCATTGCTTGAATAAAGTACGCTTGCTGCTCAGCTCGCTCGCCGAGCTTTCGACTGCTGAGCCCCATCATCACTGCACCGTGTGCTTTACCCTTGGCGAGATCAACGCGAATTGGTGAGGCGCCATCTTGACGTTGCGAGGCAATCACAGCACCCCCTGCATCGACAACAACGGCAGTCATTGGTTTTAAATCGGCACGTTTGGTTGCAGCATCGATGATGTGACTCACAATCGCGTTTGCGGTTTCTAGATTGAGCATGATGACCTCCTTCGTCAGCCCTACATGATGAGGGATCTCTCGAATGTTTCAATTCTCAAAAACTTTTTCATCTATTGTATTGACAAATCGTTTACCCAAAAAACCTGTGGATAACTTCTTGGATAAAAACTGAAGCATTGAGCCAACGCCACATCACACCTGCACTTGATGCGTTTGATCAATTTTTAATCATTAAAATTAATATCAATTTAAACAATAATTTAAAACACTTTTCTCGTAATTAAGTAAAAAAAATACCCGAAGCAATTCATTTTGAGAATTCGCGCGACTTGACTAATGGCCTGTGGAAAGAGTTCGACGAAGTTCCTTAACTTTTTATTGATCTGTTTCACACCTCAATCAGCTGACGACACAGACAGTTCGGCGATGAATCACACGTTGCTCAACACGTTTTTCGCCAAATGGACCCGGTCAACTTGACGTCATTGGCAGTTGATGGGCTCGCTGAGGACAGTGGTTCATCAGTTTGTAACAGTGATCTTTCGAGGTTGGCCGTGCTGCAAGAGGTGCGTATACTTTCCGGACTATCAAGGACGCGTTATGAAACCATCACAGTTTAAAGCATGGCGAAAATCACTCAAGATGACCCAGAAAGAGGCAGCATCTGCGCTTGGCCTGAAATCACGCATCATTCAGTACTACGAAAAAGGTGAGCGAAACGGAGAAAAATTCGCCATTCCCAAAGCCATCACCCTTGCTTGCTACGCCCTAACACTGGGGGTCGATTCGTATTCGGGTCCTGAGCCTGATAAAAAAAAAGATAAGAAACTCCGAGCCCGCAATCGCTCAGCTTCGTTCAGACCGTGATCTCATGACTTTGCAGGGAAAGTTCAGCTAAACTTCGCGAAAAAAGGAATCGTAATGGCGACGTACAGTGCGCGTCTCGCACTTTTGACAGCCTTGATTTGTGTTGGACTACTGGCCGCCGCCTTCTACATGGAGTACGTCAGTGGACTGGTTCCCTGTGCATTGTGTCTGGCCCAACGCGCTATGTTCGCCTTGATAGGCGTCGCATGCTTTCTTTACATGTTGCCGTTTTACGTATCTCGACTCATTTTCTCGATTGCTGCCTTTATCAGTTCAAGCCTCGGTATATGGCTCGCCTCCAGACAACTATGGTTACAATCGCTTCCAGAAGACCAAGTGCCCGCGTGTGGGCCAGATATCTATTTTATGATCGAGCGGTTTCCGATAGCAGAAAGCTTGCAAACTATGCTCATGGGCTCTGGAAGTTGCGCTGAAGTGCAATGGACGTTCTTAACACTTTCGATTCCCGGATGGACGTTGCTGTTCTATTTGCTCACCGCATGCATATCAATCGTACTCATGATATTTCGCGGTCCTCGGCCGTTTAGACTATTTAAACATTGAGCGCGATCGTCGAAATCATTCAGAGTCACTGCTGTCTATACCCAAGCGACCACAAAGTGCGACCAACAACTGCTAATTGCTAAAGCGGGATCTTTTCGCTTCCAACCGTCAACTCCAAATCACCAGTGCCGAAATATAAGAAAAAATTACATTATTTTTAAAAAAATAACGATTTTCGTTTCACTATCATTGGTTATGATTTGAACATGAAAACGCACTATCATTGGTTATGATTTGAACATGAAAACGAAAGATCAAACATTAACGGTGTCCATCGATCGCTTCGATGGGACATCGCACTATCAGACGACTCACGACGTTCCCACCCGCGATAATCAAACGGTGCTTGACGTTGTGACATGGATTCAACAACACGATGATCCGACGCTGTCGTATCGATTCGCGTGTCGAGTGGGTATGTGCGGCTCCTGTGCGATGAATATTAATGGCGAACCCAAGTGGTCATGTCGTACGCATGTCAGCAAAGTGGTCGACGCCGGATCGGCTTTACGAATCTCACCACTTCGGAATATGCCGATATTACGAGACCTATCAGTCGATATGACGCCGTTTTTCGATAAATGGACGCAGGCCGTCGGCTATTTTGTGCCAACACAAACCAAAGATGATCCGTTGCCGGCCATTAAGTCCGACGACCGAGACCGCGCCAAGGCAAACCAATCGATCGAATGCATCAACTGCGGAATTTGTTATTCCGCCTGTGATGTGGTCGCAGCAAATGATGCTTATCTGGGTCCTGCTGCCCTGAATCGTGCCTGGACGTTGGTGAATGACGAACGAGATGGCGGAGCGAAAGAGCGTCTGGAAGCGGTCAGCAGTGATGCAGGGTGTCACAATTGCCACTCTCAACATGGTTGCTCGACATATTGCCCCAACCTGCTGGCACCCGCGACCTCAATTGCCGGACTGAAGCGGCAGACCTTACTCAACCTGCTACCTTGGGGCTCGCACGATGATTGACGCGCGACTGTATTTACTCCAAAGGCTGACAGCGATTGCGATGTTGCCACTAATTGCGACACATCTGATTCTGATGATCGTTGCGATTAATGGTGGTTTGACTGCAGAAGAGATCCTAGGTCGGACCCAAGGGTCGGTTGGTTGGGCGCTGTTTTATGGCTCTTTCGTCATCTTTGCTGCAATTCACGGAGCGATTGGATTCCGAACCATTGCCTACGAGTGGTTAATTCCGAATATCCGGATTTGCAGTGTGGCATCATTCGGTCTTTTGATTGTTCTCATTGGTCTTGGTCTCCGTGCCGTCTATGCGGTGATCGTATTATGAAACATCGATCTCACCCGTTATGGAAAGCATTTGTTGTCCATCGAATTTCAGGACTCGCCTTAGCACTGTTTCTGCCAGTTCATTTTTTCGTCCTCGGACTTGCGCTTGAGGGTGCTGAGTCGTTGAATGCTGCTCTGAAATTCTCGGAATTACCTTTCGTGAAATCCGCTGAAGTACTTTTAGTCCTGCTTCTCGCAGTCCATTTGCTCGGTGGTATTCGAATTCTCATCCTCGAACTCACACAGTTGTCCTGGGATCAACGCATACTGAATCGGAGTGCGTTTAGCTTGTCCGTTGTTATCGCAGGAATTTTTCTTTGGAGTGCTGTCTGATGACATATCAAACTATCACAACTGATATTTTAATCTTGGGTTCAGGTGGGGCCGGATTATTTGCGGCATTACATGCCAAAAAACAGGACCCAAATCTGTCCGTGACCATCGCTGTCAAAGGATTACTCGGAAAGTGTGGGTGCACGCGAATGGTGCAGGGCGGATACAACGTCGCACTCGCGCCAGGTGACTCGGTCGAACGACATTTCATGGATACCATCGAGGGAGGCAAATGGCTCCCACATCAAGAAATGGCATGGACCCTCTGTCAAACTGCTCCCGAGCGAATTCGAGAACTTGAAAACGAACTCGGATGCTTTTTTGATCGGAACCCCGATGGATCGATCCATCAAAAAGCCTTTGCGGGCCAGACATTCGATCGCACTGTGCACAAAGGGGACTTGACGGGCATCGAAATCATCGGTCGTCTCATGGAGCAAGTCCACGCGAGGGGTGTTCGTAAACTCGAGGAGCATCGTGCGATCGAGTTGATTCGTTCCAAATCGGATGGGCGCATCGCTGGTGTTTTGATGATCGACATGCGCTCGGGCGATTTCGTCTTCGTCCGTGCAAAGACCGTTCTGATGGCGACAGGTGGAGGGCCGACCATGTATCGCTATCACACCCCGTCCGGCGACAAGAGTATGGATGGACTTGCGATGGCCTTACGCGCTGGTATCACATTACGAGATATGGAAATGGTGCAATTCCATCCAACCGGTCTACTGGGAGGTGAAGGAACCCGGATGACGGGTACTGTCCTCGAGGAGGGTTTACGTGGTGCAGGCGGCCACTTGCTCAACGGACACAAAGAACGGTTCATGTTCAAGTATGACGAACGTGGAGAACGCGCCACGCGCGATATTGTTTCGCGCGGAATTTACGAGGAAATGCGGAGTGGCCACACCTCGCCACTTGGTGGCGTGTATATCGCCATGGGACATTTGGGCGCGGAGAATGTTTCGAAAAAATTCGCCGGAATGGTCAAACGGTGTGCAGACTGCGGATTCGATCTCGCCGGTGGCTTGGTCGAGGTCGTACCAACAGCACATTATCTGATGGGAGGCGTCATTGTATCGCCAGATACTCGAACAGAGATTCCAGGCTTGTTCGTCGCTGGTGAAGATGCCGGCGGCGCGCATGGCTCGAATCGCCTCGGTGGCAACGGAGTTGCCAACTCAACGGTCTTTGGCGGGATCGCTGGTGATCAAATGGCACAAGAATCGTCAGGAATTGCCCACTACGCTGAGCCGGATCATCAAGCAATCGATCAAGCCATCGAAAGGACCTTGTTCCCATTGACGCTCAGTGGCGGATCAATACATGAGATTCGAGAGGACCTCCTTCATTCAATGTGGGACCACGTCGGTGTCATGCGGACCGAGGACGCTCTACACCAAGGGCTGACAAAAATTCGGGCGTTACGCACCGAATTACAATCAACCGGGGTCGCATTGAAAGCGCGGTCGTTCAATATGGCATGGCATGAGTGGCTTAATCTGGAAAGCTTGATTGAGACCTCTGAAGTGATCTGCCTCTCGGCTCTCGCAAGAGATAATTCAAGAGGTGCACACTTCCGTGAGGACTATCCCGAGGCAGGAGACTTTGAGTCATCGTTCTTCACTACTGCGAGTCTTTCAAGCCAGGGATATCAAGTCGATCGGCGTCCGGTTGAGTTTACGCGAGTGAGACCTGGTGAAACGCTACTCGATCGCGAAGAGCTTTTGGCTGACGAGGTGACTTCATGATTTCTCTCGATCTCATCGAATCCACCGCGAACGAATTGATGCGAAAGGCAGCAGTGGAGATCCCTTGCGATTATTTGACAGCGCTTCAACAGTTGACCGCTGAGGAAGAGGCGAGCTTGTCGTGTTTTGTTCTGGAGACCATGCTCGAGAATTACGAAGCAGCGGAAACCGATGGACGACCAATGTGTGGTGATACCGGCTGTCCTCGTTGGTATGTCAAATTTGGCAACGAAAGTCGGGTTGAGGGAGGTGGAGTTGGCCTCGAAGCTGCTCTTAGACGGGCAACAGCGCAAGCGACCCATGATATTCCGTTGCGTCCCAACCGCGTACACCCGCTATCGCGCGCCGACCATAACAATAACGTCGGGATTGGAGCACCAGAGATTGAGTATGGATTCGAACCCGATGGCGAATGGATCGATATCACGACCGTACACAAGGGTGGCCTTTTTGGAACTGACTATCGAATGTTGTTCCCAAGTGATGGTATCGCTGGTATTCGACGCTTTTTTCTCGATTCCTTAGCCGCATTTGGGAAGCGCGGGCTTGCGTGCCAACCGGCGATCATAGGCATTGGGCTTGGTGGTTCAAAAGATGCATGCATGGTGCTTGGCAAACGTGCCGCGTGTCTCCGGACTGTTGGCGATCAAAACCCCGATCCAAAAATTGCAGAACTTGAAGAGGAACTGAAAGAGTTAGGTAACAGCATTGGCATGGGACCCATGGGTTTTGTCGGTAAATCAATGGTCGTGGACTGTCATATCGAAGTCGGCTACTGCCATACCGGGGGAATGCAAATGAGCATTCATGCATTTTGCCTGTCATCTCGCCGCGCGACCGCGCGCTTGTATCCAGATGGCCGCACTGAATACCGTACAGACCCACAATGGTTCACACCATATCAGCGTAGAGAGACAGTGGAATGGCTAAACAGTCCCTAAGAAAAATCCGCCTGAGCACAAATCCGACTGAGGACGAGCTACGCGCACTCAAACTGGGTGACGTTGTGTATTTGCATGGCAGTGTCTACACCGCACGCGAAGGGGTCTACATTCGAGTCGTTGAAGATAAGCATCCATTACCTTTGGAACTTCCAAAAGAAAGTGCTGCCAACTTTCACTGCTCCCCTGCCGCCTCGATCAATGATGATGGATCGATCAACATGGGTGCGGTCACTGCAACTGCATCATTTCGATTCAGTAAATGGCTGGATGACTGGTTTAAAGTCTCCGGGGCGAAGTTGATTCTCGGCAAAGGGGGAATGACTTCAAACGACTACCGTCGAGACTTCGTACCAAATGGCGCGATTTATTTGACAACGGTTGGGTATGGAACGGGAGCACTTCTCGGACGCGGCGTACAACGTGTGCGTGATGTCTATTGGTCCGATGATCTTGGTCTTGCACAAGCGATTTGGCTGATTGATGTCGAAGAGTTTGGTCCATTTATTGTTGAGAGTGACTTTGAGGGCAATAGTCTTTTCGAACGCGAAAACGCACGTGTTGCAGAGACGCTGACTCGCGCATATGAAGGGACTCGACCGGCAGTACTCAAACGCTTTGGAGAAACCGACGACCGCACCGATGAGTTGATTTAATCAACTTTCGCGGCCGACCGTATCCATCAACGTCGCCGCGAGCAAATCAATCAGCGGAGCCTTGGTGGTATTGCGGCGGTTAATGAGCCCGATATCACGCCCGACTGGACCATTTTCCAGTTTAAAGCGCTTGACTGGACGCAAATCTGGTATCGATACACAACTTCTTGGGACCATGGATACTCCTAAATTGTGCGACACCATCGTTGCGATGGTATCCAAGCTCTCGAGCTCCATGGTCTCTTGCACTGGAATTTTTTGTTTCTGCAACCACTCGTCGATTGCGCTGCCTACCAGCGCACGACGTGAAAATCGAATAAATGGGCGAGTGCGAATAATCTCCAGGGGATCGGCTAAATGCTCTTCAGCAGAGGCAATTAACTCAATCGACTCAAGGGCGACACTGGTGAATTGAACGTTGTGCGGCAAACGGACCGGCTTGGTGACGATCGCCGCATCCAGCACACCCCGTTCAACTTGTGAAATCAGCTCAATCGATAAGCCTGGGTAAACGCGAACATGCAAGCTGTCATGGCGCTTCTGTAATTCTTTCAACGCAATTGGAACCAAGCCACTCAGACTCGTTGGCACCGCGCCGAATGATAGCTCGCCACGAATCTCGAGATTCATTGAATCAGGAACCATCGCGTCATATCTCTCTACGACATCACGCGCCTTCTGTAAGATCCGTTTACCAAGCTCAGTCAACGTGGGTACACGAGTTGATCGATCGAATAGTGAGACTCCGAGCTCATCTTCAAGATGTTTCATCTGCTGGCTAACGGTCGCATGCGTCACAAAAGCAACATTCGCGGCTGCAGTAAAGCTCCCCTCTTCTGCTACTTTGATAAACGTACGCAAGCGCCGAATCGACATGCAAAATCCCCATCAATTTCGTAAGAAAAAATTACACTATCTGTG
>AGIG01000015.1 GCA_000227525.2 gamma proteobacterium HIMB30
CAACGACGCACCTGTCGCAGTAGACGACACGGAGACAATCACTGAGGGTGACTCACTCACAAGCTTCACGGTACTGAATGACGACACTGATGTAGACGGTGACACAATCACACTCGCCTCAGCCTCGATATCGGGAAGTGCAACCGTCGCAATTAACTCTGATGGTGCTCGGATTGATTACACACCGTCCACCAATTTCTCTGGAACCGATACTATTACCTATACGATCTCCGACGGAAATGGCGGTACTGATACAGGAACACTGA
>AGIG01000014.1 GCA_000227525.2 gamma proteobacterium HIMB30
GAAAAAGGGCCGGTTGCGATGAAACCAATGGTGCTTGCTGATATCGCAGAACGCGTCGAAATGCACGAATCCACGATTTCCCGGGTCACGACGCAGAAATACATGCACACCCCTCGTGGAACACTCGAACTTAAATACTTCTTCTCAAGTCACGTAGGTACCGATGGGGGTGGTGAAGCATCATCCACCGCGATCAAAGAACACCTGAAAGAGTTGATTGGTGCAGAGAATCCAAAGAAACCGCTGTCTGATAATAAATTGAGTGAACTCCTGGCAACTCGTGGATTCAAGGTGGCGCGACGGACCGTTGCCAAATATCGAGAAATGCTGGGCATTGGTGGATCGAGCGAACGAAAACAGGTGTTTTAGACTTTTCGTCTGGGATGAAAAAGCGCATAGTGAGAGTGAGGTAAGGACATACTTCGATGCACTAGAAAAAGGAGAAAGGTATGCAAATCAGCATAAGCGGTCATCAGCTTGACGTGACGGACGCGCTGAAATCTTATGTGACAGAAAAACTCGATCGAATCGAACGTCACGCTGAACACATTACCAAGGTCGAAATCACTCTGACTGTTGAAAAACTTCGCCAGAAAGCGGAAGGAAACGTGCATGTTGCCGGCGCCGACGTTCATGCGTCCGCGGAGCACGATGATATGTACGCAGCAATTGACGCAATGGCTGACAAACTCGATCGCCAATTGGTCAAACATCGCGAAAAAACCATCAGTCGGATGCACGGACACTAAAAGCATCATACAATTACCGAGGGCGACATCAGGTCGCCCTTTTAATCACAACAAGATATCAACTGCATGCAACTTTCTGACATCATTACTCCAGAACGTGTCGTCTCGAGCCTCGAGGGTGCGAGCAAAAAACGAGTACTGGAATTGACCGCTGAATTCATTGCCGAAGAGAGCCAAATGGATTCTGAGGACATCTACCAAGGCCTGATCGATCGAGAGCGTCTGGGATCCACTGGTATTGGCTATGGAGTCGCTATCCCCCATTGCCGCATGGCTTCTTTGAGTACTGATGAAACGCGGGGATATCTCATCCAGCTGAACCAGGGCGTCGACTTTGATTCCATTGACGGACAGCCGGTGGAATTGTTGTTCGTGTTACTGGTTCCTGAATCAACGAATCAAATGCATTTGAATCTATTGGCTCAACTCGCTGAGTGTTTTTCCAACGATCAGTTTCGTCATGAATTACAAATGGGAACTGATGCGAGTGAATTGTTTGAAATCGCCTCCAGGGCGTTTAAGACGGCTGCAGCGTAATGCATTTTCTGATCGTCTCAGGTCGATCAGGAGCAGGGAAATCCTCGGCTCTTGGCGCCCTAGAGGATCTTGATTTTTACTGTATCGACAATCTCCCAGTCGCGCTTTTGAGAGAGACGGTCACCACACTGTCAACCGTATCACCAGGACGCAATCTGGCAGTATCCATTGATATTCGGACACTCGGGCATCCTGCTGACGTCCCTGCTCTCGTCAACGCCTTAACCGAACATGTCGGTCGCTTGGACGTGGTTTTCATTGACGCGATTGACGAATCGTTAGCACGACGGTTCAGTGAAACCAGACGGCTTCACCCACTCTCCACGGGTATTGAAAGAACGCATTTATCGGATGCACTGAAACGAGAAAGTGAGCGGCTTGAACCGATTCAACAGATCGCAACATACAAGATTGACAGCTCAGGACTGTCGATTCATGCGCTGAGAAGCCAGATCCGGGAACTGGTCGCCGGCGATAAAGCGACGCAATTAATCCTGAAACTCCAATCATTCGGCTTTAAGCGCGGTGTCCCAATGGACTCCGATACCGTATTTGACGCCCGCTCTCTCCCGAATCCCCACTGGGAGCAGGAACTGCGTCCATTGACAGGACAAGATCAGCCAATCAAAGACTATCTCTCTCAATTTCCGGAGACCTTTGAACTTCTTGATGAAATCGAGGCGCATGTTAGGCGATGGGTACCTCGTCATGCCGAATCAGGCCGCCAATACTTCACGCTGTCGATCGGATGCACTGGCGGCCAACATCGCAGCGTATTTCTCACCGAGGCACTCACACAACGTCTCGCTGATCTCGATCTCGATAGGCAGGTTGTTCATCGCGAGCTATCATCAGGCCAATAGAGGAAGCCTCACCGATGATTACTACGCCTGTCACCGTCAGAAATTTATTGGGTCTGCATGCAAGAGCAGCCAATGTTCTTGCGCAACAGGCGTCATTGTTTTCATCCGTGGTTGAGCTTGAGGATCCGACCACTGGCCGCAGAGTTGATGCGAAAAGCATCATGCAACTACTGATGATGGCGGCAGGCCAGGGTAGCGAACTGGTTTTACACATTGCAGGTGATGATCAAGTTGAGGCAACTGACGCGTTAACAACGCTGTTTGAAGATGGATTTGGAGAACCTTGCGCATGAATGAGCAAGTCACAGATCCGATTTTAGAATCCAACCAAGCCAATCTTGAACGCATCAATCTCGCACTATCGCAAGGTGCGATGGCCCGCGCCAGACAACTCATTAATGAAGATTTGGCAGCCCCAGATATTGCGCATCTTCTCTCCTCTGTACCACCCAAGCAGCGAACCATTCTTTGGAATTTAGTCGAAGCCGAAGAGTTAGCCGCTGATGTGTTGGCGTATCTCGGTGAGGAAGAACGCTCGGAAATTGTTGCCCGACTTGAGCCAGACGAACTCGCTAGTCTGATCGAGAGCTTTGAGTTCGACGACAAAGTCGACCTTTTACAGGAATTACCAGAATCGGTCATTGAAGAAGTTCTCTTGTCGATGGACTCTCAAGACCGTCAACGGGTTGAGGATGTTCTCTCATACGACGAGGATTCTGCCGGTGGCTTGATGAACACTGACGTGGTGACTGTTCGTCCAGATATCACGATTGATGTTGTGCTCCGATATATTCGTCGATATCGCGAGCTCCCGCCCATGACCGATAATCTTTGGGTGGTCAACCGTCGCGATGAGTTCATTGGACAGGCGCCCATTTCGAAGGTTTTGATTTCCGACCCAACGACGACGATCCGTGAAATCATGGAAACCGAGGTCGAACCTTTACTTGTCTCGACGCACGAAGATGAAGTCGCCCAGCGTTTTGAGCGACTCGATCTTGTGAGCGCGCCTGTGGTGAACGAGAACGGTCGGTTATTGGGTCGTATCACCATCGATGACGTGGTTGACGTGATTCGGGCGTCAGCCGATCACAGTTTGATGAGTCAGGCGGGCTTGGATGAGGATGAGGATATCTTTGCGCCACTGGTACGAACCGTCCGTCGACGCGCAATTTGGCTTGGAATCAATCTATTAACTGCTTTCGTCGCAGCAGCGGTCATCGGCATGTTCGAGGCCACAATTGAGCAAGTCGTTGCCTTGGCGATCTTGATGCCTGTGGTTGCATCCATGGGTGGGATCGCTGGCACTCAAGCGCTCACAATTGTGATTCGAGGCATGGCGCTTGGGCGAGTTGGCTCCGCAAACATCCGTGCACTTGTCGCCCGCGAAGTGTTAATTGGCGTTGCCAATGGTCTGTTCTGGTCACTGATCGTTGGATTGGCTGCTTTTGTGTGGTTTGGTGATGACACACTCGGATTCGTGATCGCTGTTGCGATCATCGTCAACCTTCTGGTTGCTGCCTTGGTTGGCACCTTACTCCCGGGCTATTTGAAATCCATGCGCATCGATCCTGCGCTGGCCGGTGGCGTTGTGTTGACCACCGTGACTGATGTTGTTGGCTTTTTTTGCTTTTTAGGCGTCGCTACGCTTGTTTATGCCTAACTTAACTGCCTGCAACCATCATTTTTTCGAACAGCATCGAGCCCGTAGTAATTGAGCGGCGTAAATCGATGTCGGAACCGACAGCAACAAGATCCTGTTTCAACATCCGATCCAAGTTTGATGCGACCGTCACCTCATGGACAGGATACGCAATCTCGCCATTCTCGACCCAGAATCCAGAGGCCCCACGTGAATAATCGCCATTCACGAGATTCACACCCTGTCCCATCAGTTCAGTGACAACCAATCCTTGTCCCATCTCTGAAACCAGGGTCTGAAAATCATTGTTGCCTTTTAGAAAGAGATTACGGACCCCCCCAGCATTATGCGTGGATTCCAGACCAAGCCGATTTGCTGAATACAGGGACAACACATAACTCGATAAGACGCCGTCGGTGACAAATGCTTGCTCGCGTGTAGCCAGCCCATCGCCATCATACGCTGATGAACCCATTGCACCGGGAATGAGGGGGTTTTCAGACAGTGAGACCCAACTAGGAAATACCTCCGTACCGAGGCGGTCCAGAAGATAACTGGATTGCCGATACAGTGATCCACCACTAATGGCACTGATAAAGCTCGACAGTAGGCCTGAGGCGGTCTCGGGAATAAATAATACGGGTACTTCAGCTGTCTGGCACTTACGAGGATTTAATCGAGCCACCGTTTTCTCTGCCGCTTCGCGTCCCACCACCTCGGGCGACCACAGTTGCTCAGGACGCCGTGATTGCGTGTACGCATAGGATCGTTCTCGGCTCTCTCCGTCCTCGGCCAACAACACACAACTCATCCCATGAATACTCGTTGGCTGACTAACCAACAGTCCTTCGGTCGTACCGTGGACCGAAATACCACGGGTTGAGGACACAGATCCGCCCTCAGAATTCGTGATTCGAGCGTCAGCTTGCCGCCCAAATGATTCAACTTCAATGGCCAGATCGAGTGCCTCTTTTGCGTCGATGTCCCACGGGTGGTCGAGTTCAAGATCCGGAACAGATTGAATAATTTGATCTCGCGATGCGAGTACAGCCGCAGGATCAGGGGCCGTCACCTTCGCGATTGCAAGGGCGGCTTCAAGCGTCCGCTGTAACGCACCATCTGATAAGTCAGTGGTTGATGCTGAGCCGCGCGATTCACCAAGAAATACGGTGATCGACAGTGATTGGTCCCGAGTCATTTCTAATTTCTCGGGTTGACCCAGTCGTGCCTGCACATCAAGCCCCACAGATGCACTCGCGGCAACTTCACAAGCATCCGCTCCGACCTGTTTGGATTGTTCCAGTATCCGAGTTGTTAATCCTTCGAGGCGGTTTTTTTCTTGTTGTGAGTTAAACTTCGCGGACATGGATGACAAACGCTCCCTTCAAAATGATGAACTGATCGACGATGAACGCCTGGAGGCGCCGTCGAAAAGTGCAAAAAAACGTGAAATGCTGGCGCTTCAGGCGCTCGGCCAAGAACTTGCGACCTTGTCTGAAAAGCAATTTCAGAAAATTCAATTTCCCGAAGATACGCTGCGCGAGGCGCTCGAATTCTACAGAAGTATCCCAGATAAAAAGCATGAAGCGCGCCGTCGGCAGATGCAGTTTATCGGTAAGGTGATGCGCGGCGTTGAGCCTGAATCGCTTCAATCGCAGTTGGACGCAATGAAAACCACTGCCAACGAAGAGAAGCGTCAGCATCATCAAGCCGAACAGTGGCGTGACCGCCTGCTGGATGATCCGAAACAAGCAACCGATTTTCTGAACGAATTCTCCACCGATGCGCAACGACTGAACCAGTTGATTCGCGCAGCAAAAAAGGCACGCGCACTGAACAAAGACAAAGGTGAGGCACGTAGTCTGTATCGCGCGCTCTACGAGGCGATCGCCCATTAAGCCGTTCCGCCAACCGTCAGACGATCGATCTTGAGACTCGGCTGACCGACCCCGACGGGGACGCTCTGGCCATTTTTACCGCACACACCGATCCCTGGATCGAGTGCAAGATCATCACCAATCATCGAGATTGCACTCATGACCTCTGGGCCGTGACCAATCAGCGTTGCGCCTTTGACAGGTGCTGTGACCTTGCCTTTCTCAATTAAGTAAGCCTCGCTGGCGGCAAACACGAACTGCCCAGATGTAATATCTACCTGGCCGCCTCCAAAGTTCACAGCAAAAATTCCGCGATCGACAGAACGGATCATATCCTCCTGAGTCGCATCACCAGGCTCCATGAAGGTGTTGGTCATGCGAGGCATGGGAAGATGGGCGTAACTCTCACGACGACCATTGCCGGTTGGTGCCACATCCATCAGACGCGCATTCAGCTTATCTTGCATGTAACCCACCAAAATACCGTCTTCGATCAGAACGTTACGCTGGCTCACATGTCCCTCATCATCGATATTCAATGACCCACGACGATCGGATATCGTTCCATCATCGACAACAGTTACGCCCTTTGATGCCACCTGTTGACCGACTTTACCTGAGTAAAAACTCGAGCCTTTACGATTGAAATCACCTTCAAGTCCGTGACCGACGGCTTCGTGAAGTAGGACCCCTGGCCAACCTGAAGCGAGAACGACCGGCATTTCGCCTGCAGGACAGTCAACCGAGTCCAAATTCACAAGCGCTTGATCGACTGACTCAGAGACCAACCGATTGGCATGTTCGACGGTCAGCAGACGATCTAAATCATAGCGACCACCGAGACCCGAACCGCCCCGCTCCCTGCGACCATCCTTCTCAGCCAACACCGAAACCGAGAGACGCACCAGAGGACGGACATCGGCTCCAAGCGTGCCGTCTGTTGCGGCAATCAAGATCTCGCGATACGAGATCGATAAGGTCGCCTGCACCTGTTGCACCAGTGGGCTTTTAGCACGCGCTTTGGCGTCAATATCCAGCAAGAATGCGATTTTTTCTGTAGCACCCTTTTCAGGTATCGGATTTTTCGCCACGTATAATTTGGGTGTCGAGACCTGATCAAGGTTAACCCCACCTCGCGACTGACGGCCGTCTTGGATCGCTATCGCAACATCACGCGCTTCACGAATCCGGGCCGCTGTGATTTCCGAACTGTATGCAAAACCTTGTTTATCGCCGGCACAGGTTCGAACACCAACGCCCGCATCTTGATAGTAACTGGCATCTTTCACTTCACCGTCTTCAAGGGAGTAGGTCTCCGCCTCAGCTTTTTCAAAAAACAAATCTGCGAAATCGACTTCACCGACGGACAATTCACTGACCAAAGGCTCCAGATCGTCCAGAATCAGCCCGCCTGGTCCTAAGATCGATTCACTGACTGTTTGCAGTAGTGTCGGCATTCACGTTGTCCTTTTTCTTTGAAAACGGTGGTATCAAGGAGACTTGGGGGTCATCAAAGGATCCTTCAATCCTGTAACTCGTCTTACCCACCTTAATCAGCTTTGTCCCCAGCGCCTTCTCGACGAGATAAATAGCACCTCCGACCTGCGGGGCACCGAGAAGCACAGATGCCAGCGGCAAATTATTGGTGAGCGGGATATCGACTTCGAGCTCTTGATTCAACTGTTGATTCACAAGATCAGCGACTCCAGTCATCCGAAAACTTGAGGAGGGTCCTTGCATCTGGAACTCGGGGTCAAATCGAAGTGAACCATTCGCAATCTTCGCCTTCGCACTTACGCGATCAAAGGCGACACCGGGTTGAACCAAATCAAGAAAATCGAGACGCAGCCGACGGGTAATGGTTTCAATATTCAAAATGCCAAACAGCCGAAGGACTTCAGCTGAATTACCAAGATCGACAAAGCGTCCATCTTCGAGAGACAGTTCCACCAGACCTTCACTGGTGAGCACGGAGAAACCAAGTGGTGATCCCTCCCAGCTGAGGTTCGAGACAAATCGTCCGGAAGCCGCCTCAAGCAGTGGCTCGTCTTCGTTCACACGGAGAATGTGTCCAAGCTCAGCTCCTTGTGCCCGAAGTAACAAAGCGCTTTTTGCCTGTCCATTTTCGAAAACCCACGCCAACTCGCCTTGGTATTTCTGACCATCACGGGTGAATTCGAGCGTTGTCGCATCCAAACGCGAGTCACCGGACACTAAGACGATATTCATGTCTTGATACTCTGTCTCACCGCGCTTCAATTGATTCACCTGGATGTTGGCAGAAGGCAGTTGTCCCGGATCATAGTCAAACAGCGGATCGTCATCTGGTGGATCCAGTAGATCACCACCTTCTGGTAACACCAGATGGGTCAGATCAATGAATAACGACCCTTTGCCGATCCGCCACACACGTCCGGACATCTCTGAACCATCAAAGGACACGTCAAATTCATCAGGTTTCAAGATGATTGCCGTCTCATCAACCTGTAACGGCGTGTCGCCGAGGACCAACCGCTCTGTCTTCAACAATATCGATAAATTTGGACCGCCTCCATCGCGCGCAGGGATAGTCGCCCAATCAATGATTCCAACCTCAGGCGTGATAATTTCGAGCACTAACGGGTTTGTTCCAAGATCGCCACGGATTTCAGTCTCATCGAAGAACCTGGCATTGAAACTCTTCAGTTCAGGTGAGCTGGTGAGGCTAACTTGAATGTCACCCACTTGATCTGTCTCTTTGGATAAAGGAGGCGGTAAACGACTCCCCAAACCCTGCCCGTCGGTCTCGAGTGATAGTTGGAAGCCTTGATCGTTACCACGACCACGGATCGACCATTCGGCCTCTCCAAATAGCTGACCTTCATCAAACCCGAGGGAAATCAGATCCGACAGATTGGTTGTCTTTAAGCGAGCCTGGCCGACAAAGTCAGCCTGACCAGCGGATACGGTGACCGTGGCTTCGACAGGATCCCCCAGTAAGTTGCCACTTAAGCGCTCTGTGTATAAACCATCATCTAAACGATACGTCGCTCGACCATTGACTTGAGTGAACGGCTCGCTCAGTTCCGAGAGTGCAACTGTCAAATCATCGGCTTCGATGACCACTTGACCTTCAGGGCGGTCACCGATGGGGACTGTTAAATTCACGTCACCGCGAAGCCTTCCATCGAGGATCACCTCAGAGCCCAGGGTGTCGGGTTTGATCTGCGCTTTATCCAAGATGGCGAGCGCGTCGTTCGCTTCACCTGACAATTGGCCCGTTATATGAATTCGACGTCCATTCTCGCGATCCTGTACTGCGACAACACGACTGACATTCAGACCACCAAAATCTGGGCCAATGAATTCAACTCGAGCGCGCTTGCTCACAAAATCAACGACCCCTTGGCTACCAATAAAAGGCGGCCAAAGAGATAACGGCTGAAAACGATATGTGGTCATTGGAAAGTGCATGCTGAGCTCACGACGTGACCGATCAACCTCGGCACCCAGCGGGCCAGAATAAGAGATGCGACCCTCGCTGACTTTGACATCATCAATCGACTGGATCAGAAAGTCATGCACCTCCCCATCCAAATCATTTGGCAGTAAATCAGCCAACGCATCTGTCGACGCATCGACTGTCAATTCAAGCTGAATCGACTGCTCCGTCGCGCGTGGTAGATCGAGTAGTATTGCACCGCGCACATCTTGAAACTCACTCTGGACGCGAAGATTCTGCCCGCGGAGCAAGAGCCCATCATCACTTCGATCAAAACCAAGGCGGCCCGACAGCGTCTGCTGCTCCCATGGATTCGGAAAGATTTCGGGAAGCGAGAATGTGGCTGATTCGGCTTCAAAATCGAACCAACCCCGAGCTCCGTCAATGAAGAGATCTCCCGCCACCGGACCAACGTGCGGAATTGAACGTCCAGCTTGGATCTCAAACGAACGAATGTCCGCCATGATTGAAGGCGCTTGATCCAATGTCCAATCCAGTTTGACGTTCTGCGCCATCATGGTCGGCTGGTTGGTCGTCAGTATTCGGATCAGTTTTGAATCGGGCAGATGTGGTTTCAACACTTCGCCCAAAGCAAGACCGTCAACTTCGATCGAAGGAAGGTAAGAAATCACCCGCGATCCGTCAAATTGAAGCCCACCACCTGAACCCGTGATCGTCAGACCGGGTAGTCGCATTTGAAGCGATGTCAACGAAGTTGAGATGGTATTCAATCCAGGAAGTGCGAACTGCGCAGTCAAGTCGCCGCTTAAACCCAGTCCTGTCTCTGATAATCCACTGATGCGAGCAATTCCCTCGACCGGGTCTCCATCTTTCACAGTCAACCACGCCGTGGCATCGAAACCGATCAGCAGATCCTCGAGTCCAAGGTCGGATACCGGAGCTTCTCGAAGTCTTGTTTGTAAACGGAGGTCATGCGCATCACCGCTCTCTGAGGGAAAGCGCCAGTCAATATCCAGGGGAACAGAAATATCCTCTGTCACTAATCGGGTTTGTGCGATTACTCCAATCTCAGGATCGATCGCCACGGAAAGGCGCTTGAATGAAAGATCACCCAATAAAACATCGATATTATGCAGTTGGATTTCGCCCATTGGCCGCACGATCTCGTGGAGTTGATCCAAAAGTAGAGCCCATGCTTGAGGATCTGGAAATGCGCCTCTAGCGGATCCACGTTGAATAATCTCTCCCTCATCGAGGACCAATTGATCAATCACAGGTTGAGACGACTCAAGCGATGCAGGCAGATCGAGTAACATTTGTACCCGACGGATCTCAATCGAACCCTGTTCTTTCTCGATCACAATATTCAGTGCTTCCAGATAAGGCCCGGTCCAGGAAGCTCGAGCACCGATCTCAGAAATCGTGACCTTCGCATCAAGACGCTCTGATAGAAGAGCCTCGATGTCCGATCGCCAATAATTGACCATTGGAAACGCAGCCAAAACCAAGCCTTGAAGTGCTGCAAGTATCACCACGATGATGGCTTTTGTTGTCAGCAACCCACGAATCATGAGATCACGACCTCGTATCGGTCCTGAGCGAAATTGGTGTCGACCTGTAGACGAATTGGACGATGAATAAAGGCCTCAAGATCGGCCAATGCGTCTGATTCTTCATCGATTAATCGATCAATAACCGCGGGCGCTGCGATCACCGTTGTGGTCTCAGCGGAGTAGGCTCGGTACTCGCGCATAATGGCTCGAAATATTTCATAACAGACTGTTTCAGCGGTTTTGATCTGCCCCGATCCGCGGCAGTGTGGGCACGATTCCTGAAGCAGATCAGACAATCGTTCGCGACTCCGTTTGCGCGTTAACACCACCAAACCGAGTTCATTGAAATCACTGATTCGTGTTTTGACAGGATCTTCATCCAGTGATCGCTCGAGCGTGCGAAGCACTTGTCGCTTGTGCTCATCATCTTCCATATCGATGAAATCAACGACGATAATGCCACCAAGATTACGTAACCGGAGCTGGCGACCAATCGCAACCGCGGCTTCGAGATTGGTACGAAACACCGTTTGTTCCAATGTATGTGCGCCAACGAAACGGCCTGTATTCACGTCGATCGTGGTCATCGCCTCGGTTTGGTCGATTACCAGATATGCTCCGGATTTCAGTTCCACATCGCACGCAAGTGCTCGCTCGATTTCGTCTTCAATTTGATACAAATCGAAGATTGGTCGATCGCCCTGGTAATGTTGAATCAAGGGCGCGACCTCGGGCATAAATTTGGATGCAAACTCCGATAAATTGCTAAAAGTTTCCTGTGAATCGATCAATACACGCTCGGTGTCACGCCGAATCTGATCGCGGACAAGCCGATGCGTCAGGGGTAATTCAGCAAACAACAGCGCTGGGGACTTTGCGGTTTTCTGTTCACGACAGATGTTGTCCCAAACGCGCTTTAAGTAGATCAGATCTTCTTCTAAATCAGCCGATGTGTGCCCGTCCCCAGCCGTGCGAACAATAACACCCCATTCAATACCCTGTGCATCCAATGCCGCTTGCGCGATCGCTTTCAAATGTTCGCGCGTGCCCTCATCTTCAATCCGTTGACTAATCCCAACATGCGTAGCAAACGGCATGAGCACCAAATGCCGCGCCGGCAGAGAGACTTCAGCCGTCAATCGTGCGCCCTTACTTCCAATGGGATCTTTGATCACTTGTACCAATAGATCCTGGCCCTCAGTCACGAGTTGCTGAATTGAACGGTCTCGGTCGTTATCAGAAGTCGGTAAGTCCTTCGCGTGAAGAAAGGCACTCCGTTCAAGGCCAATATCAACGAAACATGCTTGCATCCCAGGCAACACCCGCACGACCTTGCCTAGATAGACGTTACCGACAAGGCCTCGATGTGTGGCTCGCTCAATCAAAATTTCCTGCAACATGCCCTGCTCCACCACCGCGACGCGGGTTTCGAGCGGGGTGAAGTTCAGCAAAATTTCATGACGCACGATTCAGCATAGCCTCTAGCTCAACCAAGGGTAATCCGACAACGTTGGTATAAGATCCATGGATCGACTCGACAAATCGTGCCGCCAATCCCTGAATGCCATATCCACCTGCTTTATCTGCAGGCTCACCGGTTTGCCAGTAGTGTAAACGTTCTTCTGTTGTCAGTTCACGAAAGGTCACATCCGTGCGAACGATTTGCACATCAGCATGGTCATCACGTAACACACAAATACCTGAATACACCTGATGTGTTTTGCCCGATAAACGATCCATCATGCACATAAAATCGGTTTGATCAGTCGGCTTATTCAAGATCAAACCGTCGACTGACACGGTGGTATCCGATCCGATAATGAATTCACCCACATCTGCAGACGCACTCACTGCGCGTGCTTTCACTTGAGCCAGTCTCGCGACATAGTGATCCGGTGATTCGCCCGCACAGAGCGATTCGTCAACGTCCGCAGGAATCACTCGAAAATCAGACGTGATGAGTTGAAGTAAGTCACGCCGCCTTGGCGACTGACTTGCAAGAATCATTGGCGTTGGGCCCTCAGTCCC
Organism: gamma proteobacterium HIMB30; assembly: GCA_000227525.2. Taxonomy (GTDB): domain Bacteria; phylum Pseudomonadota; class Gammaproteobacteria; order Pseudomonadales; family Litorivicinaceae; genus HIMB30. The sequence continues at coordinate 12,692 of AGIG01000014.1, forward strand.
TCAGCATAATCGGCCACCACATCATAGAACCAACGGAGTGGTGACCAGAGTAGCGCAGAAACGACTGACTGAAGGACCAGAATCATCAAGTCCGGTGATTGCCCGGTCAATGTTCTGGCCCAATAAGAGACTGCTGATGCGATTAACAAAACCACGAATACGACCAGTGACTGGCGAATCCAGTTGACCTGCCGAACGGATGGTCCCAGTAACGTTAATGCATAAGCAATTAAGGCAAACAACAATCCGTGAAGCCCCAATGTGGTCCCGTATAACACATCAATCGGAAGCGATGCGATCAGTAACAGGGTCATTGACAACTGATAGTTCCGCATCAATCCCCACCAAGTCACAAACAAAAAACCGAAATGCGGTAACGCAAGCGTCATCCATGCCGGGTAGGGAATCACGATCAAAAACAGTGTCGAAAGCCAAGTTACCAAGAAAATCATGACTCACCTTCAGCCAGATCAACCATCACTAACGACAAGCGAGCCATTGGGGTCAGTGGCGCCGCAATGACCCGCGCAAATGGTTGCCCGGGAGCACGAATCACTTCTTTCACTTCCGCAACTGGAATACCCGATTGAAATCGCTCACCCAAGCCTGACGTTTCCAACAGATCACCGGGCACGATATCCACAGTATCTGGCAAGTTCCTCAGCTCAATCCGATCCATGCGACCCACACCAACAGCAATGGCCCGTTCGCGTGTGCGAGTCACCTGAACCGGCAGATTGTGGGTCGCGTCTGTCATCAAAAGGACGTCTGCCGCGTGCGGATAGGCAACCACAACCTGTCCAACCAGTCCATCTGCAGAAATCACCGGCCGGCCCTCTGTCACTCCAGCAAGTAGGCCCCGGTTAATGGTCACTCGATGCACAAACGGATCATTCGACAACCGCTCGATTTGCGCTTGCAATAACCGCTCGTTCACACGCTCTTTCACACCCAGTAGCCGGCGCAGCTCAGCGTTTTCAGCCCGTAATGTTTGTAATTTCAACTGCTCAGTACGTAACCGCTCATTCTCGAGCGCGATCACTTCGAGCCGCTCCGTGATGAGATCATAAGAGTGAGCCCAGTCGATCAATTCAGACGACACCCGTCCAGGGACGTAAGCGGCCTGTTCAAGGGGCCAGAGAACGGTCTTAATGGTTTGACGCACTAGGGTCAACGCGTCAAATCGGGAATCAATAAAGATTGTGGCCACAGAGAATGTGACCGCAACCACGAGGCGGACAGATGCGACACTGGTGTCAGAAAACAGCGGCCGCATGCCGTCAACTCTTAATCAGAATTAAATAAATTGAAGGAGGCGCGATCAATCAGCTCAAGTGCTTTACCACCGCCACGTGCAACGCAGGTCAGTGGATCATCTGCAATCAAAACAGGCAATCCCGTTTCGGCCGCCAGCATTTCATCCAGTCCTTTGAGTAGCGCACCACCACCTGTCAGCACAATCCCACGCTCAGCGATGTCAGATGCAAGCTCAGGTGGAGACTGTTCAAGCGCATTCTTCACAGCTGCTGTGATCTGCGCCAAAGGCTCGGCAAGTGCCTCCTGAATTTGATTCGACTTCAGAGTCAGCTGTTTCGGAATACCTTCGGCAAGGTTACGACCGCGGACATCGATTTCTTGTTCATCCTTGGTGATCACAGCAGTTCCGATATCTTGCTTGATTCGTTCTGCTGTGGAGTCGCCAATCAGGGTACCAAAACGACGGCGTACATAACCCACGATGGCTTCGTCAAAACGGTCACCACCGATACGAACGGATTCGGAGAAAACGATGCCATTCAACGAAATGATTGCAATTTCTGTGGTGCCACCGCCCACATCCACAACCATCGAACCACTTGCATCATCGACTGGGAGCTCTGCACCCAATGCTGCAGCCATCGGCTCTTCAATCAGATACACCTCGCGAGCACCTGCGCCGAGTGCAGACTCTTTGATTGCCCGTCGCTCGACCTGAGTCGATTGGGCTGGAACACACACTAGTACGCGTGGTGATGGGCGAATCATCGAATTCTCGTGCACTTTGCTGATGAACAGTTGCAACATTTTCTCAGTGACATGGAAATCGGCGATGACCCCGTCCTTGAGTGGCCGAATTGCCACAATGTTGCCAGGAGTTCGACCAAGCATCCGCTTCGCCTCGATACCCACCGCTGCCACGGAGCGCTGTGTTCCGACGGTACGGATCGCAACGACCGATGGCTCGTCGAGGACGATTCCCTTTCCCTTCACGTAGATCAGCGTATTCGCTGTCCCCAAGTCGATCGAAATATCATTCGAAAACAATCCGCGTATGGCTTTAAACATGCAAGCTTTATCCTGTTGGGCGTGCGCAATAAAAACGAGAGTTTAGCTGACCCGATCTCTATACTGAAGCCTTATGCTAGCATGCGCTGTCCTAAAGATGATTTTCAATGACGGAGAACCCTATGTCGCTGACGAGCGATGACGTCAAACGCGTAGCCAAACTCGCCCGATTAGGGCTGACTGATGTCGAAACGACAGAAACTCTCGCCCAACTCAATTCAATTCTCGAACTGGTTGATCAAATGCAACAAATTGATACTGATGGTGTTGCACCACTCGCCCACCCGCTGGAGTTGAAACAAACCTTGCGTGTTGATGCCGTTGCCGAAACCAATCAGCGCGAAAAGTTTCAGGCCATCGCACCGCAGGCAGATGCGGGCCTCTATCTCGTGCCGAGGGTGGTTGAATGAGTCAAATTACCGATCTTTCGTTTTCTGAACTCAAACAGTCCCTCAACGACCGGACTTTATCGAGCGTCGAGATTACCAGCGCATTTCTTGATCGGATCGAATCATTGAATCCCACACTGAATGCGTTCATCACCATCACCCGTGATGAAGCGATGCAATCGGCGAAAGACGCTGACGCCGCGATCAGTCAAGGATCGGCGACCCCATACACTGGCCTCCCGATTGCGCACAAAGATCTCTTCTGTACCGATGGTACGTTGACCAGCTGTGGCTCAAAAATCTTGTCAAATTTCGTAGCGCCCTACGATGCGCATGTGGTCAGCCAGTGCAAAACTGCCGGATTAGTCTCGCTTGGGAAACTCAACATGGATGAGTTTGCGATGGGATCATCCAATGAGAATTCCTATTACGGTCCGGTCAAAAACCCGTGGGATACCACCCGCGTTCCCGGAGGTAGCTCCGGTGGCTCGGCGGCAGCAGTTGCTGCTCGACTGACCCCGCTTGCAACAGCAACAGATACCGGCGGCTCAATCCGACAGCCGGCTGCCTTCACTGGAACATCCGGACTGAAACCAACTTATGGTCGGGTGAGCCGATTTGGGATGATCGCCTATGCCTCAAGTCTGGACCAAGGTGGGTTGATTGCGCACACTGCCCAAGACATTGCACATGGCCTTAGGATGATTGCAGGCCATGATTCACGCGATTCGACATCAGCACGAGAGCCAGTTCCTGATTACACACAAACGCTCGATGAGTCGCTTCAGGGCAAAGTCATCGGGATTCCCAAGCAATTTTTTGATGACCGACTGGATAGCGCCATGCGTCAAGCAATGGATGAGGTTCTCGAGGTACTGCGATCACTGGGCGCAACCACCACTGAAGTGTCACTCGATCACGTGGCTGAGGCCATTCCGGCGTATTATGTGATTGCGCCAGCGGAAGCAAGTTCGAACTTATCTCGGTTTGATGGCGTTCGGTTTGGTTATCGCGCAGACAGCCCGACAGATCCCATGGATCTCTACGAACGGTCTCGCGGAGAAGGCTTCGGCAGCGAAGTCAAGCGGCGGATTCTGATTGGCACCTACGCATTGTCGGAAGGGTATTACGACGCCTATTACAAAAAAGCGCAGCAAATCCGACGACTCATTCGTGATGATTTCAATCGCGCGCTTGGTCACTGTGATTTGTTATTTGGACCCACAACACCATCAACGGCCTTCGTTCTTGGTGAGAAAACAGCAGATCCAGTCGCGATGTATTTGGAGGACATCTATACAGTCGCGACCAACATGGCAGGCCTTCCTGGTGGATCATTTCAGGCACCACTGATTAATGGCCTACCGACGGGCTATCAGCTCACCGGCCGCGCCTTCGGTGAAAGTATGATTTTAAACGCTGCGCATCAGGTTCAAATGGTGACCGATTGGCATTTGCAGCGTCCGGAGGGTGTTTGATATGTATGAAGCTGTGATCGGACTCGAGGTCCACGTACAACTCTCAACAGACTCTAAAATCTTCTCGGGATCGTCGACAAACTTTGGTGCCGAACCGAACACCCAAGCATCACTGATTGATCTCGGGATGCCGGGTGTCTTGCCCGTACCAAATGCCAAGGCGTTTGAGATGGCTGTTAAATTCGGTCTCGCAATCGACGCCGAGATTGGTCAAGAATCCATCTTCGATCGGAAAAACTACTTCTACCCGGATCTTCCAAAAGGGTATCAAATCAGTCAATTTGACAAACCGATCGTCGGCCCTGGTCGCGTGACGATCAGTCTCGAGGATGGAACAACCAAGACCATCAATGTGACACGCGCGCACCTTGAGGAAGATGCTGGTAAAAGCGTTCACGATGCGTTTGATGGTATGACTGGCGTCGACTTGAACCGGGCCGGCACACCATTACTCGAAATCGTCTCTGAACCCGAACTTCGTTCGGCGAAAGAGGCAGTTGCTTACCTTAAGGTGATTCATTCAATCATTCGCTATCTCGATATTTCTGACGGCAACATGGCCGAAGGTTCGATGCGTTGTGACTGCAACGTCTCAATCCGACCAAAAGGGTCTGATACGCTCGGTACGCGAACAGAAATTAAAAACGTGAACTCGTTCCGCTTTGTCGAGAAAGCAATCAATACCGAAATCAATCGCCAAATTGAGATCTTGGAAGATGCCGGCCGGGTCATCCAGGAAACACGTCTGTATGATCCAGACAAGGACGAAACCCGTTCGATGCGATCAAAAGAAGAAGCCAACGACTATCGTTACTTCCCGGATCCTGATCTGTTGCCCGTTGTCCTTGACGAAGCCTTCATCAGCACTTGCCGAGATGCACTCCCGGAGCTCCCTGAGGCTCGGAAGACGCGTTATGTCAGTGAATATGGCATCACTGACTATGATGCGGGCGTCTTGGTTGCTGATCGTGATGTTGCTGATTACTTTGCCGAAGTTGCAGATACATCAGGAGAAGGCAAGCTAGCCGCCAACTGGGTGATGGGTAGCGTGTTGGCTGACCTCAATCAAACAGGCGGATCCATTACTGACTTTGCAGTGACCGCAAAACAACTATCTGATCTGATTGCGCGAATCAAAGACAACACGCTCAACTCGAAAACCGCGAAAACTGTGTTTGACGCATTACTCGCAAGTGAAGGCGAGGTCGATGCCATCATCGAGTCCAAAGGTCTCGTTCAGATGACAGACACTGGCGCAATTGAAGCGATTGTCGATGAGGTGATTGCCGAGAACCCAGATCAGGTCGCCAACTACCGCGCTGCACCAGACGAGAAACAGGGCAAGATGCTCGGCTTCTTTGTCGGCCAAGTGATGAAGAAGTCACAGGGGAAAGCCAACCCTCAGGCTGTGAATCAAATTTTGAGTGCAAAACTCTCAGGCTGATCCACACACCGGGCAGGCAGGGTCCTTTCGGTAACGGAAGGACTTCCACTCCATGGTCTGCGCATTGAATCGGGTTAATCGTCCAACCAAGCGATCAGACCAGCCCAGTAAAACACCCAATACCTCCACTGCCTGCAGGGTACCCAAGGTCCCCACGACAGGTCCGAGGACTCCGGTTTCTGCGCACGTCGGTTCCACCTCGGGAACATCAGGGATCAAGCAGGCATAACATGGGTTTTCCGCATCACGTGGATCAATTGTTGTGAGCTGTCCCTCGACCCCAAGAGCGGCTGCAGAGACGGTGGGTACCTGATGCTTCAACGCCAATCGATTAGCCAAAAATCGGGTTGCAAATCGATCCGTGCAATCTGCAACACATTGCGCACTCGAGATTGCTTGATCGACATTTTGATCGTCTGCATGCGCTGCGATCACATCAATCTCAATCCACGGATTAATGCCCAGGATCCGCTCTCTTGCGGATTCGACCTTCAATTGGTTCAAACTATTCTGACTGTGGATCACCTGTCGATGAAGATTGGTTTCATCCACCGTATCACCATCAACCAGCGTTAATCGCCCGATTCCAGCGGCACCAAGATACAACGCAAGCGGACTGCCAAGACCACCCAGTCCTAAAATCACAACATGCGATTGTTTCAGTCGCTCCTGGCCATCCACATCGACATCAGAGAGGAGAATCTGTCTTGCATAATGCAGGAGTTCTGAATCTGTCATCATGGCTTTTGCATCCTCGTCACGCGATCTCTGCCTGCGAGGTCTTGGTGTGTCTGAACCGACTTCCAACCCATACTCATCGCAAGTTTCCTCACATCATGGGCCTGACGATGACCATGCTCAAGACACAACACACCATTCTCACAGAGATGATTCAAGGCCTCACTTAAAATCCGCTGAATCAAAGACAAGCCATCGTGCTCCGCAAAGAGCGCCATCGCGGGTTCATGCGCGACCACATCCGGATCCACTTCCGGATCATCCCAGGCGATATAAGGCGGGTTGGCGGTGATCAGTTGAAACTCAGAAAGCCCCTCAAACAGATCTGTTTGTCGACATTCGACGTCTAACAGTAACGCAGATGCGTTGTCAGCAGCACACCGAACCGCATGTTCTGACAGATCACTGGCTGTCACTGTACAGTGAGGATGCCGTGCTTTAATGGCAAGCGCGATAGCGCCAGAGCCCGTACAGAGGTCGTGAACCGAGTGAATCTTGTGATCTGAAATCAATGCGGAGGCAACCTCGACCAGGGTTTCAGTATCCGGTCTCGGAACCAACACGGCCGAATCAATCAGGATCTTTAAGCCATCGAAATAGCAGACGCCCAAGATATAAGCCAAAGGCTTACCGGTAATCGATCGGCGCGCGATGTGAATGACTTGCTCAATTTTGTCATCAGGAAGAGGTGATTCGGCTGCGAGAATTTGTTCAGTCAGGGATAACCCAAGTACTTCTGAAAAGACCAATTGCTGTTCGCTATGGGTCCAGTTTGCTGCATGAACCGGATCAGAACGCTGTAATTCAGCAAGTGTCATGCGCCCGTATCAAGCCCTGCTAACAGCTCGGCTTGGTACTCCTGCACAAGGGGGTCAATGATCATCTGACAAGCACCATCCATCATCTCGTCTAATCGATATAGAGTGAGGTTTATCCGGTGATCCGTGACCCGTCCTTGCGGGAAGTTATAGGTACGAATGCGTTCAGAACGATCTCCCGATCCAACCAGCGACTTTCGTTCACTCGCTTCTTTTGCTTGCTGTTCCTGACGGGCTGCATCTTCCAATCTGGCTTGCAGCAAGCTGAGGGCTCGCGCCTTGTTTTTGTGTTGCGAGCGCTCATCCTGGCACTCAACAACAACACCTGTCGGAAGATGAGTGATGCGAATCGCAGAGTCCGTTTTATTGACGTGCTGACCACCGGCTCCACTGGCTCGAAAGGTGTCAATCCGCAAATCTTTAGTATCGATCGTGGTCTCAGCCATCGGATCTGCTTCAGCCATGACGGCAACGGTACAGGCTGATGTATGAATGCGTCCTTGTGATTCTGTCGCCGGAACCCGTTGCACGCGGTGGGCGCCAGATTCAAATTTCAATCGACCGTAAACTCGATCGCCTGCGACTTTCATGACGACTTCCTTGTACCCTCCGAGCTCAGCCTTTGACTCAGACAATACTTCTGTCTTCCAGCCCTGTGTTTCAGCAAATTTGAGATACATCCGAGACAGATCGCCCGCAAACAGGGCTGCCTCATCGCCACCGGTTCCTGCACGGATTTCCACAAATGCGCTCCGAGAGTCGGCTGGGTCTTTGGGAATCAGAGCGACTTTTAGTTCGGCGTCCAAAGCCTCGAGTTGTTGCCGAGTGTCGGGTAACTCACTGTCAGCGAGCTCCCTCATATCCGCATCATCACCGCTGAGATAGCTCTCCAATTCGACCAGATCAGCGCTTAATACCCGGTATTTTTGGACCAATTGAACAACCGGCTCAATCTCGCTGTACTCCTGAGAGAAGGCCACAAATTGCGTTTGATTGCCAATTACTTCTGGATCAGCAAGCAAGGCAGCGAGCTCTTCGTGTCGATCAACCAATTGATCCAAACGACTCAATAACGATGGTTTCAATCCGACTCCTCAATATCATCAATCGAAAAGAGCCGGTTTGTCGCTTCGATGAGCGATAAATCACCTTGCTCTGCAGCGCTTCGCAATGCCACTGTCGGAGCATGCAAAAACTTATTGGTTAGGTTGCGGCTCAATTGTGCCAGGACCTCATCGGCTGGTTTACCCGATTCTAGCGCCTTGGCCGCACGTGCCAATTCTTGATCAGACAGCATCTGCGTGCTGTCTCTGAGTTGCTTGATGGTATCGACCGCGCGATATCCCCTGATCTCACGTTGCCAATCATCCAATGCTTCATTGATCAGCGTCTCTGCATGACGCGCCGCCTCTTGACGCTGCTCAAGCCCCTCGTCAACGACTGCCTGCAAATCATCGACGCTGTAGAGATACACCGAATCAATGTCACTCACTTCAGGCTCAATGTCTCGAGGTACAGCCAAATCCACCATAAACATGGGTTTTTGACGCCTGACTTTTTGGGCGCGCTCAACCATGCCCTTACCAAGAATCGGAATTGGAGCTCCGGTGGATGCAATGACAATATCGGCGTGCTGTATGCGCTCAGCCAGTGAATCCAGTGGCCACGCAAGACCATCGATCGACGCAGCTAAAGTTTCAGCATTGGCAAGCGTCCTATTCACCACATCAATCCCTCGGACACCCTGTCCGTTGAGATGCTCAGCGACCAGTTGAATGGTTTCACCTGCACCCACTAACACCACGTGACAGGACGAAAGATCCGAGAAAATCCGACTGGCTAAATTCACAGATGCGTACGCAACCGACACTGGATTACGACCAATCGCAGTCTCGGTACGAACACGTTTAGCAATTGACAGGACTTTTGAAAACGCTTGTTCGAGCTCGGTTCCGCATGTCGATGCGTCTCGCGCTGAGCGGATCGCGTCCTTAAATTGACCGAGAATTTGTGGTTCACCGAGAACGAGTGAATCAAGACCCGAAGCAACCCGCATCATATGCTGTGCAGCTTTCAGGTTCTTAAACGCATAGATATGTGGCGCAAGCGCTTTGGACTCGACGGCATGGAAGCCAGCAAGCCAATCCACGATATTGGGGTCATCGTCACCATCAATTGCCAGAAATAGCTCGGTTCGATTACAGGTGGACAAAATGGCACCTTCTCGAACATTGGGAAATTTCTGGGTCAGTTGAGCAAGCGCTTCGGGCAGGCGCGTCACATCAAATGCAACCTGCTCACGCAGTTCCACTGGCGCCGTGGTATGGTTAAGCCCAAGAGTTAGAAGAGCCATTTAGAAACAGATGAAACCCAAATCAAAACAGTGGCCGGATTGTAGCAGAGCTTGCGCGCTCTTGGTCTGTCTTACGCTTGCCGGATGCCAACCACCAGGAACCTTGATCACTGAAGCACCGGATTCTGAATCAACCAGCACCGCTGTTGTTGAACCCAAGCGATCCATTCAAACGCCTGCCGGACTGATCTTACTTGCAGAAGCAGAACTTGCGCTCGGTAATGCCGATGCTGCACTGACCCTATATCTCAAGGCCTCGCAACAGAGCATGAATACTGAAGTATCCGAACGAGCCGCGTTCTTGGCAAGACAAGTCGGATCTGATCAACAGATCGAAGAGGCACTCGAACGCTGGAGCCTGGTGGATCCACAATCACGCGGAGCCCTCGAGGCTTCGCTTATCTTTGCGGCTGAAAAGAGTCGCTTGGAGATCCTCGAAACATCGCTGACGCGGCTACTCACATTGGAACCTGACTATCGTGCGCATTGGTTTGCAAGTTTTTGGGCTGGCCTACCGGCAGATCAACAGAATGACTTTTTGAATGTACTCACACGCGTTGCAAATCAATTCAATAATGGCTCTCTCGCAATGGTCGTGTCTGAAGCAAAGAATCGGATGGACGCACCATCAGGTACTGACTGGTTAGACCTGTGGTTAGCAGCTAATGAGCCGTCTGCGAATGTCGTGTTGTTCAGAGCCCGTCTGGAACTTCCAGATCGGGGTGCAGCGATTCAGTTTGTCGATCAATTTCCTGATGTCGCGAGTGATCTGAACATCCGCGCGCAACTTGCGCGCTGGCATGGTCTTGAAGGGAACGATGAACAAGCGCTTCGGTTACTTAGTGGGGTAATCGATGACGACCCAAGCCGTTATCAGGATCTACTGACGCTTGGTCTTCTTGAAATGCAGAGCGATAACTACGACGCCGCTGAATCCCGACTCAAATCGCTACTCGCATCAGAACAATATCGCTCCAATGCCTACTATCACCTGGGCGAAGTTGCTGTGCAAAAAGAACAAATCGATCTGGCGATCGATCGGTTTTTGCGAGTCGAACGCGGCGAACTCGTGATCGAGGCGAGAAAGCAACTCGCCAACCTTGCGGTTCAGAAAAACAACCCCGAGCAGGCTCAGCGCTGGTTCGCAGAGGCTCGACTGTTATTTCCTGACTTCAAGCACCAGTTGTACTTAGCTGAAGCGCAATTCCAGACCGCGAATAATATGGCCAGTAGTGCGATCCCCGTCTTAACAGAAGCGCTATCGAAAGAACCCGAGAGTGTTGAAATACTCTACACCCGTGCACTGGCATTCGAACAACTCGGCAACATTGATGGCGCCGAAACCGATCTTCGAAAGATTCTCGATCTCAAACCAAATGATCCCGATGCGATGAACGCGCTCGGGTATACCTTGGCTGATCGAACCGATCGATATCAGGAAGCATACGTTTTGATTGAGAAAGCGCTCGAACAAAAGCCAGTGTCGGCAGCCATTCTCGATTCCATGGGCTGGGTATTACTGAAGCTCGGTCGACTGGACGAAGCAGTACCCCACTTTGAAAAAGCGTGGGAACGGAGCAAAGATCACGAAATTGCCGCTCACTACGGTGAACTCCTTTGGCTTCTCGGTCGACAACAAGATGCGCGTGAAATTTGGGATCTGGGCTATGAATCCAACCCAGAAAGTGACAAGATTCGCGACACAATACAACGGTTAACGAACTCGTGAAGCATTTCATTGTCACTTTATTGGTAGGCCTGTCGTTGACAGGTTGTTCATTGATGCCCTGGTCATCGGATGATGATTCAGAGGTTTTGACGTTTTTACCTGCCGATCAACTCAATCAATGGGATTTGACAGCAAAGTTCTCAGTTTCGACCAAAGAGGGTACAGAATCGGGAAGTATCCGCTGGATATTGAATCCAGACGAAGAACGATTGGATGTTTTGTCGCCAACCGGGTCAGTTGTCGCCCAACTCACCATGACAGCCTCCGAAGCTCGACTGAAAACCGACGATCGTGAAACCGTCGCCAAGGATGCGGAGACGCTATTTCGGGAAGTCATGGATCTTTCCTTGCCCGTGGCCGCGCTTCGATACTGGGTCCGAGGTCTTGATGCACCGGACCTTCCACTCGAGTCAGTCGAAAAAGATGGTGAAGGCCGGATTACCGATTTGACCCAAGATGGATGGCAACTGGCCTACAACGGAAACGTGTCGATTGAGTCCGGATCACATCGTTTTGAGGTACCACGCAGGCTAACAGCGACTCGGGGTGATATTGAAATTCGCTGGGCCAGTACGGAATGGCAGGCAATCACTCAGTAGTCCAACCCTCGGCAATCCTCGAAGGCGGCTTTCAGGCCGCAGCACCCGCGAAGATCAATCGCTTTCTACACATCGTCGGTCAACGTGATGATGGCTATCACTTACTGGAAACAGGCTTTCAGTTCGTCGACTGGTGCGACTGGATTCACTATCGCATCACTCAAACACCTGGCGTACAAATCCTAAGTGATCCCATGGCGCTGGGTACCGAGAATTTGGTTTATAAGGCGGCGTCTGTACTGCTTGATGGCACTCAGTATGGTGTTGAGATTCTGATTGAAAAACATCTGCCTTCGGGTGGTGGTCTCGGTGGCGGCTCCTCAGACGCGGCCACAACATTGGTGGCACTCAATCAAATGTTTAGATTGGGTCATACCGATGAGCAGTTGCAAACGCTCGGCTTAACACTCGGTGCCGATGTTCCTGTGTTCATTTTTGGCCAGAGTTGTTTCGCATCAGGAGTTGGTGACCAGTTTGAGCAAATGCATTGGCCTGGTAGACAGGTTTTAATCGCAAATCCTGGAGTTCATGTCTCGACCCAAGGGATTTTCCAGAACCCAAAGTTGACAAGAGATACCCCCTCTTGCAGAATCCGCGCCTCGCAGTTGGATACAACCCACAACGATTGCGAAATGCTTGTTCGTGAGATTTACCCGACAATCGATCGGCTCATCAATCGAATGCAAGCATTTGGAGAGCCGAGAATGACCGGAACAGGCGGATGTGTGTTCGTGGTCGATCCGGTCAACAGTGACTCAGCCAGCGAAGTCGTAGGGCATTTGGCTGAGGTGAAAGTTAGCCTCCTGAGCAATCGATCAATGTTGTATACTTGCGGCGCTAACGCGTAACTGGGGTGTGGCCAAGTGGTTAAGGCAGCGGGTTTTGATCCCGCCATTCGTAGGTTCGAATCCTACCACCCCAGCCATTTTGAAACCGCTCGACGCTCAAGGAGTCACCTGTGGCCCAACTGATGTTGTTCTCCGGTAACGCCACACCAGAGTTATCTCAAAAAGTTTCCGATTATTTGTCTGTCCCGCTAGGTAATGCCAGCATCGGCCGTTTTTCTGACGGCGAAATTGCTGTCGAAATTGTTGAAAACGTGCGTGGAGAAGACGTGTTCGTCTTGCAGTCGACCTGCGCACCGACCAATGACAACTTGATGGAAATGGTCGTGATGTGTGATGCATTACGTCGCGCATCCGCATCTCGAATTACCGCTGTCGTTCCCTATTTCGGATATGCCCGCCAGGATCGGCGGCCGCGGTCTGCGCGTGTCCCGATCACGGCGAAAGTGGTCGCTGATATCATGGTTGGTGTCGGCATCGATCGCGTCCTGACTGTTGATTTGCACGCAGATCAAATCCAGGGGTTTTTTGATGTGGCCGTCGATAACATCTACGCCACCCCGGTAATGCTGAACGATATCCAGCGAAATCAACCCAAAGACGCGGTTGTTGTGTCCCCAGACATCGGAGGCGTCGTTCGTGCCAGAGCAATGGCGAAGCAGATGGATAGCGATCTTGCGATTATCGACAAACGTCGTCCGGCTGCAAACCAGGCTGAAGTGATGAATATTATTGGCGAGGTCAGTGGTCGCACCTGTCTGATCGTTGACGACATTGTTGATACTGCAGGTACGCTGTGTAATGCCGCCAAAGCGCTCAAAGAACAGGGCGCGAAAGCAGTGGTTGCATACTGCACGCACCCTGTCCTATCAGGGCGCGCTCTTGACAATTTGAAGGATAGCGCGCTTGACGAATTGGTAGTTACTGATAGTATCCCGGTCCCCGCTGCAATCATGGAAACTGGACGCGTCCGGATCATCACCATTGCGGAGCTACTTGGCGAGGCAGTACGCCGCGTCAGTAATGAAGAATCCATCAGTGCGATGTTTCGCTAGCTGAGGGTTAAAGAACGTTTTACTGGTCGAAGTAAAACGAAGACATTGAAGGAGAATAAAATGTCTGATTATCGCTTGTCCGCGCAATCGCGCGAAGAAGCAGGGAAAGGTTCGAGCCGCCGCCTGCGTCGACTAGAAGGTCTGGTTCCTGCCATCGTTTACGGTGGAAAGAATAAGCCGAAGTCGATTCAATTGGCTCATAAAGATCTAAAGCGTGCACTGGAAGAAGAGTCTTTCTACTCTTCAGTGATCACCCTTGAGATTGATGGAAAAGATGAGCCTGTGATTCTGAAGGCACTGCAACGCCATCCAGCGAAACCGCTTGTCTTGCATGCTGATTTCCAGCGTGCATCTGCAGGTACTGTATTGAAAGTCAACGTTCCTGTGCATTTCTTGAATGAAACAAGCTGTAAGGGTGTCAAGATGCAGGGTGGTGTAATCCATCACGATGCCGTTGAAATCGAAGTGTCTTGTTCACCAAAAGACCTCCCTGAATTCATCGAAGTCGACCTGGCTGAGGTGGAACTGGATCAGGTCATTCACCTGTCAGATCTGAAAGCACCGAAGGGCGTGACGTTTGTTGCTTTGGCACATGATTCCGACCTTCCAGTTGTGAGCATTCACAAAGCGAAAGGCGCATCAGCAGAGCCTGCGGCTGACGCAGCAGAAGGTGAGTCTGAAGGCGACGAGTGAGCGCCTACAAGCTCATCATCGGCCTCGGGAATCCTGGGGCTGAATATGCAGAAACCCGGCATAATGCCGGGTTTTGGCTTTTGGATACTCTGGCGAATCAGCTGTCGACTCCACTATCAACCGAATCCAAATTCTTTGGCCTCGCTGGGAAGGCATTGGTTGGTTCCCATGCAGTGCATCTGTTGAAACCGATGACCTTCATGAATCGCTCAGGCCAGAGTGCATTGGCACTCGCTCAATTCTATAAAATTGAACCGCATGAAATTCTCATCATTCATGATGAGCTCGATATTGAGCCGGGACAAATCCGACTGAAAACTGGCGGCGGTCATGGTGGACACAACGGACTCAGGGATTTACACCGTGTCTTTGGATCGGACTATGGGAGAATCCGGGTCGGTATTGGTCACCCTGGTCACAAATCCAAAGTTCACGGGTATGTTTTGGGCAGAGCAACAAGCGAACAACGTGAACGCATTGATGATGCCATTCACCATACACTCAAATTTATGACAGACATCGTTCAGGGCAACTGGGATCAAGCCATGAATGCCCTGCATCAACGGTAGAGGAGATACCATGGGTTTCAAATGCGGTATTGTTGGGTTACCCAACGTTGGTAAATCAACACTTTTCAATGCGCTCACAAAAGCAGGCATTGAGGCACAGAACTTCCCGTTCTGCACGATTGAACCCAATGCCGGAGTTGTTCCGATTCCAGATCCTCGTCAAGATCAATTGGCAGACATCGTCAAACCAGAACGTGTTGTACCCACAGCGATGGAATTTGTAGATATTGCAGGACTTGTTGCTGGAGCCTCCAAAGGCGAGGGCCTTGGCAATCAATTTTTAGCAAACATTCGGGAAACTGATGCGATTGCACATGTGGTGCGTTGTTTCGACGATGAAAATATCGTGCACGTCGCCGGTAAAGTTGATCCTGAATCGGATATTGAAGTCATCAATACAGAGCTTGCGTTAGCTGATCTCGAATCTGTCGAGAAACAAATGCATAAAGCGCAAAAACAAGCCAAAGGAGGTGATAAAGACGCGAAAGCGCTGATGGCTGTCTGTGAAAAAATCCTCCCTGTTTTGAATGAAGGTCGACCTGTCAGATCAGTCGAACTCTCTGATCAAGAGTTGGCAGTGATCAAGACGCTCCATCTGCTGACGATTAAACCGACGCTCTACATTGCCAACGTTGCTGAAGATGGGTTTGAAGACAATCCTTGGCTTTCCCAGGTGCGTGAAATCGCTGCGAGTGAAAATGCAGAAGTCGTCCCGATCTGTAACAAGATCGAGGCCGAGATTGCTGAACTGGATGATGATGAAAAAGTTGAGTTTCTTGAGGAGTTAGGGCTTGCTGAAGCCGGACTCGATCGTGTGATTCGGGCAGGCTATCACTTACTCGGCTTACAGACCTACTTTACGGCTGGCCCCAAAGAAGTGCGTGCATGGACGATTCCTGTCGATGCAACAGCCCCTCAAGCAGCTGGAAAAATCCATACGGATTTTGAAAAAGGTTTTATCCGTGCTGAGGTTATCGCATTTGATGACTTTGTCACATTAGGCGGAGAACAGGCTGCTAAGGATGCTGGTAAATGGCGCCTAGAAGGAAAGGAATACATTGTGAAAGATGGTGATGTGGTTCACTTCCGATTCAACGTCTAAACTTTGACAGGGGTGCGAAACTTCAGTATCTTTCGCGCCTCTTCTGAATGGCTATGTAGCTCAGCTGGTTAGAGCACAGCACTCATAATGCTGGGGTCGCAGGTTCAAGTCCCGCCATAGCCACCACTTCTTTGTCTCACACTGTTTCATAAAGTTTCAAACCCCTCATGGTTATTAACTCTCAGCTCTATTACTTGTCTCCTGTTGTCTCACAGGGAATCAAGGAGACCCATAAATCTGCGGGTATTAGCGAGGGTATCGCGCAGAAGATATTTTGAAATAGTGATAAATATCAAGTAGTTGAAATCAGACAATGGTGGTCGCCATATGACAGCATTTTCAAATTGCTGTTTAAGAGTATCCTCACTAGACGGGTTACCTCGCTTTAAGCGCAGCACGCCAAGCATGCCAGCTCTGCTTTGGTGTACGGACCATACTGGCGTAATCAACATGCACGATCCCAAAACGCTTACTGTAGCCGAAGGCCCATTCATAATTATCGAGTAGCGACCAAGCGAAATAGCCTTTCAGAGGTACATCTTCGTCGACCAGCGCGGCAAGTGCCGCGAGATGGCTCTCAAAATACGCGACCCGCTCGGGATCATGCACCTCACCGGCGGCATTAAGATTGTCTGCATTCGCCATCCCATTTTCGGTGACATAGAGCGGCAGTCCCGGCGCATAGTATCGCGCCATACGGCGTAGGAAAAAGGCAAGACCTTCGGGATCAATTTCCCATCCCATATCAGTCTTCGGTAGATCGCCGCGAATGCATCTGAAACCGAGATGCGGCTCACTAGCATCGGGCGCAATCACCGAGCGAGTGTAGTAGTTACAGCCGGCCCAGTCGAGTGGCGCACTGATCAGTCCGAGATCATTCTCATAGCCGTCCGGCATATGTTGGCCAAACAGCGCAAGAACCTCTTCAGGATAGCATCCCCTAAATGTCGACTCCTCGAACCAACGATTGTAGATGCCGTCAAACAGATATGTTTTTTTTTCTGCCAGCTCCGATCCGTCGACCGGAACGGCAAACTCCTTATTCAGCACACATCCAAGATTCTGCTGACCATGGCCCCGCATAACCTCGATAGACCGGCCATGCGCCAGCTGCACGTGATGCATCGACCGGGCGGTGGCGGCAAGATCGCACAGGCCCGGGGCATGATGGCCCCAATAATGGCTTAGGAAGGAAACGCACCAGGGCTCATTGATCGGGGCGACGCTGGCAAGCCTGTCGCCAAAATGTCGGATTACAAGATCAGTATAGTCGGCGAACCAGCCGGTCACATCACGATTCTGCCAGCCGCCGTTATTGGCGTGGCGCTGCGGCAAGTCCCAGTGATAGAGCGTAGCAAAAGGTTGCAGACTGCGCTCGAGCATCGCATCTAGAAGCCGGTCATAGAAAGCCAGGCCGTCGGCGTTCACTTCTTTGTCCGATTGCGGTAGAAGGCGTGGCCAGGAAAAGGAAAAACGATAGGCATCGAAGCCGCCATCCGCGACAAGGTCAAGATCCTCTGCATAATGGTTGTAATGATCACAGGCGACCGAACCGTCACTGCTGTCTGTAATGGCTTCAGGTTGTCTAGCAAAACTGTCCCAGTGGGAGGCACCGCACCCCCCTTGGGCAGTGCCTTCAATCTGATAGCTCGAGGTTGCGACCCCGAAGATCACGTCGGACGGGAAGCGGCGTATGATTTCTGTCAGGCTCACTTCGGCACCCTACCCCTCCACATAGCTTCTAGAACAAATGCGCGCGCACCGAATCAAAACTGAAACGCACCTCATCGCCAACCGCAAGGTCGGTGGCCTCGCCGGAGGCGAAGCGGAACAATGTCTCGTTGGCCGACATAAGCTCGACAATGGTTTCAGTACCCAGACGTTCAACCAGAGTAACCCGTCCGACAAGTTTACCGTTTGCATTAAGCTCCAGATGCTGAGGGCGAATGCCAAGCCTTGCCGTATCGCCGATTACCTTGCCCCTGCTTACAAGCCGCACACCACTGGCATCCAGCCCATCACCGCTGAATCCTGCTTTGGTGCCACCATCGTCAAGCTCGGTGACCTTGCCATCAAAGAAATTCATCTGCGGCGATCCGAGAAAGCTGGCGACGAATTCATTGGCCGGTTTGTTGAACAGATCCATCGGCGCGCCAACCTGCATAACTTCACCTTCCTTCAGCACAACGATTTTATCAGCGAGGGTCATCGCTTCGACCTGATCGTGTGTCACATAAATGGTTGTGGCGTCGAGCTGGCTGTGGAGTTTGGCTATCTCGACACGAGTATCATGACGCAGTGCTGCATCTAGGTTTGACAGAGGTTCGTCAAACAGGAATACGTCAGGGTTGCGGACAATGGCACGACCAATGGCGACGCGCTGGCGTTGGCCGCCTGAGAGCGCTGCCGGGCGACGGTCTAGTAAATGTTCCATCTGCAGGATTTTCGCAGCTGCTTCGACGCGGTCCTTGATCTCGAGCTTTGACACACCCTGAAGCTCTAACGAGAAGGCCATATTGTGGAACACCGACATATGCGGATACAGCGCATAGGACTGGAACACCATCGCGATGCCTCGCTTTGACGGCGGCAGGTCCATGACCGCGCGATCGGCAATCACGATTTCGCCACTGGTCAGGGACTCAAGGCCCGCAATCAGGCGAAGGAGGGTGGATTTTCCGCAACCCGAAGGACCGACAAAAACCACGAATTCACCCTTGCTGATTTCGAGATCAACGCTGCGAATGACCTCAGTCTTACCAAAGGCCTTGTTGACATTCCTCAATTCGACCTGAGCCATCTAAATCTCCTCGAATGATGCTGTCAGCGTGTCAAAGTCAAAACAGCAGCGAATAGTCTGACTGTCCGACTCGCGATCAAACATAATCTGCCGCGGTCCACCTGTCAGCTCAGACATACGGTTCGACTCCATCATAGCAGGCTGTGCCTTACGCCATTTGAGGAAAGCGGCGAATTCATCATAAATCGAGCCGCTGCGTGATGCCTCATCGAGCGCGGCACGTTTCATATGCTGGTCGCTGATTGGCAGCCATGTCTGATTACCGATAGAAAACCCGCCATTCGGTTCCGACTGGCGCCACACCATCGGTGTACGGCAGCTATCACGACCCGGGAAGGTCGGAGCAAACTCGATGCCCCAAGGATCCTGTATCGCCTCACGAGGAATATCACGAGCATCCTCGAAACCGAGTTCCTCACCCTGATACACGCAGGTCGATCCAATCAGACAAGTCTCGAGCTTCAGCAGCAGGAGTTGCATCGCATCCCCCTGATCGGGAGACAAGCCAAGCGCCGCAAGCTGGCGCGTCGCCGATCTCGGCACATCATGATTTGAAAAGGCAAAAGACAGGCGGCCACTATCATTGAACTCGGCGATGGCACCAGAAATCGCGTCCTTCATCGCATCGACGCTCAGGCCGGCCCATTTCAGCAGATCGAAATTATAGGTGGCATGAAGCCTGCCAGGCATTGTGAAGGTCGAGCTAACCTTGATCGCGTTGTCGTTATCACCGTCACATTCACCCATCAGGAACCTGTCATCATAACTGTCTGCAACCTCGCGAATCGCCCTGCTAAACAGTTGAATGGAACTCTGGTTCAACTGCGCCTCGTCATGCAGCTGTCGAAAGAAGGGTTGCTGGTCCTGCGGTAGCGGGCCCACCTCGAATTCGGGGTTTGGCGGATTATCGCGATAGGGCGCGTTGTCGCCGTTGATAGTGTGCACCGCATCAAGCCGA
The DNA here is from genome assembly GCA_000227525.2 of gamma proteobacterium HIMB30. Lineage (GTDB taxonomy): Bacteria > Pseudomonadota > Gammaproteobacteria > Pseudomonadales > Litorivicinaceae > HIMB30. The sequence continues at coordinate 32,587 of AGIG01000014.1, forward strand.
AACCCGTCCACACCACGGTCAAACCAGAAACGTGCAACATCCATCATCGCCTCACGCACAGCTGGGTTGGCATGGTTCAGATTCGGCTGGCTCGGCAAAAAATTGTGCAGGTAATACTGCTGGCGGCGCGGCTCCCAGCTCCAAGCGCGGCCACCGAAAAATGATAGCCAGTTGGTAGGAGCGGAGCCGTCTGGCTTCGGGTCAACCCAGTGGAACCAGTCGGCCTTATCATTGTTGCGCGACGTCCGACTTTCCATGAACCATCGATGCTGGTCGGAACAATGCGCCGGCACGATGTCGATCATCAGTTTCATACCGAGATCATGGACATGTTCAATAAGCTCATCGAAATCATCCAGCGTCCCGTATTCCGGATTGATTGCGCAGTAGTCAGACACGTCGTAGCCGAAATCCTTCTGCGGCGAGGCGAAGAACGGACTGATCCAGATTGCGTCAACACCAAGGTCGGCAATGTAGGACAGTCGCGAGGTTATACCCAGTAGATCACCGATACCGTCTCCGTTGGAATCCTGGAAAGACCGAGGATAAATCTGATAAATCACGGCGGTTTCCCACCATTTCAGACTAGACAAACCTAGCCCCCCTTCACTGAACCGGCGAGCAGCCCACGGATAAAATAGCGCTGCATGGCAAGAAAAACGATGACCGGTACAATCATAGAAATCACTGCGGAGGCATTCAGCAGGTGAAGCTGGTCCTTGAAGGTTCCGAGCTGTTTTTCCAGCCTGATCGGAAAGACCAGATCGGTTCCTTCGTTCGGCCCGATGTAGAGGGCCACGATTAGATCGTTCCACACCCACAAGAACTGGAAAATGCCGAAGCTGGCCAGCGCCGGCACCGACAGTGGTACAATCAGGCGGATAAAGATCTGGATATGGTTAGCACCATCGATCCGCGCGCTCTCCAGCAACTCGCGCGGCAGGCCGACGATATAATTACGGAGAAGATAAATCGCTAGCGGCAGTCCGAATGCCGTGTGCGTGATCCAGAGGCTAGCGAAGGTCTTTGACGGATAGGCGCAGCTCTGCGTCGCCCCACAATCCGTGACCATGGCCTTTAGCGCAGCAGCCCATGACGCAATCCCACTGAAGCCCTGCAAGATAGGAAGGAAAGCAAGCTGCGTCGGCACCACCATTAGCGACACCACAATCACAAACAACCAGTCGCGCCCGGGGAACCTCATCCAGGCAAAGGCATAAGCGGCAAAAGCAGCTATGGTAATCGGAATTATGGTCGCCGGTATTGTCACGATGAATGAAGATATCAGTGCATTCGGCACATCTTTATTCTCGAACAACACTTCGACATACGCCTCACTTCCAAACACCGGGTCCTGGTCGATAATAGCCTCTAGATTCTTCGGTTTTGGCATGGTCGGCTCGGCAAAAGTCCAGGTGAAGTCACCATTCGCCTCGAATACGAAGACACCCTTACGGACCGCCATCTCCTCGCCAGGCGGCACCAACTTGCGAATCAGCTCAGTCTTACCAGGCTTTTCAGGATCCGGCACTCGGCCCTTGAACAGGATTGAGCGCACCTCGCCAGAAATTGGGAAGGACTGTTCGTCCTTGTTCAGTCGTTCGAAGATGTTGCCAGTGAGCTCGGTGACCTCGGCCGTCCCACCCTTGTCGTTAGTACTGAAACGGTGGCCGAGCTCGGTCGGCGTGTAAGACGTCCAAAAGCCGGAGGTCTGTGACGCGAGCTCGGAGCGCAAAGAGGTTGTGAGCAGCGCCACAAACGGGACCACCCAAATAAAGACTATCAGTCCGAGAACAACATGGCGAAGCGTACGGCCGATCATCAGTTGAACCCCTTCTGCTCACGCCTGATACGCCAGGCATTGAAGATCATGTTTGGAATGACTGTCAGCATCAACATAATCGCAATGGCGGCAAACAGATTATCTACATTGTCGCCACCAATGGACCAGTTGTTGCGGGCATTTTCCATCATCGTCGCCAGTAGTAGCTTGTCGTCGTCATTCGCCGACAGTGCATAGGGAATGTCGAAGACCTTCAGGACAAGAATGACGAGAGTGGTCCAGACCACCACCACGGTCGAATAAATCTGTGGCAGCTTCACCCGGAAGAACATTTGGAACGGATTGGCACCATCGATCGTCGCAGCCTCGATGGTGTCTTGCGGCACACCGCGCAGGGCCGCTGAGAAGATCACCATAGCAAATCCCGTCTGTACCCAAACAAGAATCCACATAAGGAAGAAATTCCCCCAGAATTTCAGATTGTACAGAGGCTCATTATATTCGGCCCCATGCCCTAGCAGCGCCTTCAGTAATCCAATCTGATAAGAGGGTGTCGGGCCGTTCATCGTCATCAGGGGCTCGATGCCACCACCTGCGAAAATATTACGCCAGATCACCGCCGCGCCGACGAACGAAATGGCAAGCGGTACAAATATAAAGGTCTTCGCAATGACGCCCCACCGAACCGAATCTGCAAGCACAGCAATCAGTAAACCAAGCGAGATACAGGCGGAAGGCACCAACACCAGCCACATCAGACTATTGCGCATGGCCAACCTGAACTGTGAATATCCGAGCGCCGCAGGATCCCACAAGAATGCGTAATTGCGTGTCGTAAGTTCGCCGCTTGCCTCCTGAAAGGATAAACTGAGCGTAGTAAAGGCTGGCACCACCAGAAACAGTAGCAACAGCAGTAGCGTCGGACCGACGAAAATCCAGGGCTGGATAGCCTCTATGATAAGTGACTCTCGCCCCAGAGCATTGCGCGATTGGATCCGCGCCAGCCCGAGATTGAGCCAGTTGGTGATCCAGAAATAAAGAAATGAAATTCCGACCGCAATCACCACGGCACGAATCGCAAAGCCGATTTTGGCGAAACGTTCTTCGGTATCGAAACGCGGGAATGTCCATGCATACCTGTCGTGGAGCCACAGGCCCAGCGAAGCTGTCGCATCATCGAGCGGCGTCGTTACCGAAAAGGCGAAAAGCGCCGTGATCGGTAGAACACAGACGACTGTCAGCAAGATGGCCAGGCTGTTGCCGGCGATTACGTTGTGAATAGAACGCATATCAAATCCGACTAGCAGGACCTGTCATGACCGGGTGTCGCACAGGTTCACATAAAGAGAAGAGCGCGGGGGTGAATCCGTGCTCTTCCTCGCTAGTCAAGCAAGCCGTAACTTACTTAATGGCGTCCCATGCCGCCTGAATGTTATCGCCAGTGGTTTTAGCGTCCTGACCGTTAGCGAAGGCAGTCATCTCACTCCAGAAGGCGCCTGCGCCGATGGCACCGGGCATCAAGTCGGAAGCGTCAAACCGAAAGGTCGTTGCATTCACGAGAATTTGACCCTGCTTGCGAAGTGCCGGTGAAGAGTAGGCCGAAGGATCGGCACCCTTATGCGCAGTCAGGAATTGACCTTGTGACATCCATACCTCATGTGCAGAAGCCTCGGTCAGATACTGGAAGAATGCGCGGGTAGCTGGCGATTCTTTGGTCATAGTGTAGATCGTACCCGCTCCAAGAACTGGGGTGCCGAGATCAGCCGACTCGTAAGTCGGGAAGTAAAAGAAGTCGGCAATACCGTCCTCGACCTCCTTTCCTTTTTCTGGGAAAAAAGCTGGAATGAAGGATGCTTGGCGGTGCATCATGCACTTCGGTGGTGACGAGAACAAGCCCTTTGGCGCGTCACCGAAGAAGGTTGTTGCGACAGCGGCGGAACCACCAGCGACGTAATCGTCATTACGCGAGAACTGACCATATACCTCCATCGCATTCAGCACTTCAGGACTGTTGAACGGAAGCTCGTTCGACACCCACTGGTCGTACTTCTCTGGTGATACGGTGCGGAGCATCAAGTCTTCCATCCAATCGGTAGCAGTCCAGCCGGTAGCATTGCCCGACTCCACGCCGATGCACCACGGAGTATTGCCGTCGGCGACCATCTGATCGGAAAGTGCAATCAGCTCTTCCATACTCTGCGGAATCTCGTAACCATTGTCCTCGAACTGCTCAGGCAGGTACCAGACAAGCGACTTCAGGTCTTGCTTGAATGGGAACCCGTAGAACTTGCTCTTACCCGCTGAATCGCCATAGGTACCAAGAGCGACCCACGAGGCCCCGGCACCATAATTGTTTGTCATCCAATTAGCCAGATCGTCGCCAAGCGGGGTCAGATGACCTTCCTTGGCCATGTCGCCTGCAAGGCCCGGCTGTGGGAAAATGGCGATGTTCGGTGCGTTGTTAGACCGCAGATCGGCAACGATCAAAGCTGCAAAGTCACGTGACCCGGAATATTTGACCACGGCACCAGTTGCCTTCTCAAAGCAGCTGGCGGTCGCCAACAGATTCTCTTCGTCCTTACCCTGCATAGAGCCAGCAATAGTGATAACTTCACCTTCGTACTTGCCAAACTCGCCAAGCTTTGACGGCGTGTCACAGACATCAGCGGCCGCGACGCCGACGTAACCAATTGATGCCATTGCAGCCGCAGCGGCCATGCCAAAAATTTTTTTATAAATTATCATTTGTTTCTCCCGAGCACACAAACTGACTTGAAGAGCGTATCGCATATTGATTCCAAAAAAAAACAATCCGCACACAGTCGAATAGAAAATATCAAGAAATTTAAACAATTCTCAAGCGGACACTGCATTTATTGGATTACTAAATAATTTTTGTGAAAACCCATCCTGCAACAGACCGTTGAACCATAGATATCTAGACATCGCGGAACGGGTGTCGAGAATCGCGTCACCGTTTAATACTACCTTTTAGGACAAGCTTTATGCCTGGCATCATTCCCTATGACTTTACCGTCATCATTTGCCCTTTAAAAAATCCTAAACCGTCACCTTCAAAGGTTCGCAATGTCTTCACCTCGCCGAGGATGATGTCGTGGTCGCCACCTCGGTAAACCTCAGTTTGCTGGCATTCGAATACAGCTAAACATTGGGGAATAATAGGCACGCCATATTCACCTCCAACCAAGTCCCAATCGCCAAAATCTCTAGCATTTTTTACGATTTTGAACGCGAGATCGCCTTGCTGGGCTCGGAGAACATGAATTGCATAATGTTCTGCATACCGAAACATGTCATACCGTGAACCGTTTCGATCGATTGACCAGAGAACTAACGCTGGATCTAATGACACTGAGGCAAAACTATTGACAGTAATACCTACGGGACCCTGCTCCGTTTGCGCTGTAACGATAGTTACCCCAGTCGCGAAGTGTCCAAGCGAGTTCCTAAGAACCTTGGGATCGATCCCTATCGACTCATCAAGCATACATTGCATCATGCGACTTCTCGGCCGAGGGCGGCTGTGTAAAGCTCGAACCAAGTTTCGCGATCCATCGAAATTTGGGTGGCCGCATGGAGCTTACGGATCCGTTCTATATTGTTGGTGCCCAACACAGGAACAATTTTGGCGGGGTGCGCCAATAACCAAGCAATTGCAACAGCATCAGCTATCGAACCTAGACGCGTTGCCACGGTCTCTAAGGCTGCGTTAAGGGAATGATTCTCAAATAATTCACCTCCAGCTAGTGGCGACCAAGCCATAATTGGACAACGATGACGTTGAAGATGGGCCACGTCACCCTCAACCAGCGGATGGTGATTAGCCAGACTTAACTCGATTTGATTGGTCACTAAACGGTGGCTCATTGCGCTCTGCAGGAGCTCTATATCCCAGGGCCTAAAGTTCGATACTCCTGCTCCCTTAATTTTGCCCTGGTCTATCAGCGCATCTAGGGTAGAACCCGTTTCCTCTTGATCCATAAGCGGATCAGGCCGATGAATTAACAATAGATCGATGTAGTCGGTACCGAGATCCCTCAGTGACTGCTCGACACACGCCACAATATGGGCTCGAGAGGTATCATAATGTTTGACTCGATGATCAGCGAATCGACCTGCGGGCCAGACAATATCGCATTTGCTGACAATTTCTATTTGCTGTCTTAGACCTGGGGATTCCCTTAAAGCCTTTCCGAACTCTGCCTCAGCAGTATAGGCACCATAAATGTTTGCCTGATCTATGGTGGTTATCCCCTGCTCGAGACATGCATCTAACTTTGCAATAGTAGCTTCCGTACTATGAGAGGGATCATCCGTGAGTCGCCACATTCCGTAGACCAGACGACTAATCTCGATGTCGTCACTTAACTTCACTCGTTCCACTATTTTCTCACTCCGCTAGCAAGTGCTGTTTGAGGACTCTCGCTTGGAACCCGGCCATATTCATGGGGTAACGAACACGTCTTCAATTCGGGCATAACCAGGCGTCCAAAATATTCAGCCTCCTGAATGTGGGGATATCCCGAGAAGATAAACGCCCTCATTCCCATCCTTCGGTACTCTTCTATACGCGTGAGTATTTGATCGGCTGACCCTACAAGAGCTGCGCCACATCCGGATCGTGCCCTACCAACACCGGTCCATAGACCAGGCTCGACATACCCTGATTGATCTGCGTGATCGCGATTCGCAGACTGATGAGCGACACCTAGAGACGTTGAATCCAATGCTCGGTTACGAATAGCAGTCCCGTGATCGTCATCGAGTTTCGATACCAGGTAATCTGCGTATTCGCGGGCCTCAGCCTCGGTATCGCGCACCACCATATGAACTCTCAATCCATAATCGAGCGTTCGACCATACCTCTGTGCTACCTGATGAACAGCCTTCATTCGTTCTGCTAACAGCTCTTTTGTTTCCGGCCACATCAGATAAACGTCGCAATATTGCCCACAGAGCTCGAGAGCGTCAGGAGAGTAACCGCCGAAATAGAGCAATGGACCACCGTCTTGGTATGGCTTGGCTGGGTCGCTTGGAACCTCTGATATCTCGTAGATATCCCCACTATACATGATGGAATCTTGCAACCAGGCTTGCCTGAGAATCTCAATGACTTCCCGTGATCGCTGATATCGGTAACTACTGTCAGCTTTTTCACCCGGAAAATCAGAGCTAATGATATTGATGGTTAACCGACCTTTTAGCATGTGATCTAAGGTTGCGACTGTCCGTGCGAGCATCACTGGCTGCATTTCTCCGCAGCGGACCGCAGCGAGCAGGTTGATTTCCTTAGTTATGGGTGCACAGCCAGCAACAAAACTTAAAGTATCTTGGCCAACTTGATATGAGGAAGGGCACAAAATATTCCGGAACCCCTGCTCTTCGGCTTTTAAAACAATATTGGAACAATGCTCCCAAGAGGACCTTAAATCACCATCAGGAACACCTAAGAATTGAAAATCGTCCGAACAAAGCGCGGAGAACCAGGATACTTCAGAAGATGTGAGTCCTTCGGAAGTAACCGGAACTACAAGTGTCATCAAATCATCCATGTGAATCAATTGTATATCAATTTAAACACTACCATTTCGTGATATATGTATCAATAGTAAATCAATTTATTTATTTTTTTATGGATTTACGTCATCCTTCGTCGCAGAGATTAACTTTCAAGAACAAAGAAACATGGAAGAACACCACGAATCCCCTGTCCCGAGATATCAAGAAATCGCCAAGCTGATTGCTTTAGAAATCCAGGATGGAACGCTCGATCATGGGTCGCGCTTGCAACCTGAGAGAGATTTAGCTGTCCAATTTGGCGTCTCGGTCGGAACGATTCGAAAGGCTCTTTTTAATCTTGAACAAGAAAGTTTAATTAAACGAGTTCATGGATCGGGTAATTATGTAAACGCTGATCAACGAGATCCTATCTATGCGATGTTTCGCCTCGAGCTTAAATCTGGTGGTGGCAAACCGACTGCTACGATCCTCGACATTTCAGAAGAAATTACGCCACAGAGCCTTAGGACCCTGGGAGCATCCGAAGGGGGCACACGAATCAGGAGACTGCGGTATTTAGATAATAATCCCATAGGTATCGAGGAAATTTGGTTAGATCAAAGGGCTGGCAGGCTGGATCACAACAACGTCCACGATTCGCTATATGCGACCTATCGCGAACAATTGGATCTTTGGGTGTCACGGGCAGTCGATCGAGTCAATAGAAAGCCGGTCCCTGAATGGAGTCCAACCGAGTTTAAACTGCCAATTGGAACCATTGCTGGATTCATCGAACGACAAACCTGGGATCAAAATGATCGTGGCGTCGAAATATCATGGACTTGGTTTGATCCGGCTCAAGTAAATTATGTTCAGCATTTAAGGTGAGCGCATGCATTTAAATTATGGATTAATTGGTTGCGGCATGATGGGGCACGAGCACCTCCGGAATATAGCGCTAATCGAAGATGCAACCGTCGTCGGAATAGTTGAGCCGGATGACAGTATGGCTTCTAAGGCCACGCAAATTGCACCAACTACCCAGCGGTATCCGAGTATTCAATCACTCCTCGAAAACCCAGATCTGAATTGCCTTGTGATTGTTTCACCCAACCATTGTCACGTAGAGCAGTTGAAACTGGTGCAGGAACTTCGTCCGTTACCAATATTGGTCGAAAAACCTTTGTTTACCTCTCCTGACGATCTGGCCGCGCTTGAATCATTTATTGCGTCATACAGTAAGCCTGTTTGGGTTGCGATGGAGTATCGATACATGCCGCCAATCGCTCTTCTGCGCGAAAAAGTACACGAGCTTACTGGAGGAATTAAATTACTCACGATTAGAGAGCATCGTTTTCCGTTCCTTCAAAAGGTAAACGACTGGAACCGATTCAATGCACAATCGGGCGGAACCCTCGTTGAAAAGTGCTGTCACTTCTTTGATTTGATGCGACTACTTCTGCAATCAGAGCCAGTTCGCATATACGCATCGGGAGACCAAGCGGTAAACCATGTCAATGAAGTCTACGACGGCAAGAAATCAGATATTTGGGACAACGCGTATGTCACGATCGATTTCGCAAACGGTGCCAAAGCCATGCTGGAGCTTTGTATGTTTGCTGAAGGGTCTCGATATCAGGAAGAAATCAGTGCCGTCGGGCATCTAGGAAAAGTCGAAACTTTTATACCTGGCCCTGGAAGATTTTGGCCTCCTCATCTGGGTGAGCCACCAATAGCTGAAATGATCGCCAGTCCCCGAAATCCAGCAGGTCCAACCTCAGTCCAAATTCCAGTTGAACCAGTCCTTCTTCAGGCTGGCGATCATAATGGGTCGACTTTCTATCAACATCGTTTCTTTGCCGAAGTTTGCAGAGGACAGCGAGCAAAGCCTGAAGTTACGTTAACCGATGGATTGAAGGCGGTTCAGATGGGATTAGCTGCTCAGTACTCTGCCAGGACCGGACAAGCGGTCGAATGGCCTCCTTCCCACGAGCAATTATCAACTTGAGCCTTATTTTCACTTTGAGAGTCTATAAATCAGTTACAAAATGTATGGAAGATCGAAAAAATATTTTTGCGGGTACTAGAGCGGGTATCGCGCAGAAAATATTTTGAAATAAGGATAGATATCAGGTAGTTAAATTCAGACAATGGTGGTCGCCATAGCCACCAATTCTGCATATCAGTTTGTTTCCTAACGCATCAACAATCCACAGTTATAGCGTCTTCGCTCTGTCACTTATCTTGCATTACCTCACGAGGAATCAAAGAAACACATGAAGCTTCCCCTACGAGCGCAGGTATCGCTGAACGAATATTAGTTATCGTCATGCAAAAGATGTTACTGACAAGCATGCAACGGTGTTCGCGATCATCGAATCCAATACACGTTGATCAATCACTCAATTCGTTTACGCCACTTAAAGTTTCCCGCGGCATATCCGATTCTCTGATTACGGAGATGGGGCAATGCGCGTGCAAATACTAAATTACTGGAAACTGAGGCTACTGGCCCTCGCCGTTTTTGGTGTCGGCTCACCCAGTAATCCTCTTCACGCAAATGTGGAAATGGATGGCATTGTTCGTCATTTAAACCTATCCGTTTCTGATCGAATTATTTCGTCCCAAACACATCAATTGAGTCCTCAATTCAGTCAACTATTTCTCACAACTGCGGAGCTTAATCGGCATACCGTCATGCAATATTTCTCCAAGCACCCTACTGAGGTGATGGCGTTTAGAGCCTACATGCAACAGCTGGTCGACCTTGGTGTACTTTCCGGAGACAGTGCAGAGGGTCTGGTGATCTCTGCGTTTAAGGCTCTGGAAATGGCCACGCAGAAAGAGACGCTCAAACAACGAGAAATTGCTGAATCAACGCAGCCACATAAGCACTCTGATCTCAATCTCTCGATCCTCAATAATCCGCCAGACGCATCAGATAAGTCTGTAGCACCATTGCCGTTACTTGACTCTTCGCAATCTGAAATGCTGGATTTCGGGGACAATCTTGAACAGGAGCAAAAAGCCTCACTAGCAGCTGACGAACTCGAGAACGCGCTTGAGGAACAACAACGTCTCGAACGCAATACAAAGCTTGCGCGTGCGCTGATCGACGAATTTTCGCAAGGTAATCCAACCCCCGAGTCTCTCGGAAAACGAGTTGAAAGGGTGGTCACTGAGTTTGCAGAAGTTGAATCAAAAAAGCAGGCGGAAACGTTACTAGACAATGTCGAAGTCTCAATTACCTCCTTGCGAAATGGTCCAGAGTATTCGGTCCGTGGACTGAAAGCGTTTGATAATTTAAACCCCAATTATTTTTCCTTCACGGAATTTGGCCTAACTGTCAATGACGATGACTCAACAGTCAATATCGGAATCGGAATCCGCAAACTCTCTGATGATCAAACGGTCATGGGTGGTGTCAACGCGTTCTATGACCAAGAAATCGATACTAATCATAAGAGGGGATCGATTGGTATCGAATTAATTAGCGCCCCGTTTCGGTTCAACGCCAATCGCTACTATGCGCTGAGTGATGGCTACCAATTAACAGCGCTTCAAACCGAAAAACCACTATCAGGGCATGACGTAGATGTCGAGGTGGCCATTCCCTACTTACCCGGTCTATATGCTGGTTATAATCAATCGAAATGGTACGGAGAAGACAACGCCACAGATATCGAGCGGAAAATTTATCGGCTCGGGGGTAACCTTTCCCAAAACGTCAGTGTCGAGATTGGTAAAAGGACCTACAGCTCGAATATTGAAGATCAAAATACCGCGAAGCTTAGCTACAACTACGTGTTCGATGCGGATACCGATGAGCCCAAGATTCTCAATATCGACACGCAACCCTATCGCCATAGGAAAATCGGACCACGAGAGCGGTATCGCATGGTGGAACGTCAAAACAAGATCGTAACCCAGGTCTCTCAATCTGGATTAACGGTCACCTTTACGGCGCTATAACCGATGATCGCGAACTCAAAAAAATACTTGGCGATCGCAATAGCGTCTTTCTTAAATCTATTGCTTACCTCGCCGGTATTGGCTGCCACATCAGTTGCCGAGGGTTCGGGGCCTACCACACTCAATATAACCCTCGGTTCTGGGATCACATTCACAGCCGTTAGTTATACCGGAGCGGGCTCCGTGGGTTTCACATCAACGGCGATCACATATACCCCTCCCGATGACTTTACAGGTCAATCCGACATTACGACCGGCGAGGATGTGACTTATACGTTATCTGACGGTACACAAGTGACAGAGT
>AGIG01000013.1 GCA_000227525.2 gamma proteobacterium HIMB30
GACCGTGGTCAACGACACAGCATCCACCGACGACAACGATACACTGTCCGGAATATTACTCCTGGACGATGACTCAGACGTGGATGGAGACACCCTAACCGTCACAGCGATTACAAATCCAACCAACGGTTCAGTCACCTTGGTTGGGAATACGGTGACTTATGCACCTTCACCAAATACGGGTGGGTATAACGAGGTGTTGACCTACACCGTCTCTGACGGAACCACCACATCAACCGGCACACTGACAATTACCGTCAATGCAGCCAACGACGCCCCGGTCGCGATAGACG
>AGIG01000012.1 GCA_000227525.2 gamma proteobacterium HIMB30
CAATGATAAAGTAATTAAAGTCTTGCCTTGGCAGGAACTAATAATATGATATTTTTGTGTATTTCGGTCTCTATTTATTAGTGGATGATTTAGCTTTCACCTATTAAGCCTAGGGCTACTTGAAATCTTGAGCTAAGCATGCATTCTCTTCTTTTAGTAAAGAGGATGCCTTTATATTTTTAAAGTTACATGGATCTATTTAATGATTAAGACATAAATTTCCTAGTATGTGAAGATTACTTGAAGCCCATTTTTAATATACAATATTTCATTTTTTTACATTAAACTCGAGTTACCAATA
>AGIG01000011.1 GCA_000227525.2 gamma proteobacterium HIMB30
GGAATGCGATTTGAAGTGAATTTGACCACTTATACCGACGTAGGTCTGTTTCTTGATCATCGTCCGCTAAGACGGCAACTTCTTGAGTCCTGTCGAGGTAAACGTGTGCTCAATTTATTTTGTTACACCGGTGCGTTGAGTATTGCTGCGGCTAAAGGGTTTGCGCGGGTTGTCACAAGTATCGACATGTCGAAAACCTATCTGACCTGGGCTCATCGTAATTTTGAGAAAAACGGACTCAACCCAAAACATTATCAGTTTATTCGCGCTAACGTTCTGGAGTGGTTGTTGGACGATCCGCAAGCAACCTTTGATCTGATTTTGCTTGACCCACCAACGTTTTCGAATACCAAAAGCACTGAGCGAACTCTTGATATTCAACGCGATCATCACGCACTCATTGATGCATGCGCCGATTGGCTTGCTCCTGGTGGGGTGATCTATTTTTCAAATAACTTCAAAAATTTCTCTCTAGATGATGCTGTTTCGGATCGTTACTCAGTCGAGGATATTACTCGACAAAGCATCGATGCAGATTTCGACCGTAAGCCGCCGCACGTCCTGTTTAAGATCTCTGCAAAGTCATCACACGAATAAGCCCGAAATACAGAGCCCAGCAAGCGGTCAAAGTCATCACGGTCACCGGTTCGCCAAACGGAAATTCGAGATCACCAAGAGTTGCACCGCCGACATAGGTCAGAGCGGCTCCGAAAGCACTAGCAATTAATATCCAAAGCTTTCCTGACCAGCACCAGCGCAGACCATGTGACAGCGTCGTTGGGAAAATCAACCACAGCGCCAGAAGCCACAGCGGTATCGGCCATGCGTCATTGCTAAATTGATAGACACCGAATGCCTTTAAGTAACCATCCATCAAAATCCCAAGCACGGCATAGATCGGAAGCAGACGTTTTTCTTGAGGTTCGCTGTAGCTCACGTAGTGAAACAGAAACCATCCAAGAGCAAATATGGCGTAAGCGTCACCACCCAGAACCAATAGAAACCATAAACCTTGGAATACGCCAAGGTTTCGGATGGTTGCCCACATTAGGCGAGGCTAAGTGGAATCACTGGTGCTTCCTGTCGCGCTTTGGGCTTCGCGAGGATGAGCTGTGCAAGACCCAATTGCCGTTCATGAAAACCACCCTCACAGTATGCGAGATAGAATTCCCACATCCGGTAAAACCGCTCGTCGTATCCAAGCCTTAGAATACGATCCTTCTCTTCCGTGAAGCGCTTACGCCATGCCGCAAGTGTTCTTGCGTAGTGGCTCGCAAAGTCTTCAAGGTGAAGCAGTCTCAGATCGGAGGCTCGACCAACTGATTGCATGATGCTTCCAATCGATGGAATAAATCCGCCCGGGAAAATGTAGCGTTTAATAAAATCAACGCTATTCACAGCGATTTGGTACCGCTGCTCAATAATTGTAATTGCTTGAATCAGAGCAAGGCCGTCTGGCTTGAGTCGTTGAGAGAGCGTATTGACATAGGTATCAAGAAAATGATGCCCAACTGCCTCAATCATTTCGATCGATACGAGTTTGTCATATTGCCCGGTCAAATCCCGATAGTCCTTTTTGAGGACTGTGATTTGATCACTGAGACCACGGTCTCGAATTAATTGAACGGCATGGTCATACTGCTCTTCAGAAATTGTAGTCGTAGTCACCCGACAGCCATAATTCTCAGCTGCATGAATCGCAAAACCTCCCCAGCCAGTCCCAATTTCAAGCACATGATCGGTTGATGAGAGCTGTAACTTTCGGCAAATGTGATCAAGCTTTTCAATTGACGCATCATGAAGATCAGTCGTGCCGTCGGCAAACAGCGCGGATGAATACATCAAGGTTGGATCAAGAAAGGTCTCAAACAGTTGGTTGCCAAGGTCGTAGTGTGCTTCGATATTCTTTTTCGAGCCCTTCACTGTATTTTTGTTGAGCCAATGTGCTGTCGCGAGGACTGCGCGGAACACGCGAGTCAAGCCATTTTCCAGCTGATCTGTGAGGTGACTGTTGGCCACAAAGAAGCGAATCACCTGATCGAGTGAGCTTGTGACCCAATATCCGCCCATGTAGGCTTCGCCACTGCCAACTGACCCTCGAAATGCAACGTCGGCCCAGGCTTGTGGATCTAAAATAGTAATGTGGGCGTCAGGGCCTGACTCAGTGCCTTCGAAAGCAAACGTATCTTCCCCATCAGCGATGGTGAGACGGCCATAACGCGCTTTCGAAAACGCTCGGAGTAACCCTCTGCGCGCGAGCTTTTGAGCGATTGTCAGATCCTTTGACTCTCGGACGATTAAAGACTTTAGTTCTGTCGTTGTTTGCGTCATATCTATCCTTAAGGGTGTGGGTGGTATGTGAGACCTTTTCGCCATAAAGCGAAGGCCTCACGGTAAATTCCGCCGACTACTAAAAATGTCTGCGGCCAAAGTCCAAGAAATAAAGGCTTCATTGATCGGCCTTCGTAAGGTGTGAGGTCCAGCGTTAAGCCGGCTTCAAACATCAGATGCTCTGCGCCTTTGTCCTGAAGACCTAAATAAATTGATGCATGACCGTCTGTTGGCCACTGAACTTTGGTGACGTAGCGCTGTGTTGTTGGGTTGAAAGGGGAGACGTGAAATGTTTTGTCGAACCAATACTCTTCACCCGAAGCAACCTGGTCGTAAGGAATCACGTACCGATGAATTTCATTCCAGGGCGTATTGGAAACCTCATAGATCAATGCCCCTGGTGATCCATCTGCTTGATGCAAGAAATACACTGACAGTGGGTTGAACCCGATACCGAAGCAATGTGGATTCGTAAGGAGTTTCACCGAACCGGACACATCGATTGTCAACTGTGATCGAACAAATGTTCGTGCCTCGTCGCCACTGGGATCTTGATCATCGCATAGATGACGGTGTGTCCGGAAACTCAGCGCTCCACGACGATTGATACGAAGTGTGCTACCAGCGAAATCATCGAGATGATCGAGGTCGAGGTATAGCATTGCTGATCGATATTTAAACCGATGCGTTTTTGGTGCAAGCCGCGCGTGCCAGGTTGACCCGTAACCGGACGCGTGCATCATGCCGACACCCTCAGACATGAATCCCAAGCGTCGTTTTGATCGCTTCTGCTGCTTTTTCACCCGAGACCACGCCATCCTCATGGAAGCCATTTCGGCACCAAGCTCCTGCGATCGTGATCCGTGATGTTGAATTCACCTGATCAATTCCACTCTGTACTTGCAGCGAATCGGGTCCGAATTGTGGATGCGCATAGGTCCAGCAACCAAGAATGCTCTCAGGTTTGATGTGCTTGGTATTATTCAATGTGACGAAAAATTGATGCGGCCCATCGAGATTCTGTAACCGATTCATATCGTAGGTGACGACGGCGCCGAGCCCATCTGGGTTTCTTTGAATTTGGTAGTTCCAACTCGCCCAGGCGCGGCGATTAGCCGGCATTTGTGAGCGATCGGTATGAAGAACAACTTCGTTGTCCGCGTAAGGGATCCCTTGAAGTATTGTTCTGATTGCGCGCTCTGACTTATCGAGAAGCGCTAGTGACTGATCACTGTGTGATGCAAGAACAACCGCGTCGTACTTCTCAACGCCCACTGCCGTTACAACCTCAACTCCCTGACTTGTATTACGAACTGATTTAACTGGAGTCTCGAGGCGAATTCGCTCCCGGAACGATGCGGTTAAGGGCGCGATGTAACTCCGTGAACCGCCAGGTAGTGTGTACCATTGAGGACGATCTGCGACTGATAGCAGTCCATGATTTTTAAAAAATCGAATGAAAAACAGCGCAGGCATCTGATTCACATCCTTGAGATCTGACGACCAAATGGCGGCCGCCATCGGCAACAGATAATGTGAGTGAAACAAGTCACATAGCGATAACTTCTGTAAATAGTCGTGAAGTGTGACGGATGCGCTGATGCGCTCATTGGCTAAATCATCAATCGCCGTTCGGTTAAAGCGCATGATATCGCGCAGGAATCGATAGTAGCTCGGTGAAAGCAAGCGGTGGCGTTGCGCGAACAGTGTCGACAAATTCGTGCCCGCATATTCGATGCCGGTCGTCTCGGACATGACACTAAAGCTCATATCCGTATCTTGATGAGCTAAGTTCAGCTCGCTCAACAAGTTTAAGAATCTTGGATAGGTCCATTCATTGAAAACGATGAAGCCAGTATCGACTGCGTATGTTTGACCATCTAACGTGACATCGACCGTATGCGTGTGACCACCAATCCAGTCGTTTTGTTCGAATACAGTGACATCAACATCATTTTGAAGACGATAGGCAGCAGTCAGTCCTGCAATCCCTGAGCCGACGATGGCCACACGAGGTTTGGTCAGACTATTCATGTTTAAGGTCCTTAAATGCATCAATCGCGCGTTGTCTGGATGATTTGAGATCGACGATCGGTGGTCTGTACCCTGGCGGTACGGATCCTAGCCATGGTGCATGTCGTTTCGATTTCTGGATGTTTGCTAATTCGGGAATGAAACGGCAGATGTACTGTCCGTCAGGATCATGTGTCTCACCTTGGCTGACAGGATTAAACACACGGAAATAGGGGGCAGCATCCGTCCCAGTGGAGGCACTCCACTGCCAACCACCATTATTCGATCCGAGGTCAGAATCCACCAGATAACGCATAAAGTGAGCCTCACCAATGCGCCAATCGCACAGTAAATTTTTCGTTAAAAACTGCGCGACCACCATGCGCACACGATTATGCATCCAACCGGTTTGTTTGAGTTCCCGCATTCCCGCATCAACAATTGGGATCCCGGTCTGTCCTGACTTCCAAGACTCGATTTCCTCTGGATTGTTTCGCCATTGCAATGCTTCTGTTTCCGGTCGAAACGCTTTGTTTTTCGAGAGTCGAGGAAACCCAATCAGTAGGTGCTGATAGAAATCACGCCAAATGAGCTCATTGATCCAGGAAAAGGCGTTAGCGGTAAACTCCCACATGGGGCGGGACAGCGCTTCTTCAACCGCTCTGACACATTGTCTCGGAGAGAGTAAGCCCCTTGCGAGCGCAGCAGACAGCCGACTGGTTCCCTGTATCGATGGCTGATTTCGGTTTGAATCGTAACCGGTGAGTCTGTGCTCAATAAAATTGTTCAGATCAATTTGGATTTGCCGTTCATCGGTTGCGAACGCAGAGAGATCGGATTCTGGTGCTTCGCAAAGACTGCTCCATTGGAGTGTTTCTACCGGAGAGCGAGTCGTACTGGGTAATTGGTAGGGCAACTGATTATTTTCTTGGTAGATCGACAGCCAGCGTTTTTTAAAGGGGCTGAATACTGAATAGTAGCGGCCATCTCCGGTGAGTACCGTACCTGGCTGCAAGAGAACCCGATCGACAAAACTTTGAACATGGACTCCAGTGAGCGATGCGACGAGTTGATGGTCTCGCATTCGCTCATTCCATTGGTATTCTTGGTTGAAGTAAAGGTCAGTGACTCGCTCTTGCCGACAGAAATCACTGATCCACTGTCTTTGAGCGTCATAGTTCGGGAGCCGAATAACTCGCAGTTGTAACCCATATCGTGCGAGCGCAATTGCCAGACTTCTAAGCAATTGCTCGGTGTAATACAACCGATTCTTGCCATAGCCGAACGACTCCCATTCATCGTCGGCGGTCAAAAATACCGCTGAAATACGTGTATCCGCGCTGCAATTTAAGACCGCGCTAACGGCTGCATTATCATTGACGCGAAGGTCGTCACGGAACCAGATCAGACGATGTTGCATGATTCTCCCCAGTTGCATCCCGCAAAGAATGTGTTGCCATCGTCCGAGCCGGCAAGATATGGAAAGTGTGGCTCAGGCAGTTGGCAAACGCAATGGAGTCTGCCACTCTGTCCGCTGATCTTGAGGATAAGTTAATGTTCTTTGGACGTTTTTTGATTGCAATTAATTGCGCGACTTTCATTGGCTTGGCGCTTTGGGCACTCGCGCAACCGCAGACACTGTTTGATGCGTTACAAATCAGTGGGGCGTCGCGTGCAGCCATCATCGAACTTCAAGTATTGATCGCTGGTTCGTTCATCGCCTTTTGCCTGTTATCTGCTTCTGGCATTGTCGACCAAAAGAAAACCAAGCGATCACTGATCGGTCTATTTATGATCAACACCTCTTGGTTTGTGACACGCTGCATCGCGCTCATTGATGGATTAGCCGAAGAGAATTCAACCTATCTGTACATGGGTTACGAATTGGCCATGCTGATTCTGCTGGTGATTGCTTTGCGCCTCGTCAGTGGTCCTCGGGGACGAACCTTGTTCCACCAGGAAGACACAGGATTTTAGTTAGGACAGCCTTTCGGCAGCCTCAAATCCGGCGAGATACGCTCCTTCGACCCGACCTCCAGCCAAATAGTCACCTGCGATCCAGAGCCCTGTGTCCACCTGATAGATACCTTTTTGAGTTGTCATCTTCGGATCCGTGGGCCGCGCGTATCGCCAGCGATGAGCTAAAACTGGTTCCGCTGCAATTCCAAACGTATTGGTCAGTTCGGTCGCAATCGTCTGAGCGACCCAATCAGACTCACGTTCCAAGTGGACCTTGGACCACTCTGGTGATGCCTGCACGACAATGAGATCTGAATCACGTCCGGGCTTGCTGCGCTCAACTGAAATAAAGTCAAACACATCATGATCGCCACCAAAACACGCATCAATCGGTTCACGCATGCGGGTCGTCAGTTGTTGTCCAGAAGACACGACGGTGGTCCAGGTTGGTTCCATCGTAAACTGCGTGACGATTGGTGCAATCTCAAACTGGGCCAATAAATCGGCCATTTGATCGACCGGCGTGGTCACCAGAACTTGTTCTGCTGAGTATTCAGTACCGGCTGTTGTTGTCAGAATAAAACCGGACCCATCTCGTCTAATCGTATCGATTCGAGTCTGGCTTTCGATCCTGACGGATTGGGTTAAAAACCGCCCAAGTGCGTTCATATAGGGCGCACCCACAAAGCGTCTTTGGGTATCGGGTGAATCGACCGGTATCGACGATTGAAATGTTCCCATTCGAGGTTTCCACGGTTGAACCGCCCCAGCTGAGTGTGCAAGTTCGACAAGCGCCTGAAATCTCGGGTCCCTGACGGTGAAAAACTGGGCGCCAATATCAGCGCGTTGTTGTTCGATCCGCTTCGAAGCAAGCCGCCCCCCTGGCCCTCGACTTTTCTCAAAAATTCGATAACCGGCGGGCGGAAGCCGGCGCGCGGTCGCGAGGCCGGTCATACCGCCCCCTACAATAGCAATTGGGATGTGCGTCATGGAGTGGTTTTTTAGTCTCAGTAGAAATTAGAATAAGCGCCCCAACTAAGATATCAGGGTAGCAC
The DNA here is from genome assembly GCA_000227525.2 of gamma proteobacterium HIMB30. Classification (GTDB taxonomy): domain Bacteria; phylum Pseudomonadota; class Gammaproteobacteria; order Pseudomonadales; family Litorivicinaceae; genus HIMB30. The sequence goes on from AGIG01000011.1 coordinate 7,359, forward strand.
AGGGTATTCTCAAGACATGACAGACATCACGATCACAGACAGCGCGCAAACCTACCTCAATGGGTTGCTAGAGAAGCAAAATGTGGAGGGCATTGGCGTACGACTTTTTGTTTCACAACCCGGCACGATGTACGCAGAGACATGTCTTGCCTATTGTCGTCCAGGCGAGGAAAAGCCTGAAGACGAGCGTTTTGAGTGCGATCAGTTCACTGCGTATCTCGACCAGCCGAGCCTGCCTTATCTTGACGAGGCGGTGGTTGATTATGTGGCTGACAAGCTGGGCGGGCAATTGACAATCAAAGCGCCAAAAGCAAAACAGCCTGCAGTGGCATTTGATGGACCAGTTGAGCAACAAATCGTTGAAATCTTGACCGCTGAAGTCAACCCAGGCCTGGCGGCCCACGGTGGTGAAGTCCGATTAATCCGGCTCGAAGATGACATTGCGATCTTGCAGTTTGGGGGCGGGTGTCAAGGCTGTAGTGCTGTCGACATGACACTCAAAGACGGTGTAGAAAAAACGTTGATTGAACGGATCCCCGAGTTGAAGGGCGTACGTGACGTGACCGATCATAGTCAACGCGAAAATGCCTACTACAAGTAAAATCGTATCCAAGGTGGCATCAATCGATGACATCGTCGACGAGATCCGTGGCTTTCTTAAGACCCCGACACCTGATGCTTGGGTGAGTTACGCATTGGGTGATCTGACAACACTGTTAGTCGATCATGCAAACTGCGAATATAAAGCGGCTGCAACCGGCATGAGTTTGATAACCAAGTACAAACACCTCCCTCGACTGCAACGTCTCATGGCGCGATTGGTGCGAGAGGAAATGCTGCATTACGAGCAAGTGCTCGTGTTCATGGATCGGATGGGCATCGAATTTCGGTCGCTCAGTGCGTCCAGGTACGCAAGAACCCTGCGAGAGTCGGTGAGAACGAATGAAAATGACCGCTTAGTCGACTTACTCATCGTGGGTGCAATCGTTGAAGCACGTTCTTGTGAACGATTTGCGGCCTTGTGGCCTCATTTACCAACACCACTCGGCCGGTATTACAAATCGCTTCTCCGCTCTGAAGGACGTCACTATCAGGATTATCTGACACTAGCGCAAGAAAACAGTGATCAAGAAAGCGTTGATGCTCGACTTGAGCACTTTCTCAGGATTGATGAACAGCTAATCGTGAGCCCCGATCAAGAATTTCGGTTCCACTCAGGCGTGCCGGTCTGACGTACCCATTGCTCTTTGATCAAAGCGCCTTGCGCCGATAAATGGGTGAGGCTGACGGTCAATTTAGACGGCATCGAATCAACCACAACGCCGAGGCCTGAATGAGTCCAATCCGACGTGACTGCGCGTAAATTGCCTTTGGCATAGTGCATTGCCGGCCGGTGGGTATGCCCATGAATCAAAACGGATGCACGTTGGTTTTCCATCAGTCCGTCAACCGCTTCATCGACCGCATCGCCAATTGCCTCTGCACGATTTGCCTGTGTTTCACGAGACGTTCGCCGAAGTTCCTCAGCAATTGCCTGTCTTTCGATCAATGGTTTATTCAGGAACGTCTGAATCCATTCAGGTTGTCTGACTTCGCGTTTGAATGCCTGATATGCGTGATCCAAAGTGCATAGCTCATCACCATGGATTACGAGTATTGCATCACCCAGATACTGTGCTTCTAACCGAATCCCGAATGATGTGAGAAAGCCATCGCTGATCAAAAAATCTCGGTTGCCGTGAATGAATACCACGTCATCACAGTGTTGACCGCAAAACTCAAGAAACTGCCGATCGACATCCGTTACACCATCGTCTCCGACCCAGGCCTCAAAAATATCACCAGCAAGAATCAACTGATCACACTTGCATTGACTGAGCGCATCGATTATCGCGAAATATCGCTCCGGTTCGGAAGGATCCAGATGAAAATCGGAGACGATCAGGCGTCGCATCAGACGATCGAGGCTTGATTGATGATCACGTCATCCCTTGGAACATCTGAGTGACCAGCGCGATGGGTTGTTTCGACTGCCTTGATTGCATCAACGACGTCTAGGCCATCAAAGACTCGGCCGAATACACAGTATCCAAATCCGTCCGGTGTTTCAGAGCGAAAGTTGAGGAAATCGTTGTCAGTCACGTTAATGAAAAACTGTGCTGTTGCTGAGTGGGGATCCATTGTTCTTGCCATTGCAATCGTGCCCCGGTTATTTGAGAGCCCGTTTGATGCTTCATTTGAAATCGGGTCGCGCGTGTCTTTCTGAATCATCCCAGGCTCAAATCCGCCCCCTTGAATCATGAATCCATCGATGACTCGGTGAAAGATCGTTCCGTCATAAAAACCGTCTTCGACGTACTGCTTAAAATTAGCAGTTGTTTCGGGTGCGTCGGTCTCAAAAAGCTCGATAGTGATGTTACCAAGCGTTGTTTCAAATAGAATCACGGGCTGTTCTCCTCAATACATTGGACGGTACTATACCGGTTTCACCACAAGGAATAACGCGTGAGTTTGCAGATCTTTGATACCTTGGCCCGAGAAAAGCGCGACTTTCAGCCGATGGAAGCTGAAAAAATTGGTATCTATGTTTGCGGGATGACGGTATATGACCGCTGCCATTTGGGTCATGGCCGTGTCATGGTTGCCTTTGACACCATTGTTCGATATCTCAGATTTCGTGGTTTTGATGTGAACTACGTGCGAAACATCACAGATGTCGACGACAAGATATTTTCCCGCGCAGCAGAGCGTGGTGTTGATTTTTCTGAGCTCACAACCGAAATGATCGATTTCATGCATCGCGACGAGAAGAAACTCAGTTGCTTGCCGCCGAATTTGGAGCCAAGAGCGACTGCGAATATTCAATCGATGCTCAACCTTATTGACAGACTCATCGAAAACGGGGCCGCTTATCAGGGCGATTCTGGCGATGTTTATTTTCGGGTGAGTGCGTTTCCAGCGTATGGCAAATTGAATAACCGAAAACTCGACGACATGATTGCTGGTGCACGCATCGTTGTCGCTGAGGATAAAGAAAATCCTGCTGACTTTGTGCTCTGGAAATCGGCGAAAGAAGGCGAAGCAGCCTGGCCTTCTCAATTCGGACCTGGTCGTCCTGGCTGGCATATTGAGTGTTCTGCGATGAGCATGGACGCGCTCGGCGACACCTTTGATATCCATGGCGGCGGTCCTGACCTCAAATTTCCGCATCATGAAAACGAGATTGCCCAATCCGAGGCCGCAACCGGCTGTACCTTTGCTCGATATTGGATGCACGCTGGCGCTGTTCGTGTCAACGAAGAGAAGATGTCAAAATCGCTCGGGAATTTCGTTACCTTAGATCAGTTGTTTGACGAATTTCATCCCGAGGTGATTCGATTTTTCTTGCTCCAGAGCCACTATCGGAGCGCGATTTCGTTTTCAGACGATGGGTTAGTACAGGCTGAAACAGCGTACAGTCGTCTGGTTGAGGCCCTTCCAGACGAATTGACCGCGCCAAGCTCAGATGCAATTTTTGAGTTTCAAAAGTTCATGGATGACGATTTTAATACCCCTCGCGCGATTGCACTTTTATTCGAATTGGCGTCAGTCGATACCGCTGAATCGTCCTCAAGTATCTTGGCAATCGGTAAAGTGCTTGGGTTATTTGCCAGTGGTAAAGAAGCATTCTTTACGCAACAGCAAGCACTCAAAGCAGCAAAAAGTGGGTTGAGTGATACAGCGATCGACGCACTGATTGCTGCGCGTGAGCAAGCACGAAAGGATCGAGATTTTACGACTGCAGATAACATACGAGACGATCTAGTCGCCCAAGGAATTGTGCTCGAAGATGGAGCTGGTGGCACTTCGTGGTATCGCAAATAACACGCGTAGACATTGCTCTCTTCGTCGTTACGGTGCTGGCCTGGGGTACAACGTGGTTCGTGATCTTGGGTCAATTGGGCGTTGTGCATCCGGTGGTTTCAGTCGGCTGGAGATTCCTGCTGGCTTCGTTGATCGTGTTTGGTATTTGTATTGCTCGAACTGATCGACTTGTCCTGACCCTATCGGAACACGCATTTTGCGCGTTGCTTGGATTGTTTCTCTTTTGTTTGAACTACGGATTGTTCTACACCGCGAGCCTGTCTCTGACGACTGGCTTAATTTCAATCGTGTTCTCCACCATGGTTTTTTGGAATGCCCTAGGTGCGAGGCTCTTTTTGGGACAACCATTGGATCAGCGTTCTTTACTCGGTGGGATCGTTGGGGTGTTTGGGCTTTTGATCTTATTTCGCAAAGAACTACTCACGTTTGATTGGCAAAGCGAGAATTCACTGGCGTTATTTTTTTGTTTACTCGGAACGCTCTCTGCGAGCTCAGGTAATCTCGTGTCCGCGACTCTTCAGAAACGCCAGCTGACCGTTTGGAATTCCACAGCATTTGGGATGATGTATGGCACTTTACTCACGTTTGGGTTTGCATTGAGCAATGATCTCGAGATCCAGTTTCATTGGACTACGGTCTATGTCGGATCGTTACTGTATTTGGTGATTGTCGGCTCGGTGATCGCATTTGGTTCGTATTTGACTCTGATAGGGCGCATTGGACCAGGGCCTGCAGCTTATGCGACCGTGATGTTTCCTGTTGTTGCAATCATTGTCAGTTTGCTTTTTGAGGGATATCAATTGACGCCACTTGCACTGGCCGCGGTTGGACTCGTTGTCGTTGGAAATTGGCTGGCGCTTTCCAAGCCCAAAGACAGAAAATCCGCTTGCAGAGCCTGCCGTCGATGACTATACTCCGCACCCACTGTCGAGCACCTGGTGCTCAGTCAGGCCGTCGGGGTATAGCGCAGTCTGGTAGCGCATCTGCTTTGGGAGCAGAGGGTCGTTGGTTCGAATCCAGCTGCCCCGACCACTACTGACCATGCGCCTGTAGCTCAACCGGATAGAGCAACGGCCTTCTAAGCCGTAGGTTGCAGGTTCGATTCCTGCCAGGCGTGCCAGCCTGGCCGCGATGGTGGGTGTAGCTCAGTTGGTAGAGCCCCGGATTGTGATTCCGGTCGTCGTGGGTTCGAGTCCCATCATCCACCCCATTTTCTGGCTTGTAACGGTCGAGTGAGTTTCGGTATGGTTGAGGAAACTCAATCGTGGAACGAACATGCGCCAACTCATAGCTCTTCTCATTGTAATCGCATCACCAGGTCTCTTCGCCGAGGAACGCCCGATCCCTGATGATTGCGAGGTTCTGGAGGGATGGGTGACGGTTTGGATCGATCAAGTACGACAGGCACGCGAGGAAATCATCAATCTGAAATTGGAAGGTCAAGAGCCGGACAGTGAGCTGTCGCGAAAATTTGAATATGTCACCTACGAGTCGGAACGATTTTCCGAAGCCTTTGAAAAGCGATGTAACAGCCAGGGAGCCATGCAGCGCTAGGTCGATAGATGCTCGACTTCCTAGCGAGGAAAGGGAAGGGTCATTTTTTCTTGGTCGAAAGCGTGCTTGATCCCATGTAACACGTGCATTTTTCCCGAAATCACAGATTCTCTCTACGCAGACGCGAACAAGGATGGTTTGAGACAAACTCTCCGAAGATATTCAACGACACACCTGCTTTCCGCTTCCAAGAGCCAGAAAACACTGGGTCTTCCTGAATAGCTCTTGATATTTATGCGTGGATCCTTCAATATCTCGCGCCTCATAACGCGTTCTGCGTTCTGTTGCGGATGTGGTGAAATTGGTAGACACGCCAGATTTAGGTTCTGGTGCCGCGAGGCGTGGGGGTTCAAGTCCCTCCATCCGCACCATCACTATACGGCTACGACCGAAAACAGTATCCTAATGCGTTTAATTTCAAAGAATTTAAGTAACTGAGGTTGATCCATGCAGGTTGTCCTGGAATCCCCGAGCGCATTAGAGCGCCAATTCACTATTACAATCCCAACCGGGGATGTTGAAACAGAATTTGAAGCCAAGCTGGCAGAAACAGCAAAGCGGGTTCGCATCGATGGCTTTAGGCCCGGTAAAGTCCCTGCAAGTGTCGTTCGTCAGCGGTACGGGCAAGCGATCCGCCAAGAAATCGCGTCCGATCTCATGGAAAAATCGTTGGGACAGGCGCTCAGCGAGCATGATGTGAAGCCAATTGGTCAGCCCACAATCGATGACGTCAGTTTCGAGGAAGGTGCTGACTTTTCATTTAAAGCGACATTTGAAGTATTCCCTGAGCTGGATCCAACATTAATCGACGGCGATGAGATCGAACAAACGCAGTGCAAAATTGGTGCATCCGACA
>AGIG01000010.1 GCA_000227525.2 gamma proteobacterium HIMB30
AAATCGCGGACAGATTTTCGACGTTTTACGGACAACACCCAATACGACAATCGTCTTGACTCAACTAAAGAGATATTCCGGATCACAAAAATGTTTTGACCTTTTCGATCATTGTCGGGATCTCTGTATCCATTGAAAAAAGCGCCATGAGCTTGGCATCACGATCCATGAGATAAATGCGTGACGAGTGATCGACCGTGTAGGTTTCAGGGTCGTCGCCAACTTTTTGCGCATACACTTGATACTGACGCATCACCGCTTCAATTTGCGCCCGATCGCCAGCGAGTCCTTTAAAAGACGGATCAAAGACCTCTGCATACTCGGTCACCGCATCGATCGTGTCACGCTCCGGATCCACTGTCACAAACAATCCGGACACACGCGTTTTATCGTTATCCAATCCTTCGTAGATTTGTGCCATTCGGGCCAGCTCTGTTGGGCACACATCCGGGCAGTACGTGTATCCAAAGTAAATCATCATCAAGTCAGTATCGAGTGTTGAAGTATCCAGCGAGCCAGTTGCTGTTTCCAGAACAAAGTGCCCACCAATCTGGGCCCCCGGCATCCCTTGCTCACCGGTTGTCAGATTTCGAATGAATGGGAAGGCGACCAGCCCAGCCATCAAACACGCCACAAGCAATGGGGCATAACGCTTCAATGCAACAACCTCCTATGTGTCTGCAATTTTCAACAATTGAGCCGGTGGGAGTTGGCGCGCTTGCTTTGCTGACCAGCGACCAATCGCACCAACGACAGCACCCGTTAACACCGGCGCCAGCACCCAAACCTGCCATTTGGAACGCCATTCTAAATTAAATATTTCCGTATAAACGAGCCAGCCCAGTAACTCAGTACCAACCGCCGCCAATAAACCACTCATCAATCCCAGTGTCAGAAATTCAGCCCATTGTGATTGCGACAACAAGCGATCGGACCCACCCAGACTTCGGAGAATTGCAGACTCTTTACGACGCTCAGGTAAAGACGTCTGAATGCTTGCTGCCAACACCAGTACCCCGCCGATGAGCACAAAGTAGAGAACCACGCTCACCGCTTGCGATACGCGATCGAGAATCCCTCGAATCTGATTTAATATCGCATCCACTGATAATAACGTCACCTGCCGAAAAGCGCCGCTGATCGCTGCCGTATCCTCTGACGGGTTTGGTAGCCGTAAGCTGGTCAGACGGGTCGACTCAAATGGCTCAAGAGTTCCTGGCGAAAAAATCATAAAAAAGTTCGGCAACATCGAATCCCACTGAACCACCCGAGATCCAATGACTGTCGCAGAAATTCGATCTGGACCGATGGTGTAATGAATGACGTCACCAATGTCTAAATTGAGTTCGTCAAATAGCTTCGATTCAACAGTCACCAAACCTGGACCATCACTTGTGGTAAAAAATCGACCGCGATCGATCTGGTTATCACGACCAAGAACACCAGATTCGGTCAAGCTGAGTTCCCGTCTGACCGAGCCAGGCGGTTCAGAGCCCCCCAAGTGCTCGACCAACGGAACATCGTTCACTGTCTCTAGTCGGCCACGGACGATTGGATATAACGGAGCCAGTTCGCCACCCCGTTGATTCACTGTTTGAATAAACGATGTTTGATCTTGATCAGTAATGTTCAATGCAAAGGTATTGGGCGCATCGGTCGGCACTTGCGTTTCCCATGTCGTAATCAGATCGAAACGGATCAAAGCAACCATGGCGATGGCTAGCGCTGTGAGAGCAAAGGCCATCAACTGACCGCCGGATGCCTGCGGATCTCGGACCAGCTGCTGGATACCAAAACGCCAAGCAGGACCGACATGTTCCAACGGCCCAAGACCCCGGATAACGAGTCGACCCAAGCCAGTGACGAGACCGACTAAGATAACGACGGCGATCACAACCCAAACGGTGAGCAATAAATCATCGCTATACAAGTAACCAAGCGCACCAATTGCGCACAGAGCGAATCCGTAACGCCCAAATTGACCGAGCCCAGACACGTGATAATCACGCTTTAATACTCGGATTGGCGGGACGTTGGCCAGTAAAATCAATGCTGGCGCTGCGAACCCAAACAGGGTGATAAACCCAGTCAAAAACCCAAGCATCGCAGGTTTTGCGGTAGGCTCAGGCAAACTAATCGTCAGTAGGCCTGCAATCGTATCAACAAGCACGATCTGTAACCCGTAGCCAATCAATACGCCAATTCCGCTGGCCAGGCTACCCAGAACAACAAGCTCAGTCGTAAAGATCCGTAATGCCTCTGCTCCACTCAAACCAAACGTTCGAAACAGTGCACTATCAGCAATGTGGTCTGAAGCCCACCGGTTCGCGGTCATCGCAATGGCCGCGCCCGATAAAAGCACTGTCAGGAGACCCGCGAGTGATAGATACGTCGTTGCTCGCGTCAGTGCATTGCCGACCTCGGGCCGACCATCAACAACTCCGCGAAGCCTTTGACTGATATCGAGCTTGGGCTCAATGAACGCCTTCAATTGCTCAATATCACCGTCTGCAAACAACGTGATGTAGCGCACTCGACTGCCGGGCTGGATCAATTGTGACGACTCGAGGTCTGCTTGGTTCATCAGAAGTCGTGGCGTCAGCGAAACAAATGAACCACCTCGGTCTGGTTCAAATACCAATATCTGCGTAATTTGAAGTTCTGTTTCGCCAACAGACACCGTATCACCCACATCAATATCAAGCTTGGATGCCAGTTGTGGATCAGCCCATGCTGTACCTGGTTCTGGAATCCGTAATACGGGGTACCCGATACCCGCACGACTATCGGCAATCTCAAGCTGCCCTTTCAGCGGGTAGCCATCGGTGACAATTTTCAATCCAGTCAACTCAAAATCAGAGTCACTGCCAATCACCGACGGAAATTCAATCGTTTCAGTGGCCGAGACACCCAAAGCAGTGGCTTGAGCGAGCCATTCAGGGTCAATGGGTCGCGGTCCTCTGAGCTTTAAATCGCCGCCAAGAAGCGTCGCGGCATCTGCTCGCATCGCGCGATCGATACGGTCAGTCAGCACCTCGGTGGTCGTCATTGCGGCAACAGAAACAACCAGAGCGAGCGCGAGAAGACTCAATTGACCACTCACGAACTCCCGCCATAGAAGACGCAGAGCGATCATGCAGCAACCTCATTCAGTTGACCGTCTTCCAAATGCAAGACACGGGCACACTGAGAAGCAAGCCGTTCGTCATGCGTCACCAGGATCAAGGTAGTCCCTGTTTCTCGATTCAGTTCGAATAATAATTCAGACACCGCGTCACCGGTTTTACGATCAAGGTTGCCTGTTGGTTCGTCGGCAAAGAGTAATGCCGGTTGATTGACGAATGCCCGTGCAACAGCGACTCGTTGTTGTTCACCACCCGATAACATCCGGGGCCGATGATGAATCCTTTCGCCCAAACCAACACGCTCGAGCCACCCTGTCGCACGATGTTTCGCATCGGCCACAGATAAACCCGTTAATTCCAAAGGGAGCATTACGTTCTCGAGCGCAGTCAACCCTTGAAGTAACTGAAAGCTTTGAAAAACAAATCCGATTCGACCGCGACGAATCGCGGCGCGTTGGTCCTCGGAGAGTGCACTGAATTGATCGCCCTGAAATAAAATGTCACCTGCTTCCGGAATATCCAGGCCAGCCAACAATGACAAAAGCGTACTTTTACCTGCACCCGATGGACCAACGATCGCTACACTATCGCCAGGGTTGATCTTCAGTTCGAGTGACTCCAGAACTGACAAGCGTTGGCCGCTTTGGTCTTCAAACCCATGCGAGACATCACGAACATGAAGGACTGGTTGTGCAGACATTGCGAGTAATTTTCCTATGGTTGTGTTTCATTACGCCGGCAATGGGAGCCCCGACGCTACTGGTCGTTGGCGACAGCCTCAGTGCAGGCTATGGGCTTGACCGCGGGCAAAGTTGGGTTGATATCCTTGCCGCCAACCCTTCACCGATATTGGGGGCACATGGTCAAATTTTAAACGCTTCAATTTCTGGTGAAACCACCACTGGTGGACTCTCGAGGCTTCCGGGTCTGCTCCAGCGTCATCAACCCGATATCGTGTTAATTGCACTCGGTGCTAATGATGGCCTCCGAGGTCTACCGCTGAAAACGATGCAAGAGAATCTGCGGGCGATGTTTCAACTCGCGTCAGAAGCCGGTGCGACAGTCCTCTATGCAGGCATCGAATTACCTCGGAATTACGGTGGTCCTTTCGTGCGAGCATTTCGCCGAGCTCAAGATCGAATCGCTCAAGGCACAGGGGTTGGTTATCTACCCTTCTTTCTCGAGCCAGTGGCGCTTCGACGCGAGCTGTTTCAAGACGATGGCCTGCACCCGACAGCGGAAGCACAACCAATCATTGCTGACTATGTTGGAAGTTTTCTTCAGGAATCTCTGTCGAAATAACCAAGTCGTGTGAGATCGTCCACGAGACGTATCAAGTACCGATCTGTCATCGCAGACACATAATCTGTTACCCGCATCAGACGCGCATACTTGGTGTCGTTCGGCCGTGGTCTGAATTTACCAAGTCGTGCCACCGCGTCCCGAGCCTTGGAGCTGATATAGGTGCCATCACCACCAGCCTGTGCGAGCGCCTCAACACCATCAATAAGATGAGACAATACCCCGCGTAACAGACGGCCACTCTGTCCTTCATACGATTGTTTGGTTAGGTCAACATAGACCCGCTCACGGGCCAAATTCTTTGCTCGCTGAATCACTTCACCAGCAGATGCAAGACGCCAGTCGAGCAATTCCTCGTCGAAGGTTCCACCCACAATCGCATCATAGTGAGATCGAAATCGCGCTTCGGCTTCATGCACCAATGCATCGATCGCAGCGGAGCGGAGGAGTTCCAGTTTGGCCTCAGAATCGTCGAGCAATTGTTCATATAGATTTCGTCTCGCACCGCGGTCAACCAGTTCCTTCATCAAGGAGGACACCTCCTCATAGTCGAGATGCCCAAGCTCAACCGCGTCTTCAAGATCAATCAGCGCGTAACAAATATCATCGGCAGCCTCAACTGCATAAACCAATGGGTGACGAGCCCACACATCAGGCATGACCTCAAGCAGTCCAAGGTGTGCGGCCAACTCCCGCATCAATGGAAGCTCCGCTTGATTCACTCCATGTTTCCGCTTGGTTTGCCCGAAAGCTGATTCTGCTGTGAATGGATATTTGACAAAGGTACCGAGAGTGGCCGCTGTTAACCGCATCCCACCATCGAACCAGTGCCGCTCAAGACATGTGATGACTCGGAAGCCTTGTGCATTTCCTTCAAACCCGAGGAGATCAGCTCGCTCACCACTCGAGAGACCCACCAAATACTCGGGACGCGATTCGAAAAACTGGCGCATGGACCGCTCGCCAGCATGGCCAAATGGCGGATTTCCGATATCGTGCGCAAGACAAGCCGCTTGCACCAAGGCGCCAACACTCGACGCGGTGTGTTGGTCAGATAATAACCCCTCACCATGCATCCAATTTCCGAGTCGTACACCCAATGAGCGTCCAACAGAAGCAACTTCAAGAGAATGCGACAGCCGGGTATGTACATGATCGTTATCTGATAATGGATGCACCTGCGTCTTAACTGCCAAGCGCCGAAACGCACCTGAAAAAATCAATCGATCATGATCACGCTGCCACTGACTTCGCTCGTCTCCAGATAATTGGGGAGTCCAACCGTTCTGATGATCAACACGCGCCGTGGAGAGCAACTGATTCCAATCCATCATGCGTCAACCATTCCCTGAAACCGCTCGCAGTCATCAATCGTGAGTTTTCGTTTCGGGTACAAATCAAACCGGATCGTTTTTGCCTTGATTTGCGAAGAAGGCACACGACCACCGAGGAAATCAGCCTTTATCGGACGTTTCACAACCACTCGCGCGGCATCAGAATCCAACGCAGCCTCCAACAGTCGCTCAGGGTGATCAGTGGTCTGTTCGAGGGAATGAAGTACCTGCATCGTCAATGACGGTGCCGCTCTACGCTCCTTGGGAAACATGGGATCGAGGTAAATGACACCATGCGATACCCCTGAGACACGCTCGACGCTGTCGGCGTGCCTGAATTGGACATTTTCACACCAGGTTGTATCAGCGTCCGCGGCCCGACGTAAAGCGTCTCGGAGGAGCGCTGCGACCACCGGGTGTTTCTCCATCGCAACAATCTCGCAACCCACATTAGCGAGCACACTGCAATCACCGCCAAGCCCGGCAGTCATATCGATAATTGAAGGACGAAGCCCTTTTTGACACCCCATTGCGCGGGTCAGCGCTTCACCGGTTACCGCTTTGACTCGGCGAGCCTGCGCTCCGTGGAGAAAATCAACGTGCACACTTGAGCGTGCATCGATGGCAGCGGACTTTAATGCCAATCCTTTATCATCCCACCAAAGATAGTGGCCCGAGTCAGGTGGTGAGCTCTGCCAACGAACCGAGAGCCACGGAATGAAGTCCATCGCCTCATCTCGGGTCACCACTTGATGGAGCGGATCGACACCAACCCAGTCCATCACAACCTCACTGACCCGTCACGAAACGCCAAGCGTTGTCGAAAAGACCCATCCACGGGGTGACTCGCGGCGTACCCTTTGGTGCAAACGATAACTGTGATCGCAAAACGACTCGCTCGGGATGTGGCATCATGATCGTCACTCGACCATCTTCCGAGCAAAGACCAGCAAGCCCCTGAGCTGATCCATTCGGATTGCCCGGATACCGTGTTTCTGCATACCCCTGATCATCGGTATACAGCAAGCTACTCAGTCCCGAATCTAGAAGCGACGTGACCTCAGAAGTAGTGTGTTGGAATCGACCCTCACCGTGCGCAACAGCGATTGGGAACCGTGTTCCTTCAAGACCTCTCAAGAGAACTGAGCGACTTGTTGGTAGGGTTGCCAGCGCTAAACGCGCCTCAAATTGCTGCGACGCATTACGTGCCATGGGTTGAAAGTGTTTGGCATCAGGGATCAGTGGGGCAAGCTGAGCCATCATCTGACAACCATTACAGATTCCCAGCGAGACGGTATTTTCCCGCTCGAAGAATGCTTGAAACATCGCCGATAGTTGATCGTTAAATAGAATGCTACGCGCCCAACCCGAGCCAGCACCTAATACATCGCCATAGCTAAATCCGCCACAAGCCGCCAAGGCATCAAACGATTCAAGCGTTTGTCGACCGCTCATAAGGTCGGACATGTGTACATCGATAGCCTCAAAACCACAGTGATCGAATGCATGAGCCATTTCGATTTGGCCGTTGACCCCTTGTTCGCGCAAGATTGCGACTCGCGGGCGAGACTTCGATACCCGGCGTGTCTCCGGAATCTGATCCATCTGCGGAATGACGACTGAATTCAGGCCGTCATGCGATCGCGCGATTTGCTGCGCTTCTTGATCAATACAATCCGGATTATCGCGTAATCGTGCCATTGCCAAACTGACTGACGACCACGCCTGTTCAAGCGCCACACGCGTCTCATTCAGAAGCACCTGTTCGTTTTGGATAATTGCCAGCGATTGAGATTGGTCCGGCTCACCTAACACATAGGTCGAGAGACCAGCTTCCGAACACATGTTCACCACTGACTCGACATCTGAATTGGCCACCTCAATCACGCAGCCAATCTCCTCGTTGAACCAAAAAGCGACAGGATCAACGTCCGTTGGAGTCATTGCTTGCAGACCGGCTCTTGATGCAAAAAGCATCTCAGACACGGTCGCTAATAGACCACCATCTGACCGATCGTGGTAGGCAAGTAAGCGACCATCCGCAATCAAGGTTTGAAGCAACTCAAAACACGCTTTGAGCTCGAGAGGTGCAATGTCGGGAGGCACATCACCAAATTGAGAAGTCACCTCACACGCAATGGATCCGGCCATCCGTTGCTGTCCGAGGTCAATCGCGATCAGTGAAGAATCGTGACCTCGGAGTAACGGTGTCACTGTCTTTTCGATATCAGTCACAGGCGCAAATCCAGAGCAAATCAGTGACATCGGACCAATGACTTCATGGGTATCCTCCGCATCGGACCAGCGGGTTTTCATCGACATCGAATCTTTGCCTACCGGGATACATACACCAAGCGCTGGACAGAATTCGCCACCGACTGCTTTCACCGCCTCGTAAAGACGTGCATCTTCACCCGCAGTCCCCGCGGCACACATCCAATTGGCCGACAACTTAATTTGCCCAACCGAACCAATTGCAGCCCCTGCCATATTCATGAGTGTCTCAGCCACTGCCATTCGCGCCGATGCGCCTGCATCAACAAGTGCAATCGGCGTACGCTCACCCATCGCCATCGCCTCACCAGTGATTGAACCAATCGCCGAATGCGTCACCGCACAATCAGCAACTGGAACTTGCCAGGGTCCAACCATCTGATCTTGGTGCACAAGACCTGAGACTGTTCGATCGCCAATCGTGATCAGAAAGTTTTTAGAGGCTACAGTCGGATGACTCAACACACGGCGCGCTAACTCGGAGAACTGAATGCTCGCAAATTGCGCCGGCTGAAGTTTTACAGACAGAGTCGACGCGTCACGATGCATTTTCGGCGGCTTTCCGAAGAGTACATCAACCGGCAAGTCAACTGGCATCGACGTTTCATCGGTCTTGGCCACCGACAAATGCGGCCTATCATGCGCATGCCCAACAATCGCATAAGGACACCGTTCGCGCAGACAAATTGCCTCAAATTCATCGAGCTTTGCTGGGTTGACTGCCAATACATAACGTTCCTGCGCTTCGTTACACCACAGCGCCAGTGGCGACAAGGATGAATCCGCTGACGGAATCCAATCCATCGAGAAGTCCGCTCCAACTCCACCATCTTTGACAAGTTCCGGCAGGGCGTTTGATAGACCACCGGCACCGACGTCATGGATGAAGTCAATTGGATTATCCGCGCCACGCAGCCAACACCGGTCGATCACTTCTTGGCACCGACGCTCCATTTCAGGATTGGCTCGCTGAACAGATGCATAATCTAAATCACTGCCTGATGTGCCCTCTCCCGCAGAACTGGCGGCGCCACCACCCAAACCAATCAACATCGCGGGTCCACCGAGTACAACAAGCGGTGTCCCGTCAGAAAACGGTTTCTTCTCCACTTGACCCTCGGCGATTGAACCGATGCCGCCTGCGATCATGATGGGCTTGACATAGCCGCGACGACGCGTACCGATGGTTGTCTCTTCAAATGCCTCATAGGCTCTGAAATAACCATTCAGATTCGGCCGTCCAAACTCGTTATTGAAGGCAGCCCCACCGATCGGCCCCTCGAGCATGATCTGCAGCGATGTGGCTAATCGACTGGGCATTGGCAAATCACATTCCCAGGGCATTGCAAGTCCTGGGATTCGAAGATAATTCACACTAAATCCAGTGAGTCCTGCTTTCGGTTTCGCGCCACGACCTGTTGCCCCTTCATCACGAATTTCACCACCTGCTCCAGTCGCCGCACCTGGATTTGGCGAGACGGCCGTTGGATGGTTGTGTGTCTCAACCTTCATGACAAGATGCACAGGCTCCACCACCGATTGATAGGCATGTGTCATCGGATTCACCAAGAACCGTTCCACGCTTGGACCTTGCACCACTGCGGCATTATCAGCATAGGCAGACAGCACACCAGCCGGTGCAATCTGGTGCGTATTTCGAATCCACTGAAATAAACTCTTTGGCTGATCTTCGCCATCTAATGTCCAAGATGCATTGAATATCTTATGACGACAGTGCTCTGAGTTTGCCTGCGCAAACATCATGAGCTCCACATCCGTTGGATCTCGCTCAAGCTTGGCATATGCCGTTGCGAGGTACGTCACTTCATCATCTGATAAAGCGAGCCCGTGAACTGCATTCGCATGGTTCAGTGCACCAATCGGATCTGAACCCAATGCGACGATCCCAAGCGGCTCTGGCGCACCCGATGTAAAGAAGGCGTCGGTCGGTAAATCAGTGAGAACATCTTCCATCATCGGATCTGAAATCAATCCATTCACAACGACTTGCTCAGCATCCGTGATTGAACCCGACACAATTACATGCATACCCCGTTCAATACGATCGATCGCGTCAAAACCACAATTCTTTGCGATGTCAGTTGCCTTTGAACTCCAGGGCGATGTCGTTCCTGTCCGGGGCAACACGACCAAACCGGATCCTAACGTGAGTGGATTTGCGTCGAGCAGTTTCGCTAGCTTATCTGCATCTCCAGCGTCTCCCATCACGAAAAATAGATATGTACAAATCAGATCCTCAATATGGATTCCAAGTGCTTGCGCGCGATTGATGAGTGAGTGAATACGAAACGACGAGAGGGCCTCTCCTCCCTGCAGAATGAGCATATCAATCGGTCCTTGATGCGATCGAAAATTTGAAAACCGGAGTTTAGCAGAGCCGACCGTGTCGCCGGAGGATTCAATCCATTTTTTTACTCAGACTTCTGCGGCGATGCTGAGCGCCGAGCCTGGAAAAATTGCTGCAAGAGCGTTGCCGACTCATCGGCATGTAAACCGCCCACAACCGTCAGCTGATGATTGTAAAATGTGGCCTCTGGGAGCCTTAACTGTGACTCCAGAACCCCTGCTCTCGGTTCTTTGGCGGCAAATATCACTCGCTCGATTCGCGCGTGAATGATCGCACCAAAGCACATGGTGCAAGGCTCAAGGGTTACATATAGCGTGGTGCCTGGAAGCCTGTAATTCTGAATCGCATTACAGGCGTCGCGAATTGCTGCGATCTCTGCATGATGACTTGCGTCATGATTTGAAATCGGCGCATTCCAGCCCTCCCCAATAATTGTGTTGTCACGGACCAAGACCGCGCCCACCGGAACTTCGTTCAGTGATGATGCGTACGCAGCCAGCTCAAGGGCCTGACGCATGAAGATCGCATCGTCTTCGCTAAACTCACTGTGTAACATTTGACTCCTCAGCGACCAATCAGTTGACGATCTGCGTTGAATGGGGTTTCCTTCATCAACTTTTGGCCCACGCGACGGACAGGATACCAAACGATGTCGTCAATATATCCAAAGATCGATCCCGACGGTCTACTTGAGTACTCTGTTGTATTCACTGATCGCTCGATGAATCACATGTCCAAAGCATTCCAAAAGGTCATGTGCGATTTGCACGCTGGCTTAACCAGCGTCTACAAAGCGCAATCCTGCGTTTTGGTGCCAGGCGGCGGTTCCTTCGCGATGGAATCGGTTGCACGTCAATTTGCGAGAGACCAAAAGGTTCTTGTTGTCCGAAACGGTTGGTTCAGTTACCGCTGGACCCAAATTTTCAATCAAGGCGTCACGCCCTCACACGCGGAAGTTGCCCAAGCACGTCCGGATACAAATGCTGCAGATCAACAATTTTCGCCGGTCCCGGTCGGTGAGGTCTGTGCGCAGATCCGGTCAGAAAAACCGAATCTGGTCGTGGCACCTCATGTCGAAACCTCTGCTGGGATGTTGCTGCCAGACAGCTACATTCAGGCACTCACAGAGGCAGCTCATGAAGTCGGTGGCCTTTTTGTTCTTGATTGTGTCGCCGCCGGAGCACTGTGGGCTGATATGGACGCGCTTGGTGTTGATGTTCTGATTACAGCGCCGCAGAAAGGCTGGACCTCGACGCCCTGCGCTGGAGTGATCATGCTGTCGAATCGAGCGCTGGAACGTCTCAAAACGACGACATCTGACAGTTTTGTGCTCGATCTGAAGAAGTGGCACAGCATCATGGACGCATACCTAAGCGGTGGTCACGCGTACCATGCAACAGTGCCTACAGATGGGCTGGCAAACTTCCTCGATACCTATAATGAAATGGCAACGATCGGCTTTGATTCGCTCAAAGCCAATCAGATTGAGCTCGGTCGCCAGATCCGTGAGCTCATGGAAGGTTACGGATTCAAAAGTTTAGCGGCAAACGGCTTCAAATCGCCAACCGTGGTTGTTTCCCATACCGATCGTGCTGACTTCAAAAATGGCAGTGCGTTTGCAGATGTTGGACTCCAGATTGCCGCCGGTGTTCCTCTGGAGTGCGGTGAATCTGCTGACTTTCAAACATTTCGGATCGGCCTATTCGGGATGGATAAACTGATGAACATCGATCGCACCGTGACGCTTCTGGACGACGCTCTCAGAAAGATGATCTAGCTCGACTGAGTCGAACTGAATAAGTTCACGAGGATCACCCCTGCCACAATCAAAGCAAGTCCAACGATGGCTTGCCATTGCAACAGTTGTTTGTAAACAAATGCACTGAATATCGCGATCAGAAACACGCCGATGCCGCTCCAAATGGCGTAGACAATCGCTATTGGAATGTCTCGGATCGCGAAGGTCAGACAGTAGAAAGCGATGGCATAGCAACAAATCATCGTGATGGTCGGCGCAATCCGGGTAAAGTTTTGAGTCGCTGGGAGTAATAGCGTCCCCATGACCTCACAAACAATCGCACCCCCTAAGAACAAATAACTAATCATCATCGACCCTTCTGGTCTGTCTTCGAAAATTCCATCGAAGCATCAGGTGACCAATAGCCAGATAACTTCTCTATATCATCTTTGAAATGCTTAAGCTGTCGTCGTGATTTTCGATCCTGCAGACCACAGCCTGTTTCGACCAAATACTCAATCCAAGCGAAAAACGAAATTCGACTCGGAATGTAATCCATGGGAATTTGATTAATCACCACAATTTCATCAGCAAGCTCACACAGTGGAGATTCAGAGCTATCCGTTACCGCAACTATTCGAATTCCGGTTTCTCTCGCCATTTTCGCAACTTTGATCGACTGTGACGCATAAGGGTGAGTCGAAAAAATCACCAGCACATGATCAGGACGCGCAAGCATTAAATGATCAAATGCCGCGCTCTCTGAATTCGGCACAAGAAATACGTTGTGCTGGATCATATTGAGGAGGTGGGCAAGATAATGCGACAAACTATAGGCACTTCGAAAACCGGCAACATGGCACGGTGATTGGAATACCAACCGTGCAATCCGATTCAACTGTTCGCGCTTTTCTGGAACAAACACACTCCCCAAAGCAACACGGAACGAATGCTCGTGCTCGCTTTCTCGAGATGATGCCGCGATCCGAGAAGCACCCAGAAACTCCCGCTTAAAAATTGTTTGAAGGCTCTGATAGGTCTCAAGTCTCAATGATTTGACCAACCGCATGACAGTCGACGGGGTGACTCCTGAGCGCTCAGCCAACTGCCGAACACTCAGAAATGGAATATCAGAACCGTGACGTAACATGAAACGGCCAACACGCTGTTGCGTCGGCGGACATTCCTCAATCTTCGCTCTGATTGCGTGGATGTTCATCATTTCCCGGCGGAACAAACGTTCCAAAAAAATACGACTTTCGACTAATACGACACGATCGTACCACAAAGTTTGCGATTAACCCGTGACTTCGTGATAGTTAACGGCGTCTTGTTAGGACACAAAAGTACAACAATAAGGAGTACATCTATGAAGATTAAACACTTCGCCCTTGCGTCTGTTGCGGCATTCGGATTGACTGCTGGTGCAGTTCAAGCTCAACAGTTCATCTCCATCGGTACTGGTGGCGTCACAGGTGTCTACTACCCCACTGGTGGTGCAATCTGTCGTCTCGTGAATAAGGATCGTAAAACGCACGGTATCCGTTGTTCAGCGGAATCAACCGGCGGGTCTGTGTATAACATCAACACGATCCGTGCTGGCGAGCTAGAATTCGGGGTCGCCCAGTCTGATTGGCAATATCACGCATACAACGGGACATCAAAATTCAAAGATCAGGGTGCGTTTACCGATTTGCGCGCTGTGTTCTCAGTGCACCCAGAGCCATTCACTTTGCTCGTTCGCGGTAAGTCATTTAACAACGTCAAAAAGTTCGAAGACCTGAAAGGCATGAAAGTGAATGTCGGTAATCCAGGTTCAGGGCAGCGTGCAACCATGGAAGTCGTCATGGATGCATTTGGAATGAAGATGAGCGATTTCGCTGTTGCGGCAGAGCTCAAGGGTTCTGAAATGGCACAAGCGCTGTGCGATGGCAAAATCGACGCGATGATCTATACCATTGGTCACCCAGCAGCAGCGATCACAGAAGCAACCAACAGTTGCGACGTGCGTCTGGTTTCTGTGAAAGGTGCTCCAATCGATAAGTTGGTCGCTGATAACTCGTTTTATCGCGTCGCGACTGTCCCAGGTGGCATGTACAAAGACAATCCAAACGAAACAACAACATTTGGTGTTGGTGCGACCTTCGTGACCTCTGCGAAGATTCCGGATAACGTTGTGTACACGGTCGTTAAAGCAGTTTTTGACAACTTCGCCGACTTTAAGAAACTCCACCCAGCATTTGCCAATCTAGACGAACAGCAAATGATCAGTGATGGACTCTCTGCGCCGATTCACCCGGGTGCAATGAAGTACTACAAAGAACGCGGCTGGAAATAACCAACGGCCATTGCAGAGGGGGTGAGAACCCCCTCTCCTCACTCGGCACGACCTCTCATGACCCCAGACCAACCGATCTCTCCCACAGAACAACATGGGCAGCCGCCAATGGGTAGTGGGCGAACGTTAATCCTGACGTTGTGTTTCCTCTGGTCGGTATTCCAGCTCTATGTGGCTTCAGTGATCCCGTTCGTTTTAACCGAATGGACTGGACTGAGCCTCGTATTCAACAATCAAGAAATTCGACAAGTTCATTTGGCATTCGCACTTGCCCTTGCCATGCTCGCGTTTCCTCTACGAAGGAATCCAGCAAAACAAACGATCGCTTGGTATGACTATGCGGCAGCCCTGATTGCGGCAGGCTCTTGTCTCTACCTACTCATTTTCAAAGACCAGATCTCCGATCGTGCAGGTCTCCCAACAACGAGTGATTTGTGGGTTTCGGCCATCGGTATGCTAAGCCTGGCGCTTGCACTTTACCGATGCCTTGGTCTACCGCTGCTACTGGTCTGTTCATTTTTCTTGTTCTATGTGTTTTTTGGTGATCAAAGTTTCATGCCTGAAACCGTTCAGTGGAAAGGCGCGTCACTCAACAAAGCCCTTTGGCATTTCTGGATGCAAACCGAGGGCGTCTTTGGCGTCGCACTCGGCGTTGCCTCATCAATGATTTTTCTGTTTGTCTTGTTCGGCGCTTTGTTAGAAAAAGCTGGTGCTGGCATCTACTTCATCCGACTCGCGTATGCATTACTAGGACACATGCGTGGTGGTCCGGCAAAAGCGGCTGTCGTGGCGTCAGGCCTTTCGGGGATTTACTCTGGTTCGTCGATCGCAAACGTTGTCTCAACGGGCACATTCACCATCCCATTGATGAAAAAAACTGGGCTAACGCCTGAAAAAGCAGGTGCAGTGGAAGTTGCTGCATCAACCAATGGTCAGCTCACACCCCCGGTGATGGGAGCCGCTGCCTTCTTAATTGCAGAGTTCACTGGAATTTCCTATTTAGAACTGATCACCCATGCGATACTTCCAGCCATCGTTTCCTATATTGGATTGATGTATATCGTTCATCTGGAAGCTGTCAAATTAGGCCTTCAGGGATCTGATCGATCGTCACGAGCGCTTCCACTTGCGCAAAAACTAGGCGGTGTCATTGCTGGGTTTATCGGATTTGGTCTTCTCGGATTTCTGACCCAACTACTCTTTGGTTGGACTCAAGATGTATTCCCGACAGCAACGATTCCCGCGGCGATCGCTCTCTTTTTATTGATCTATTTAGCGACCTTGAAAGTCGCCGCAAAAAGCCAAGACCTTGGCGATCTCCTCGCTGACGATCCGTCAACACGTGACATTCCTGCGCGCGAAATTCTGGTTCAAGGCCTGCATTTTCTGGTCCCGATCGTGGTTCTACTGTGGTGCGTTTTGATCGAACGCCTGTCGCCTGCACTCTCGGCTTTCTGGGGAACCATGGCCATCTTGTTCGTGATCCTGACGCAAGAACCCCTGAAAAACTATTTCCGAGGCCAAGCATGGACAAATTCTCACTGGAGTGTTGGCTTTCGTGCTGCGCTGTCGGGAATGATCCAAGGTGCTGAAAACATGATCAGCATCGGCGTCGCAACCGCTGCAGCAGGACTGATTATCGGGACTGTCTCCCTCACCGGTGCGCACCAGGTGATTGGCGAGCTCGTCGAGGCACTGTCGGGCGGGAATCTCATTTTAATGCTGCTTCTGGTTGCGTTGATGTGTTTGATTTTAGGGATGGGACTTCCAACCACCGCCAATTACATCGTTGTCTCGTCATTGATGGCCCCAGTGATCGTGAGTGTAGGGGCGCAATCCGGATTAATCGTGCCACTAATCGCTGTGCATTTATTTGTGTTCTACTTTGGGATTCTGGCTGATGACACGCCCCCCGTTGGCTTGGCCGCCTTTGCAGCGGCTGCAATCAGTCAAGGCGACCCCATTCGCACAGGTATCCAAGGTTTTGCTTACGATATCCGAACCGCGATTTTACCTTTCATCTTCATATTCAATACCGATCTCTTGCTCATCGATGTGACTTGGATCCAGGGGATTATCATCTTTATCGTCGCTGCATGCGCCATGATGCTATTTGGCGCCGCCACTCAAGGGTTTTGGATGGTCAAATCACGTTGGTGGGAAACAGTCGCGCTCCTGCTGATTGCCTTCACACTGGTAAGACCGGGTTATTGGATTGATCAATTCCAAGCACCTTGGGTTTCATTTGACGTCAATGAGTCGGCTTTGAATCGATCGGACCTCGACGGTCAAGTGCAACTCACCATTGAAGGCCCTGATTTTGATGATCCTGATCAAACCACGCAGTTAATTCTCCTGGTTAAAGTGACCCAATCGCAAGTCCTCGCGACTGCACTTGATACAGTCGGGATTCTTGCGCGTGCCGAAGATCAAAACGTATTACTGGATGAGCCCTTTCCGGGAACTGAGTACTTCCAGTCCATGCAACGTTTTGATTTTTATGGGGATACACCTGTTCAAATTACTGACCTTGCGATCGAACAAACAAACCGACTCACCAAGGAATCGATGTATATCCCTGCATTGATCCTCCTTTTGATCGTCGGGTGGTCACAACGAACTCGCCGTTTGAAGGAGGAATAAATGGCTGCGTCTCAGTCTGTTTTTGGCCGAGCACCCCGCACCACGCTGCCGACCGCAGTTGCCGGTGATGGGATTTATTTGATTGATTCCGACGGAAAGCGCTACCTCGACGCTTGCGGTGGCGCCGCCGTCAGTTGTCTTGGGCACTCCCCGAAGCGAGTGATTGACCGAGCATGTGAACAGTTACAGAAACTCGCATTCGCGCATACAGGCTTCTTTACCTCAGAGCCTGCTGAACAATTGGCCAACGTGCTCGTTAACGAAGCGCCGACTGGTGTCGAACACGTATATTTCGTCTCTGGCGGAAGCGAGGCCGTTGAGGCCGCGCTGAAATTGGCACGTCAATATTTCCTTGAGATCGGACAACCCGATCGAACACATGTGATTGGACGTCGCCAGAGCTATCACGGAAATACGCTTGGAGCCCTCGGTAGCGGCGGTAACCAATGGCGACGACGCCAATTTGAACCGCTGCTTCCAACGCACATGAGTCATATCAGTCCATGCCACTACTATCGCTGGGCAGAAGCAGGCGAAACACCTTTCGACTATGGCCAACGGGTTGCCAACGAACTCGAGCAAGAGATCCTGCGGATTGGTGAAGGCAAAGTTGCAGCATTCATGGCAGAACCAGTCGTTGGTGCTACGATGGGAGCGGTACCCGCTGTCGACGGCTACTACACGCGGATCCGCGAAATCTGTGACCGATACGGGGTATTGTTGATTCTCGATGAAGTCATGTGCGGCATGGGTCGGACAGGCCATCTTTACGCCTGTGATCACGACCAAATCAAACCAGACATGCTCTGCATTGCCAAAGGGCTAGGTGCAGGCATACAGCCCATTGGGGCCATGCTTTGTCAAAATTTTATTTACCAGGCAATTGTTAACGGTTCTGGATTTTTCCAACACGGACATACCTACATCGGCCATCCGACCGCCTGTGCTGCTGGACTGGCTGTGATGGAAGAACTCATCCAACCGGGAACAATGCAGCATGTGCAAGCAATGGGAACGCTCTTGCAGGCATCATTGCATGACGCGCTTGGCTCGCACTCCTGGGTTGGGGACATCCGAGGTCGTGGTCTATTCGTTGGCGTCGAACTGGTGAGTGATAAAGAGACCAAAGCACCTCTCGACCCAAATCTCAAGACTGCAGCACAAATTAAAAAAGTAGCAATGAATCATGGCCTCATGTGTTATCCAATGTCAGGCACCATTGATGGCCAGTCTGGAGATCATGTCTTGCTTGCACCACCATTCATCATTGAAGCCGCTGATATCCAAATCATCACGGAGAAATTATCGCTCGCGATCAGCGAAGTCAGCGGACAATCGGAACGAGCAGCATGACAACGATCATGGTTGCGCCAAACGGTGCGCGGAAGACAACTCAAGATCATCCGGCTGTTCCGGTCACCGACCAAGAACTCCTTGATACTGCTGTCGCATGCTTTGGTGCGGGAGCGCGTGCTCTTCATGCGCACATTCGAACAAATGAACAAGTCCATCTGTTGGATGTGGAGCGATACGAAACCTTGATTCAATCGCTCGGCGAACGGCTACCAGAGCTGCAAGTACAGGTCACATCTGAGGCCGCTGGCATTTATGAGTCTGATGCGCAAATCGACCTATTGTCGCGATTGAAAGCGCCTTGGGTGTCGGTTGCCATTCGAGAAATTCTGAGGTCTCAAGAGCCGCAAACCCTTCAACCGTTTTTCGAACAACTACTTGATAAAAGCCGAGTGCAGTTCATCCTCTACGACGCCGATGATTTTCAGACCCTCACATCACTTGTGGAGCGTGAGATCATCCGAACGGAATCACTCGAAGTACTGTATGTACTCGGACGATATTCGACGAATCAGGAGAGCACCCCCGATCAACTTGATCCATTTCTTGAGTTCAGAGATCGTGCGCCGACACATGTAAAACCTGTCCGCGAGATGATCTGTGCATTCGGCCGTGGTCAAATTCCTTGCTTGTTACGTGCAGCATCTGAAGGCATGGATTTACGCATTGGCTTTGAAAACGGAGTCTGGCTGCCAGATGGAGAGATTGCTGAAAACAATGCTACACTCGTGACCGCTCTAGTCGGTTTGCTTCCGGCTTGATCCGCTCGACACGATCATCACAATGCCTGATCCAATGATCAGGCTACTCCCCAACACCATCATCGCGTTGATTTCTTCATCAAAGAAGACCACGGCGAGGCCGAGGGCAAACAATAAACGGGTGTAGCGAAACGGAGCGACGACCGCGACATCGCCACCACGAGTGGCCATCACCACACAAAAGTACGCGCCCGTTCCTGCGAGCGTCGACACCACTAACAAACTAAGGTGTTCCAGAGTCAAAGGACTAAAATCGGCAAAGAAAGGAATGGTGACAACTCCTGCCATCAATAACGCAAAAAAAGCCCAAAAAGACACAGCGACCGCAGGGATCGATACGGAAATAGCGCGTGTAATGGCATCGCGCAATGCGAGGAACATGACACCAACAATCGCAAACAATGCAGCCGGTTTGAATCCATCCAACCCGGGCTGAATCACCATGAAAACGCCGACAAATCCAATTGTAATCAGAATCCATTGTCGTCCACTGACATGCTGCTTTAAAAAAATCGCTGCCGCCAGAGACACTGCCAATGGGGTTGCCTGGAGGATTGCTGAGGACACCGAGAGTGATGCATAAACAATTGCGATAACAAAGAAAATGGCCGATGCCAGTTCAGAAACTGTTCTGACCACGAACCATGGCTTCGTTACCTCAGGCGAGAACAGATGCACCCGTGTAAGCATCGCTGTCACGCCAAAGGTTAACACACCACCGCAGCCGATCAGCATCAAGACCTGTGAAACAGGCATTGAATACGCCAGTTGTTTAATCACCGCGTCCTCAATGGCAAAACCAGCCATTGCAGCGATCATAAACAGAATGCAGCGGATATTTTCTTCTGTGGCAGATTGATTACTCACACGACTGGATCTGATAGCCCGCGACTGGCAAATGAACAACCACATCTCCAACCTCTGGCGCATGATGATCAATTGAAACGCGAAAACGATCCAAATAGCGTAAACGCCCAACAACCGGCTGATCGGATGTTTCAGCTTGTGGCTTGATCGCAACCTGCATTCCTTGTTTCAGCGCGACACCACACTGCTCAGTCACCCCTGAGGGCGATTGAGACTCGGAGTTGGCAGCAAGCTTCAAGGCGTCCTCAGCTGGTAAATCTTCGTAGGCTTCACAGACAACGTCATGCACTTCGCGTTCAATACGCTCGATGTTCGCAAACTGCTGAAGAAACTCTGGACCTTGGTCCCAGCGACCACGAATAAACCAAGCAAGATAGGCGATGGTCACATCAGCGTACGACAATTCGTTTGAGATTAAGCCACCCTGACCACTGAGCCCGCTGTCAATCGAATGTAAATGCGCCGCCAGTTGTAAAATCACCCCCGGTAATTGAGATTTCAGACCCTCCGGAGTCCAGTTCGGCCCAAAATATAAACCGCCACGATCTTGAATAAATTCTGCAGGTGCAGTGTCGAGCGCTGAGGTTAAAACAACTCTTGCGGCCAAGTTGAAAACTGTACCATCTACCCAATCAGTGAAGGCCAGAATTTTTTCGCGTCGCTCGGTAGGCAGCAACTGATGATTCTCAGTAACCTCAGCCAGCGCACGAACAATATTTTGAGTGTCACAATAGACATCAGCACCGCTCTGAAGGACAGGCGTTCTTCGGTAACCAGCGGTCAAAGGCATCAGTAATGGCTTCGGTGGTACGCGAGGAATTTCCACCGATTTCCAAGGAATACCCGAGAGTCCGAGCGCTAAGCGAATTTTATGTGCAAATGGTGATGGCCAATAATGATGCAGGATCAAATCTGACATGGTTGCAGCACTCTTATGTACGGGGCACTTAAGGTATCACGGATTATGAAGCGTCATGCAGCTATCGGTTTTGCTTTCTCGATGCGTGCCCTTCGAATTGGGGAATTCATCGCATTCCAAAGGTCATTACGCAATTGCATATTTACAAAGATTTACAGATAAAGAGCTACAAGCACGAAACTAAAACCGTGAAACTTTCATGAAACACCTAGCTTCTGCTTTCCTTCTACCCATCAAGGAAACTCTCTTATAAATCAGAAACTTACCGAATTATATGTGAGCAATACTGTACACTAACTTCCACCTATCAAAAAACACCTTTTACAACTGTTCGCTAGATTTTATATACCTGCCATCTAAAATGATGAGCCCCACGACAATAATTAATAATCCGATCAGTTCAGAAAGAGAAACAACCTGGTTTAAAAAAAGCAGGTTCAGCAAAATAGCTGAAGGGGGTATGATTATTGTGCACACTAGAAGATTACTAGCTCCAGCACTTTCTAAAATTTTAAAATAAATGATATAAGCTAAAACAGAACAAAGTATTGCAAATAATGCTGACACTGAAAATGCTGAAAGAGAGAGTTTAGCAAGCTCATCTAAATGATAGAAAAAAGCGAAGGGGGTGAGAATGATGGTACTTCCAGTAAGCATACCAGTGGCAGAAACCAACGCTGGCACGCCATCAAGTCTGAGCTTAGCCCAAACGCCGGCAATAGCATAAGAAAATGTCGCTATTAAAATGAGATATTTGCCCAAATTGTTTTCATAAATTTGAAAAATATTTTCATAGCCAACCGCTATTATAACCCCGCAAACTCCAATTATTGCTCCACCGACCCTATTAAAAGTTAATTTCTCACTAGAGATTAGTAAGGGCGCAATGAATATCGTGAGTAGCGAAGTATTTGCATTTAAGATTGAGGCCAGCCCCCCAGTTACTGACTGCTGTCCATATGCAAAAAGGAAAAAAGGCAACACATTATTAAGCATTGCCATTATAAGAAAATTAAAAATTAAACTGGCGTTGAGAGTAACTTTGATCTGCTTGATAAACAAAATAAATAGAAGAAGTATTGCTGCTAAAGCTACCCTTAAATATACAATTAAAAATGGGCTTAACATCTCTAAAAGAAGTTCGACAAAGAGGAAACTAGATCCCCATAAACCTCCCAAACAAAAAATCATTAACCAGTCTTTGCTTTTCACGTATTAAAAATGCCCCCTCAATTTTAATCGCTAATCTGCAAAGTGGACCTATTCCCACTCAATCGTGGCGGGTGGTTTTGAGCTCACGTCATAGACGACGCGACTGACATCTTCAATCTCGTTGATGATACGACCGGATACCCTTTCGATAAATTCGTAAGGTAAATGAGCCCATCGAGCCGTCATGAAATCAATCGTTTCAACCGCACGCAAAGCGATCACAGGCGCATAACGACGCTGATCGCCGACAACTCCAACAGAATTCACCGGTAAAAATACGGCAAATGCTTGTGACACCTTATCGTAAAGATCAGCCTTTCGGAGTTCTTCGATAAAGATGTGGTCCGCCTTTCTAAGAATATCTGCTGAAGTTTTATGGACTTCACCAAGAATGCGAACACCAAGACCTGGGCCCGGAAACGGATGTCGATACACCATTGATGGCGGCAATCCGAGAGTCACACCCAAAATACGGACTTCATCTTTAAACAATTCACGTAACGGCTCGACGAGCTCCATGCGCATCTCATCGGGAAGTCCGCCGACATTGTGGTGACTCTTGATCACATGAGCTTTTCCTGAGGCTGCGCCTGCAGACTCGATGACATCAGGATAGATCGTACCCTGCGCCAAGAAACGCACATCTGAAAGCTTCGCTGCTTCCTCCTCAAACACTTCAATGAATGTTCGACCGATGATTTTTCGCTTGCGTTCAGGGTCGGCTTCGCCTTTGAGTGCGGTCAAGAAACGTTCTTCTGCGTTTGCACGGATCACTCGAACACCTAAGTTTTGCGCAAACGTCTCCATCACCTGAGCGCCCTCGTTCAGGCGCAGCAATCCATTATCAACAAAGACACAAACCAGCTGATCACCAATCGCCTTGTACAACAACGCGGCAACAACCGATGAATCGACACCACCAGACAATCCAAGAAGTACCTGTCCATCACCAACTTGATCACGGACCTGCGTGATCGCATCGTCGATGATATTTTCCGGCGTCCACTCTCGCCCGCATCCACAAATCGCGTGAGCAAATTTCGCAAGCATCTCCGATCCACACTCGGAATGTGTGACTTCTGGATGGAACTGCAAACCATAAATACGGCGTTCTTCATCCGCCATTGCTGCAATTGGCGCATGCGCACTGGAGCCAATCACGATAAACCCAGGCGGCAGCTCAGTGACACGATCACCATGACTCATCCAGACCGATAACGATCCTGTATCCGATAAACCTGCGAGCAGCGACTCATCATTCTCAATCACGAGATCTGCATGACCAAACTCGCGCAAGTTACTCGATTCAACCCGACCACCAAGGTCTTGGGCTAGCGCCTGCATGCCATAACAAATACCAAGAATAGGAACCCCAAGGTCATACACCTCTTTTGGAATTGTCCAACCGGCAGCGTCGGTTGTTGATTCTGGGCCACCCGATAAGACAACCCCTTTGGGAGCAAACTCAGCAATCCGCTGAGGGTCGACATCGCACGGCAAAATTTCCGAATACACCCCATGCTCACGAACGCGACGTGCAATCAACTGGGTGTACTGAGAACCAAAATCGAGAATCAGCAGTCGATCAGCATGAATATCCATCATTTCACTCGGTAGTTCGGCGCTTCTTTGGTAATCGACACATCATGAACGTGTGACTCTTTCACGCCAGCACCTGAGATTTTCACGAAACTCGGCTGATTTCGCATGTCATCAATCGTTGCACAGCCGGTGTAGCCCATCGCTGCTCTCAAACCACCCATCATTTGATGCACGATCCCCGAGAGAGGTCCCTTGCATGGAACGCGTCCTTCGACACCTTCGGGAACAAGCTTTTCGGCACCTGCACTCGCGTCCTGAAAATAGCGATCAGATGATCCCTCGCGCTGGGCCATCGCACCTAAAGAACCCATGCCACGATAGGACTTATATGCGCGCCCTTGAAAGAGCTCGACCTCACCCGGTGCTTCGTCAGTACCAGCTAGAAGAGAGCCAACCATGACAGTCGAAGCACCAGCGGCAATCGCCTTCGCAATATCGCCTGAATAACGAATACCACCATCTGCAATCAATGGGATGCCAGATCCCATCAGCGCCGATGCCACATTCGCGATTGCTGAGACCTGCGGCACTCCAACACCAGCAACAATCCGGGTCGTACAAATCGAACCGGGACCAATACCAACCTTCACAGCATCTGCACCGACTTCAACCAGCGCTTTCGCAGCTTCACCTGTCGCGATATTGCCACCAATCACTTCCACCTGTGGGAACTTCTGCTTGATCCATGCGACGCGATCGAGCACGCCCTGGGAGTGGCCATGTGCCGTGTCGACAACCAAAATATCCACGCCTGCTTCAACCAAAGCACTGACTCGATCTTCACCTTCAGCACCAGTTCCAACTGCAGCCGCGGCCAATAGTCGCTTGGCTGCATCTTTCGCCGCATTCGGGTGACTTTCTGCCTTCATCATGTCTTTGACAGTCACAAGACCCTTCAAACGGAAATCCTCATCCACCACCAACACTTTTTCAATTCGGTGTTTGTGTAGTTTCGTTTGGATTTCCTGATGGCCGGCACCCTCTGTCACAGTGACGAGACGATCCTTAGGCGTCATGACTTCCCGGACCTGAACATCAAGGTCAGGAACGAAACGGATGTCACGTCCAGTGACGATTCCAACCAGGTTATCGCCCTCAACGACTGGTACCCCACTGATGTTGTGATGGCGGGTAATCCCAAGCAACTCACGAACTGTAATATTCGGAGGGCAAGTCACAGGATCCTGAATGATCCCGGTCTCAAACTTTTTGACCTTTTTCACTTCCTGAGCTTGCTGCTCAATCGTCGTATTTTTGTGCAGGATCCCAAGACCACCCTCTTGCGCCATTGCGATCGCTAATGATGCCTCAGTCACAGTATCCATCGCCGCTGACAACAACGGCATGTTAAGCTCGATGTTGCGCGTGATTTGGGTTTTCAGACTGACATTGGCTGGAATGATGTTTGAGTAACCTGGAACGAGCAGCACATCATCAAAGGTCAGGGCATCTTCGGCAATCCGTAACATGAATAAGTCCTTGAGGGTGGCGGGTAATCGCATAGTTTAAGGAGTTAAGGGGTGTCGGAACAAGTAAGCCGGAGCGAAAATGCACTGACCGTGTCGACGCTTGCCGCATTACTGACTCAAGCGCTGACCGAATTCTTCCCGCAATCGGTGATTCTGGATGCTGAAATCAGCAATTTCAAAACCTACCCATCCGGCCACTGGTATTTTTCGTTAACAGACGGTGACGCCTCACTCAGTGCAGTCATGTTCAAAGGTGCGAATCGACTGGTTCGACTGGTAGCGCGAGATGGGCTCAAGGTCAGAGTCCGCTGTGATGTGAATTTCTATCCTCCCAATGGTCGCTTGCAACTCATCGTAAAACACATGGCTGAAGCTGGTGTTGGCGATCAGAAAGCGAAACTGGAGGCACTGAAAGCCAAATTGATCGCTGAAGGACTGACCGATTTGGCCCGAAAAAAATCACTCCCAGCGATTCCTCGTTGCATCGGCTTAATCACCTCACCCAAGGGCGCTGTGATTCAGGACATGCTGACCATTCTGCGCCATCGTTGGCCGCTCGCGTCGATTCGCTTGTATTCGGCCGCAGTGCAAGGCGATGTGGCGCCAAAAGAGTTAGCCCATGCCCTTCAGCAAGCTGCCGCAGACGGTTCAGCCGATGTCTTGATCATTGGTCGTGGCGGCGGTGCGGCCGAAGACTTGAGCGCTTTCAACGACGAACACCTCTGTCGCGCAATTGCGACATGCCATATTCCAATCATCTCTGCCGTGGGTCATGAGACCGATACAGGATTGACAGACCTTGTCGCCGATGTTCGTGCGGCAACGCCATCACAAGCGGCAGAAATTGCGACGCCTGATATGGGAGATATCCAAAGACAACTCTCACAATTTGAGGGACGACTGACATCACGCGCTGATACGTTAATTGCGCTGGCACAACAGCGGCTCGAACTCACAACACACAAACTTTCAACTGCTGTCAGCCAACAGACACACCGCTCTCGCGAACGTTTAAGACAGCTTGAACAACGCCTGGTTGCGCCAACCGAATACATTGCCCTGAAACGTCACGATGTTAATCACCTCTCAAAGCGCTTATCACATTCAACCGATCAAAAGATGCAAGTTTCGCGCTCCGCACTTTCACATCTCTCAACCCAACTGAATACGCTGAGTCCACTTGCGACGCTCGGCCGTGGATATGGCATCCTATTGAAAGGAGACGCCACGACCGATCGATCGATTGGTTCTGTTGACGATGTCTCTGAAAAAACACCCGTTGAAATCCGGCTCAAAGATGGCAGGCTCAATGCAACAATCGATCAGATCTTAAAGGACACGCCATGAGACCAGCCCTCATCGTTGTTATCGCTCTTTGCCTCTCAACACCCGCGACAGCTGTTGAAGATTCCCGCGTTCCTGGTGGCGTCGCCATCATCCCAGTCGAGGCTGATGCTCGCCCCACTTTCAATGACAAACCCGTCTTAACAATTAACGACAACGGACAACATCTCGCGGTCGTTGGACTCGCATTGTCACTCGAGCCGGGTAACTACATACTGCAGAACAAAGGCGAGCAGATCCCCTTTCAAGTGATGCCCAAAAAATATCTAGAGCAGCGGATTTATTTGAAAAACAAACGGCATGTCACACCCAACACACTCGATCTAGACCGCATCAAAAGTGAATCACAAAAGCAGCGTGGCGCCCTCAATGCATTTGATGGAACCCTCGAGTCAATCCGAATGATCTTACCTGTTGAAGGCCCAATTTCTGGCCCCTTTGGCAAGCGTCGCTTTTTTAACGACCAACCTCGCAGACCACACTCAGGAACAGACATCGCAGCTCCAACCGGGACACCAATCAAGGCGGCAGCGACAGGACGCGTCAGCCTGATCGGAGACTTCTTTTTCAATGGACGCTTAGTGGTCATCGATCACGGAGAAGGTTTGAAAACCATGTACAACCACATGGACCGAATTGACGTAAAAAAAGGTCAAGTCGTTGCACAAGGCGAGGTCATCGGAACAGTGGGAGCTACCGGTCGCGTGACTGGAGCGCATCTCCACTTAGGCGTCATTCTGAATGGTGCTTCTGTCGATCCAAAACTATTTATACCGGAGATTCGGTCGCTTCCGCAGTAGTCAGCCCATCAATCGGAACAACATAAAAAGGTGACAGCCCGCGAC
The DNA here is from genome assembly GCA_000227525.2 of gamma proteobacterium HIMB30. GTDB lineage: Bacteria > Pseudomonadota > Gammaproteobacteria > Pseudomonadales > Litorivicinaceae > HIMB30. The sequence goes on from AGIG01000010.1 coordinate 27,495, forward strand.
CACGTATGCCAGCCGCGGACGCATTTCGAGATACCAAGCAGGGATGGGTAACTCCTCAAAAATGGGGCGGTCAACGAACCACTGTGCAATGAAGCCACCTCCCAGTACAGCGAGTGTCAGGTGTGCTGGCAGTGTCATCAAACAAATCCATGCAGCCACTACAGGAATCACTGAGATTAACAATCGCGCGCTCTGACGAGTGCCTGAGATCAAAGCCAACCCCCAATGAACACCACCCATGAATGACAAGATCGCTAGCGAATACTGAACAAACGCTTGCAATGCGACAGACGCCAGCTCATTGGATAGTAGCGCAGCCACAGCACCAGCAACGAAAGGAAGTAAACCCAGATACCCGAGGCGGATACCCATGGTTTCAATACGAGACTGATCGTCGTTGACTGTCATTCCAAATCCAGCGCCATTTGTCCAGAAGCGCTCTTTTTACCATAACGCGGACGAGACTGTCTCAGGCGGCTACCATGAGCTTTCAATACCCGCTGAGCTTCAGGCTTCAGATCGTGAGATTCAATCCACATTTTGAGCCGAGAACGCGCCTCTCGGGCGAGTTGCTGAGGATCACCGATCGGCTCTGGGTAATCTGCACCAATCCGACATCCAACCTGATGTTGCAAGCTTAATGGCATTCGCCAAGGTTGATGGATCCATTCAGTCGGAACTTGGCTGAGTTCTGGGATCCAGCGCTTGATAAAGACACCATTTGGATCCTGATCTTCAGATTGTTTCACAGGCGAATACATGCGATTTGCATTGATCCCTGTTGTTCCTGATTGCATTTGAATCTGCGACCAATGAATACCCGCTTCAAAATCAGTAAACCATCGAGCCATCTGAGCCCCAGTTTTTCGCCAATCAATCCATAGATGATAGCTTGCGATCGACACCAGCATGGCTCGCATTCGAAAATTCAACCAGCCAGTAGCGGCTAAGCATCGCAGACAGGCATCGACGAACGGCCAGCCAAGAGATCCCTTCTGAAACCGCTCGAATCGCTCTGCTTCAAGATCAAGCGATGATGCTCTCAAACCGATAAAACCACGATGCAACTCTTCAAACTCGAGTCGTGATTCAGACTCCAACTTCTGGATAAAATGACAATGCCAATGCAGTCGCGACTGAAATGATTTCAAGCTCCGTAGTGCGCGGCTTCTCCCGGTTTCTTCTTTTAACTCATCTCGCCGTTCCAGCGTCTGTTGCCATGCTTCACGGAGACTGACCGTTCCAACAGAAAAATGTGCCGACAGGCGTGAACAAACCAACTCACCTGTCAAAGGACTCGACATGCCGCCTCGATATGTCTCACAGCGTTCATTCAGGAAACTCTTCAGGAGTTCGATCCCATGATCCCGACCACCTGCCTGTTGCGAAACAATCAGATCATCTTTGATTGAAACGTCTTCTAAAACTTCTGAAACAGACTTTAGAGGTTTGCCGACGCCGCTGAGCGCTTCAGGAGGCTCTGCTTGCGGATGATCCATGAGGGTAGCCCATTGAGCTGCCCAGCCTTGACGCTGTTGAAGACCTCGAATCACTCCATGTTGGCGGTATTGGCTCCATTTGACCCGATGCGCCTCACACCACCGTTTCACCCTCAAGTCACGCTGATAGGTCCAACCAGGGCCAGTCTCTTGATGTGACACCATGCGTTGAAACTGGAATCGTTGGTACAGGCGCTCCAATACCTCTTCAATAGTGCCGATTGCTGTCCATAAGGGCTGCCCCATTTGGCTTAATTGAAGGTCCAGAGACAGCAACGAATCCTTGAGGAACAACCATTGTCTCCCCGAGGTATAGTCATTGGTCCAATACTCGGGTTCGAACACATACAGTGGGATGATTGGACCTTCCTTGACAGCCGAAACCAGTGCTTCATGATCGGTGACCCGGAGATCGCGCTTAAACCAAACGACGATTGGTGCGGTCATGTCAGCCAACGTCTTCGATATGATTGATCAGAATCATAGCGATCGGCTTGGTCATTGAGATTAAAAATTCGGCCACCCCGTGGATCGGGGCCGACCCCTGCAATATAAGCCCAGTTTCCCCAGTTACTCGCCACATCATAATCAATCAGCTGGCTCTCAAAATAAGCCGCTCCGAGTCTCCAATCGAGATTCAATTCGTAAATCAGGTGACTCGCGACCAGCTGCCTCGCACGATTACTCATCCAACCTGTCTCATTAAGCTCTCGCATTGCGGCATCGACGATGTCGCAGTTGGTATGACCGGTTTTCCATCCTGCGAACCGTGTACTGTTATGATCACCCGAGACGTCTTTGTCATTTGGGCCAGTGCGTCTGAATAAAGTCCAGTCGGATGCCCTGGCGTACCAACGAAAATATTCACGCCATAGCAGTTCAAAACGAAGCCAATATGTCGATTCGTTAGCACCCTCTCGCGCCTCATATGCCAGAGTGTCTGACCAAATTTTTCGCGCTGACAGACAACCATGGGCTAGCCATGCCGAGAGGTGACTTGACTGCATCGGACCGCAAAATGCGTTTCGCGTCTGCTTGTAGTGCGATAACGCCTTCGCATCCAAGTACGTGTTCCAATGTCTTTGTGCCTGAGTTTCACCCCCATAAGTCTCAACCTCAGCCCGAGGGGAGAGCTGATTGTCAAAGGTTTCAATCCATTCGACAGGATCTGGCCATGGCTGCTCCATACAGGGTGTCAATTCATGCATCTCAACCGGTGGATCCGGAGCCAATCCCGGTTTTTTCTCAACGATTTTTCGAAACTTTGAAAACGTGGCAGGGAGCTCATCAAGTTCAAAGGGCAACTGCTCGAACCGAAACAAATCATCCACATCATGCGTTACGACGGGATAACCCTCCGCTTCGATCCGCGCATTTTCCAAGCGTTCTTCGGTTGCAAGCGGCCGATCACAAACCACTTTGATGACATTGACACTGGGGTTGATTCGATTGAGTGCGTAAACAGGCTCTTCTGCACTGACCCAAAGACCACTCCCGCGAGCGATCAAATCCGCCCTGAGGGCTTTCAGACTCTCAGAACGGAACCTCGCCCAGTGCGTACCAGTGCGTGGCATTCCGAATTGCTGATCAGCCCAACGCCTGGGTTCAAGACAAGCAAGTGGAATCACGAATGCATCGCGCTCATTTGCGATTTGAGTCGCCAAATTCAGTGCCGGATTATCAACAACTCGACAGCTATCGCGGACCAACCAGATCACAATGTCAGGCTTCATTTGGAATTCCTGTTCGTCGACAGCGTTCGCTGCAATAGATCACCGAGTCCCAATCACGCTCCCATTTTTTTCGCCATACAAAGGGCCGTTCACACACCGGGCACGTTTTCACAGGTAAGTCGCTCTTCTTGATCGTTTTTCCGTGCCTCTTCATATCAGCTGTTGCTGTGGCAACTCCACAGCATCACCTCCATGCGTCTCAATCCGATTCCGAAACGCCTCAGCCCGAGACAGAATGGCACTCATTTTTTTCTCACTGAAACGATCCAGATTTCTCAAAATCATTGCCATCCGCGGATTCGTTCTGAATCGATCACGATGACGATTCAAGAAATCCCAGTAGAGATAATTGAAAGGACAGGCGCCCTCGGTTTCGGTGTCCTTGACGTTGTAACGACATTCTTTGCAGTAATCACTCATCCGATCAATATACTTGCCACTCGAACAGTAGGGTTTCGACGCCATCACGCCACCATCTGCAAACAGCGCCATTCCCAAAGTATTGGGTAGCTCCACCCATTCATAGGCATCCGCGTAGACAGACAAATACCAATCGCAGACTGCTTCAATCGAACATCCTGCGATTAACGCAAAGTTCCCTGTCACCATCAGACGCTGAATATGGTGTGCGTATGCATTCTCACGCGTATTGCGAATCGCCTCAGACATACAAACCATATCGGTCTTCGTTTCATCCCAATAAAATGCGGGTAACGGCCAGTCGGCATTGAGCGTGTTCCGCTCTTTATACTCAGGCATATAAGCCCAATACAGACCGCGAACATATTCTCTCCAGCCAATGATCTGTCGAACAAAACCCTCAACTGCATTAATCGGCGCATGCCCTTGGTGGTACGCATCTTCTGCTGCTTGGCAGACCTCCATTGGGCTCAACAAACCCAGATTGAGACTGGTCGATACCAGGCTATGAAATAAAGTGTCCTTCCCTCGAACCATGGCATCTTGAAAATCACCAAATGACGGAAGACGCTCGTTGATGAAATGATCAAGTATCTGAAGCGCTTGCTCGCGATTGACAGGCCACGCCAATCGCTCTGACTGCAAGTCACCAAAGTGGTTCGCAAAGCGCGTATTGACCAGCTCAACCACCTCTTTTGTAATCGCATCCAATGGCCACGACGGAGGATTCGGCGTTGCTCTCTGATCCAGTGCCTTTCGATTATCGTGGTCGAAATTCCACTGCCCGCCAACTGGCTCTTTACCCTCCATCAAAAGACCAGTCGATTGACGAATCTTGCGGTAAAAGTGCTCCATTCGAGGCTGTTTACGCCCCTCCAGAAACGCTTCAAAGGCATCGTGAGAACACAAGAATCGGTCATCAGCAATGATTTCAAACGGTACCGTCATCTGCCCTTGTAGCGTTTCGAACTGATGTTTCAAACGCCACTCTCCAGGCTCAGTCACGCACCAAGCGTCGAATTGGAAACGTTCCTGCGCTCTCTGCACTTCTGAATCGAGTTTTTGCGTGTTCTCAGGATCATCAAGCTTGACGTAGATCACTTGCCGCCCAGAGGCTGTCAATGCGTCCGCGAAATGGCGCATTGCACTGAACACCAATGCAATTTTTTGCTTGTGATGCTTGACATATGACGCCTCCGACCAAACCTCTGCCATAAGAACGACGTCTTCAGGCTCAAGAAGATTCAGTGATGACAGGCTGTCCGATAACTGGTCCCCAAGGATGAGGCAACAACGGGCCAAAGATGCACTCCTATAACAACGAGGATGACATCCATGAACCTCAGAAAATTTTTTGTTCCATGTTTAACAGTGGTGATCGGTATGACAACTTTAAAGGCAAATGCAAGCTGCGCGCCCCTTCTTGATCATTCGGTACGGCAACTAGCCGGTGATCAAGTCGATCGATTATGCGAAGTCTATCAGGGCCAAGTCGTCATGATCGTCAATACCGCATCGAAATGCGGGTTTACCCCACAATTTGATGGTCTCGAGGCGCTTTATAAAAAGTACAAGGATCAGGGGTTCGCGGTTCTTGGCTTCCCATCCAAAGATTTTGGAAACCAAGAATACGGGACTGAGGAAGAAGCCGCAGAATTCTGTCGACTCACCTACGGGGTTCAGTTCCCGATGTATGCAACAACGCATGCCAAAAAAGGCAAAGCAGATGCCCTGTTTAAAGGACTTGCCGAGGCCGCCGACGGCGACTACCCCTCTTGGAATTTCCATAAATACATTATTGATCGGGACGGTCAGCTCGTCGGTAGTTTTGGAGCGTTCACAGGTCCATCGTCACGCCGCATTGCACGCGTCATCGAAGACGTATTGTGAGGAATTAATGCGGGTGTGCTGCGCCCGCATACCCCTCTCGGCGAGCAGACAAGGCGATCGACACCGAATCTGAAAACCGTAACGCATGTGGTTTATCAATCACTACGTCAGCCCACATAACCTGTGGGTGTTCCATCACAAGCGACAGAACCTCATCCGTCATCCGCTCGAGTAGAAGAAAACGATTCGATTCGACATGCTTGATCACTTTTTTCGTGATCGTTCGATAATTCAGTGCCTCATCAATAACATTAAACGAGACCGCCTTTTCTGCGTGATAATGGATCCGGATGTTGATGACCACATCCTGTTGGTTTTTTTTCTCATCATCATTGATGCCAATATAAGTACGGAGCCTCAAATCCTGAATATGGATTTTCGCTATCTGGTCTCTTTGAAAGTCTGTCATCAACTCTTCCCAATCAATCGAAAGAACTCACTGCGTGTCGCCTGATGCTCCCTAAAATCGCCAAGCATGACTGATGATGCCATCGTGGAATTCTGTTTCTCGACGCCCCGCATCATCATGCAGAAATGTCGTGCTTCAACGACCACAGCGACCCCTCGAGCCCCGGTGACGTCCTGAACCGCAAGCGCAATCTCCCGTGTGAGATTTTCTTGGATTTGCAGACGTCTCGCGTACATATCCGTAATGCGTGCAAACTTCGACAGGCCCAGTACTTTGCCGTTTGGCAAATAGCCAATATGACAGCGGCCGGTGAAGGGCAGCATATGGTGCTCGCACATGGAATAGAGTTCGATATCGCGGACAACAACCATTTCGTCATTTTCCGATTCGAACACAGCACCGTTGACCAGAGTTTCGAGATCTTGGCGATAACCTGAGGTCAGAAACTCGAGTGCTTTAGCAGCACGCTTCGGTGTATCCAGAAGGCCTTCCCGTTCGGGATTCTCGCCAATGGCAGTAATCGCGTTCCGGTAGGATTCAGACAATGAATCAATCATAGGGTCTCCAATTGTTAGCATGGCCGGTCAGCATTTCGTGGGATAACAAGGTACTATCGCAGAGTCACAAACCAATCGACCGATGCCCTATACCTATGGCCCCTTTGAAAGAAAACAACAAATTTCGAGCATTCCAATTGAAATTGTTGCTCGCGATCGGATTACTCGTCGCAACGGTGTCGATTGCCGCAAGTCTGCTGGATCTCACGGCCGTCGTGACTGCGTTTGGTTCACTATCAGCCCATACGATTCTTGTAATTTTATTACTCGGATCCGTCAGTTGGCTTTTGCGGGGGCTCCGGACGTGGCTACTGTTCGAAAAAGTTCCATTGTTAGAAGCCCTTGGTATGAGCTTTGTTCACAATACAGCCAATAACCTTGCACCAATGCGATTAGGAGAACTCGCTCTACCAATACTTGCCCGATGGCTTGGGAAAGTTGAATTTTCCGTTGGCTTAACAAGCCTTTTATGGATACGGCTACTCGACTTCATCAGTCTTGTCGGTATCAGTTTCTGCATTCTTTTGCTTCCAAGCGCCGGCAATGTCATGCTGGCGCTCCTCGCCGCTCTCATTTTTCTGACACCGTTACTGATCGCTGTGGTGGTGCCAAAAACGCAAGGCTTACGATTACCGAAGATATTGGAGCAAGCCCGAAGTCAACTCATCTTTGAGTCGCAGAATGGTCAACGCTTGCACCGAATGTGGAGACTGACGATTCTTGCTTGGCTCGCGAAAATCCTTGGAATGGCGATCCTGCTTGCGACACTCTCCGGTATCGCGATCACTGATGTCATCTCAACGATTCTTGGCGCAGAGCTCTCGTCGATTCTACCCATCCACGGGCTTGCCGGGGCTGGAAGCTATGAGGCCGGAGGGATCATTGGCTCAACGCTAGTGGATCTATCTCCGATACTCGCGCTTGAGATGACGATTCAACTGCACATTTACGTACTGAGTCTCACCGCTGTCTTCGGTATACTCGGTGTTTTATTGCTATTGAAACGGACTTTACATGGCTGACACCCTGCCCCGTCTGTCAGTTGTCATTCCACTTTACAAGGAAGAAGACAACGTCGAACGCTTGATTGATGAACTGCATTCAGCACTTGAGCCCTATCCAGGTGAATTTGAATTTGTCCTCGTCGACGATGGCAGCACTGATCGCACGCGGGAACTGTTGTTGGAAGCAAGGGCAAACCGTGGAGATCACATCATGGTGATTTCACATCGACGGAATCTCGGTCAAACCCAAGCCATGCAAACCGGACTCCAGGCAGCCCGTGGTGATGTGATTGCTTTTATGGACGGTGACTTGCAAAACGATCCAGCTGATATTCCGGCGATGGTTGAAAAACTTGAAACTGATCATCTCGACCTGCTGTGTGGCTGGAGGAAAAACCGTCAGGACACCCTGGATCGTACGCTACCGTCTCGCATGGCGAATTGGCTGATTGGTTGCGTCTCAGGTGTTGCTCTGCACGATTATGGTTGTAGCTTGAAGGTTGGACGCCGAGATGTGCTTGATGGCCTTGATCTTCGAGGTGAAATGCATCGATTCATCCCTTTGTGGGTCGCTAACCTCACTCACCCGAGCCGGATCGCAGAAATCCCTGTCAACCATCGGGCTCGAACAGCCGGAACATCAAAATACGGGATTTCAAGGACTCCTCGAGTGATTCTAGATCTCCTGGCCGCCTGGTTTTTTTTGCGATTTAGAGAGCGTCCAGGGCACTTCTTCGGTGTTGCCGGACTGATTACTGGGGGGCTCGGAGGGCTCGCGCTCACCTATCTTTTCATCTTAAAGCTTGTCGGCGTAGATATCGGAAATCGCCCTCTACTGATCACTGGCGTGTTACTCGCACTCGTCGGGCTTCAGTTGATTACCACGGGATTAATCGCCGAGATGCTGACGCGTCTACGCACTCGATCGCAGCCACCATTGACCAAGCAAACCGAGGCATCAAGCTGGTCGCAAGGGTCCGATGATCGCCCTGCATAAGCTCGATTGGCAATTATTTCTATGCCTCGTCGTTCTCGGATTCATCGGAACCTGGGTACCACTTTTTGATCTCGACGAAGGCGCATTTCTTGAGGCCACACGTGAACTGATCGATGGCGGCCATTGGGCCGCGACCACCTTGGATGGAGAACCAAGGTATGACAAACCAATCCTTTCTTACTGGCTCCAGGCAATCTCGCTCACGCTTTTTGGATGGTTGAGTCATCTGATCCCAATTGAGGTAATCGGTCGTCTTCCATCAGTGATCGCTGGGGCTCTCTGGGCACTTGTTTTGGGGCAATTCAGTGCCGAAATCTCGAAAAAACCAGCACTTGGGGTCTTCGTCGCGTTTGCGCTAGTCACCACCCTTGGTACGCTGGTTATTTCTCGCGCAGCGACTGCCGACGCAATTCTCAACTTATGGTTCGCACTACTGTTTACAGACATTGCACGCTATATACAGAAGCCCAATGATTCACTCAGGCTTCGTATTTTTCTGTGGTTTGCACTCGGGATACTCACCAAAGGTCCAGTGGCCGTCATCATCCCCGCAGGTGCCTTCGCCCTATGGGTGGTTATATCCAATCAATGGCACCTTCTTTGGCAAGCATTGGCTTCATTTCGAGCATGGGCGTTGTTGATTGCGGTACTGACTCCCTGGCTTATTGGGGTCTATGACGCGCAAGGGCTCGCATTTTTTGAAAATTTCATTCTTCGGCATAACGTTGAGCGTTTTTCTGGGAATCTCCATGGACACGGAGGCCATCCGCTCTATTATGTCTTTGTCATGCCGCTGGTCCTCCTTCCGTACAGTGGCTTGGTGATGGCGATCCTCCTCAAAGTTCGAGAGTATTGGGCCTGCCCTGTGAATCGGTTCGCCTTAATCTGGGTTGGTTTTGTTGTCATGCTTGTGTCTTTCTCCGGAACACAACTTCCCCACTACGTTCTGTATTCCACGGCCCCGCTCTTCGTCTTGTATGCACGGGTCTTACCCTCACTCGTATCACGCTTTTGGGCGCTGCCAGGCTTATTCATACCGCTTCTACTCATTGGACTTGGTGTATTTCACCAGTGGCTTCCAGAACCCCAACATCGCAGAGATCAAGAACAACTGATTTTGTTATTTCAACTGATCACCGTTTGGTGGTGGCCTTTGACTTTTGCCACCATCAGTCTTTCCTTGCTTGCTTTGATTGCTGTCTTTGCACCAACGTGGCGGCTGAGCCAACGATTGATTGCATTAGGCGGTGTCCAGTTGGCATGTATCGCATTAATTGTTCTGCCTATTCTTTCAGAGGCCAGGCAACGACCGCTCAAACAAGCGGCATTGATTGCCAAAGAGGCCCAAGCAGATGTGGTTTCGCAAGGTGTTCGAATGCCAAGCTTCTCGTTTTACCGAAATGCAATCACACCAGAAAGTCCGCCACTCCGAGGCCAGTGGGTACTGATTTCAGTGACTCGTATTCACGAACTACAGGCACTGCAGATTCCACTTGAAGTCAAAGCTGCCGGTCCCGGGTGGCGCCTGATCGCCCTCGCTGAGTCGCCGTCGATTTAATCCTTCTTTTGCAACTGAAGGCTGGCTGAGTTAATACAATATCGGAGCCCTGTCGGAGTTGGACCGTCATTGAATACGTGTCCCAAATGCGAATCACAGACATCACAAGTCACCTCGGTGCGCAGCATAAAAGCAATTGACCGGTCATCATGTTCGCCGATGGCGTCCGGATCAATCGGCTTAAAAAAGCTCGGCCAGCCAGATCCTGAATCAAACTTATGCTCAGAATCGAACAACGGGGTATGGCAACAGACACAGTGGTAGATCCCCGCCGTTTTTAAATCGTGATATGCATTTTCAAACGGTTTTTCTGTCCCTTTTTCGCGTGTCACCCAATACGACTCAGCCGATAATTGCGCTCTCCATTCCGCATCCGTCTTTTTTACCTTTTTTCCTGAACTCATAACTTGAACTCCGCTTAGAAACCAATATCTTTTAAAAAAAATCCAGTTGCCTTAAGGAGAGGCTGACATGTTACGGATAGCGCTGTTTCTTTTAACTAACCTGGCCATTGTGTTGGTCGCAAGTATCACCCTCAGTCTACTGGGCTTTGAAGGATACTTGGCAGCAAATGGTGTGGATTTAAACCTTTCGAGCCTCTTAGTGTTTTGTTTCATTTTTGGCATGGCCGGAAGCTTCGTGAGTCTTCTTCTGTCTAAAACAATGGCGAAGATGGGAACTGGAACACAAATTATTTCGCAACCACGGACCGCAGATGAAAAGTGGCTTGTCGATACCGTCGCCGAACTCTCCAAAGAGGCGGGTATTGGAATGCCCGAGGTTGGGATCTTCCAAAGTCAGGCGAGTAACGCATTTGCCACAGGATGGGACCGAAATAATGCGCTTGTGGCTGTGAGTACTGGCCTACTCAGCCGATTCAGTCATGACGAAGCCCGAGCGGTGATGGCGCATGAGATCGGTCACGTCGCCAACGGTGACATGGTCACGCTTGCCTTGGTTCAGGGGGTCGTCAATACCTTTGTGATGTTTTTCTCTCGAATCATCGGGCACACCATTGATCGCGCTGTTTTTAAAACCGAACGCGGTCACGGACCGGCCTTTTACATCACAACTTTTGTCGCTGAAATCATCCTAGGTATCCTGGCTTCGATGATTGTGTTCTGGTTTTCTCGTCAGAGAGAATTCAGAGCAGACGCTGCAGGCGCGCAACTGGCTGGAGCCCCAGCAATGATCGGCGCACTTGAACGACTTCGCGCTGAACAAGGCGCACCATCCGAACTACCAGACTCCATGGTGGCTTTTGGAATTCGCACTGGCGGAAAAAATATGATGCGTTTATTCATGACACACCCGCCGCTTGAGGAACGCATCGCCGCGCTGCAAGCGATTCGTTAATCAGACCTAATACGTGAGTGCGGCGAAGCCGCGCTCACAATCCTCGATCAAGTCATCAACTGATTCGAGACCTACAGCGATTCGAATCATGTTCTCTGAAATACCCATCAACTCACGGTCTGAATCATCGAGCCGACCATGGGTACTCGTGGCCGGATGGCAAACCGTGGTTTTCACGTCACCTAAGTTGGCAGTCAATGACATCAGACAAGTTGCATTTAAAAATGCCCATGCGTCCTCACGAGATCCATTTTTCAGGGTAAAACTCAACACGCCGCCGCCGGCCTTCATTTGACGATCAATTAATGACTTTTGAGGGTGCGAATGTAATCCCGCATAGTTGACCCGTCCGACCTGCGGTTGTTGTTCGAGCCACTGTGCAAGGGCCATTGCCTTCTGACTGTGCGCATGCATCCGAATATCCAGAGTTTCGAGACCTTTCAGAAAGATCCAGGCGTTAAACGCGCTCATCGTGACACCGCCAGAGCGAATAAATGATGTGACAGGCTCCACTAAGTCCGATCGGCCCAAAACGGCACCACCCAAAACCCGCCCCTGGCCATCCAAATATTTGGTCGCCGAGTGAATGATGAGATCAGCGCCCAGACTGAGTGGTTTTTGCAGTACAGGCGTCATGAAGCAGTTGTCCACCACCAATAAGCAATCATGCGCGCGACAAAGCGCGGCAAGCCCTTCAATATCCACAATATCAATGGTTGGATTTGACGGCGTTTCGCAATAAGCAAGCTTCGCTGGTCGTGCTAGCGCCCGCTCCCATGCGTCTAAATCAGTTGGTGATAGCAACTCAATTTCAAGGCCATATTTGATGAAAAAGTTCTTCACCAAGTTAAGTGTCGCGCCGAAAACACCGGTCGACATCAAGACCCGATCACCAGTCTGACAATGCGCCATCAAAGTCGAGAGGATCGCACCCATCCCTGAAGCCGTTGCCTCACATGCCTCAGCCCCTTCAAGGACTGCAAGACGCTGACAAAAACTATCAACGGTCGGGTTATCGACGCGCGCATAGATCGAGAGTCCCGAGTTATTCACAAAGGCATCTGCCATTGTCGCAGCATCAGGAAATACAAAGCTTGAGGTCGTAAAGATGGGCTCTGAATGCTCACGCTCAGGCGAGCGATCTCCGCTAACTCGTATCGCTTGCGTTTCTTCTGAGAGCGCTGAAACTAGAGACGCGAGTCGCCGGTCACGGTCCATCATGAGGCATCGGCCCGAAGATCCAAGCACGCATCCTCTGAATCTGCCTGAGCCTCTTGCTTGGCTCCATCACTTCGCTTTTTCGCCAACGCCTCGAGATATGCATCATCAACCTCTTTGGTGATGTAGCATGCAGAAAAGACAGAATCCTCAAACGAATTGAGTGCTGGATTCAATTCGCGAACCGCATCAACAAGATCGTCCAGATCTTGATAAATTAAACCGTCTGCGCCAATTAACTGATTAATTTCTTGAGCGCTTCGTCCGTGTGCGATCAACTCGCTGGCAGCAGGCATGTCGATGCCATAGACGTTCGGAGAGACGACAGCAGGTGCAGCTGAAGCAAAATACACTTTCTTTGCGCCAGCATCGCGAGCCATATCGACGATCTGATGACAGGTGGTTCCACGGACAATCGAATCGTCCACAAGCAACACATTGCGCCCTTTAAATTCTTGGACAACCGGGTTCAACTTCTGACGAACCGATTTTTGTCGTTCTGTTTGGCCAGGCATGATAAAGGTCCGACCAATGTATCGATTCTTAATAAACCCCTCTCGAAATAGAACACCCAATTTCTGTGCAACTTCGAGGGCACTGGTTCGACTGGTATCTGGAATGGGGATGACAACATCGATGTCGTGATTCGGCATCTCTTTCAGAATTTTATCAGCCAATTTGCGACCCATATTGATTCGCGCTTGATACACAGATACCCCATCGATCACCGAATCAGGACGAGACAAATACACGTATTCAAAGAGGCATGGGTGAGATTCTTGTTCACTCGCGCAGAGCTTGCGATGCAGATGTCCCTCATTATCAATGAACGCCGCTTCGCCCGGTGCGAGGTCACCGATCAAAACAAAACCAGCACAGTCGAGTGCGACAGATTCACTGGAGATCATGTATTCGACCCCTTGTTCTGTCTTGCGTTGACCGATACAAATTGGTCGAATTCCATAGGGATCTCTGAATCCTAAAATTCCGTGGCCGTTAATCAAAGCAACCACACCATAAGCACCACGACAGCGACGATGCACGCCTTCAACTGCAGCGAAGAAATCATTTGGAGTTGGTTTAAAATTACCGCGAGCCTCTAGCTCATGCGCGAAAATGTTCAGCAATACCTCAGAATCGCTATCAGTATTGATGTGCCGCATATCATCTTCATACAGCTCTTTCATGAGATCTGCGGTGTTCGTCAGGTTGCCGTTGTGCGCGAGGCTAATTCCGTATGGACTGTTGACGTAAAAAGGTTGTGCCTCTGCAGAGGATCTTGTTCCTGCTGTCGGATAGCGGACGTGGCCAATGCCCATGTTGCCGACCAGGTATTGCATGTGACGCATTCTAAAAACGTCACGCACGAGCCCGTTGTCCTTTCGCAAATAGAACTTACCGTTTGCTGAGGTCACCATTCCAGCCGCATCTTGGCCTCGATGCTGCAAAACAGTGAGTGCGTCGAATAACGCCTGATTGACGTTACCACGACCGAATATACCAACCACTCCACACATGATCGAAATCCCTCTCGTCAGCTGATTGACGGTTTAAAGCCAGAGGCCGACAGTTGATCCAAAGCCCATTGCGCCACTGTCTCAAAATGCGGCGCAAGTGTTGCTCTAGTGTACCAACTGTCACCGACCAATGGGGTGAGATTTAATAATCCAACCACCACAGTGACAATCAATGCACCTCGCGCAAATCCAAACACCATCCCCAACACACGATCTGTGGATGATAGGCCTGTGGCGTTAATGAGCGCTCCGAGCAAAAAGCCAAGTGCCGCCCCAATCAATAAGGTTCCGACGAATAACGCCGCGAAGGCTGCGATTGAACGCATCAGCGAGTCCACAATATGGGTTTCTAATAACTGATCCATCGGCTCATGAAACTGACGTGCAACGACGAATGCAGCGATCCATGTCCCAAGGCTCAATGCCTCTTTGAGAAAGCCTCGACGTAAACTCATGAGTGTAGAAATTGCGAGTACCGCGACGATGGCCCAGTCGAAGGGAGCTAGACTCAGGCCCGCGTCAAGCTGCTCGGTCATGTTTGACCGTGCTCACGGACGTCGTATTGCTCGATTTGAGCTTTTAACGACAATTGGGTTTGGATTGCAGTCGCGGCTGATTCAGCGGTTGTGCGATCAAGTAACGGACCAACGTAGACACGAGTCAACGATTCTTCGGTCCGCAGGTAAACGCGCCCGATCTCAAGCGCTTCAAGCTTAAGCTGTAACGCTTGTGCATTTTCGCGATTCTTAAACGCGCCCACTTGAAGAATGAAGCTGGCTTGCGCTTCATCACCAATTGGCGCACCCATCAAGGCATCGAGTTTGTCACGACTTTCCTGTAGAGCGGCTTGATCAATGACTGGAGGAACCACCGGCTCCGAAGTGATTTGCGGTGGATCAGGTAACGGTGTCAGAGGCGGTCCCTGTTCACGAATCGTTTCAAAACGCGGTGTCAGGAGCCAAGGTAATACCAAGGCTGCAACAGCAACCAGGGTTGCCGCGCCAATCCACTGATGTTTCCTCCGATGCGAGGCTGGATTTGTTTGTGCTTGTTCAGTTGAAGAGGTCATGCCGAAGTGCGTCTGCCACTAATACAAAGGATCCAATGACCAAAACCTGATCATCCAAATTCAATTCAGAAGAGAGCTCCCTCATCGCGATCGAAAGTGTAGCAAAACTCCGCCAATACGTCTGTCCAAATAGTGACGACCACGATTCCTCGAGCGAGTGGATGGATCGACCTCGCTCACCGTCAATCCCAACCAATACAATCCGATCTGTAAATCCCTTCAAAATCGGCAGCATGGTATCGACATCTTTATCTTGCAACGCCCCAAAGATCACAACCCGTTGCCGGCGAGGAATCACTGCTTCAAGTGACTGTGTCACAAACTCACATGCCAAGGCGTTGTGACCCACGTCCAATATGTAATGTTGACCACCGATCACGTGCGCCGACATTCGCCCTGTGACTGATGCTTGATTGAGTCTTTCTTCAATCGATGGTGATGTGAGATAGCCCAGCACATCCATCGCAAGGCAAGCAAGTACAACCGAGACTTTTGGAAGACGAGCGGATGAAACATCAAGCACGAGACCAGAGCGGGGTAAGGTCAGGGTGTGACCATCAAACACCTGATCAACCCAGAACAAATCGGCCCGGTGTCGCCGAGCTTCAGTCAATAAAGTCTTCTGCACATTCGATGCCGCAGAAAATGTTGGGATGCGTTCACGCATCACACCAGCTTTTTCCACCGCGATCTCTTCTAAGGAATTCCCAAGATACGCTTGATGATCAAGCCCAATCGAGGTGATGATCGAAACATCAGGCTCAATCAGATTGACCGCATCAAGACGACCACCTAATCCAATTTCTAGAATCCAAAGATCGAGATGAGCTTCATCAAAAACCACGAAACACGCTAATGTTAGGAACTCGAAGTAGGTAAGAAAGATACCCGATTGGTCAGCTTCAACAGTCTCGAAAGCACGAATCAGTTGTTCATCACTGACCATCTGACCATTGATGCGGATACGTTCATGGATCCGATGGATATGCGGAGAGGTGTATTGTCCGTAAGAGAGTCCTGCGTGATCTGCAATCAAACCAGCGACTTCGACAGTTGAGCCCTTACCGTTGGTGCCCGCAATCGTGACCACTCGTGATGAACCAGTGCATCGAAGTCTCGACCACACCTCACCGACCCGCTCAAGACCTAGTTCAATCTGGGAAGGGGGCGAGAGCGACTCAAGATGACGCTCCCAATCAAGCAACGTTCTCAATGATTCAGACGAGATAAAACGCGAGCAATGGTGTCGCGCATCTCAGGACGCGGCACGATCATATCCACAGTGCCATGTTCCAACAGGAATTCCGCTCGTTGGAAACCTTCCGGTAGCGTCTCACGGACAGTTTGCTCAATCACCCGAGGGCCTGCGAAACCAACCAGTGCCTTTGGCTCTGCGATGTTCAAATCACCAAGCATTGCAAAGGATGCCGACACCCCACCAAAAACTGGATCCGTAAGGACCGAAATGTAGGGGATCCCTTGTTCACGCATTTTTTCGAGTACCGCAGATGTTCTGGCCATCTGCATGAGAGATAGCAGCGCCTCCTGCATCCGCGCTCCACCCGATGCAGAGAAACAAACCAGTGGCACCCGCTTCTCCAAGCATAGCTCTGCGGCACGCACAAATTTCTCACCGACGACCGCACCCATCGAACCACCCATAAACGCAAACTCGAAAGCAACTGCAACAAGCGGTTTTGATTGAAGAGTCCCTTCCATGGCGACCAAAGCGTCGCTTTCACCCGTCGATTTTTGTGCCTGAGCAAGACGATCTTTGTACTTTTTCTGGTCTTTAAATTTCAAACGATCTTCAGCGACCAATTCCTTGAACAGTTCAGTACTCGAACCTTCGTCCAAAAATCCATGTAACCGAGCACGTGCTCCAAGTCGGCCATGATGACCACACTTTGGGCAAACGCTCTGATTTCGCTCAAGCTCAGGCTGATAAAGAACCGCTTCGCACGCACCACACTTCGACCAGAGTCCATCAGGCACGCTCGCTTTACGCTCAACTGCTTTTGACCTAACAGCGGTCGTGACGATTCTATCGAGCCAATTACTCATGCATTCCCTCTACGACTACGCATTAGCATCCATCGCCTCACGCATTGGTTTCAAAATCGATTGCAATGCCTCGGGGATCTTTGCTGGATCATTGGTTAATGACTCAACCTGACTGACAAGAACAGTCCCAACAATACTGCCATCAGCTGTTGAGGAAATTGCCGCAGCATCTTCGGCAGTCCGGATACCAAAACCGACACAAATAGGCACCGAAACGTGTTGGCGGATATGCTCAATACGCTCTTTTACTTCGCTCGTATCAAGTTTCGACGACCCGGTAATGCCCTTTAACGAGACGTAATAGAGATATCCTGAGGTGGCCTGACCGATAGTCGCCAGGCGGGCATCCGTGGTGGTTGGCGCGGCAAGGTAAATGAGATCAAGCCCACGATCTCTCGCGCCCTTCACCAGTGAACCCTCTTCCTCTGGTGGCATATCGACAATCAGCAGTCCATCCACTCCAGATTTCTCGCAAGCGTCACAAAAAGCGGTCTCACCCATAGCGATCACGGGATTCAAATAACCCATCAATACAACAGGTGTTTGTTGATCGGTCTGTCGGAACTCAGAAACAGCATCCAATACACTACGAAGCGTCGTTCCTCCCGCAATCGCACGCTCTGCACCCCGTTGATTCACAGGTCCGTCTGCAAATGGATCCGAGAAAGGCATTCCGAGTTCGATAATATCAGCGCCAGCTTCGACCATTGCATGCATTGCAGGCACAGTGACGCTCGGCGTCGGATCCCCAGCGACGATGTAGGGAATTAAGGCTTTACGGCCAATCGCACTGAGTGCGTCCATACGCTGTTGAATGCGGTTACTGCTCATGTCAGCGAAATTCCCTCCAACTTAGCAACGGTAAAGATGTCTTTATCTCCCCGCCCTGACATATTCACGACAACGGTTTGATCAGGACGCATCGTCGCTGCCAGCGTCTTGGTATAGGCCAGCGCGTGAGCTGTCTCTAACGCCGGAATGATGCCTTCGACCTGTGACACTTCATGGAATGCATGCAAGGCTTCGTCATCTGTCGCACCGACGTAGTTCGCGCGCCCAATGTCTTTCAAGTAGGCATGCTCTGGACCAACACCCGGATAATCGAGCCCAGCCGATACAGAATGCGTATGCGCAATTTGCCCGTCGTTATTATCCATCAGATACGTTTTCGCGCCATGCAGGACACCCGGGCGGCCAGAACACAGCGGTGCAGCATGCTGACGTGTGGAAAGCCCACGGCCAGCAGCCTCAACACCATAAATCGCAACCTCGGTATCCTTCAGGAACGGATAAAACAGACCGATCGCGTTCGATCCACCACCAACGCAGGCTACTAGCGCATCAGGATACTGACCGAATAATTCTTTCGATTGCCACTTCACTTCACGGCCCACGACAGCATTAAAGTCGCGAACAATCTGGGGATAAGGCGCTGGGCCAGCCACTGTGCCAATGATGTAAAATGTGTCATCGACGTTCGTCACCCAGTCCCGCATTGCTTCGTTCAGCGCATCTTTCAAAGTCCGCGAGCCTGACTCGACCGGAACAACCGTCGCACCTAACAACTTCATGCGGTAAACATTCGGTGACTGACGTTCGACGTCGTCAGCGCCCATGTACACCACGCACTCAAGCCCAAGCCGAGCAGCGACAGTCGCTGACGCCACACCATGTTGGCCAGCCCCAGTCTCAGCGATCACTCTTGGCTTTCCCGAATATTTTGCCAACAGGGCTTGCCCGATGGTGTTGTTTACCTTATGAGCACCTGTGTGGTTCAAGTCTTCCCGCTTAAAATAAATCTGTGCTCCACCAATGGCTTTTGACCAGCGCTCGGCGTGATATAGAGGGGAAGGACGGCCAACAAATGACGCTAGATCCGCATCGAATTCCCGTTGGAAATCAGGGTCGTTTTTCAGTTTTTGATAGTTCTGATCGAGCTCACTGAGTGCCGCCATGAGGGTCTCTGACACGTAGCGCCCGCCGTAATCACCAAAATGCCCGCCTGTATCAGGCTCATAGTCCAATGATCTTAATTCTTGTTCTGTTAGTGCCATATTGCTCTCAGATTAGTTCCGACACGCGTTCATAAAACGCGCCATTTTATCAGGATCCTTGCGTCCTGGCTTGGTCTCAATGCCTCCACTGACATCCAAGGCCCAGGGAGCGACTTGTTCAATCGCGTCCTTCGCGTTGTCCGGTGATAATCCACCAGCGAGGATAATTGGCGCATTTGACTGCGGAATCATTCCCCAATCAAAACGTTCGCCAGTGCCTCCAGGTTGTCCTTTCACGTATGCATCCAATAAAAATCCAGAGGCATTGGGATATCGTTCCATTTCAGTCTGGATATCGATCCCCGGCCGCACTCGGAATGCTTTGATGAAAGGTAGACCGACAGCATCGCAGAATTCGGGAGTTTCGTCACCGTGATACTGAATCAAGTTCAGCCTTGTCCGCTCAAAGATGTTTTGTATGACCGCCGGCTGCTCATTCACAAATAACCCAACCCGAGTCACAAATGCAGGTACTGAGGAGGTCAACATCGCCGCATGGTCGGGTGCCACGCTACGCGAACTTGGCGCGTAAAAAACGAAGCCAAGCGCATCCACCCCAAGCTTCACGGCTTGAGCAATATCTTCCTCATGCGTTAGCCCACAAAACTTTACTCGCGTCATGGCACCTACTGTAACGGATCTGAACGCAGAATGTCTTTTGCTATCTGCGGGATTCTAACGGTTTTCGGAAGACCGAAATGATCATCATACGTCGGACCTAAAAAATACAATCCGTGCGGTGGCGCAGTCACTCCACCCCTCGTTCGGTCTTTTGACTCGAGAACCTGTCTCGCCCAGATGACCGGTTCTTCTTGTGAGCCGATAGCTGTTAAAACGCCAACGATATTTCGGACCATGTTTTGTAAAAACCCATTTGCTTCGACACGCACAGCAATCACACCGTCATGACAATACACACTCAAATGACTGAGCGTTCGCACAGATGTTTTCGCCTGACACTGCGCTGAACGATAGGCATTAAAATCATGTGTCCCAAGTAAGGAACTCCCCGCTTCACCCATCAGTTCTGGATCAAGACGTTTATGCGTAAACGTCATTGAATTTCTGAGTAGCGCACTGCGATACGGTGATTGCCTAATGAGATACACGTATTGCCGCGATCGTGCACTAAAGCGCGCATGAAATTCAGGATCGACTTGTTGCGCCCAAGATAGGGAAATATCGTTCGGTAGTTGTGTGTTGACTCCCATGACCCAGTTGTAGGGATCGCGGTGAGCACTCGTATCAAAGTGACAGATCTGCGAACTTGCGTGCACGCCAGAGTCGGTACGGCCTGAGCACACTACATTAATCGGCTCGTCAGCGACTTTGGATAGGGCTTTTTCGACCTCTGTTTGCACAACTTGCGAGTCATGCTTTTGCGCCTGCCAGCCGCGATACCCTGAGCCATCATATTCCACAGATATCGCGATGCGGCAGCGTGTCGAATCAGTCTCGGTGGACATCAATTAGTGCACGAGCAGCTTCGGCGCTCTCTTTATGGGGAGAAACTGAAACACGATCCAAAATCTCAAGGGCTGTCTGCACCATATTCATTTCGATATATTTTTGTGCAAGCTCTAGCTGGTGTGAAGCAATCTCAGCCTCATCATCCGGATCTTCGCCCCATTCAGGGTTCTCATTCAAAGCGTCAGCTGAAAATGCTGCGATCAACTCGTCTCCGTCTGAGCCATACAAACTCTCCGCCTCGGATTGACGAGAGGGATCCTCAAGTTTCTCTTTCAAAGTGGCAATAGCAATTTCAGTCGGTGAACCTGTTGAATCATCGAGAGACTCTGTTTCTTCAGTCCGGGCG
>AGIG01000009.1 GCA_000227525.2 gamma proteobacterium HIMB30
ACAAAAGATAGCTGAGGCCTCGAGAGAGGTCTCCAACAAGGTTAGGCCAGTAGCTCAATTGGCAGAGCATCGGTCTCCAAAACCGGAGGTTGGGGGTTCGATTCCCTCCTGGCCTGCCATATGAGCAGGTCCCTAACTGGACGCAGAGGAAGTATGAACGCAAAAGTGGAAACACCATCGCGCCTTGATCACCTGAAATGGTTGGTTGTGGTTGCCATCATCGCAGTTGGCGTTGTTGGTAACAGTTATTACGCGGGTGAGTCACTTCTTTATCGTGTTCTTGCATTGGTGTTCTTGGCGGCCGTCGCTGCTGGGATTGCTTTAACAACGCAAAAAGGTGCTGCCTTCCGGGAAATGCTGAAAGAGGCGCGTGTTGAGCTTAGGAAAGTTGTCTGGCCGACACGGGTAGAGACCGGACAAACGACAGCCATTGTTGTGGTCGTCGTACTGATTGTCGCTTTGATTTTGTGGGCGCTAGACAGTCTGTTTGCCTGGATCATTGCCTCGTTGATTGGATAATTGAATGTCAAAGCGTTGGTATGTAGTACAAGCCTTTTCTCAATATGAGAAATCAGTGATGCGGAGTCTGCAAGAGCAGATTGCCCTACATGGCATGGAAGATCGTTTCGGCGACATCCTTGTTCCGACTGAAGAAGTCGTGGAGATGAAGGATGGTAAGAAGCGGAAAAGTGAGCGGAAGTTTTATCCGGGCTATGTGCTTGTCAACATGGAAATGGATGACGAAACCTGGCACCTAGTGAAAGGAATACCCCGCGTCCTTGGATTCGTTGGTGGTAATGCTGACAGGCCCGCGCCAATTACAGACGCAGAGGCCGCTTTGATCCTTGATCGTGTGACCGAGGGCGGAGAAACGCCGCGTCCGAAGACCTTATTTGAGCCCGGTGAATTGGTGCGCGTAACAGACGGCCCGTTTGCTGATTTTACGGGTACGGTCGAAGAAGTGAATTATGAAAAGAACCGGTTGCAAGTTGCGGTGGTTATTTTCGGTCGCTCAACGCCAGTTGAGCTTGAATTTGGTCAGGTTGAGAAAGGCTAATCTCACCTGAGGCAATACGGGGAGCTGAAAGGCGTTTGTACCCATTAAAGGAGAAGTAACATGGCCAAGAAAATTGACGGCTATATAAAGCTGCAAATTGCAGCAGGTCAGGCGAATCCATCGCCACCTGTTGGTCCTGCCCTCGGTCAGAAGGGTGTTAATATTATGGAATTCTGTAAAGCATTTAACGCTGCGACTCAGCAGATGGAGCAAGGTCTTCCTGTTCCAACTGTCATTACGGTTTATGCGGATAAATCCTTTACGTTTGTTACCAAGACTCCACCGGCATCCGTTTTGATCAAGAAAGCGTTGGGTCTAAAGAGCGGATCTTCACGTCCGAATACAGACAAAGTTGGTAAGATCACGCGCGCTCAGCTTGAAGAGATTGCAAAGGCCAAAGAGCCTGATTTGACGGCAGCGGATTTGGACGCGGCGGTTCGCACAATTGCGGGTACTGCACGTTCAATGGGTATCGATTCAGAAGGAGTCAACTGATGGCGAAGTTAACTAAGCGTCAGAAAATGATCGCTGAAAAGGTCGACGCAAATAAGGTCTATGGGTTTGAAGAGGCTGTGAACCTGCTCGCTGAACTATCGACTGTGAAGTTCACTGAGTCAGTCGAAGTTGCAGTCAATCTCGGCGTGGATCCTCGAAAGAGTGATCAGGTTGTGCGTGGTGCGACAGTGCTTCCGAATGGAACTGGGAAAGATGTTCGAGTTGCGGTCTTTGCGCAAGGTGAAAACGCCGATAAAGCGAAAGCAGCCGGTGCGGATATCGTCGGTTTCGACGAATTGGCAGCAGAAATCAAGGGCGGCCGAATGGATTTTGATGTCGTTATCGCAACTCCGGACGCAATGCGTGTCGTGGGTACGTTGGGAACTGTACTGGGTCCACGTGGCTTAATGCCGAACCCAAAAGTTGGCACAGTGACTCCAAACGTCGAAGAAGCAGTGAAGAATGCAAAGGCTGGTCAGGTGCGGTACCGCACAGATAAGAACGGCATTATCCACGCGGCGATTGGCAAAGTTGGGTTTGCACCAGATGCACTCAAGGCCAACCTTGATGCACTTCTTGGTGATTTGAAGAAGGCGAAGCCTGCTTCAGCAAAAGGCGTTTATTTCAAGAAAGTATCTGTGTCGACAACAATGGGCCCTGGGGTTCAAGTCGATCAGTCTGGACTAAACGTATAAAAGAATTTGAGGGTTCCCGTTCGCGGGATCCGTCAAAGACTGCAGGTGCCTTAGGGCCTAAATGGAAACAGCCTGCATAGACGGCAGCCCCTTTACACTCCGTGTATTGAAGGCCGCCAGGGGTTCACCGGAAAACTGGTGAATTGGTTCATCCTGAAAAGGAGCAAAGCGTGGCGTTAAAGCTCGAAGACAAAAAGGTGATTGTCGCCGAAGTCAACGAAGCTGCCGGTAATGCTTTGTCTGCGGTAGTCGCGGATTACCGGGGTATGGAAGTCGGAGCTCTGACCGAGATGCGTGAAAAGGCGCGTAACGGAAAGATTTACCTCCGAGTTGTTCGAAATACCCTGGCTAAGCGTGCTGTAGCAGGAACTGAATTTGAGTGTCTGACTGACGCGCTAGTGGGACCATCATTGATTGGTTTCTCACTGGAAGAGCCTTCAGCAGCTGCGAAGCTGTTTAAGGACATCGCGAAGGAAAATGATCAACTCGAAATTCGGGCTCTTGCGATCGGTGGTCAACTTCTCGATGCATCTCAAGTGGATGCGGTTGCGAAGCTGCCAACGAAGGACGAAGCGATTGCAATGCTGATGAGCGTGATGACCGCACCTGTTGCCAAGTTCGTACGTACGATGAACGAGGTTCCAGGTAAGCTGGTTCGTACCGTTGCAGCAGTTGGTGAAGCGAAGAAAGCGGGTTAATCCCGTTGGCTTTCATTTGACATAGTTTGTAAACGAAATTTGGAGAAATACCATGGCACTGTCTAAGGACGATATCCTGAACGCGATCGCCGAAATGAGCGTGATGGACGTTGTTGAACTTGTTTCAGCAATGGAAGAAAAATTCGGTGTAACAGCAGCAGCTGCAGTCGCAGCAGCTCCTGTCGCGGCAGCTGGCGGTGACGCTGGCGCTGGTGCAGCAGCAGAGAAAGACGAGTTTGACGTTGTTCTCGCATCAGCTGGTGACAAGAAAGTGAACGTGATCAAGGTGGTTCGCGGCGTGACAGGTCTTGGCCTGAAAGAAGCGAAAGACCTCGTTGATGGCGCTCCTAACACCATCAAAGAAGGCGCGTCGAAAGACGAAGCTGAAGACATTAAAAAGCAGCTTGAAGAAGCAGGCGCATCTGTCGAGCTCAAGTAATGTCATCGATCCGTTATTGAACGGATCTGCAGATTGGCTGGTGGTTTCGACCACCGGCCTTTTTGCGCTTTAAACGATTAAGGTTTGCGAAAAGCGTCATTGTGCGCTTTTCGGAACCCTTAGGGGCACGAAATATAGTGCATCCGTGGTGGATGGACTTTCACACGTTGAGGAAGGCAAATGGCTTACTCGTACACAGCGAAAAAACGTATTCGGAAAGACTTTGGAACACTGCCATCGGTGATGGAAGTTCCGCAGCTTTTGGCAATTCAGCTTGATTCATATCGCGAGTTCCTAACGGGCGGTTCGATTGACAATACTGCACAATCAACTGGCCTGGAGGCTGCGTTTCAGTCGGTCTTTCCTATCCAATCGTTCTCGGGTAATGCCGAGCTCCAGTATGTGAGCTACCGCTTAGGCGAGCCTGTCTTTGACGTGAAAGAATGTATTCTTCGTGGTGATACATATGCAGCGCCACTGCGAGTCAAAGTTCGTTTGGTTCTTTTTGAGAAGGAAGGATCAAACAAGTCTGTCAAAGATATCAAAGAAGAAGAAGTGTACATGGGCGAAATTCCGCTCATGACTGACAACGGTACGTTCGTGATCAACGGGACTGAGCGCGTGATTGTGTCACAGCTCCATCGCTCACCCGGTGTGTTCTTTGAGCATGACAAAGGAAAAACACATAGCTCAGGTAAGTTGCTCTACTCAGCGCGAATCATTCCTTACCGTGGCTCCTGGTTGGACTTTGAGTTTGATCCAAAAGACCAAGTGTTTGTTCGTATCGACCGTCGTCGGAAATTACCTGCGTCGATATTGCTCCGCGCAATGGAGATGTCAGATGAAGCCATTTTGAGTCATTTCTTTGAAACGACTGGATTCCGTTTCAATAAGACTGATGTGTTCATGACGCTAGTGTCTGATCGCCTCCGGGGTGAAACACTTGGTTTTGACATCGTGAACGCGAAAGGTGATGTGATTGTTGAAGCTGGCAAGCGTATCACAGCTCGCCACGTTCGCGAGCTGCAGAAGGCCAAGCTCGAGGAACTTAAAGTAGCGGATGAATACTTGGTCGGTAAGGTGCTCGCGAAGGACGTTGTCAATGAGGCCACGGGTGAGGTGATCGCTGCTGCTAACCAGCCTTTAGCGTTGGAGTCAGTCGATGCCATTCGCGAAGCGGGCGTAAAAACCATTGAGTGTATCTACACCAACGACTTGGATCGTGGTCCGTACATGTCAGATACCTTGGCTGCCGACTCCACATCGAATCGGATGGAAGCGCTTGTTGAAATTTACCGCATGATGCGTCCAGGCGAGCCACCAACCAAGGAAAGCGCTGAAAATCTATTTGAGAGTTTGTTCTTCTCTGCGGATCGATATGACCTGTCTTCAGTGGGTCGTATGAAATTTAATCGCCGAGTCGGGACGCGGAAGCTCGATGGCGGAGATACTGAGCTTGGTGAAGGCACATTGTCACAAGACGATATCTTGGCAGTGATGAAGACCTTGATTGATATTCGTAACGGTGAAGGTGTGGTTGATGATATTGACCACCTCGGTAACCGCCGCGTACGGTCAGTCGGTGAAATGGCTGAGAATCAGTTCCGTGTTGGTTTGGTTCGTGTTGAGCGTGCTGTTCGTGAGCGTCTTGGACAAGCCGAGACAGAAGGTTTGATGCCGCGTGATTTGATTAACGCCAAGCCAGTTGCGGCCGCTGTGAAAGAGTTTTTCGGTTCGAGTCAGCTCTCGCAGTTCATGGATCAGAACAACCCACTGTCAGAAATTACGCACAAGCGTCGTGTTTCCGCATTGGGACCAGGCGGCTTGACGCGTGAGCGCGCAGGCTTCGAAGTTCGTGACGTACACCCAACGCATTATGGGCGTGTCTGTCCGATTGAAACGCCAGAAGGTCCAAACATCGGTTTGATCAACTCGTTGGCCACCTATGCGCGGACTAATCGGTATGGATTCCTTGAATCACCATATCGTCGCGTCGATAACGGCAAAGTGACCGATGAAATTTTCTATCTGTCTGCGATCGAAGAATCAGACTTTGTCATCGCACAGGCGTCTGCACAGTTGAATGACCAAGGCGAGTTGATTGAAGAGCTTGTGCCTGTGCGTCACTTGAATGAATTTGCAGTGATGCCGCCAGAGCGAGTCGATTACATGGACGTCTCACCACGTCAGGTTGTCTCTGTTGCTGCGGCACTGATTCCATTCCTTGAGCATGATGATGCCAACCGCGCTTTGATGGGATCAAACATGCAACGTCAGGCGGTACCGACTTTAAAAGCGGAAAAGCCATTGGTTGGAACCGGCATGGAGCGCCATGTCGCTGTGGACTCGGGCGTTTGCATGATTGCTAACCGTGGTGGGGTCGTTGATTTCGTGGATGCGAAACGGATCGTTGTCAAAGTCAATGCGGATGAAGTCGCAGCTGGCGCAGCTCCAGTCGACATCTAC
Organism: gamma proteobacterium HIMB30; assembly: GCA_000227525.2. Taxonomy (GTDB): domain Bacteria; phylum Pseudomonadota; class Gammaproteobacteria; order Pseudomonadales; family Litorivicinaceae; genus HIMB30. The sequence goes on from AGIG01000009.1 coordinate 5,851, forward strand.
AACCTGACTAAATATACGCGTTCAAACCAGAATACCTGTATCAACCAGCGTCCAATCGTGCATGCAGGTGATGTTGTTGCGCGTGGTGATGTATTGGCAGACGGTCCATCGGTTGATACCGGTGAATTGGCTCTTGGTCAAAATATGCGTATCGCGTTTATGCCTTGGAATGGCTATAACTTTGAAGACTCGATTCTGATCTCTGAAAAAGTCGTTAAGGAAGAACGCTTTACGACAGTCCACATTCAGGAATTCTCATGTGTCGCGCGCGACACAAAACTGGGTTCTGAAGAGATCACCGCTGATATTCCAAACGTCGGCGAGAATGCACTCGCGAAGCTCGACGAAGTTGGCATTGTTCACATCGGCGCTGAAGTGAAGCCTGGCGACATCCTGGTTGGAAAGGTCACTCCAAAGGGCGAAACACAGTTGACACCAGAGGAGAAACTCCTACGAGCGATCTTCGGTGAGAAAGCATCTGATGTGAAAGACACATCGATGCGTGTTGGTACCGGCACAACTGGTACCGTAATCGATGTTCAGGTGTTCACGCGTGACGGCATCGAAAAAGATGCCCGTGCGAAGCAAATCGAAGAAGAGCAACTCGATGAGTACCGCAAGGATCTCAACGAGGAGTATCGGATCGTTTCAGAGGCGACTTTCGGTCATCTCGCGAAGCAATTCGAAGGCCAGAAAGTTGCCGGCGCACCCGGCTTGAAGAAGGGCGATACGCTGACAGCTGACTACCTCTCCAATCTCTCTGAAGACGAGTGGTTCAAGGTGAAGATGGCTGATGATGCACAGAATGCATTAATCGCTGAAGCTGAAAAATCATTGAAAGAGCGTCGCAAAGAGCTGGATGAAGCCTTCGAAGTGAAGAAGAAAAAGCTGACTCAAGGCGATGATCTGGCTCCTGGTGTCTTGAAAATCGTGAAGGTGTACGTTGCTGTGAAGCGTCGTATTCAGCCTGGTGACAAGATGGCAGGCCGTCACGGTAACAAGGGTGTGATCTCGGTGATCATGCCTGAAGAAGATATGCCATTCGATGAAAATGGGGATCCGGTCGATATCGTATTGAACCCACTGGGTGTTCCAAGTCGTATGAACGTCGGACAGGTGCTTGAAATGCACTTGGGTATGGCAGCGAAAGGTCTTGGCGATCGAATCAATGAGATGCTCAAGCAGCAGGCGAAAGTGAAAGATGTCCGCGATTTCCTTGATCAGGTTTACAACAAGATTGGTGGAAACCAGGAAGATCTCGGATCATTGTCTGATGATGAAATCATCGCTCTATCGAACAATTTGATTGATGGTGTGCCATTCGCGACGCCGGCGTTTGATGGTGCGAAAGAAGCACAGATTAAAGGTCTGCTTGAGCTCGCAGGTATGCCGGAGTCAGGGCAATTCACACTGTATGACGGTAGAACTGGTGAGGCATTCGAGCGTCCAGTCACTGTTGGTTATATGTACATGCTGAAACTCAACCACTTGGTTGATGACAAGATGCATGCGCGTTCAACGGGTTCATACTCGCTTGTCACACAGCAGCCGCTGGGTGGTAAGGCTCAGTTTGGTGGTCAGCGCTTCGGTGAAATGGAAGTGTGGGCATTGGAAGCATATGGCGCGGCTTACACCTTGCAGGAAATGTTGACTGTGAAGTCAGATGACGTGAATGGTCGTACGCGGATGTATAAAAATATCGTCGATGGCGACCACCGTATGGAACCTGGTATGCCGGAATCATTCAACGTACTGGTCAAGGAGATCCGTTCACTCGGTATCTCTGTTGAACTGGAAAACGAGTAAGTCGGTAGGAATTGGAGATTTAAGCAATGAAAGATTTGTTAAACCTGTTAAAGAGCCAGGGACCATCCGCCGACTTCGATCGGATTCGCATTGGTCTCGCGTCACCTGAAGAGATTCGTTCGTGGTCTTTCGGTGAAGTGAAAAAGCCAGAAACAATTAACTATCGGACGTTCAAGCCTGAGCGTGATGGTTTGTTCTGTGCGCGCATTTTCGGCCCGGTCAAAGACTATGAGTGTCTGTGCGGTAAGTACAAGCGCTTGAAGCACCGTGGTGTTGTGTGTGAGAAGTGTGGCGTTGAAGTCACGCAAACAAAAGTCCGTCGTGAGCGCATGGGCCACATCGAGCTCGCCAGTCCTGTGTGTCATATTTGGTTCTTGAAGTCGTTGCCATCGCGGATCGGCTTGTTGCTTGATATGACACTGCGTGATATCGAGCGCATCTTGTATTTCGAAACATATGTTGTCGTTGATCCAGGTATGACCCCACTCGAGCGTGGTCAGCTATTGTCAGATGAGCAGTATTTCGAAGCGTTTGAAGAGTACCAGGATGACTTTACCGCCATGATGGGCGCTGAAGCGATTCGTGCGCTGATGATGGATATGGATCTTGATGATGAAATCGCGACCATGCGTGAAGAGATTCCAAATACGAACTCTGAAACAAAGTTGAAGAAGCTCTCGAAGCGTTTGAAGTTGCTTGAGTCGTTCCGTGACAGTGGTAACAAACCAGAGTGGATGATTATGGAGGTGCTTCCTGTGCTTCCACCAGATCTTCGTCCATTAGTTCCCTTGGATGGTGGTCGTTTCGCAACGTCTGACCTGAACGATTTGTATCGTCGTGTCATCAACCGAAATAATCGTTTGAAGCGTCTCCTTGAGCTCCGTGCTCCCGACATCATCGTTCGTAACGAGAAGCGGATGCTTCAAGAATCGGTTGATGCATTGCTTGATAACGGCCGTCGCGGACGCGCAATCACTGGTTCAAACAAGCGTCCACTCAAGTCGCTTGCTGACATGATCAAAGGTAAGCAGGGTCGTTTCCGCCAGAACCTGCTTGGTAAGCGTGTGGATTACTCGGGTCGTTCAGTGATCGTTGTCGGTCCTTACCTGAAACTGCATCAGTGTGGTCTTCCTAAGAAGATGGCGCTTGAGCTATTTAAGCCCTTCATTTACGCCAAGCTTGAAGCGCGTGGTCTTGCGACAACGATCAAAGCTGCGAAGAAAATGGTTGAGCGTGAGACCCCAGAAGTTTGGGATATCCTGGCTGAAGTGATTCGTGAGCATCCAGTACTTTTGAACCGGGCGCCAACGCTTCACCGTTTGGGTATTCAAGCGTTCGAGCCGCTGCTGATTGAGGGCAAGGCGATTCAGCTTCATCCACTGGTATGTGCGGCCTATAACGCCGACTTCGACGGTGACCAGATGGCTGTTCACTTGCCATTGACGCTCGAAGCACAGCTTGAAGCACGTGCACTGATGATGTCCACGAACAACGTTCTGTCGCCTGCGAATGGTGAGCCAATCATCGTTCCATCTCAAGACGTTGTTTTGGGTCTGTATTACATGACGCGTCATCGCATCAATGCCAAAGGTGAAGGCATGGTGTTCGCTGATACAGATGAAGTCCTGCGGGCTTACGGTGCGCGTAAGGTTGATTTACAGGCTCAGATTAAAGTTCGGATTGACGAAACGATCATCGATCCAGACGGGAACAGTGCCTCAGAAACACGGATTGTTGAGACGACGGTCGGTCGTGCAATTCTGTTCTCAATTGTGCCAACTGGCTTGCCTTTCTCCTTAGTAGATCAAAACATGACGAAGAAGGCGATTTCTCGCTTGATTAACTCGTGTTATCGCCGTGTGGGTCTAAAAGATACAGTGATTTTCGCTGACCAACTCATGTACATGGGCTTCAGTTATGCAACGCGTTCTGGTTCTTCGATTGGTGTCAATGATTTCGAGATTCCCGGAGAGAAAGCGCAGATCATCGGTGAAGCCGAAGCGCAGGTGAAAGAGATTGAAGATCAGTTTGCTTCAGGTCTTGTCACTCAAGGGGAAAAGTACAACAAAGTCATCGATATCTGGGCACGAGCGAATGACCTCGTCGCCAAGAAGATGATGGAGCGGATCGGTAAAGAAGAGACTGTCGATGCTGAAGGCAAGACGGTTCAACAAGATTCCTTCAACTCAGTCTTTATGATGGCTGACTCAGGTGCTCGAGGCTCGGCTGCACAGATTCGTCAGCTCGCCGGTATGCGTGGCCTGATGGCGAAGCCAGACGGCTCGATCATTGAGACACCAATTACTGCGAACTTCCGTGAAGGTCTATCGGTACTTCAGTACTTCATTTCGACACACGGTGCGCGGAAAGGTTTGGCCGATACCGCATTGAAGACAGCGAACTCAGGTTATTTGACTCGTCGACTCGTTGACGTCGCTCAGGATCTTGTGATTACAGATCATGATTGTGGAACTGAAGAAGGTCTTCGCATGACGCCCCTCATTGAAGGCGGTGATGTTGTTGTTCCGCTTGCGGGCCGAATTCTTGGTCGAGTGGTCGCGCAAGATGTTGTGAAGCCTGGCACGGATGAAGTTGTCCTTGAGGCTGGAACGTTGATTGACGAGCAGCTCGCGGAGCAAATCGAGGGTTGGGGTGTGGATGAAGTGATGGTTCGTTCACCAATCACTTGTGAAGTCCGCCATGGTGTGTGTTCGAAGTGTTATGGCCGTGACCTTGGTCGTGGACATTTGGTGAATGTTGGTGAGGCTGTCGGTGTGATTGCGGCCCAGTCAATCGGTGAGCCAGGTACACAGTTGACCATGCGTACGTTCCACATTGGTGGTGCTGCGAGCCGAGCGTCTGCTGCTGATCGCATCGATGTGAAGCACGGCGGTACTGTTCGCTTGCACAACCTGAAGTGGGTTGAGCGTTCAAACGGTGACTTGGTCGCTGTGTCGCGCTCGGGTGCGTTGAGTATTGCCGACGAGCATGGCCGTGAGCGCGAGTGGTACAAACTACCTTACGGTGCTGTGATCAGCGTCCAAGAAGGCGCGAAAGTCGATGCCGGTGCTGTGGTTGCAACCTGGGATCCGCACACGCACCCGATTATTGCTGATCGTGCAGGTATTGTTCGTTATCAGGCATTCGAAGACGGTATCACTGTGAAGCGCCAAGTGGACGAGCTCACTGGCCTTGCAAACTACGAAATCATCGATGAGAAAGATCGTCCTGCTGCGGGTAAAGACTTAAAGCCAGGTATCTTCCTTTACGCTGAGGGCGCTGCGATCACCGACGAACCGATTGCTCACTTCTTGTTGCCGGGCGGTGCACTGGTCTCAATTGAAGACGGAACGAATATCGAAGCAGGTTCAGTGGTCGCGCGTATTCCGCAGGAATCATCGAAGACTCGAGATATTACTGGTGGTCTTCCGCGTGTCGCTGACTTGTTCGAAGCGCGTAAGCCCAAAGAGTCATCGATTCTTGCCGAAATTTCAGGACACGTTTCATTTGGTAAGGAAACCAAGGGCAAAGTGCGTCTTGTGATCACGCCAGAAGATGGAACTGACCCAGTTGAAATCCTGATACCGAAGTGGCGTCAGCTCAACGTTTTCGATGGCGAACAAGTACAGAAGGGTGAGGTGATCTCTGATGGTCCTTCGAACCCGCATGATATTTTGCGTCTTTTAGGTGTGTCTGAGCTTGCGAAGTACATCACCAACGAGATTCAGGATGTCTATCGTCTTCAGGGCGTAGGCATTAACGATAAGCACATTGAAGTGATCATTCGCCAGATGCTGCGCAAGGTTGAGGTCAGCCAGGTGGGCGACTCGTCATTCATTGCTGGTGATCAAGTGGAATACACGCAGGTCCTTGAGGAAAACGATCGTCTCCGTGGTGACGGAAAGATTGAAGCGCACTACGAGCGTCAACTGTTGGGTATTACCAAAGCGTCATTGGCGACGGAATCCTTTATTTCTGCCGCATCGTTCCAGGAGACAACACGCGTTCTGACTGAAGCGGCCGTAACAGGTAAAGCCGATAGTTTGCGTGGTCTGAAAGAGAACGTCGTTGTGGGTCGTTTGATCCCAGCGGGTACTGGTCTGGCATATCACGCAGAGCGTAAGCGTAAGCGTGCAGAAGCTGGAGAAGAAACACGTGTTTCTGCTGCTGAGGTCGCGGAAGCATTGAGTCGAGAGATCGCTGAGATTGAATCTCAGGGACAGGAGGCGGCGGAGTAATTTCCGCCTCACTTGACTGTAGCTTTGGGCGCGCCTAGAATCGCGCCCTATTTTTTGCAATGGACTAGGGAGTTTGCCAATGGCAACTATTAATCAGCTTGTTCGCAAGCCACGTAAACGTAAGGTCGTCAAAACCGACGTTCCTGCGTTGCAGGCTTGTCCACAGCGTCGCGGTGTGTGTACTCGTGTGTATACAACCACACCAAAGAAGCCGAACTCAGCGCTTCGTAAGGTGTGCCGTGTGCGTCTGACCAACGGATACGAAGTCTCATCGTACATCGGTGGTGAGGGTCACAACTTGCAGGAACACTCAGTTGTGCTGATCCGTGGTGGTCGAGTCAAGGATTTGCCAGGTGTGCGTTATCACACTGTTCGCGGTGCATTGGATACCGCTGGTGTGAACGATCGGAAACAAGGTCGTTCAAAGTATGGTGCGAAGCGGCCTAAGAGCTAAATCGAAACCAACAATTCATTAAACTGTAATCATTAATACAGAGTATGTTTCGCCATGCTCAGTAAGGCCGGGCCAGAGTCCCGGAATGACCTGAAGAAAAGGACAATACAATGCCAAGACGTCGCGTCCCCGTAAAACGTGAAATTTTGCCGGATCCAAAGTTCGGCGATCAGTTACTTGCTAAGTTCATCAACCACGTCATGGAAAGTGGAAAGAAGTCCATTGCAGAATCCATCGTTTATGGAGCGCTTGATCGCGTTCTGGAAAAGAACGGTGGGGATCCACTTGAAGTGTTTAATCAGGCGCTCGAGAACATCGCGCCAATGGTCGAGGTCAAGTCTCGCCGTGTTGGTGGTGCAACGTATCAGGTACCTGTTGAAGTACGCCCAAGTCGTCGCACAGCGTTGGCGATGCGGTGGTTAGTTGAGTACGCACGAAAGCGTGGCGAGAAGTCGATGCAGGCTCGTCTTGCCGGAGAAATACTCGACGCGGTTGAGCAACGTGGCGCTGCGGTGAAAAAGCGTGAAGACGTACACCGCATGGCTGAGGCAAACAAAGCGTTCTCGCATTTCCGTTTTTAATTGAATGATGGCCGGATCAGCCGGCTCTTTGGAGACTAACAGTGGCACGTACCACCCCAATTAACCGTTATCGCAATATCGGCATCTGCGCACACGTTGATGCTGGTAAAACCACAACGACAGAACGCGTTCTGTTCTACACCGGCGTGAATCACAAAATTGGTGAAGTTCACGATGGTGCGGCAACCATGGACTGGATGGCGCAGGAGCAGGAGCGCGGTATCACAATTACGTCGGCTGCCACGACGACTTTCTGGCAAGGGATGGATCAGCAGTTTGATAAATATCGCGTCAATATCATCGATACACCGGGTCACGTTGACTTCACGATTGAAGTTGAGCGTTCGATGCGTGTTCTTGATGGCGCGGTTGTTGTGTTCTGCGCGGCATCAGGTGTTGAGCCACAGTCTGAGACGGTTTGGCGTCAGGCTGACAAATATGGCGTTCCACGGATTTGTTTTGTTAACAAGATGGACCGTGACGGTGCCGATTTTATCCGCGTCGTGAATCAGGTTCGTGATCGTTTGGGTGCGACTGCTGTACCGATCCAGTGTGCAGTTGGTGCGGAAAAAGATTTCAAGGGTGTTGTCGATCTCGTCAAGAACAAGTTCATCGCTTGGAATGAAGACGACATGGGTACAACCTTCACATACGAAGAAGTACCTGCTGACGTTGCTGATCAAGTGGCATCGCTCCGTGAAGAGATGATTGAAGCAGCTGCTGAAGCAAACGAAGAGCTGATGGATAAGTATCTGGAAGGCGGCGAGCTGTCAGAGGCGGAAATCAAAGCTGGCTTGCGCCAGCGGACCTTGGCTCGTGAAATCGTTCCTTGTCTTTGCGGTACCGCATTCAAGAACAAAGGCGTGCAAGCAATGCTTGACGCTGTGGTTGATTACTTGCCAGCTCCAGATGAAGTTGAAGCGATTCGCGGCATCAAGGATGACGAAACTGAAGATACCCGCCCTGCAGACGATAATGCACCTTTTGCTGCATTGGCATTTAAGATCGCGACCGACCCCTTTGTTGGTACCTTGACGTTCTTCCGTGTGTATTCAGGTGTTCTTAACGGCGGTGACTCAGTTCTGAACTCAGTTCGAGGTAAGAAAGAGCGTGTTGGTCGTATGGTTCAGATGCATGCGAATACGCGTGAAGAGATCAAAGAAGTCCGTGCTGGCGACATCGCGGCTGCTGTTGGTCTGAAAGATGTGACGACCGGTGACACGCTGTGCGATGTGAATAATCCAATTATTCTTGAGCGCATGGAATTCCCAGAGCCTGTGATTTCTCTCTCTGTTGAGCCGAAGTCAAAGCCAGACCAAGAGAAGATGGGTATTGCGCTTGGTAAGCTTGCGCAGGAAGATCCATCGTTCCGTGTGAAGACTGACGAAGAAACAGGTCAAACGATCATTTCTGGTATGGGTGAACTTCACCTCGATATCATCGTCGACCGGATGCGTCGTGAATTCTCTGTTGAATGTAACGTCGGTGCGCCTCAGGTGTCTTACCGTGAGTGCATTCGCAAGTCGGTTGAGGTCGAAGGAAAGTTTGTTCGTCAATCCGGTGGTCGTGGTCAGTATGGTCACGTGGTTGTGCGTATTGAGCCGCTCCCATTGGACGGCGAACAGAATTTCGAATTCGTCAACGAAATCGTTGGTGGTGTGGTTCCTAAGGAATATATCCCTGCGGTCTCGAAAGGTATCGAAGAGCAGATGAACAATGGTGTATTGGCAGGGTTTCCGCTACTGGGCGTGAAAGCAACTCTGTACGATGGATCGTTCCACGAAGTTGACTCAAATGAAATGGCTTTCAAGATCGCGGGTTCAATGGCAATGAAGAAAGGCGCGCTTGATGCGAATCCTGCATTGCTCGAACCAATCATGAAAGTCGAGGTCGTGACTCCTGAAGAAAACATGGGTGACGTCATTGGTGATCTTAACCGTCGTCGTGGCCTTGTTCAGGGCATGGACGATGGTGTGGGTGGTGTGAAACTTGTTCGCGCCGAAGTTCCGCTTGCGGAAATGTTTGGATACGCAACAGACCTCCGTGGTTTCACACAGGGTCGCGCATCTTACAGCATGGAATTTGCGAAATACGCTGAAGCACCATCGAGCGTCGCAGAAGAAGTGATTAAGAAAAACAGCTAATTTGAATATCGGAGTCCAT
>AGIG01000008.1 GCA_000227525.2 gamma proteobacterium HIMB30
CCTCTTCGACCTCTTCGACCTCTTCGACCTCTTCGACCTCTTCGACCTCTTCGACTCTTCGACTCTTCGACTTCTTCGACTTCTTCGACTTCTTCGACTTCTTCGACTTCTTCGACTTCTTCGACTTCTTCGACTTCTTCGACTTCTTCGACTTCTTCGACTTCTTCGACTTCTTCGACTTCCTCGACTTCCTCGACTTCCTGACTGTTTGACTGGTGATCGACGTCTTTTTCAGATCCAGTTTTTTTGCGAATCCTCAAGAAGAGAAGTAGTCCGAGTAACACCGCGACTACTACTAATAAAATCGCCAGTCCAACCCAAGAATTAAGTTTTTTCAGAGTGCTGGTGATCACACGAATTAAAGAATCACTCGATGCAGGTGCAATCACCTTCTGAGCCGGAGCTGGCGGAGGACTTGGAGGATTTACACGTGGAGTTTCTGCCACTTCGATCACTGGCTTGGCCACCGAAGAAGGTTGATCTTGGATTTGGGAGGTTGAACGACTGGCTGGATCATTAGTCAAAGCAGACGACGATTGAGGCTCTGCAGCAAGATCCAGTTTGGCGAGCTTTTCACCTAACGCATCGAGCTTGGTCTCCAGTCCGTCGATTTTCTCCATTAATGATTCGACGGTAGGTGTCTCTGCTGGAGATGGTGCCGCGACCAATTCGGAAGTAGGCGCAGGTGCAGGTGCAGGTGCAGGCGCAGGTGCAGGTGCAGGTGCAGGTGCAGGTGCAGGTGCAGGTGCAGGTGCAGGTGCAGGTGCAGGTGCTGGTGCTGGTGCTGGTGCTGGTGCTGGTGCTGGTGCTGGTGCTGGTGCTGGTGGATTCTGAGTTGCCACAACACCGCGATCAATTTGTAGTTCGGTAACCGATATCGGATTAGCAATGTCCGATGGAGAATTTTCAATGTTGCCCTGCGATCTAAAGTCACGCTTTGGCTCTTTCATATGCGCCTTAAAAATTGTCTGCGCATCGAGCGTCGAGGTGTTTGCGAGCTCTCTCAGATAATTCTCAGATAGCGCGAGAGTGGCTCCCTTTTTCAAAGCATTGATATTACCGATTTCAAATGCTCCAGGATTTGTCTCATAGAGTGCTACGACGACCTGTTCGACGGTCGAATCAGAGGTCTTCAACCGCTCTGCTATTCTCCACATCGTATCGCCACTCTTAACCGAAATGACTCGCGCGGTTGGCGATTCGGACGGTTTCGACTTAGGGACAATTAACGCGGGCGAGACCGACGTTTTCGATGGTTCCGTTAAGGCAGGCTTGCTCGACTTTTTTGCGGTTATTTTTGGCTGGATTGTTGCCGCAACTAAAAAGTTTTGCTGATCATTCGGCGTAATGATCTCAACAACTGTTGCAAAATTTTGTTTCGTCCAGGGTGTCGCGCTGCGGATGATTAAATGCGGTTTTCCCTCGACATCAGAGATTGAGAACGTCAGCCGGCTCAAGTCTGCATCTTGAGTCAACTTAAAGGATGAAAAAGCCTCAACGCTCGCAAGAAGCGGAAACAAATTAACCGGGGCAACCGAACCAAGATTTTCTAGAGGAATCAGCAGCTCAAGTGGTTCGCCCAGCCGCGACAGTGGTTTACTTTGACCCAAATCGAGTGCGCTAGCCTGACTGGGCAAAACGCAGATGATCCAGAAAAGAAATAAGTGTCTGAGTAGAGCCATCAGGTCGCCGTCAAATAATTCTTCAACACATCGTGAGCTTCTCGCGCCCAGATTGTTTTCTCAAGATCTGCTGTTAACATCACATGCACCCAGTCTTTTGCGATCTGCCGAACACATACTCGCATACCTGAGTCATTTGTAACTCGACCCGAATCCGGAGAAATACCCAATCCTGCCGAGTACTGATCTGTCGAATGGCTGATCATCAAATCGATCAATTCAGCGTCAGCCATCTGCAACCATAAGCTCGCATGAACGGTGTAGAAAGAATCTGACTGCAGTCGTTCAATCGATATATTGGCATTCCTCAGTGCATCTAAGTCATGGAGTGACTCAACCACGGCCGACTCATCCAAAGTCCTTGTATTAAACGCGAGCGTACCCCCAAAAGGCTGTGGCTCAGGATCGCGTCCATTGAATAGTTGAGTCACTTGACTGGCAAGCGCTTCAACGCCCTTTTGTTCAATGACAGCAGGCTCTCGCACCACCCCTTGTAAGGTCTTAATCGAATCAACTGCCAGGTCACTCAACAATCGCTTAAGCATCACAAAGAGCGAGGCCGTCGGCTTAAATACAAGCGCGTCACCGACATAGGCACCGTCGAGATCAAAAACCACATCCGCTGTCGCAAGATCCGCTTCGGTATGAAGCTCAATCACAACAGTTCGCCCTTGAAAACGGCGCGCCTCGCCAGCGGACTGCATGGAATCGACCAAACGAAGACGGTAATCACCTTCAACTGCGTCAATGACTTCAAGAATCGAGTCACAAAGCCCCGATCCTGCACCCGTGATCACAAGTTCAGTCACTTGCTATCCCTGAGAATCGAAAGCATCCGCTTCAATGGCTCTGCCGCACCCCATAGTAACTGATCACCCACCGTAAAAGCGTTCAGATACTCTGGACCAAGATTCATTTTCCGAACGCGACCAACTGGAATTCGCAGAGTACCTGTCGCAGCCGCAGGCGTCAGCTTCGCCATCGAATCGTCCCGCTCATTTGGGATCAAATCAGTCCATTCCGTTCCGTTGGCCAACACATCATTGATCTCATCAATTGGCACATCACGCGTGAGCTTGATGGTCAACGCTTGGGAATGACAACGCATCGCACCGATGCGCACGCAAGTTCCATCGATCGGTATCGGATGCGATTCCCGACGGAGAATCTTGTTACATTCCGCCATCGCTTTCCATTCCTCGCGACTTTGGCCGTTATCGAGCTTGGTATCAATCCAAGGCAAAAGACTTCCTGCCAGCGGATAGCCAAAATTCTGAGTTGGAATCCCATCACCACGGAGTGCCTCAGTCACCTCACGATCGATATCAAGAATTGCTGATGATGGTGTCGCCAATTTGGCAGCAACCTGAGACTCGAGGTATCCCATCTGGGATAACAACTCGCGCATGTTATTTGCGCCAGCGCCACTGGCTGCCTGATAGGTCATCGCGGTGATCCACTCGACCCATCTCTCGCGAATCAGACTTCCGACCGCCATGAGCATCAAACTGACAGTACAGTTGCCACCAATAAAATCCTTCTGGCCATTGGCCAACGCCTGATCGATCACATCGCGATTGACAGGATCCAATACAATCACGCTATCGGACTCCATCCGACGTGCGGATGCCGCGTCAATCCAATAGCCGTTCCAGCCCGATTCACGTAACGGACCATAAACCGCTTTCGTGTAATCGCCGCCCTGGCAAGTCACAATCACATCACATTTTGCCAACGCAGTCGTCGACATTGCATCTTGTAGTGTTTTTTCCGTCGCCTCAGCCGGCGCATCCTGTCCTATTTGGGAGGTCGAAAAAAAGACTGATTCAAGTCCAGCAAAGTCATTATCAGCGCGCATCCGGTCCATCAAAACCGAACCAACCATACCGCGCCATCCTACAAATCCAACACGCATCATCATTCCTTAATTCAGTGCCTTCAGCACCGCTTCACCCATTGCACGGCATCCAACGATTTGCTCGCCCGATTCACCTGTTGCAATATCCTTCGTTCTCAGTCCGGAGGCCAACACAGACTTCACAGCATCCTCAATTGCTTGCGCGGCCTTGGGTGCATTCAGCGAGTGCAACAGCATCATTGAAACCGACAAAATAGTCGCTAACGGATTCGCCAAATCCTGGCCAGCAATATCAGGAGCTGATCCGTGGCATGGCTCATACAGTCCCTGCTTTTGACTATTGAGAGAAGCCGATGGGAGCATACCGATGGAACCCGTGAGCATCGCTGCTGCGTCAGACAAAATGTCTCCAAACAAGTTCCCTGTCACCATCACATCAAATTGTTTGGGTGCTCGAACAAGCTGCATTGCGGCGTTGTCAACGTACATATGTGACAGTTCGACCTCAGGATAATCCTGACTCAGACGATCCATGACTTCACGCCAAAGAACAGTCACCTCAAGAACGTTCGCCTTATCCACGGAACACAGCTTCTTGCCCCGCGCCATCGCTGCATCAAAAGCAATCCGACCAATCCGTTCGATTTCAGGTTCTGAGTACCGATCCGTGTTGTAACCCACACGTTGACCGGGCTCTCCCTTAATCCCGCGCGGCTCGCCAAAATAAATACCACCGATCAGTTCTCGGACAATGAGCAGATCAAGTCCACTCACCACATCAGCTTTTAAAGTCGACGCAGACGCCAACTCTGGGTACAGAAGCGCGGGTCTCAAATTCGCAAATAGATCCATTCCGGCACGGATTTTCAACAATCCTTTCTCGGGGCGCTGATCCATAGGAAGACCGTCCCATTTCGGTCCTCCCACGGCGCCCAGCAGGACAGCCTCGGCATTGTTAGCTTTTGTGAGGGTTTCGTCTGGAAGCGGCTCGCTGGTCGAATCGATTGCGGCACCACCAATCAGACAACGTTCAGTAGTAATTCCTAAGCCATGCTGTTGATTGACACGATCGAGAACTCGCTCGGCCTCAGCCATAATTTCTGGACCAATCCCGTCACCCGAGAGAAGAATAATATTCGGCATTAGTCGTCCTTAATCGCGAAATAACCAGGGTGCATCAACGGCACGCTTGGCCTCATACGCTCGAATTGCATCAGCGTCTTTGAGAGAGAGACCAATCTCGTCCAGACCCTCGAGCAGACAAGTCTTTCGAAACGGATCAATGTCGAAAGAAGCGTCGAATCCGTTCGGACCCACCACTGTCTGCGATTGCAAATCGATGGTGATCTCAACCGGATGATCTGCGGTTGCTAGCGTAAACAAGGCATCGACCTCACTTTCAGCCAAAATCACCGGTAACAAACCATTTTTGAAGCTGTTATTAAAAAAGATGTCAGCGTAAGACGGTGCAATCACAGCCTTAAAACCATATTCCAGAATCGCCCAAGGCGCATGTTCGCGGCTTGACCCGCATCCAAAATTATCGCGTGCCAGTAAAATGCTGGCTCCAGCATACCGCGGATCGTTCAGCACAAAGTCAGGATTTAATGATCGTGCGGCATGATCCATACCCGGCTCGCCAGGTTCCATGTAACGCCAATCATCAAACAGATTGACACCAAAGCCTGAACGTTTGATTGATTTCAAATACTGCTTCGGAATGATTTGATCCGTGTCAACATTCGATCGATCCAGGGGGACGACCAAGCCGGTTTCTTTCACAAACTGCTGCATTTCGACTCCTTACAACCAATCTCTGACATCGACAAAATGTCCCGCGATTGCTGCCGCGGCAGCCATTGCCGGACTGACGAGATGCGTCCGTCCACCAGCACCCTGGCGGCCCTCAAAGTTTCGATTGGATGTTGAAGCACAATGCTCACCAGGACCTAACCGATCGGCATTCATTGCCAAACACATGGAACACCCTGGATCACGCCAGTCAAATCCAGCTTCGCGAAAAATGACGTCGAGTCCTTCTTCCTCAGCTTGCTTTTTAACCAATCCAGAACCCGGCACGACCATTGCCTGAATCACCGAATCAGCGACCCGCTTACCATCAACGACTTCGGCCGCCTCGCGTAAATCTTCGATCCGTGAATTGGTGCATGAGCCAATAAATACCCGATCAAGGCGAATCGATTCGATCGGCTGATTTGCCTTTAAACCCATATAAGTCAATGCACGCTCGATCGCACCTCGACGAATTGGATCATCGATCACATCCGGATCAGGAACGTGACCTGAGACACCGGTAACCATTTCAGGATTGGTACCCCACGACACCTGTGGCTCAATCACTGATCCGTCGATGACCACTTCATGATCAAACTGCGCATCCGAATCACTGACTAAATCAGTCCATGCCGCAACTGCCTTCTCCCAATCGGTTCCTTGAGGTGAGTAAGGTCGACCCTTGACGTAGTCGATTGTCTTCGAATCAACAGCAACCAATCCAACACGCGCTCCAGCTTCGATTGCCATATTGCATACCGTCATCCGACCTTCCATTGAAAGTGACTGAATCCCCTCACCCGCGAATTCGATCGCACACCCTGTTCCTCCAGCGGTACCAATTTGCCCGATAATCGCAAGAATGACGTCCTTCGCAGTCACCCCAAACCCAAGTGGCCCTGTGACTGTCACTCGCATATTTTTCATTTTCTTAGCGACCAAACATTGCGTGGCTAACACATGTTCAACTTCACTGGTTCCGATGCCATGCGCAAGTGCGGCAAAAGCACCATGTGTTGCGGTATGGCTATCACCACAAACGACTGTCATTCCCGGTAGTGTCGCACCCTGCTCTGGTCCAATGACGTGAACAATCCCTGCACGCGGATCACCCATCTTGAATTGGGTGACGTTGAACGCATCACAATTTTCATCAAGGGTTTGAACCTGTAGCCGGCTGGTTGGATCTTCGATCGCCGAAACACCTGCAGATTGATTTTCAGTCGGTACGTTATGATCTACTGTTGCCAGGTTCGCTGCCAATCTCCAAGGTGTCCGACCGGCCAGCGAGAGACCCTCAAATGCTTGAGGTGACGTCACTTCGTGCAACAAGTGCCGATCGATGTAGATCAACGCACTTCCGTCATCTCTTTGCGTGACAAGATGACTATCCCATAGCTTGTCGTATAAGGTGCGACCGGCCATTTCAATCTCCTTGGAAAAATAAGCCCAATAGTTTATCAGAAATCCATCCAGACCATAGGATCAGGGCTAGAAAGATTGTGCTTCCAGTCGTGCGCTGCGAAGGCTGAACCAAGCGATCATCGCAGTCACACCAGTGACGAATCCAGCACATAGAAACGTGTTACTGCCACCCAGAGATTCCCAAGCAACCCCTGACAAAGTTGCTCCCAAGGAGCCGCCGACGCCAAAGACACATCCGCTGTAAAGCGCCATACCTCGACCCGATAATTTTCCAGGGAACCAACGGCGAATAAACTCGATGCTCACTGAGTGAATTGCGCCAAACGTAAACGCATGTAATAGCTGAAGTCCGATTACCAGCCAAACGACATCAGGATATCCGCCCATCAGCATCCACCGGAGCGATCCAAATAACAACGAAATCGTTAACAGAACCCGAAGATCGAGTGTTCGAATAAAACGCGGCAACACAAAAAATAAAACGACCTCAGCAAACACTCCCAGTGCCCAGAGTTGCCCCGCCTGAAATGCAGTAAATCCATAATCTTGAACATAGAGGGTGTAAAACACATTCAGAGGTCCGTGAGTCATTTGGTTCACTGAGGCAACCCCAAAGAAAATCCACACCGACAGATTGGTCAGACAGCTTCGAATCTGGACTTCGTTTGATGCATTCGGATGGATTCGGCCATGTGCTGGCAAAGCAAGGGAAATGACGACTGAGAGCAGCAAACCGCCAATGATCAACCAGGGTAGGAAACCATAATCGACGTCGGAAAAGAGCCAGCCTGATCCCAACATCATCAAAATAAAGCCGATCGAGCCCCACACGCGTATGGACGAATAACGATGATGATTCTCACCCAAATACTCGAGCGTTAAGGTATCGAATTGAGCGATGATCGCATTCCAGAAAACGCCGAAAAGCGCCAGCACCAAACAGAGTCCAAAGAAATCAACCTCAACGAGCAACAATCCCGCCGCCAACGTCGATCCAATGATGCCAATCTGGACGACTCGAAGCCGATTTGGAAGTAAGTCACCAAGCGTGCCCCACAGATAAGGTGCGAAAATTTTCGAACCCGTCAGCACACCGATCGCGATGCCAATTTCAGTAGCAGTGAATCCACGCGATTGAAAAAAGGGGCCAAACCAACCAACGCTGAGCGCGACAACCGCAAAGTAGAGCCCATATAAGCTGCCAAGGCGAGCGCCCGGCACCGCGGTTGTCACGTCGATGCAAATCCGGGGATCACAGGAGTCTCAATCGCGACATGACCATTTTGTCCACGATGGCGAAGCGCGTGATCGAGAAGAACCAAGGCGACCATCGCCTCTGCAATCGGCGTTGCACGAATCCCAACACAAGGGTCATGACGACCCTTGGTAATCACATCGGTTACCTCGCCATATTTATTGATAGTCTTACCTGGTGTCGTGATTGAACTTGTGGGCTTAAGCGCCAAGTGCGCGACTAATGGTTGCCCAGTACTGATTCCTCCAAGCACTCCGCCTGCGTTATTTGTTAAAAATCCATCAGGAGTCATCACATCCCGATGCTCAGAGCCCCGACGATTGACAACCGCCATACCCTCTCCGATTTCAACACCCTTCACCGCATTGATCGACATCAACGCATGGGCGATATCAGCGTCCAGTCGGTCAAAGACAGGTTCACCCCAGCCGGGTGGCAACCCATCAGCAACCACTGTCAAACGCGCACCAATCGAGTCTTCATCGCGGCGCAGTTGATTCATGTAGCTTTCAAGCTCTTCGAGTCGATCCGGATCTGGGCTGAAAAATGGATTGGAGTCGACCATCGACCAATCTTTAATCTCGCACTCAATCGGACCGAGTTGTGTCAAACACCCACGTACCTTGACTGAAAACAGATGAGCCAACACTTTTTTGGCAATCGCTCCAGCAGCCACTCGCATCGCAGTTTCTCGTGCAGAACTACGACCACCGCCACGGTAATCACGGATTCCATACTTGTGCTCATAGGTGTAGTCGGCATGTGCTGGACGAAATACATCTTTGATATTTGAATAATCTTTCGACCGCTGATCTGTATTGCGAATCAAGAGTGCGATCGGCGTACCGGTCGTCATCCCCTCAAAAACGCCAGATAAAATCTCGACCTCATCAGCTTCGCGACGCTGCGTGGTGTGCTTACTCTGCCCAGGCTTTCTGCGATCCAAATCAATTTGTAGATCATCCACCGAAAGCGGAATCTGCGGCGGACATCCATCAACAACAGCAACCAGTCCAGGCCCATGACTCTCGCCAGCCGTTGAGACTGTGAATAAGGTGCCGAATGTATTTCCGCTCATAAATCTGTCCGTTCAAAACGCTGAGTATAGCGTGTTCAGTTCCTGCTTTGAGAGAACGCAAACGCCGTGCCCTCCAAATTCGAATTCGCACCATTGTACCGACTCACCTGTGCGCGAAGTGATCTCTCGATCAAGGAGTCCCCAGGTGTTTCCCACTTCAAGAACCATGATTCCGTCACTTGCCAACCAGTCGGTGGCCTGTCCGAGTAATCGTCTGACAAGCGTTAATCCATCGTTACCCGATGCCAGTGCGACCGTGGGCTCTTTTTGGAACTCAGGCGGCAACGTGGCCATATCCTCCGCATCGACATAGGGTGGATTACAGATGATCACATCGAAAGTATCCTCAGAGAGGCCATCAAAACCATCGGATTGAATCACTTCGAGTCGATCATCAACTTGATGGAAGCCCACATTGTCCCGTGCGACTTGGCAGGCGCCAGACTCCAGGTCAGCCAGGACGCCGGTACTCTCGGGAAATGTCAGCGCAGTGATAATACCGAGACAGCCAGATCCAGTACATAAATCCAAAAATCGAACTGGCCGATCAATCGGTGTCTCAAACCATGGATCAAATTCCCTTTCGATTAATTCAAAAATGGGACTCCGAGGAATCAAAACACGCGCGTCAACATGAAATGGCAAGCCTGCATACCAGGCTGTGTTGGTCAGATACGGGACAGGAATCCGATCATGGACTCGTTTCTGAATTAAATCCAAAACATAACGTCGCTCATCAACCGTCAACGTCGCGTCGAGTAATCGTTCGTCACCGTCTGGTGGTAATGACAGTGCTCCAAACACTAAAGCTAGTGCCTCGTCCCATAAAGAATCTGTTCCATGCCCAAGCTCAACCGGATGACGCCCAAACTCAGAGAGAGTCCAGCGAAGGAAGTCACGAAGTGTATGAAGTTCTGTCATGCCGGAAGACTAGACAGATGCCGCATCGAGAGCAAGCAGACTTTGAAACTTCGCATTAACACCCTATGGTTGTGATATGGCTGACGATTCATTCAAATCACTGATGCAAGAGACAGGTGTCGAACCAATCAAACGTGACGTTCGCATCCGTCCAAAGAAAATCCTTTCATCTGATCAGATTGAAACCGCTCGTGCACGAGCTGAGGATTCTGTGATTACCCAATCTCATCACGGATTATCAACCGAAGAGCCACCGCCACTTGATCCACTAAAGCCGCTTAAATACGTCGCCTACGAAGTGGACTGCCGTGTACTTGGTCTACTCGATGAAGCACCGTTTCCGGCACAATACGAAATCGACTTACATGGTTATACGGTCGACGAGGCCGCTCATGCGATTACGGCACTGTTCCAGATCATCCGAGAACGCCGACTCACTCACATTCGGATCACACACGGTGTCGGAAGACACAGCCGAGATGGCAGACCACTTCTCAAAGCCTACGTGAACCGCTGGTTGAAAAATAATCCAGATATTGTTGCATTTGCGAGTGCCCGACGCTCTGATGGCGGCGCAGGCGTTTTGAATGCAGTGACCAGCGGATTATTTGATGACCGCTGGGAACGAACGTAGTTATTTTTTCTGCTTGACGAACTTCATCAGTCGCCGCTTCCGCTGAATCTGACGCTCGGTCAATTTATTTTTGCGTCCCGCGAATGGATTCTCTCCGGATTTGAACTCAATTTTGACTGGAGAACCGGTGATCTGTAGTACGCGGCGATAGATATTTTCCAAATAACGCCGATACGCTTCTGGCACATCTTTGGTTTGATTTCCATGAATGATAATTCGCGGCGGATTCATACCGCCTTGATGCGCGTAGCGAAGTTTAATCCGTCGGCCACGAACCAATGGAGGCTGATGATCAGCCACCGCGTCCTCTAGGATTCGCGTCAACACATTGGTTGAAAATTTAGTGGTCGCCGCCGCATAGGCTTCTTTGATCGATCCATACAAATCGCCGACTCCGGTTCCGTGGAGTGCAGAAATGTAGTGGACCTTTGCCCAAGGAATGAAGCTCAAACGCCGTTTCAGCGTCTCTCGGATTTTCGCCCGCAAATCTGGATCGAGGTGATCCCATTTATTCACAGCAACCACCAGGGCACGACCGGCATCGACGACTGTACCCATCAGGTGCAGATCTTGCTCGACCAGCCCCTCCTGCGCATCAACAACCAAAATCACGACATGGGAATCTTCAATGGCTTGGAGTGTTTTCACTATCGAAAATTTTTCGACCGTCTCATTGACACGACCACGACGTCGCACACCGGCGGTATCGATCAGGGTATAGGTTTCGTCATACCGCTCATAAGGAATATAAATTGAATCACGCGTGGTTCCCGGTAGATCAAACACGACGACTCGATCTTCACCAAGCATCCGATTCACAAGCGTTGACTTACCGACGTTCGGACGACCGACAACACCGATCCGAATCCCTGGCGCATCCTGACGCTCCTGATTCGCATCGAGCGGTTCAACATCCAGTAAGCCAAAGTGATCAAGTAACTGGTCGCTGAGCACGCCAACGCCGCGGCCGTGCGATGCGGCAATGGCTTGCGGTTCACCAAATCCGAGACTATAAAAGTCGGACAAGGCAATATCTGCATTCTGGCCATCAATCTTATTAGCAACCAACCAGACCGGCTTGTCGTTTCGACGAAGCATGTCGGCGACTGTCTGGTCTGACGCTGCAATACCACTCGCTGCGTCGACCATAAAGACAACCGCGTCCGCCTCATCAATTGCGGCTTTTGATTGTTCGGCCATCGCTGCATCGATCCCAGCCTCACCACCGGTCAACCCTCCGGTATCGATCAGAAGGAATGGATGACCAGACAATACAGCTCGTCCATATTGACGATCTCGCGTCAGACCCGCGTAATCAGCCACCAGTGCATCACGACTTCGCGTTAATCGATTAAATAGCGTTGACTTACCAACATTGGGTCGACCAACGAGGGCAATCACCGGGGTTTTCAACGAATTACTTCCACCCGGCTCAAGCGTCCATCCATTAGCTGGACCAAAATACCGTCCTCAATGACCACCGGCGCCACTTTACCCTTATCGCCGCCCACATCGAGACGACCAACGATTGAACCATTTGCCGGATCAAGGAGATGCAATTCGCCTTCAAGATCAATCACACCGATTGAATCAGCAACCACAACCGGCGGGCTCAACTCGCGATACTTTAGGGCCTCATTGGTCCACAGTGATTCACCTGATTGCGCGCTGTAAGCTGAAATCGTCCCATCGGTCTCGACGATGGTGACCGCATTAAAGGCGAGTAATGCGCCAGGATACGCATCGGCATCCAAACTCCACATCAGTTGACCATTCCGCGCATCCAACAGACTGACTTGTGCGTTTCGGGTCGCCGTCGCCACCAGGTTATTGCGTACTGATGGAGCACCTTTGGAGTCAACAATCCGCTCCAGAGGACTACGACCACGCGATACAGCAACTTGTCGCTCCCAAAGGATACGACCGCTCTCTGCCTGATAGGCCACAATCCGACCAGATTCCCACAACACATAGAGGACATCGCTCTCAAGCGTCATCGGTGCTCCACCTCGAATACCGACACCCGTCTCTCGAACTTCTTCAAACCAAATAGTCTCACCAGTAGCTGCATTCAGAGCCAGCAACTGACCGATCTGGGTTTTGATGAATATCTGAGAGTCTGTCGTCACCGGCGGTACCGTCGAATTACTCGGCAAAGCGACTTCAAAAAGCAATTCACCGTTGGCGCGCGATAACGCAACCAAGTTGGCATCCGATGTCACGACGTAGACAGCATCCTGATTCACAGCGACACCACCTACGATCGTTTGTTCGATTTCGACGCTCCACTGTTCTTCCAGGTTCATATCGAACAGATACACATCACCACCGGCCGATGCCGCGGCGATGACCTCGCCATCACTCGCTGGACTCAATCCCGTCTGATCGCCACCACCGAGTGAGGTGGATTCAACCACATCGAGCTCAACTGTCTCAGTAATCCGCTCAAGAGGCGTGGGATCTGGTTTTTCTGGCGCACTTGAACACCCCGCCAGAAGCACCATCGCCACAACTATCAACAGACGACGCATTAGGAACCCTCGGGCAGTGCTGACAGTTTCAAATCGACGACTGCCGTGTTCAAACCTGCCTCAGTCAACGAGGCTTGCGCCTTTAAATAGGCTTCACGAGCTTTAAGAGGTTGATCAAGAGCGACCAAAATATCACCCTCAAGTTCGCTCCGGGACCCTTGAAAGAATTCGGTCGATAGCGATTGCACCCGGCTCAATGCGGAATCACCCTCGCCAAGCTCAAGCTCCAAACGTGCCAAACGGAGCGAGGTCATGATTTTCAACTCTGGCAGTTCAAGTTCCGTTTCTGCATAGGTCAACTGACTTACCGCTAAATCAAAATCACCTCGTTCAACGGCCTGAGCGGCAACAATCCCTGCACCGAGTGCCGCATAGTTACTTCCCGCATGTGACTGGCGAAGGCCATCTGCGACAGTGAGTAACCGCTCATAATCAGATGCTGTTTCTGGATCAGCGAAATTGATCGCGGAGAGCTCAATCAACTCCTGGTAACGACCAGCCGCATCCGATTGCTGATTGATTTGGTGCTGCTGCCATTGCTGATAACCCAAGACAGACCCAACACCAACTCCAATGGCAACGACTAATCCTAGACCATTCTGCGCAAGCCAGCGTTTAAGGGCTTCACCCTGTTCTTCGTCGGTCTTTAAATAATCCATCATGCATCCTTTAATTTTGAAATTCGGTTGAGTAGTTCGGCTTCCGTCAGCGTTTCTTGCTCACCCCCTCGGAGTGGTTTATAGACAACCGATTCGTTTTCAAGTTCCGTCTGACCGATGATCAAGGCGATGTCAGCACCGGACTTGTCTGCTTTTTTCAACTGACTCTTCAAACTTCCACCACCGATGTGGGCCATTACGCGAAGCGAAGGAAAATGAGCTCTCAACATCCGGGCGAGTTTCCGAATTGCGGACTCACACTCGATTTGTTGCGGCATTAAATATACATCGGCTTGGGTTTGATAGGCATCCGGAATCACATCCAGTGATTCCATCAGTAGAACCACCCGCTCCATACCAAGAGCGAAACCAACGCCGGGGGTAGCGCGACCACCGAGATGTTCCACCAACCCGTCATAACGGCCACCACCACAAATGGTTCCCTGTGCACCCAATGCTTGAGTGGTCCACTCGAATACAGTCCGCCCGTAATAATCGAGACCACGCACCAACCGCGGATTGATCTCAAACTCGATCCCGCTTTCCTCAAGTGCGCGGGTTAGACGCCGAAAATGTTCGGTGTCCTCGTCAGTCAGATAGTCCATCAATGAGGGCGCATCATTGAGAAGAGCCTGCGTTGATTCGTCCTTCGAGTCCAAGATACGCAACGGGCTCCGTTCAAGCCGTGATTGACTGTCTGCGTCCAAGTGCTCTTTTCGGGCCGATAAAAAATCAACGAGTGCAGCTCGGTAGTGAGCACGCGCCTCGGGTGATCCAATTGAGTTCAGTTCAAGCGTGACCGCATCACGAACATGACACCGTTTCCACAACTGATCAGTCATTTCAATCAGCTCTGCATCCATCAATGCATCAGCGATACCAAAGCACTCAACACCGATTTGATGAAACTGTCGATAGCGCCCTTTCTGCGGTCGCTCATATCGGAATGCCGGTCCCTGATACCATAATCGCTGTGTTTGATTATGAAGCAGTCCGTGTTCCATCGCAGCCCGAACAACTCCCGCGGTCAATTCAGGCCGCAAAGTTACGCTATCGCCTGAACGATCCTCAAAGGTGTACATCTCTTTTTCGACGATGTCTGTCACATCACCGATTGATCGCGCAAATAATGCAGTGTTTTCAACAATTGGGGTGCGAATTTGCGTCAAACCATATGCACTGAACACGTATTGGGCTTGCTGCTCGAGATAGCGCCATGCGCCAGCCTGCTCGGGGAGAATATCTGGCATTCCCCGTACTGATTGAATTGCCATTAATGTGTATCCGTTGAATGCGCGATCAATTCAGCTCGCGCATGCTCCTTAATGTCAGCCTGCTTTCTGATTTTCAACTCAAGTTCGTCGAGAAAGTCTGACCCTGGTAGACGTGCCGCTGGTTTTCCATCGATAAATAAAGCCAAACTCTCCGGGTTGCCTCCGGTAAATCCCAGATCAGCCTCTTTGGCTTCCCCGGGTCCATTCACCACACAACCAATGACCGCAACATTCAGCGGTGTTTTCACATCTTCAAGTCGTGCTTCCAACTGATTCATTGTCCCAATGACATCAAAGGTTTGACGCGAACAGCTTGGACACGCAATAAAATTAATACCTCGTGATCTCAGTCGAAGTGAGCGTAAGAGATCAAATCCGACTTTAACCTCCTCGACTGGATCTGCCGCGAGCGAGATTCGTAAGGTGTCGCCAATTCCATCCATCAACAACATGCCAAGGCCTGCAGCTGACTTTACAGTCCCACTCCGCAGACCTCCGGCTTCGGTAATCCCTAGGTGGAGTGGTTGATCGATTTGATCTGCGATTTTTCGATAGGCAGCAACAGTCATAAAGATTTCACTGGCCTTTAAGCTCACTTTGAATTCTTGAAAATCCAGACGATCTAGGATTTCGATATGTCGCATTGCGGACTCAACCAACGCATCTGGTGTTGGCTCGCCATACTTTTTCTGTAGATCTTTCTCCAATGATCCCGCGTTGACGCCAATGCGAATTGGAACACCATGGTCACGGCACGATGAAACAACGGCTCTCACCCGATCTTCGCGGCCAATATTACCTGGATTAATCCGTAAACAATCGACACCGAGTTCAATCACTTTCAATGCAATCTTGTGATCGAAATGAATATCAGCCACCAGTGGCACTGACACCTTCGACCGGATTTGCCCAAAAGCATCGGCAGCATCCATTGTAGGAACAGAAACGCGAACGAGATCCGCACCTGCGTCCACAATCGCCTCGATTTGCCGGACCGTCGCCTGAACATCACATGTCTCGGTATTCGTCATCGACTGCACAGCAATTGGCGCATCACCACCGATCGGTACTGAGCCGACGCGTATCTGACGAGAGTGACGGCGCTTAATCGGCGATTCGATCAATTCGAGTCAGCTCCCAAGGTAATCCGAGCAACGTCTTGATAGGATTTTTGTCGAAGATCTTGTGTCTCACCATTAAAGATGACTGTACTCGCACTGACCGCACCGACCAGCACTTCGACGGGTCCATAGGTATCAAGATCGACACCGTTCTCAGGTGTCATCAGATCAGCCAGAATCAGCCGGCCACGTGCATCACGAACCTCTACCCAAGACTCGCCACTGAATTCGATTTGTAGCTTTCCTGCAACGCCCATTGCCAACTGATCAGCCGACGGTCCGGTCACGGTCTCAGACAGTACCCGCAAGCCCTCATCTTGGCCTGGGCTGACTTGAGTTGTCTGGATTGGTTCTGCCGGCGCAGGGGCAAGGCCGCTTGCCTCAGCGATCACGCGACCGCCCTGCCCAAGATTCCCAGTCGAGACAACAGGAGTCTGCTCACTCTCTTCCACAACCTGATTCGCAGGCTTTTCAGGCTCTGGCTCAGCAGCCGCTCGTTTAACAACTGGCTCAACTTTCTTGACGACTTGAGGCGGTTCAACCGGCTTCTCAGGTTCAGCCAACTTCTCAGGTTCAGCTGGTGTCTCAGGTTCAGCTGGTGTCTCAGGTTCAGCTGGTGTCTCAGGTTCAGCTGGTGTCTCGGGTTCAACTGACGTCTCGGATGGAACAGCGGCTAATGCCTGTATTTGTGTGTCCGCTTGAGCAGGTTCAGCCACAACCGCATCGTCATCCGCGGCTACATTCGCAGTACGCTCTTCATTCACCGCGTTGTCCGATCCGGTATTGGCAATGACGTTGACGCCTGTGTCTGCATCCGGCGTATTCGGATTAGTCTCGGAGCTCTCATCACCAATGGTGGCCACGAGCTCGTCCGGCGCTTGGTCAACGACTGGTTGTTCGGTCAGTTGTGCTGTGTCTTCTCGAGGTCGATCGGATGATTCCAATGAGGGTTGGGTGGCAATGCCTTCAGACTCAGCTTGTTCCGATTCCAGATAGGAAAGTGTCGCACCGGCCGCTATCAGCACAACAACAACTGCCGCAGCAAAAATCATCGTCGGTTTGCCAGGTCCCGTTGCAGGCTGTTGGTCGCCCATTCCGGACTTCGTTGCCTTGTGCTTCGCATCACCCGACTGTTCGGCCTTCCAGAGATCGAATGGCTCAAGAACTGCAGCCTCGTTGACACCCAGCTTTTTCGCATAAAGCTTGAGATAGCCGCGGACGAAACTCAGCCCCGCCAGATCTGCGTAGTCATCTGACTCGATCCCGCGAATCACCTGTTTCGTGAGATTTGAGATCGCTGACATTTCATCGATCGTCAACCCTTTCTCCTCCCGGGCTTGCCTCAAAAGAGATCCCGGTAGTCCGATGGAGGAAAGTGCAGTGATTTCGGTGTTTTCTGTCGACATGGCGCTTTTCTGATTCAAGTACGCTCGGATAATACATCAGAAGTCGTATGGACCAAAATCTTGTCCAATTAACTTCAATTGATTCCGAATACGCCGAAACTTCAATTTAAGATGCTCTGCTTTTTCGCTTGTTTTAACGATCACTGGAAGTGTTCGATAGATTTGCAACGCGCGCTCAGTCAAACCACGCTTCAGCTCGACTTCAACCTGCAATAATTGGATTTCAGGACTCTCTGTTTTCATCCGCGTGAGCTTTGTAAGGTCGCGCGCGGCGCCATCGAACTGTCTGGCTTCGATCAATAACTCGACTCGAAATTGAAGTGCGTCATAGCGATGGATAAAATCGATTGCATCACAGGCAGGACCAATCACTGCGATTGCACGCTCAGTGCGATCAATTTGCCGAAGAAATTGGGCGTAGGCCAGGCTCACAGCGGGTGATTCCGAATTGAGTCGCTCATACACTTTGAACGCATGCTCAATATCTCCCTGTCGCGCCAGGATCTCTGCCCGCTTTAATTGCACTGGCTCTGAGGAGGGTGCGATTGCCTCCGCTTGAATCACAAGCGGTAAGGCCTCCGTCAGATCACCACGCGCGATGTACGCATCTGCCAAATTCAGAAGCGGATCGACTCGATTCAATGTATCCGCTTGGCTTGTAGGAAAAATCTGACAACCAGTTAGTAAGCTTTGAATCAGGATGGTGAAGAGCATCACCATCCGCGACATCAGTGAGCCACCTGCTCCGAGACATCTTTGATCTGAATATAACGCGCCGAACGTTTGGTTTTATCGGCAACCTGCCCCGCCAACTGGCCGCATGCTGCATCAATGTCATCACCGCGAGTTTTACGAACAGTCACAACGTGGCCGTCGTTTAGGAGGATCCGTTGAAATGCATAGATTCGATTGCGCGAGCTGACTTCATAGCGCGTTCCCGGAAATGGATTGAACGGGATGAGATTAATCTTGCAGCGAATCGTTTTCGCAAGTGTTGATAATTCCCGAGCCAATTCATCAGAATCGTTCACGCCTTTGAGCATGGTGTATTCAAATGTCACAGACCGGTTATCACTCAGGCCATCCAAGTAATTCCGAATGCTGTCAAACAGCACAGCGATCGGATATTTCCGATTGATGGGCACTAATTCATTACGCAACTCATCATTCGGTGCATGCAAAGAGACAGCGAGAGCGACGTCGGATACACGAGCCAGTTCATTCAAATGTGGGACTACTCCGGAAGTCGACAAAGTCACTCGTCGTTTGGAGAGACCATAGGCCTGATCTTCCAGCATCAAGCTCATGGCATCGACTACGGGTTCAAAGTTCAGTAAAGGCTCACCCATCCCCATCATCACCACATTCGTGACTGATCGTTTTTGAGAATCTTTGACAGGCAGACCAAACGACTTCGCCGCAAGGAATACCTGACCGATAATCTCAGCGGCGGTCAGATTCTTATTGAATCCCTGCTTACCGGTCGAACAAAAGCTGCAATCAAGCGAACAGCCGACCTGTGACGACACACACAGGGTTCCGCGATCGCCCTCTGGGATGTAAACAGTCTCGACTTTCGATCCGCCATCGACTTCCATGAGCCACTTTCGGGTCCCATCCTCAGAATCACCCTGGAAAGTGACCCGGGGCGGTCTCACCTCAGCGATGTCTTTGAGTTGATCTCTCAATGATTTCGAGAGATTGGTCATTTGATCGAAATCCGTGACCCCCTGTTGATGAATCCATTTCACCATTTGGGCACCACGGAATTTCTTCTCACCGATCGAGAGGAAGAACGCTTCCATTTTTGGAAGGGTCAATCCCAATAGATTCACCCTCTCAATCGATGATTCTGTCATCTAGCGTGAGCAGATTTCAGATGCTTGGAAGAAATAAGCGACTTCACGCTCCGCACTCTCTGGGCTATCCGAGCCATGAACCGCATTTGCATCGATACTCGCAGCGAAGTCCGCACGGATCGTACCAGCGTCCGCTTCCTTGGGATTAGTCGCACCCATCAACTCACGATTCTTGGCAATCGCGTTTTCACCCTCAAGCACCTGCACCACCACTGGGCCTGAGGTCATAAAACCAACCAAATCTTGATAGAACGGACGCTCTTTATGTTCAGCGTAAAAACCACCTGCGAGTTCATCATCGAGTTGCAGCATTTTCATCGCAACAATTGTCAGGCCAGCTGATTCAAAACGGCTTTCGATTTGACCAATGACGTTTTTCCCGACAGCATCAGGCTTAATGATAGATAGAGTACGTTCGATTGCCACGACGGCTTCTCCTTAAAAACTTGGTTCGGATTATTCCGGCCGCGGATTATAGGGGAACTGAGGCCCCAACCGCAAAGCTCTCACCGCATCCACACTCACTCACCACATTGGGATTATCAAAACGAAGCGTTCGGTTGACACCTTCAACTTTGAGATCGACGGTTGTCCCTGCCAAGAGCGGTTCAGAAATCGGATCGACAACAATGATTAATCCATCCACATCGATCAGTCGATCCGCATCTGTTGGCGACTTGGCGTAATCAATAACGTAAGCATATCCAGAACAACCTGACGTTTTGACACCCAAGCGAATCGCTGTCGATCCGGCTTCACGCGCAAGCGCACTTTTCAAATGATTGACCGCCTCAGGCGTCACAACGAGATTCATGCGGTACTCCTTAATTGAGAAACTGCATCGGTTAACACAGACGTAAGAATAGACACTTCATCAGCAGTCGTCATCCGTCCCAAACTAATTCGTAATGAGGATAGCCCTTGTTGTCGCGTTAGTCCCATGGACTGAAGGACATGTGAAGGCTCAATAGTCGCTGAATTACACGCACTACCAGTAGACACTGCAATCTGCGGCATCGCGGCCATCAATCGCTCGGCATCCACCCCTTCGATTGTGATATTCAATATATGTGGCACACCACGTTGCCCGTTACATCGAATGCCACCCACCTGTTCAATCGCCGCTTCAATCTGATCGCGATACTGGTTCAGCCGCTCAATTTCAGCGTGACTCTCAAGCTGTGCAATTCGATAGGCTTCACCCATGCCGACGATTTGATGTGTCGGTAGAGTCCCTGAACGCATCCCTCGTTCGTGATGTCCTCCGTGCTGTTGCTCGGCAACGCGGCAAGATCCGCGCCGCACATACAAGGCTCCGATTCCCTTCGGGCCATGCACCTTGTGTGCTGACAGCGACCCCAAATCGATTGCAAGTGAATCCACGGTCCACGGGAGTTTCCCAACCGACTGAGCCAGATCGGAATGCATCAATGCACCCGCATCATGTGCCATCCCAGCAATCTCTTTCAGCGGCTGGATGACACCGGTTTCATTATTCACCAGCATCACCGATACCAAGAGCACAGTGTCATCAAGAACCTTCGCTAACGAATCAAGGCTTAACAATCCATCCGATTCAGGTTTCAGGTAAACGACTTCTGCGCCACTCAGATGAGCACAGGTATCGAGCACAGCCTTATGCTCTGTTTCCATGGTGATGATCTTGTGGCGACCAGAACTGTTGGCCATCCCCTCAAGAACGCCTCGAATCGCTAAATTATCAGATTCTGTCGCCCCGCTGGTCCACACAATTTCACGAGCATCGGCGCCAATCGTCTCGGCGACCATCGCACGAGACCACTCAACCTCTTCAGAGGCCATCCAACCGAAGCCATGAGTGGTCGATGCCGGGTTACCATAGGTACCGTCAGCACCCAGACACGCCCGCATCTTCTCGATCACCCGTCGATCAACGGGTGTCGTGGACGCATTATCAAAGTAGGTTGTGATCATTCTGTTTTACCTGGCGTGTTCTCTGGTACGCCCAACTCACCCATTAGTTCCTTTTCATCGAGGGTTGGCAAATCCTCATCAGAATATTTGGGGTTTACTTGGCCTAAATGTTCACCCATGGTATGCATTTTCTGATCGACATGATGCAGTTGATCAAGGATTGCATGGATCGATCGCACCAGTGGGTCAGGGACATCTTCTCCCAAGGCATACAGATCAAAGCCTGCCTTCTCATGCATGTCTCGGCGCCGTTTCTCAACCTCAAATTCTGGATCAGCTTGGCCCTTGGTCACAAAGCGCGCCGGTATACCCATTGCTGTCGCTTCAGCCGGAACAGCCCGTGTCACCACCGCATTGGATCCGATTCTTGCACCTTCGCCAATTTCGATCGGACCCAAGACTTTCGCGCCAGCACCAACCACGACCCGGTCCTTCAGTGTTGGGTGGCGTTTCCCGGGATTCCAGGTCGTTCCACCCAACGTGACGCCATGATACAGCGTGCAGTCATCACCAATTTCGGCGGTTTCACCAATCACCACACCCATCCCATGATCAATAAAAAAACGCCGTCCGATCCGAGCACCGGGATGGATTTCGATCCCCGTGAGAAAACGGGCTGTCTGCGCAATCAATCGAGCCAACCATTTCAGACCGTGGCTCCACAACCAATGGGACAACCGATGCACCCAAATCGCATGAAGACCCGGGCTTGTAGTGACAACTTCAAGCCAATGACGAGCCGCAGGATCACGATCAAAAACCGCGCGAACATCCTCCCTCATTCCGCTAAACATGGTCTTGGTCTCCGTCCTTTAACCCATAATTCTCTTGGATAGTCCTTTGATTGGTGGGAGGATCCAGCTTTTCAACACTATTTAAGATGCCGCGCAGGATATTAATTTCAACACGATCCACGCGTGCACGATTAAATAACCGTCTGAGTCTGGCCATCCCCAGCATCGGATTTCTAGGATCAAGGAACCCACTGTGGCGCGTCGCTCGCTCAAAATGCTCGACTAAACCATCCACTTCACGCGCTGTTGCTGGTTCTTCATCCCAAGACTCACAACCAAACCGCTCGAGATCGTATGTGGGTGGCCAAGATTCCTTAGACTCGATCCCGGAGCGGCTCTGGCGATCCAAAAATGCCAGCCGAAGTTCATACGACATCACCTGAACGGCTGAGCCAAGATTGAGACTTGAGTAGTTCGGGTTTGCAGGAATCTCAATGTGATAGTGGCAACGTGCGAGCTGCTCATTCAGGAGCCCACACTCTTCTCTCCCATAACAAATCGCTACCCGACCTTTCTCGGCTTCTTCAATCAGCAACGGTGCGATTTGTCGAGGAGTCACATGCGGATACGCAAGCGAACGCAAACGAGCTGACGTTCCGACAACTAATCGACAATCCGCGATCGCATCATCAAATGTCTCGTAAAGTGAGGCATTGTTCAAAACATCCAACGCGCCGGATGCTCGCGCTGAAGCGATGGGTGAGGGATAATCATCCGGGCTGACTAGCCGACACGATGATAAGCCCATGGTTTTCAAAGAGCGTGCAACCGCTCCGATATTCCCGGGATGTGAAGGCGAGGCTAAAACCGAAATCAAATTGGTCGGTAGGCTATCGGGGAGTTGGTCCAAACTGGTATCCTTTTAGGTTTACAGCCAAGATTATAGCGATGCATCCGTCTAATTCACTCCTCGTTCCCATTCTTCACAAACATGGAGAGCGTCTGTTGCGCGCTCAAATCGAAGCACATGCAAAGGAACTCGGCCCGGACGATCGAAAGAAATTTCTTGGAAAACAATTCGATGCCGTCACAGATGCGATCAGTGAGAAGCTCGAATTCTCTTATAAAGGTGCCTCAGTACTCACCTCTTGGGACACCACGGTCGTCAAATCATCAGTGAAAAGCTGGATTATCTTTTTAGCCGGCGAAGCAAATTTAACGTTGGGCATCGATGATTTTTCGCTTGGCGTGATGCAATTAGAGCTTGGTCGCCCCATCAGCTTTTCAGCAATTACACCAGCCACACAAACCGAAATCCATGGACATCGTAATGAAGGTGTTTTCGTCAATGGCTACCGCATTCGTAAAACGCTGTCCAAAGTCGAATCAAAGTTGTGCGTGATTCTTGGACCTGAGCGTTATCTCGGCGATGACATTCAATCCTTTGATTTTGTCCGCCAGAGCGGTAACGAACTCGAAGACATGCTGCTAGTTCTGGGCGGACGTGCCCAGAAGCATTTTGGAGAGCCGGGTGATACGACGCTCAAAACACTGATCACCCATTTCCTGACTCCCTAGCGGTTACTCAAACTCCATCCGCTCAAACACGCGACCGGCATTGCGCGCTGCGAGTTCATCGTAGGTGTGCCAGTGCTTGTATTGGCTCTGGTCGATTTTGTAAGCATCCTCCAGTGAGCCACCTTCGTCCAAAATTTCCTCAACCTCACCACGCAAGAAGACGAGATAATCACGAGTACCTTCAGTGATCGTCGCAATGTCCGTCGGTCCACCATGCCCTGGAACAATCGTCCAATCGGAGACTTCATCAGCAAACAGATCAAAACTCTCAATCCACAGTGCGGTATCGGTATTATCAAAGATTGGCGGCATACGCACATGAAACGCCATATCGCCGGCTAATACGACTTTCTCTGCGGGGACTAAGACGGTCACATCGCCGGGAGAATGTGCTGATCCGTATTCCTTGGCAATCACCAACAGATCGCCGAGGTCGACCTCATATCGGTCATCAAATGTGATGTCAAAATTCACCAACTCGGTATCCTCGGCGAACTCTTTCGCGTAATCACGCATCCGAGCCAATCCACCAAACCCTTTTTCATCGAGTTCGTGTTGTGCATCCACGTGGCCAATCAAAGTTGCACCCTGTTTTTTCCAATAGTGATTGCCATAGGTTGCATGCCCCTGCCCGTTTTCACTGATGACATACTTGACTGGTAGATCAGTGACTTTTTTGATTTCACCATGCAACGCTTTTGCGAGCGCATTATTGGAACCCCCGTTAATGACTAAAACCGCCTCGGAACCAATCACAAATGACAGGTTGTTATTGTGTCCCGCATTTTCATAAGTTGGGGGCTGTGTCGCGCCGATCGCGCTATACACGCGCTCACTCACCTTGATCGGGTAATCGTACAAGGCCGTTTGAGGTGCTTTATCGAGCGGACCATAGTCACCGCGCTCCAGCGCTGTCTGTTCCTCGGCAGCAGAGCCTATCGAAAAGGAAAAGGCACTTATCGCCACTACAAAAATCCATGAACGCATTGTCATTCCTTTGCTTATCATCCGATGGCGTAATGTACGGATATATTTCAAATGATCAATCCCCGTTTGAATGGAAATTGAGCTGGATCAACCGTTACGAATAGCTTCTCCCTTTTGGTACGCAGTTTGTGTCGCCGGACGGGTGGAG
Source organism: gamma proteobacterium HIMB30 (assembly GCA_000227525.2). GTDB lineage: Bacteria > Pseudomonadota > Gammaproteobacteria > Pseudomonadales > Litorivicinaceae > HIMB30. The sequence goes on from AGIG01000008.1 coordinate 24,898, forward strand.
ATTTGGTCAAACCAACGCTTAACGTTCGGGTAATCATCAAGATTCATCTCTTGCCATTCATAGCGGGCAATCCATGGGTAGCAGGCCATATCCGCAATTGAATACCTATCCGCTATGAAATCGCGCCCTTCCAATACACCGTTTAATACCCCATACAAACGGCTTGTTTCAGACCGATAGCGCTCGATCGCATATGGAATTTTGTCAGGTGCAAATCGACCAAAATGATGATTCTGACCAGCCATCGGACCAAGTCCACCCATTTGCCACATGAGCCACTTCATCACCACATAACGGGAGCGTAGATCGGTGGGATAAAATTTACCTGTCTTCTCAGCGAGGTATAAGAGAATGGCGCCAGACTCAAACAGATCGAGCGGTTGCCCGTTGTCGATTGGGTCATGGTCGACAATCGCTGGCATTCTGTTATTGGGTGATAATTTAAGAAAATCAGGCTGAAATTGATCACCTGCAGTAATATTGATGGGATAGATGGTGTAATCAAGCTCGCACTCTTCGAGCATCATCGTAATTTTATTGCCATTCGGTGTTGGCCAGTAATACAGGTCGATCATCGTTGTCTCCGCGGTTTTCAGAGACAGTGGCTCCGTTTTAATCAAAAACAAGGATCATTGAAGTATCAACGATGACAGCGCTTCGACAAACTCTCCTGACTTTAGCTACCCGTCTCTTGGACACACTTCCCGAATCGACTCCACCAATCGATTGGCACCAGACATTGGGGGCTCGCTGGGTTCATGATCGCGCAAATATGGGTCACTTACGCGCCTTAACTCCTCGGTTAGATCAAAGCTTTGACGGACTGATCGGGGTCGACCAGCAAGCGTCCAAATTTCAGGCCAATCTTGAGTTATTTCTGCAAGGGTTGCCTGCCAATGCGACCCTACTCTGGGGTGCGCGTGGAACCGGAAAATCATCGATGGTGCGTGCAGCGCTGACCAAATACCACGCAAGGGGGTTAAGAATTATTGAAGTCGAAAAAGCGCACCTTGGAGATTTACCAGCGATCGTCGATCAAGTGCGTTCAGAGCCTTTTCAATTCTTAATTTATTGCGACGACCTCACTTTTGAGGATGGTGAACGCGAGTACTCAGGATTGAAAACAGTGCTTGATGGGACACTCGAAGAATTTGGAAGTAATATTCTTGTCGTCTGCACAAGTAACCGTCGCCACTTGGTTTCGGAACCAATGAGCGACAACCAGCACGCAACTGTCGTCAATGGCGAAATCCATCAAGGGGATGCGATCGAGGAACGCGTCTCGTTGTCTGATCGCTTCGGGTTATGGCTCTCCTTCTATCCCTATCCCCAAGACATCTACATTGCAATCGTCAAACACTGGTACGACGAGCTGGGCCAGGACTTGAAACTCCCTGAATTTTCAGAAGCCATGGCAGTAGAAGCCAATCGCTTTGCCATTGGCCGCGGTGGTCGTGGAGGTCGCGTGGCTCGTCAATTCGTAATCGATTTGATGGCCAAACAACTACTCGATCAGAAGGCATAATTGCCGTGCATTTCGTCACAAATCCGAACTGTCGGATCGAGATGTTCAAAGCTTTGTTCCACAGGGCATTTACGGCCAGCGAATCAGATGAGGAAGGTAATTTAATTGGTCACCTCGCATTTGAACTGGCCTCAAACAGAGAGATCCAAAGGCATGGCATTGTTGATAACCAGGAACACCTTTGCGCCGCAGCATTTACGAGTCCTCTCTATAACGACCAAGGCATACACGCGCTTTTGATGGCACCAGTGGCAGTTGATCCTGACTATCAGAAACGGGGGCTCGCTCGTCAGTTGATCGAATCAATTACCTAAGATGCGCGCGATAGGGGTTGCGACATTCTGATCACCTATGGTGATCCAGCGCTCTATGGACGATTTGGCTTTCATGTCGTCGCCTCAGATATCGTGGGACCTCCATACCCACTTCAATTTCCAGAGGGCTGGCAAGCGATCATGTTCAGCAGTCGTGGATCTATCCCCACCAACTATCAATGTGTGAAGCCTTTTGCTAACCCGCAGCTTTGGTGAGACTCACATCGCAATTCACTCCGTAAGCAGGCCTTCAAAATCCCAGGTCTCAAACGATTCAGCAAATGCTAACGATGTTCGTCTGACCAAATTGAAGCGCGCCTCACGAGGATCAGTCAGTCATACCCCGCCAGCCGCAAGATGAGTGAGGGGTTTGCTTTAGAAAAATCGCTTCCGTCGAAGGCCAATAATGCAATATTATTGCATTTTCTAACGAGACATTTAGGAGTCATTATGGTTAGGGTGATCATTCTATGCGCAACGTTTTTGGCGCCACACGCGATCGCTGAAAATCGGCATGCCGGAGCCCATGTCCACGGTGTCAATCATGTTAAGCTCGTTTTGAGTGATTCGTCGCTACAAATTTCGTATGAATTTCCCGTCGTTCAATTAGCCAAGCACGACGAACACAAGCACGACGAACACAAGCACGACGAACACAAGCACGACGAAAACAAGCACGACGAACTGGCAGAGCAGCTAGAAGAAATCAAAAGCATCACAACTCTCGTTGCAATTCCGGACGCTGCAGATTGCTCTCAATCAGACATTCGTCAGGAGTTGAGGGCTGTTGGTTCGACAGGCAGTGATGAGGCGCATGCCGACCATCAGGACGTCATAATCGAGGCGGCCCTGACATGCCAAAATCCATCGGCCCTCAACACGATGGATTTCTCACCAGCATTTAACCACTTTGATGATGTTGAAAAAATTGAGGTTGAAGGCATCCTAGGGGCTCAACCAATATCTGAGACTCTAATGGCAAGGAAAGCAGTTATTTCATTTTGATTCTTGAAACATCAGCACTGACATACGCCTATCGATCTGGAAAACATCTGCGTTTTCCAGATCTTAAAATCGATGCGGGCGAAAAAGTCCTCTTAATTGGACCGTCTGGGAGTGGTAAATCCAGTCTCTTGAACCTTATCGCTGGTGTGCTTCCCTTACAAACGGGCTCCATTTCGCTCAAAAAATTTCAATACAACCAACTGAGCCCTCGATCTCTCGACACTATTCGAGCAGACCATATCGGTGTGATCTTTCAATCCTTCAATCTGATTCCCTATCTCAGTGGATTCGAAAATGCCCGTATTGGTCTTCAATTCTCAACTCAACGCCGCGCGCGGGTCGATCGACCGCGTGAAGTGATTAAACGACTCGCAACCCAACTGGGTTTAACAACAGATTTACTCGACCGGAAACCAACTGAACTCAGTATCGGCCAACAGCAGCGGATTGCAGCCATTCGGGCGCTGATTGGACAGCCTGAACTCGTTATCGCTGACGAACCGACATCGGCCCTCGACCCAGAGGCAACAACACTTTTTATGAACCAACTGAAAGACTCGATCAATCCGCAAACCCAGGCGGTCGTAGTGGTCAGTCACAATCCCTCGATCATTCCATTGTTTGACCGAGTGATCAGACTGGATAATCCGCAATGATTCGGATCGTTGCGGCAGCTATTCGTTCGCGGGTTGTTCCAACCATTCTTGTGATTATTGCCTTAACCACATCGATGGCATTGCTGCTAACTGTTGACCGCATACAACAGGCAACAAAAAAAGGATTCAATCAGAGTCTTGGCGGTGTTGATTTGGTGCTTGGACCTCGGGGTAGCGGGATCGAATTGGTCTTGTACACCGTATTTCACCTGGGTAAACCGACCAACAACATTACAACAGAGACACTCAAAGATATCGAACGCAATCCGTTCGTTGAATGGGCTATTCCGATTGCGCTTGGGGACAGTCATCAAGGTTTTCGGGTGATATCGACAATACCGGAATACTTTGATCGAATTCGGTTCGACGGCGATCAATCACTCTCCTTCAGTCAAGGCCGCGCATTTCAGGAACTGAATGACGTTGTGATTGGAAGCGCTGTGGCATCAGAACTCGGCTACCAACTCGGCTCGTCAATTTTTGTGACGCACGGTTCAGAAAGCCTGGGTCGGACACACGATGATTTTGCTTTTCAGATCTCTGGTATTTTAAATCCAACAGGAACGCCGACGGACAGGGCCGTCTTTGTCAGTCTTGAGGGTTATGAACTTATCCATCTGGGATGGAAAAGCGGAAGTAAAATCGTCTCCCTCGACAGGATTGATATCAGTCAAATACCCCGAGAGCGGCTCTATCCTGCAACGATCACAGCCGCCTATTTAGGTCTTACTTCAAAACTCAACTTATTCAAAGCCTCTCGCTTCATCAATGAGTATCCCGAAGAGGCGGTCAGTGCAGTCATTCCAGGGGTCGCTCTTGCCGAATTATGGTCGATGGTTGGTTCTGTTGATTTCGTTTTCCGGATTTTCAATTGGCTGATCATCGGCATTAGTTTGATCGGGATGGTCACCATGACATTGTCGAGCCTTGATAGTCGTACTCGGGAGTTAACTATTCTAAGAGCGGTTGGAGCGACGCCTTTACAACTCGCATCGATGGTGCTGATTGAGACGATGTTAGTCAGTATTATCTCAATGGCGATGGCAGTCGGGCTTGTTCGGCTGTCAACTTGGGTAGCCGCCGATCTACTCACTCAGTGGGCTGGGGTTCATATCGAGCTGACCTGGATTAGCTTCGATGAATTCTCGGTATTAATAATCATTATGTTGGCAGGACTTGTCGCCAGTCTCATCCCAGCGACCTTGGTGTATCGACGTTCACTTGCACAAGGATTTTTACATTGAAACATGTTGGCTATCTGATCTGCTGTCTACTCGTTGGCGTACAAATGGCAAGCGCATATGAAGCGACTGAAGAAGATTTTGTGCGTTGGGAAAATGCTTGGGATCAGCTGATACCAGAAGGAACTTACGATTTTGTACCCAAAGATTTTGGTTATGAACTACTGTTCAATCCGAATTTCCAATCGCAATTAGATGCTGCTGGCAAGGTGATTGATCCGTCACTCGAAGGAACGACTATCGAACTTGCCGGATTTATGGTTCCAATCGAAGTCAAAGGTGACCAGGTTTCGCAATTCTTGCTAGTACCTGAAGCCGGACAATGTATTCATGTCCCCCCGCCTCCAATGAATCAGACGCTGCTCGTGGACACCACCGGATCTCCAACCGAACTTCGAGATTTATACCAACCCATCGTCGTATCAGGACGGCTCTCGGTGGTTACACAACGTTTTGAGATCGCTGAGAGTGGATATAGCCTCGTCGCAGCGACAATCACAAGTCTTGATTTGGGAGAGGACGCGATTCCAATTGCTCCTGGTGCTGATGGCGATCGATAAAGCCCGATTAATTGAAGTTGTTCAGAATGCGGGCAAGTCACTGACCCTACAGCGATGCTTGATAATCGAAACGCTGGCCGCGAGCAAACTTCCAATGTCTGCATACAAACTCAGAGATCAAATCAATATTACGCAACAGAACCTGAATATCAGTACTGTCTATCGTGTCCTTGACTTCTGGATTGGACTCGGATTAATCCACAAGATCGAATCAGCGAATCGATTTATGGTGTGCTCCGATGAACACCGCCATCAATTCCACGTAATCCAGACCTGTACCCAGTGCGAAAATGTTAGAGAAAGTTGTGAACTTGCGAGTCAAATCACGATGCAGATCTCTCATGAATTTAGAGCGCTAGAAAATCAGGTGATTGAAATACAAGGAACATGCTCAGATTGCCAGGTAAACACTGACTCTTGACACCTTCCTCGGGGTTAGCCTTCCTACCCGCTCCGAACACCATTTGCCGAAACTGATTTAAGAGACATGACCAGCGATCTCTCATGGGTTCAGCATGGCCGCTCCAATCTGATGACAACGGTAAAGCTGTCGGTTGACGTTCCGCCGGATAACTCAGTTAGCTGCTTTGTTGTTCTGAAAGGAATGTTGCAATCGCAGTCAAGGATTCAACATGGACGTGTTTTGCCGCGAGCATCATCGAAGGATTCGCGGCATTAGGTAAATCATCAAGTCGCTCCAGAATCGAGTAAGTAATGATCCGGATGACGTTTGCATCCATATCCGAGCGGACACTCAATACCAGATCTTCAAACTCGTAGATTGTCTTCATCGGGAGTGGTTCACGTCCTTCAAACACGCCACTGGCTTCGCGCATTTGCGTGCTTGATTCTCTCGGCAGCAACATAAACTGCATTTGGTCGGTCAAAAACAAACTGTAACAACGTTCGAGATCTCGTGCACGAGCCGGTCGCGCACGAGCACTCGGTTCTTCTTGGTTGATTGCATTCACAAGAATCTCAGAATACGGATATGAATCGGGATCCGCTTTCGAGCTCATGATCAACAAGTGCTTCTGTCGATAGACCGTGTATTGGCCCCACGGAGAATGCGCTGAAGCAAGCGGACTCAGTGCAAGACAAGACAGAAACAACCGGCGATTCATGATCATTCAATCAGGGAGGTCTAAAGACCTCCCTGCTCGCTCCTAGTAATGACGATACTTATCGAACACATCCAAGTTCAACACAGCCGTCACGACATAGTTGGGCACATCAACGACCTGGCCAACACGCAAATCAACCGCGACTGAACTAAGGACATACGCTTGCTCTTTCGTGAGACCATGCTCTTCGACAAGATAGTCGATCATCTGCAGTAGCGCATGTCGCGCTGCAAGTGTTAGATCCTCGTTCAGGTTTTCAAGGTTTTCAATCGGAGCCCCAGTGAGATACTGGTGCGTTGGTGGGATCTCACCCTTTCCTTTCACTGGAATACCGACCGTCTGATAGTAGCGGGTCGGCTCCATATCAATGATTTGGTCGTTACCCAATGTCACAGGCATATCCATTGATGCGCCTTTACCCTTGTGGATCTTCCGAACACGCAAGGTTGTGATTGAGCCCATTTCGATCGCTGTCCCACTGACCTCGCCGTCACCCTGAGCGTAATGCACATCGCCGACAAAGACACCGCATCCATCGATGAAGCACGGGAACATGATTCGGGTACCAACCTGCATTTGCTGAACATCCATATTGCCACCATTTTCACGCGGTGGGATGGTACGCAAACAGTCCTGCTCAGCCGGGGCTCCGACACCACACAAGTCTGCTGGCAAAGCACCCGCACCCGATGGACCGAGTACCGCACCGCCGACTGCAGCCAAACCTGCTTCCCGCGCTTTGATCTTCTCGATTTCAGGCATGCCAGGCATGACTCCTATCGAGCCAGGGAAAGCCTCATAGGGCACGGTGATCCCTGGCATTCCCGGGGAGACTGCTCCTGTTCGTGTCAGCTGCCAGTTGACGATGTACGGCTCAGTGAAAATATCACGCAAGAAACCGAACCCAGGAGCGATCACCGTATACCCATATTGGTCCGGGACGATATCAACGATTTCGACTTCAATCGCATCACCGCGCTCGACGCCGTTAATATGAACGGGACCTGTCATCGGATGCACCAGGCCAAGGTCGACCGTCGCGAGGTCTGCTGGAATCGAATCCAATCGGAACTCGGTGTCTAGCGCATCGCGGGTGTGATACACAATCATATCACCAACGTTCGCTTTGGCTTTTTCTGGAACCTCTGGATGGTATCTGTTGAAACAATTCGGATCATCGACGCAATGCATACCCTGTTTTTTTAGCTCAACAATGGTCATCCATTTTTGGTCGGTTGTGTCTGCATACGCAGGAAGCGCTAGAGCTCCAAGTACTGCAGAGAGTATTATTTTTTTCATCACTCTGTCCTCTAGGATAGGGAACATACCCAATACTGAGAGTACTCTTTTTTTTCCACTAATCAATGTCTTAATACGTTTCGACCAGGTTACCTCGCGACCTTCATCTAGAGTTTTTGTTGGTGTCATCTTGGGCTCTCGCTAGAAAATCTGCTTAAAGAATTATCGGATCGCTAGCCTGCTTACAACCATCACGACCTGTTTGACTGAGGCTACTTGAAATGTGTTCAGAGGCTGTGATCTACCGGTAACAGCACGTGATCGCTATACCAAGGTGATTCAATCGATCTTGGACTGAATGTCGATACCGTAAAGCGCTTTCAAACGCTGACGAGAACCTCATACACCAACTGACAACAATTTGATCAGGAGAGGTTGATGGGAAGTAACATTCTTTTAATATCGGGCAGTGCTCAAGGCACAAATGCATCCAGTTTTTCTATTGCGAAACAAGTCATCGCGAGACTTCAGGCCACCGAACTCAAGATTCGAGATCTTTCATCTGGATTACTGAGTATTAATCAAGAGTGGGTCACAGCGAATCTCACCGAGCAATCGTCACGGACTCAGGAACAAGAAGAGCGACTTTCTCTTTCTGATGAGCTCATCAAAGAAGTCATATGGGCTGACATCATCGTGATTGCGTCACCTATCTATAACTTCAGCATACCGAGTGCGCTTAAAGTGTGGGTCGATCAAATCTGCAGAGCTGGCTTGACCTTTAACTACTCAGAAACCGGACCTGTCGGATTACTCAAAGATAAACGAGCCATCCTCACGATGACTTCTGGTGGTGTTCCAGTTGATTCGGCGGTTGATTTCGCTACTCCATATCTTCGACAAGTGCTCAACTTTATTGGCATCCAAGACATCCAAACGGTGAGTGCGGATCAGCAGGTGACAACAACTGATTACATGGAACGAGCAGCAGAAGATATTCAAAAAGTTGCCGCGTGAATCCGTGACTGAGGCCAGCGCAGAGTCAGACAACTTCATCGATGACGACTGGTCTGCGCCTGGACTCCTGGTCGTTTGACCACAGCGAACTTAAAGGCTCCTGCCGAACAGTTAGTGCACCTTAAAGCGCCTTACAGTTCTCGTCGGTTCCTAGAATTGATACCGGTTTTCCTTGTTCCCTAAATTTATCGGCTCTTGTATCGATAAATCTTTGGAACTGTGGCTCGGTGACATACACACCACCTGACACGTATTCAAAAAGCGATTCAACGTGGAAGGAACGCAACTGAGCCTCAGCCCTTATCACTTCACTGAAATCAGGATTGAAGAGCACAACCGTTGGGGTGTAACTAATTTTCAGTTCTTGCGCTAAGCGGTTGACCGGAATTGATCGTCCATCGGGGAGTGCAATCGTCTTTGTGCTCCATAAGTCCAGTTGAACGGTATGAAATAATTCAGCTTGTTCTCTAAATGAGTCCTTTGCAAAAACGCACTCATGGAGCGTGTCACAGTCAATACAGTCGGTCTGCTCAAAAACTAAAGCGATCGGTGACCCGACTTGATACCCATCAAATGACTGTTGAAAGAACGGCTGAGAGCCTAATGATTCCCTTGCGCTGACTCTAGGGCTATCTCTCAGAAACTCCAATATAGATCGCTTCTGATACTCCCTCGTAGAAACATATTCCAAAGATGCCAACATTTCCGTTGACGATAAATAACCATTCGTCCGTAACGCAGGTTGGCCGCTCTCATCAAAGAATATCAGCGTGGGCGTGAATTGAACCTTTAGCGCTTTTGCGATTGCCTTTTCAGTTGTCGACTCTCCGTGAATATCGAAAACTTCACGGTCGCCCCACATATTCAGATGCACTATGTCGAAATTTGCGTCGAGGCTCTCTCTTATTTTTTTCTGGGTCAAATTTTTTTCTATGAGCGCCTTACAATAAGGGCAAAAATCTTGAGTAAATAAGACCAGCAGGTGTTTTCCTTCGTCTGTAGCTTCAGCATTATCCTCTGACAAATCGAGGAAGCTGTTCTTGAACCAGTCGGGAATACCAAAGGGCTCTGGATGCGATGCAGTGGTGGTTTCCGCGACTGCGATGGAGGTATACATTAGCACCGCCAACAGTCGCACCAACCCTCTAATCATCGAAGTCCCTTGTACTCTGAATCGATTCACTAAAAATGTTTTGCAAAGTAAAGTTGCTCAGTATCTAAGCACTCACAATACGGAGTCCACGCGCCGCTATCGGCCAGTGGCCTCAGGGCGGTGAGCGCTGAAGATGCGGTCGACATAAGTAATGCAACAATCAAAACTGATACTTCTTTCATAAATCCTCCTAATATTTATCCTCACCATAATTCATGTTAAAGATTCCAAAAAAGAATAAAAAACTTTTAAGTAATAACTTTTCGGTCTAAAAAAGCGCAAACTGAGGCTGTTCTCAGGCAATATTCGTGGATAAAAACGAACACAAAAATTAAGCTCTTGCCGTCTTGCTAAAGGTCCAACGCAACAGTGTCTTACAAGGGCTAAAAATTGCTACTTTTTCGCTTTTTTGTATAAGTCACTCTTAAATCCAATGCTAACGCGCCTTCCCTCGACTTTAGACGCGAATCAATGGCCAGGAGTCGAAATGAGAGTTAGAACAAAATGTTGCAACGAGTGCAATGAAGCAAAGGATACCTTATATCGGTGTAGGTATGCTGAAGCGACAGATTGGATATTCCTTTGCGGCAAATGTCTCACCCGAGTTAAAGAAATCTATGACGACACATACCAATACGGTGGAACTTGGAAAAGCAAAAGGAGGTAATCTTCATACTCATAAACTCTCTCGCATCGATAGATCGAGGGTCGAGCGATGATACTTTTCTTCAGCACACCTTAACGCCATTAAGTTACTGCTAACAAATTTATGTACTCGTTGAGAATGGCGGCAGACAACCTCATACGTTTACAAACCACCACTCTAATGACTTATCAGATTTATCTGAAGATCCTTATTGTCAGGGACTGAGAAAGAGGCATCCGAAAATGATGGTGGCCCGAAGTTGCCTGTAGCATCGTTACTGAAACCAACTTGCTCTTTTGGTATGCCAAGGAAGTTTAGGTCCAGCCCCTTATTGTAATTGGCGTCCAAAAACACTTTGATAGCGTATTTTCATTGGTAAATCGAATTCAAAAGTTGTGTCACCGGCACTAACATCCTTGATGGCGCCCACTACGACCTTATCGCCATTTTTAAAACGGTTTGCGCTGTTATAGACAGCTAAGTTGATTTCACCCCTCTTCTCAATGTTGTGAACATTAACCCTAACTATCTCGGCGCAAGCAGATGAAGCCGAAAATAAAAACGCTACCGATAACGCCGCAACCACTCTAATCTTATGCATCTTAATCTCCGGAGATTTAGAACAAATGTCATTATTGGCAGCTGAACCTCAGCCTATTCCACTTCATGCTATTGCTGCAATCATGGCCACCCTCCTTGGAGGCACACAGCTCTTCATGAAAAAAGGTGGATCTATTCATAAGTTGATTGGTTATGTCTGGGTTGGGTTAATGTTATTTGTATCTGTTTCTTCTCTGTTCATTCACAAAATTCGGTTCTGGGGTGAATACAGCCCAATACATCTGTTAAGTCTCTGGACAATAGTTTCAATAATTTTAGCGATCTACTTTGTGCGGCTTGGGAACATCAAGCGACACAGAAAGGCGATGATCGCCTTGTATTGTTTCGCTCTAATTCTTACGGGCTTTTTCACACTCTTACCCGGACGAGTGATGCACCAAGTAGTTTTTGGATAACGAATAGGACGCACAAGCCTAAGGATGCTGACATTACTGGAGGCGCGTACCGGAATCGAACCGATGTCCACGGATTTGCAATAGCTTGCATACCCAATAACCAATTATTTTTATTGATGAAAATAAAAGTGTGCTACGGAATGTGTTTTGAAAACATATTCCGCTCTTTCCAATTAACAAATCTAGGAGCTGCAGGAGTCCATTGCAACTCCGAGATTTTTGATCGCCCCCTCCGATTAACGAAGGTCATCAGGAAGCAAATTTTCTGGGATATCCTGAAAACAGACGGGACGTAAAAACCTCCGGATAGCCATACTCCCAACGGATGTTGCACCGAAATTCGTGCTCGCTGGATAAGGCCCTCCATGAACCATCGCATCACAAACTTCAACTCCAGTTGGATACGCGTTTGCCAGGACACGACCCGCCTTACGGGTCAGTATAGGCATCAGAGCACTTCCATAATCCGAGTCATCATCTGATGTATGTAATGTACACGTTAGCTGTCCGTCCAGATGCTTTGCGACCTCTAGCATTTGCTCAAAATCCGAAACCTTAACAATGAGTCCCAACGGACCAAATACTTCATGACCAAGTGACTCGTCTGCTAACCAAGTCGCTCCATCTGTTTCATAGAGATAGGGTGTAGCCTGTCGTTGTTCACACATCGACGTGAGCACACTACGAACACCAGTTGTGCTCGATATCCGTTTTTGTCCTTCTTGATAAGCGGCAGCTATCCCATCAGTCAGCATCATCTGAGGTATTGCATCGGCGAGCGCATCTTTCGCTGCATTAATCAAGTTATCTGCTGCTTCACCCTCTATCAAAAAAATAATCCCTGGATTAGTACAAAACTGCCCAGCTCCCATCGTCAGAGATGCAGCCCATCCCCGACCAATCTCTTCGCCCCTCTCCAATACTGCACCAGGTAGCATAAACATCGGGTTCACTGACCCAAGCTCACCGAAAAATGGGATAGGTTTTGGACGCTGTGCGCAGAGGTCAAAAAGTGCTCTGCCACCGACAAGGCTGCCCGTAAAGCCAACAGCAGAAATCAATGGATGTTTCACAAGAGCCTCACCCACTGCTCTGCTTCCACCATGGATCATCGAAAATACACCGTTTGGCATGTTGGTACGATCGATCGATCGCGCAATCGCTTGTGCGACAAGATCGCTTGTGCCCGGATGTGCTTGATGCGCCTTGACAACGACTGGACAACCAGCGGCTAACGCTGATGCTGTATCACCTCCAGCAGTCGAAAAGGCGAGTGGGAAATTGGAGGCCCCAAACACGGCAATTGGCCCCACAGGCATCTGCATAAGTCTCAAATCGGGGCGCGGTAACGGCGTTCGCTCCGGCAAGGCATCGTCGTAGCGACAATCTAAATAATCGCCCTTATCCAAAACTTCAGCGAACATTTTTAATTGGCCGCAGGTTCTGCCTCGCTCACCTTCCAATCGTGCTGCGGGCAAACCAGTTTCTTCACCTGCGATGACTGTGATTGCATCACCGACAGTTTCGATTTCTTCTGCTATCGCCCTTAGAAAATCAGCACGCTCTGCCCTCGAAGTCTTGCAATATGAAGTAAACGCTTCTTCAGCGGCTTGAACCGCCTGGTCCACCAACTCATCGGTACCTGCTGGAAAACTATGGTTTGGGCCCGAGCTCGGAGAAGATTGAAAACTGCCAGAGCCCCCAACCCAGTCACCAGCAATTAAATGCGTCTGCTTCAATTGATAACTCATGAATATTCTCCTAGTGGTTTTAACAATTCGCTGCGAGTTTATTATGGCCGCCACAAAATGAAGTGACCCCATCTGCCAACAGAGACTGAGATACAACAGGTTCAACGATAGCGAGACTCTAGCCACTCGGTTGAGCCGTTTGCATAGAATAATTCGCGCAACTGTCTTTGTTTTTCTACCCAGCGAATGTTGTAGTATTTTGAAGCCGAAGAGTCCAACATATCCGGAAGATAATAACTACTTTACGTTTTAAGGAGACCTTCAAATTAAGTCCTCTAGATCTGTACACATTATCGGTTGTCACGCAGAGGGTGAAGTTGGAGACGTTATTGTAGGAGGAGTTTCTCCCCCGCCGGGTGATACGATCTGGGAACAGGCGCTTTACATTCACTCCAATGGCGAATTGAGAGATTTCGTTCTCAACGAACCCCGCGGCGGGCTATTTCGGCACGTCAATTTATTGGTTCCACCAAAAAATCCAAAAGCTCAAATGGGCTGGATTATTATGGAACCAAGTCATACACCGCCGATGTCAGGATCAAACTCCATTTGTGTGGCAACTGTTCTGCTCGAAACTGGCATTATCCCAATGGAAGAGCCTGAAACCAAAATGGTTTTAGAAGCACCAGGGGGGTTAATCAACGTCAGAGCGAAATGCAACGATGGCAAGGTAGAACGAGTCTATGTAGAAAACGTTACTTCCTTCGCTGGTTTGCTTGGCCAAAAGCTCGAAGTTGAAACAGTGGGCACGCTCACCGTTGATACGGCATATGGCGGAGATAGTTTCGTCACTGTAAACCGGAACCAAATTGGGTTTCAGATAAGTCCTGATGAAGCCAAAGATTTGGTCGAAATTGGTCGTAAAATCACTAAGGCAGCTAACGAGCAATTGAAATTCCAACACCCCACTAATAAAGACTGGACTCATTTCTCATTTAGCCAAATCCATTCCGATCTCGAGAAAATCGATGGAGTAAAGACCTATACGAATACTGTCGTAATCGACCCTGGGAAACTAGATAGGTCACCGACCGGAACAGGTCTTTCCGCCCACATGGCCATTTTGCATGCGAAGAACAAGCTCAGCGTGGGGGAATCCGTGATCGCTAGATCGATCATCGGGTCATGTTTTAAAGGAAAAATACTTGAAACATTGACGGATCATGGCATTTCTATGATAAGGCCTGAAATATCTGGACGCGCCTGGATCACCGGCACTTACCAACACTATTTAGATCCTTCTGACCCGTGGCCGCGAGGTTATCGAATATCTGATACGTGGCCCGTCCGACCAATCTGATTTATGCAAGAAATTCCATTCATCTCTGACACCCAAATCGACAAATTGTTATGTTGGTCGGGAATCGTTGAAGCGATTGCCGCAGCACATCAGAAACCTCAAGCACAGATCGATGACATCCTTTTCAAATCGGGGACCAACTCACTTTTGACGAGGGCTGCCTGGATTAAGAATCATGGCATCGCTGTCAAGACAGCGACAATTTTTCCCGAAAACAAAACCTACTCCCCTGATCTACCTACTGTGCAATCAATAGTTACCCTCTTCGATGATAAGACAGGAGCCCCAGAAGCGATCATCGATGGCAATCTTGTGACCAAGTGGAAAACTGCAGGTGACTCCGTTCTAGGAGCCAAGCTACTGGCGAGGCCAGAAAGCCGTGTGCTTACTATTCTGGGTGCGGGTAAAGTTGCACAATCGATGATCGACGCATATCGAGAAATATTCCCCGGGCTCGAAACGATCTATCTATGGAATCATCGATTCGAAACCGCCGCAGAAGTTGCTGCTAATAAAGATGTGATCGCCATAGAAAATATTGCGCATGCAGTGCAAGCCGCCGATATCGTATCCTCCGCAACTACCGCTACCGAGCCTTTTATTCAAGGGGAATGGCTCAAAGAAGGTTGTCATCTTGATTTGATCGGAGCCTTCAGGCCTGACATGCGCGAAGCACACGACTCGGCCATACTCCGCGGCACTATATTTGTGGACTCATATAAAACCGCATTAGATGATATTGGAGAACTGGGTATACCACTGGCGAATCAGATCATTTCGACATGTGATGTTGTGGATGATTTTTACGGACTGTGTTCTGGAAATCCCGGCCGACAGAGTGACTCCGAGATCACTATATTCAAGAATGGAGGCGGTGCACATCTCGATTTAGCTGTAGCTGTCTACATCAAAAACCTTTTTGATAAAGCGAATCTACGGGCGTCAAATAGATGACTATGGCATAAACCTTGCAGCCGAAAACGGAGCTGACGATATTGGCCAAGGCTTCCCAAGGATAGTGGCTCTCACTAATTCCGCAGTTGCGGCCGACTGAGTTAAGCCAAGGTGGCCATGGCCAAAAGCATAGACGACCTTCGATTGTTTCGGGGACGCACCTATCAGAGGAAGACTATCCGGCATGGACGGCCTAAACCCCATCCATTCTTGGCATCCAATGGTATCTATGGACGGTAAAAATTGTTTTGCTTTAGATAACAAAATTCTAGACCGCTCGAAGTTTGGAGGCGCATTCAATCCACCTAATTCTACAGCCCCACCTACTCTCATACTCTCGCCCACCTTTGATACAACGAATCCATGGTCCGCAAAAGTCAAATGAGTGCGCAAATCAAAATCACCTGGATCAAATGTAGTGTTATATCCGCGCTCAGTCTCGAGCGGAATATTATCTCCAACCGTCCGAGCTAAGGATTTCGACCAAGCTCCAGCTGCGACCACCACAAAGTCGCAATATAAATCGTCATCGTCACACCGCACAGTGACCGTATCTGAAGAAAAGCTCAGTGATCGCGCACGCCTGTGCTCAACGAATCCGCCACCACAGACAAATCGATCATAAAGATTCCTTAGCCACAATTTCGGATCGCAGACATTCACCCAATCTGGGGTATAGCCAGCATACTTAAATCTTTTGTGGAGTCCGGGCTGGAGCTCGTTGATTTCGTCGTGTGACGTGAGCAGCGTGTAACTAATGCCAAATTCTTTGCATGCGGACCAATAAGACGCGCTTTCCAAAAAATTCCTTTCCGTATCATATAACCGCAATTGACCTTCTCGCCTAAGGAGGGCCTCGCCTCGATGCGCTGCCGCCTGACGATCTAAAGCAGATCTTGATAGCGCCATCAGTTCTGCTTGCGCCTCCAATAAAGCTGGGAATTTATCACTCCAACTGGCACGCCAAAACTTCATCAGCCAAGGAGCAATAGAAAAGGCGTATGAAGGAGGAATGCTGAGGGGACCTAATGGATCAAACAACCACCTAGGAGCAGATCTCATAATTCCAGGTGTCGCCAAGGGGACAATATCGGAAAACGCGAAGGCTCCAGCATTTCCTTCTGACGCCTTTGGAGTAGACCCCGGCTCATCGATAATTCGCACGTGGAAACCAACTTCTTGGAGCGCAAGACCGACAGAGATACCGATAATCCCGGACCCAATGATGATAATTTTCTGTTTCGAGCTCATAGAATCAGCTAGAAACCTCATCCGTACTGCTTAGGCAATAATTGCAGGCCATTCTCAAATACCTGTTCGATAAGGATCTCGGCTATCAAATATTGGTACCACCTCAGCTGTAACGTAAGCTGATCCCTCGACCGTAACAATCACTCCCCCGGCTTCTCCATGTTCGTAAGAAAGAGAGTAGGTGCTGCCGATAACGCTTTCCTGAATCCAAGTTTTTCCAGCAGGCCATGACCGATCAGCTGCCAAACAAGCCATCTTTGCTGAACACCCCGTACCGCAGGGAGATCGATCGTATGAACCACTCGGAACTAAAACAAAGCTCCTACTATTTGATCCATCTAATTCAGGAGGGCCATATAATTCAATATGATCTATCCAGGCTCCTTGAGAACCCGTGATACCTTTATTTTCAAGGTCATTACGTATCGCAAGACCTAAGTCGGTAAGCTGTCTGAGATATTTCAGTTTAATCGGTACAGGCGAATCCTTTACTAGAAAGAACCAGTTGCCTCCCCAAGCAATGTCGCCGGCAAGTTCCCCATATGAGTCAACATTAACCAACACGTCGCTTGCAAAACGATAGCTCTCAACGTTTGTCACCGCTACTCGATTGGGCGTTTTGAGTTCGATTGCGACTTTACCCACCGGAGTCTCGAATGTGTGGCTGCCGGGCTCAATCTGCCCCAAATAAGCCATCGTCGCGGACAAACCTATCGTGCCATGACCGCACATCCCTAAATTTTGGATAGTGTTAAAAAATATGACGCCAGCAACGCAGTCCGATTCATCAGATTCGACAACCAGCGCACCCACATAAGCGTCATTTCCTCTGGGCTCCTTAAGGATAGAGCCACAAAAATCTCGATATTTTTTTTCAAATACTTTTGCTTTCTCTGATAATGGACCAGAACCTAGATCAAGGGCGGCGTTAAATATAGTCCGAGTGGGCTCACCCTCTGTATGACTGTCGATAATCCTCACGCAAGGCTCTCAATCTTGCTCCACGAGTCAAACCAACTCTTGAATAGGTAAAACTGAGATTCGGCATAATTTCGTTGAGCCTCCGTGAGGCGGTCAGACTCATTAAAATGTAGCCTGTAATTCTCATCTCCAGAGATGGTCATTAAGTGCTTGTAATACAGAACCAAATCTACCCCCTCATCGAAACTCGACAGAACCGCCATCGCATCATCAAGTTCGCGAGCTCGGCGACGGGCAATAACATCACCGGCCGCTGCTTTCTTACAAAGTTTCATCAGCAGCAATACTTCGGCGGGTAGCACATTCCCTATCCCTGTGATTGCGCCAATAGCGCCACAATTGACAAAGCCGTGATAGACCGCCGTGTCAACGCCAATCATCAAGATTACATCTGGGTCTTTGGAGGTGATGTGTTCGGAGGCGTATCGCAAGTCGTCGAACCCACCAAATTCCTTAAAACCGACCAAGTTTGAATGCTCCGACCTCAGCGCAAAAAATAAATCGGCTCGAGTAGCGAAGCCATAATAAGGGCTGTTATAGATAACGGCGGGCAAGTCGGGAGCTGCATTCAATATCGCTTTAAAATGGAGTCGTTGCGCCTCTATAGAATTACTTCGCGAGAGTACCCTTGGGATAACCATCAGCCCATTCGCCCCCACTTTTTGGGCATGAGCTGCATGAGCAGCCGCCGATTGTGAATTGATAGCTCCGGTACCTACAATTACTGGTACACCAGCCTCAACGAGCCGGCCCACCCCTTCCATTCTTTGAACATCTGTTAAAAGGGGCCAATCACCCATTGATCCGCAATACACAACTCCGGACATACCATGCTCAATTAATTGCAAGCCTTTCTCAACTAAGGCGTTAAAATTTGGCCTTCTTTGATTATCACAAGGCGTCATCAAAGCTGGCACGCATCCCGAAAATATAGTTTTGTCCATTCTCTTCACCTTCCTTGAAACAAAGTTTTACATCAATCCGACAGGGTGACTTACTGAGGTCACCGAACTTTTGCTAAGAACTTCTTCGTTTGTTCGGACTTAGGATCACTGAATATTTGCTCAGGTGACCCAATCTCCTCGACTATTCCTTCATGAAAATAGGCGACACGATCTGATACATCGCGAGCGAATCCCATTTCATGGGTCACACAGATCATCGTCATACCTTCCTCAGCCAAAACTCGCATGGTATCCAGCACCTCTCCAACCAACTCCGGATCCAGCGCCGAGGTAGCCTCATCAAACAACATATACTGCGGATCCATTGCTAACGCTCTAGCGATCGCAAGACGTTGTTGCTGGCCACCCGATAGGGCATTGGGGAAAACATTGAGTTTATCTCCAAGTCCAACGTGCTCAAGTTGTTTAGCTGCAACTTCCATTGCCTCAGATTTGCTCATCTTTTTGACAATCTGCGGAGCCAAAGCCACATTCTGAATCGCAGTCAAATGCGGAAAACTATTCCATTGTTGGAAGACCATGCCTAATCTTTGACGCAGCCTATTTAAGTCTGTGGTTTTGGCATGCACATCGATACCGTCGACAAGGACTGATCCTTGCTGCACGGGCTCAATACCATTGATACAGTAAAGCAGTGTTGATTTGCCCGAACCTGATGCTCCGATAACAGAGAGAACTTCTCCTTTTTGAACCTCTAAATCGATCCCTCTCAGAACATGAAGATCACCGAAATATTTATGAAGTCCATCTATTCTGATCACTGCGACCACCTTTTTTCGAGTTTTGCTGAGTATCTTGATACCGGGTATGAGAGGGCGAAGTAGAAGGCCCCCACAACCAATATGATCAAGAGCGGTTCTTGCGTCCGCGTGATCAGGACCTGACTGGCTTTTACGAGCTCGACGTAACCCAACACCGACACCAGAGCACTATCCTTCATTACCCCCAAAGCGACACCAACCCACGAAGGGAAAATAGCCCGTGCACCTATTGGAAAGACGACATAACGCATATCTTGCAGGTATGACATACCGAGAGAGCGAGAGGCAATACGCATTGGTTTTCCGACAGCTTCGATGCCCCCGCGAGCCACGTTAGCAACCAAGGCCGACGTGTAAAGTGTTAGCACCACTAATCCAGATTCAAATGCATCCAAGCTCAGACCCACGATTGGCGCGAAGTTATAAAATAAGACAAGCTGGACTATTAAAGGTACAGAGCGGAAAACATCTAATAAAGGATTGAGAAAAATTGCCCCCCAAATTTTCATCTCGTACAGAGCCCACCCAAAAAAACCTCCGAGGAAAGATCCTATTGTTATAGACAGAAACGAGATCCAAAGTGTTCTCAGTGCTGCTTCACCCAAAAAAGAGAGGTCTTGGACACTAAAACTACTAAAAACGGTTACCGATTGTTCCATGGGGCTACCTAGTACCTAAAGAATCGCGAAGCGAACAATTTGGAAAGGCCCAAAATAATCTTTACCATCACGTAATATATAACTGCGGTAACGGCAAAATATTCAAAAATCCTGTAAGTTTTGCTAGCAAAAAATTGGGTCTCCCCCGTCAGCTCTCGATAGCCCACCAACATACCAAGCGAAGACATTAAAACGACCCAAACGAATTGATTTGTCATTGGGTAATAAACGATTCGCATCACCTGAGGTATTAGTATCCTCGTGTAGGCCTGCCAAGAATTCATCCCAAGACTCCTCGCGGCGCGAAGCTGAGTCGATGGAATGGCCTCAAACCCACCTCGGAAATTTTCTCCCAAATAACCAGCGGTGTTGAAGGTTAAACCGGCTAAAACTATTACGTAGGGCGAAAAATGAATACCAAGTGCACCCAAACCGAAACCAAAGAAAAACAGTTGAAACAATGCTGGGGTGTTTCGAGCGAGCTCCACCCATGCAGTGGCAATCCAGTAGATAGAACCGCTCCCTCGCAAACGACTCACCGCAAGAATAAAGCCGATAATGATGCCAAGCAGCATCGCCAGCGAAGCTACTTGAAGCGTCGTAAGACTCGCCTCAAGAAGATCAGGTAGACTTCTGAAAACAGGACGCCAATGGAAGTTATACTCGAACATTCAAATCTCGATAGACGCTCTTTCCGATGAGGTTAGAGCGCCTCGAGGTAACCATCGGTTAATACATAACGCCGGGAATGCGAAGCTCAGGCGCTTCACCGCCAACAAACTTACCCCATAACTCTTGGTACCGGCCCGACCGAACCTGATGTGTAACGAACAAATTTAGATAATTCAGCCAACTAACATCTTGTCTCTTGCCGACAACAGATGTGTAGTCAGTTGTCCATGGCATCCGAGGGCCGGCGTCAACAGTATCGTATTGATCAGCAATTGGTTTAACTGCTGTGTTGGTTGTAATCCCTATGTCGGCCTTGCCTTGAGCGACAGCGAGGAATACCTCGTTTTCACTTTGATATCCCTGGTACAAATTTTCTTCGCCCCACTCCTTGGCGATTTTTAGCCATTCCTGCTCAGGAACTGTTCCGACTGCAGCCGCAACCCGCTTACCCCGAATATCTTCAAAGGTTTTAATTCCACTTTTGGAATTAACAATCCCTTGAGCATAATAAATAGCGTAAGGGATCGAAAACCCCACAGTTTTAGCACGGGCCAGACTATCTGATGTTGCGCCGAATACAACATCGGCTCGGCCTGTGACAATTACAGGTAACCGATCGGCCCAGGTTAGCTCAAGTAACTCGAGTTCAACCTCTAATGCCGCAGCCATGTCCTTACAGTACTCGACATCGAAGCCAGCCGGCTGGTTGTTCGCATCCCGATAACCTATTGGAGGAAAGTCCAAGACCACTCCACATCTCAACGTACCGCGATCAATCACATCATCCAGCGTATCTGCCACTGTAGTCCCGGCAACCAACATCGAGATTGCGGCTATGCTTGCTAGTTTTTTCAACATTTTATTACCCACCGTGGTTGTTATTAGCATTATTGCCACAGTTGACGATATCGCATATTGTATCCAATGTACACGGCCCAAATGAGAGAAAAGTTGAAAGTTGATTTCGTTGATATTTCAAAAACAAATTCGGCATCAAAGATTATTTTTAGTGCGCTCCGAAAGGCAATTATTGAAGGGGATATCGCAGTAGGGACTCCACTCCGTCAGGATGAGATCGCTCGATCATTTCAAACGAGCAGAATCCCAGTGAGAGAAGCGCTTTCGAGGCTAGAAGAACAAGGACTAATCAAAACCCACCGGTTTAAGGGGTCCGTAGTCGTAGGTTTATCAGTAGACGAGGCCTCAGAAATTTTTGATCTTAGGGCTCTTTTGGAACCCGAAATTTTACGAGGCGCCGTCCCGAGGATGACGGAGGCTACCAAAGAGAGCGCCGCCGTCCACTGTGATGAGTTCTCGAAATCGTCCGACCCATTGGCATGGGGAGCCCTTAATCGTATTTATCACGACACCCTATATGCCGATAGCACTCAAGCGTTTACCAAAGAAGTTGCCGATAAAGCAATGGATAGAGTAGATCGGTATATCAGAGCTGTACTGTTAACAGGTAACGGTATGGAGCGGGCAAAACGGGAACATCTTGCCATCCTAAACGCGTGCGTTTCTGGTGATGCGGACTTGGCATCTGAACTGCTGCGGGACCATATCTTAGGTGCCAAAAAATCACTATTAGCATCTTTCCCCGAGTTACCTGATTGAGCAACCGAAGGAAGGTCATCACTTGACGCCATCATGCATGAAAGACAATGAGTACGGACCAAACTCAGCAAATCGACTAATAGTGGAAGGTGAAGCGAGCGGTAGCGTGCTCGTGTGTCCAGAAGGGTTGAGTTTTTGGGGTGGTGTTGACCCAAAAACAGGAATAATTGTCGATGCACATCATCCTAACCACGGAGACTGCATTGCTGGCAAATGTCTACTTATGCCGACATCGCGAGGCTCGTGCAGTGGAAGCGGTGTGTTACTGCAGCTAGCTCTAGATGAGCTAGCGCCCTCGATCATTATTTTTAGCGAGTCAGAACAGGTTTTAACTCTGGGATCTATTGTTTGCGACCGAATCTTTTCAGTGCAAATTCCGATTATTCGCCTCACAAAGCACTGCTATGAAGCCGCAGCAAACAGCACCTGGATAGAGCTTCGTGACCATCAATTACAGATCGGAAACAAACAAATCGCCCTAGAACCGATTCTGTTGAATCAGTTAAAACTGTCTGACACAGACCGTACGTATCTTAACGGTGATCACGGTCAAGCCGCCAAGGCCGCTATGGAAACTATATGTATTATGGGGGCGGTTGAAAATGCATCGGAATTAGTAAACGTAGATAGAGGGCACATTGACGGCTGTATCCTCGCGCATGACGCAAACCTTATTTTTGCTGAAAAAATGGTTCAACTCGAAGCACGAGTAACCATTCCGACAACCATTAATGCCATATCAGTTGATAGAGAAAATTGGCAGACTTCGGGGCTGCCCCCTGATTTTGGAGAGCGAGCAAGTAGCTTAGCAGACGCCTACATTACGATGGGTGTCAAACCGACTTTTACCTGCGCGCCCTATCTCTTGAGCGATAAACCGAAGTTTGGTGAAAAAATTGGATGGTCAGAGTCAAACGCTGTGATTTTTGCAAACACTGTTTTGGGTGCTAGAACCCAAAAGCATCCCGACTATCTTGATCTATTTATAGCGATGACTGGTCGCGCCCCATCTGTTGGTGTGTATTCAGCGTCTGGAAGAGCGGCAAAGGTCAAAATCGAAATAGATATACCCGAAGACTGGCCTCCCGACGATGAAATTATATGGCCATTAATAGGATGGCTAGCCGGCAAACTCGCACCTGATAAGATTCCCCTCCTTGGGGGATTAGAAAGTCTTACGCCTACAACTGATGATCTAAAAGCTTTATGCGCTGCCTTCGGAACCACCTCAGGCGAACCAATGCTCCATATTCTAGGCCACACGCCTGAAGCATCGGCTCAGCCACAGCAAAATTTAACAACCGAAAAAATTAACCTAGACAACCTCAGAGAAGCATGGTTCGAATTAAATCGAGGGCTCGAGCAAATAGATTTAGTAGCAATCGGTAGCCCGCATGCATCAATTGACGAAATAAGAAAAGTTGTAAATCTTCTCAATGGTCGAAAGTGTCATCCACGCACTCAGTTGAAAATCACTACCGCAAGATTCACCAAACAACAAGCTGATAGCGAGGGGATCACTGAAAACCTAAAACATGCCGGCATAGAACTAATGGTTGACCTGTGCTGGTGCTCAATTATCGAACCAATATTTCCAACTAACGCAATGGGTTTAATGACAAATTCTGGAAAATACGCTCACTACGCACATGGCTTAATCAATCGACACTCACGACTAGGATCGCTAAAAGATTGTGTAAATGCGGCTATTTCTGGGCATGCAGCCCTTCAGCCACCTAGTTGGCTCACTTGACTAGGTAACTAGCCAAACGATGCTCTATTTACCTTCTCAGGGTTGCTAGATAACGCCAACCGCAGCAAAGGAAACAGCAAATGGCTACGCTCCCAATCAACACACCCTCCGACGAGTTCAAGCTTGAAGATAAGATAAGGCCAGAAAGCCAGGTGCTTGAAAGGCTGCTAAATCGGGCAAATTTATTAAAGTCCGATCGCGAGGCGATAAGTGAATATGCGACAGAACTGGTACAGTTAATCAGATCAACAAAAGCGCCATCGTTGATGGAGCACTTCCTAGCAGAATACGGTTTGTCGACCAAAGAAGGCGTCGCACTCATGTGTCTTGCTGAAGCCATGCTTCGGGTACCTGATTCAGAAACTATAGACGCTCTAATAGAAGACAAGATAACTCCGTCTGATTGGGGCAAACATCTAGGTGCTGCCTCGTCTTCCTTAGTTAATGCCTCCACGTGGGCACTGATGTTAACGGGCAATGTTCTCGATGATAATCACCCCGGTCTCCCGGGTATTTTACGTGGAATGATCAAACGGCTTGGCGAACCAGTTATTCGAGGGGCTGTTAGCCGAATGATGAAAGAAATGGGTCGTCAGTTCGTCTTGGGGGAAACAATATCACAAGCCCTCGCTCGCGCGAGAAAAATGGAAACCCAAGGATATACCTATAGTTACGATATGCTTGGTGAGGCGGCCATTACAAAAAACGATGCCACTCGCTATTGCAGGTCGTATACCAACGCGATCAGCTCAATCGCAAAAACATGTACGAAAAAAACAGTGGAAGAAAATCCTGGCATTTCTATCAAGCTCTCAGCACTCCATCCTCGATATGAAGTAGCTCAACAAAAACGAGTTCTTTCTGAATTAGTTCCGGTTGTGCTCGGATTAGCACGAGCTGCCAAAGAGGCGAATATGGGTTTCAATATCGACGCAGAAGAACAAAATCGGCTTGTCTTATCTTTACATGTAATTCAAGCGGTAATCTCATCACCAGATTTAGCCGACTGGGGTGGTTTTGGCGTCGTAGTTCAAGCTTATGGGAAAAGATCTGACCTCGTGATCGACTGGTTATATCGCCTCAGTGTAGCCCTCGATCGTAAGATCATGATCCGCTTGGTGAAGGGGGCATACTGGGATACAGAAATAAAATTAGCTCAAACTGAAGGTCTTGAGGATTTCCCTCTTTTCACAACCAAAACCGCTACAGATGTCAGTTATATTTCAAACGCTCGTAAACTTTTAGATTACTCAGACCGAATATATCCTCAATTTGCAACACACAACGCGCATTCAGTTGCTGCGATAATCAAGATGGCGAAGGGACGCAATTTCGAATTCCAGCGTCTCCATGGCATGGGAGAGCGCTTGCATGATGTCGTTCTCAAACAAATAGAAGGAAGGTGCCGCATATATGCGCCTGTAGGTGCGCACAGAGATCTTTTGGCTTATCTTGTGAGACGGTTACTCGAGAATGGAGCAAATTCTTCATTCGTAAATCAGTTGGTTAATAAATCGATCGAGTCTAAATCGATAGCAGAAGACCCATTCCTCAGACTCTCAAAAGATAACCCTCCACAAGAGCTCTCTGGACCAGCTGATATTTATGGTTCCGGACGGATAAACTCAAAAGGCTTTGACCTGTCCGATGAGAAGACTCTTTTTGATATCTTTCGCTACGGCGAGCTGAAACTTCCAAACGCATCACCTCTCACATTCACTAAGCCAACGGGCACATCTAGACCAGCTTCTAATCCGGCTACAAACCAAGTGATTGGTCATGTTGTGGAGTGCGACGAATCCACAGTTTTACGTGCCATATCAGATGCAAGCATGTGGCATGCTCCGCTTGAGAAACGAATCGAGGTCTTGAGAAGGGCTGCAAGCTTATATGACAAAAACGCTGGTTTACTCTTCACCACACTCGCTCAAGAGGCAGGCAAGACCGTCCAGGATGCTGCCGGGGAGATTAGAGAGGCAATTGATTTTCTAAGATATTACGCCCAACAAGCTGAAACAGTGATGTCTGAACCACGAGGGATATTTACAGCGATATCCCCATGGAATTTCCCGCTAGCCATATTTACAGGTCAAATTGCAGCCGCATTAGTTACCGGCAATGGAGTGCTAGCAAAGCCAGCAGAACAAACGCCTATCATCTCGTATATAGTGATCCAGCTGATGCATCAGGCGGGCGTACCAGTCGCGGTACTTCAACTATTACTGGGGTCAGGCGAGCTGGTTGGCTCGACACTAACTAAAAATGCGCGCATCTGCGGAGTAGTATTTACCGGATCTACCAATACGGCCATGAAGATCAGACGCTCGATGGCGCAATTTCTCCGCCCAAATGCGCCATTGATCGCAGAAACAGGTGGTCTAAATGCCATGATAATTGACTCGACTGCTTTGCCAGAACAAGCCGTTCGCGATGTCATAGCTTCGGCATTCCATTCGGCTGGTCAACGCTGTTCAGCACTCCGTTGTCTATATATCCAGAAGGATATAGCTCAAGATATCGTGGATATGATTATTGGTGCCATGAATGAACTCTCCGTGGGTAATCCGCAGAGAATAAGTACAGATATAGGACCGGTAATTGATCATCAGTCTAAGACTAAGATTGATCAATACATCGCCAAAGCTCGCTCATTCGATCGTGTTCTTCACTCATTACGGGTTGATACTGACGGTTCTTTTGTTTCACCAACTCTGATTAGAATCGACAGCATTGATGAGCTTGAGGAAGAAATTTTTGGGCCGGTTTTACACGTTGCCACTTTTAACAGTGATGATCTGGACAACGTAATAGAAGGAATAAATCGAAAAGGTTATGGACTTACATTTGGCCTCCACACTCGGATCGATTCTAGAGTCCAAAAGATTTCTGAATGTGTTAACGCGGGAAACATCTACGTCAACAGGAATCAAATCGGAGCCGTCGTGGGCACACAGCCATTTGGTGGCGAAGGGCTATCAGGGACGGGTCCAAAAGCGGGAGGGCCAAATTATCTCTGCAGGTTTACAAAATTAGCCGAGAGGCATTCAAGTGATGGGTGGGATCAACCCTGCAATTTAGATTCTTTGAGAGACCGTCTTTCTGAAATGCATAGTCGACAGCAGATTGGTTTCTGCGAAATGCCGGGGCCAACCGGAGAGCTTAACCATCTACGATTTATTCAACGCGGCCCAATTTTGTGCCTTGGGCCAGGGAGACAGGGCGTAGAAGATCAGATTAAACATATAGAAAAACTTGGGGGTATCGCTACAGGGGTTGATGGCTGGCTAGAACCCCAGGAACTGAGTAACCTTCAGAATATCTCAGCAGTTATGTGGTGGGGAGATAATGCGCGCGATTACCTTAAGGTTCTGGCCCGCCGCGCGGGGCCAATAATTCCATTAATTACGGAAGAGCCTGATCTGAGTTTTGTTATCCATGAGAGACATATCTGTGTAGATACTACCGCCGCCGGAGGAAATGCAAAATTACTTGCTGGATAAGATTCGATGTACTCTGTCGGAACGTTAAGTCGTATCACAACACACATATTGATGGATTAGAACTATGAACCGCTCGCGGCGGTATCGTTTGCACATGATCACCGAGGCGAGTCCAAATATTCCGAGTCGCATCATACAATCTATCTGAGATCGAACTACCACTTATGGAGGCGCGTACCGGAATCGAACCGATGTCCACGGATTTGCAATCCGCTGCATAACCACTCTGCCAACGCGCCAGCGTGGAAGGCGGGGAATACTACAACCCTAAGGCGTGTGTGACAAGAACCTATCACACGAATAAAAAAGCCCGCGACTAAGGCGGGCTTTTTCGGTCAGTACCTAATTATGGCTTCACTGTAGTCAAACCGAGGTTTGCCCAGTTCTGCATACCACCACGGTACCACTTGATCTTGTGTGCTGGATAACCGAAATCAAGCAATGCTTTGATGTTCGTTGGCGACTGTCCACACCACATACCATTGCAGTACATCACCAATGTTTTTGCCTTACCAAACTTCCAAAGACCATCGAACGACGTTGCGCCAAACTCGCCTTCCATGATTTCACCGATCGACAAAGGATCAGCTCCCTTGGCTGTGTTCAGTTTAGTCCAAGGAATGTTAACTGCACCAGGAATCTGGCCACGCTCGACCCAATTTGGAGTCCGTGAATCGATGACCATGATTGACTCATCGCCAGCTGTCATCTGCTCGAGATAGTCAATCATCTCATTCTCGCCAATAGTTTCGATACCTGGCGCCAAGCTGATTGGCTGGATACAAAACGGAGGACAAGGACGTGACGTTTTTGCAAAAGACGCATCAACATTATTCCCGTTATCTTGTACACGCTGGATCGTCACTAACTTTCCTTTGTGCATGACTTGCGCCGTTGATTTACCACCGAAGGTAATATCCACTGGCTTGTTCTCTGCGTGCGCTGCAAATGGTGCGATCGTCATCGCTGCTGCAACCAACGCTCCTGCGATTGTTTTTTGTAGACCCATGTTCAATTTCCTTATCGATTTTTATCTTCGAAGACGGTTATCCGTTAGAGCGATTCACCTTCATCTGAGCAAGAATCTTCTAGCTCAGCATCGGTGGGACAAGGTTTGCCGTCCGCACAGGTTTTTGGCTCTTCAGCGATAGCCGAGCTCATAAGTGAAGGCAGAGGTAATAGACCAAGACCCATCACGATGACCAAGGCTTTCAGAAGATCAAAACGCATACAGCACTCCTTAAATTACGTTCTATCGATATAACCAAATGATAGATTAGCGAAACTCTCGAGCGCAACCAAGCTGTTTTCACCGAAAGTCTCACCGAAATAGTGCGTCACATCATTTAGGTTTGCAAGGAAACCGAAGTTGCATCATTTGAATTAACGCATTAGGGGCAGTCATCGAGAAGTCCGCCACTTGTGGCCAATACTCCAAATATGTTTTAACTAAAACAATATCGGCATCGGCTCGCCAGGGAACCGTAAAGCACCCACCTGAGGGTTGCGATCCCTTTCTCGCATCGACAATACCCAGTAGATAACCGAGCGCAATTTCAGATTGCTGTGACAGCGCATCATACAAATCCTGGGCGCTCATAAATGCATAATTATCGTGATTCTCGGTCTGACCAAACGCAGATCCGGGCAGCCAAACCGATAAGCAAATCATCAGTGAGGCCGTTAATGACGTCAGCCTATTATTGTTTTTCATAGAAATCCTCTAAACTCATGGCACTCTTCAAGGGAAGTGATATGCGCCTCACTCAACAGCGAATCGCTGAAATTATGAACAAAGGCCGTTTTGGTGATCGTCTAAGCAAACGCGTTGACCTTGCCCTTTCGCTTCTCATCCTTGCTAACCTAATTGCTGTCTGCCTAGAGTCTGTTGACAGTATCGCGGCGGTCTATGGCCCGCAACTGTTTGCGTTTGAAATGATTTCTGTCACCGTTTTCGCCGCTGAATACGCATTACGTTTGTGGTCTGCGCCCATGAGGACCGACCTCGAGGGAGACTCCCAAACATCCAAACGTTTGAAATATGTGTTTAGTTTCACAGGTATCGTTGACCTGCTCGCTCTCCTCCCAAGTTTCTTGCAGTGGCTAATACCGGGCGCAGATTTACGTTGGCTTCGTGTGTTACGTATGGTCCGGTTATTGAAACTCAGTCACTATTCGTCGGCTCTGGAAGATCTTTTCTCAGCGATTTATGAGGAACGGCGAGCGTTTGGTGCGGCTCTTTATCTTCTCGGTATCGCGCTCTTCTTGGCCAGCGCTCTTATTTACGTGGCCGAAAACAAAGTTCAACCTGATGTATTTTCTTCCATCCCAGAAACCATGTGGTGGGCTATTATCACACTCACCACTGTCGGCTACGGAGACGTGTCTCCGATCACACCCCTCGGAAAACTCATTGGTGCTCTAACAGCCCTTATGGGAGTTTGTACAGTCGCACTTCTCACCGGGATTGTTGGTAACGCATTTGCAAATCAGCTAGAAAAACGGAAAGCGATTTTTGAAGCTGAAGTTGATCACGCGCTCGCTGATGGTGTGATTACCTCCGATGAAGCCGCACACATTGATCGGTTGCGACAGGAATTCAATCTGTCTGAGGAACATGCGCGAGCTATCATCGCATCATTGACAGAACGCCATAAAAAAGACAAACAGTAGGAAACGTTCAATTCTGAAAACAAATACTTTTAATCAGCAGATAAATGATTACGAAATTGCAAGCAAAATTCAAAAAAACATTTGAATTTCAATCAATTAGTCGAATATGGAGATCCGCTCGATTCAAACTTAGTTAATATAACCCTGCCTAACAGGCTCTTAAGGTGTGCTTGTTTCAGTAATTTAATCTGTGGGGGATTATTGACGCTGAGATACTCGAGGGATCGGGGATAGAGGCATGAGGCCTTAAGCAACACCTAACCGCTGCTCTGCAGCGGTTTTTTTTGGTGCCGGTGGCCAGACTCGAACTGGCACGAGGTTTCCCTCTCCGGATTTTAAGTCCGGTATGTCTACCAATTCCATCACACCGGCGTGTAACCCTCGACTTGGCTAGGGGCAGGATTATACAGCGTTAGCCCCGATTGAAAAGTCATCAAAAGACGATTACTGATCACCCACTAAACACCGATACAGCGGGCTCAAATCTTTATTTGATCCTCAATCGGTGGTCGATGGACTGAGATGGGGCCACGCCGCCTTGAGGTAGGTACCCATCGACCATAGGGTCAATAGTGCTGCAATCACTAAAATCCAGAGACCCGGATGCAACAGTGTTTCTTCGACAGGAAGCGCAAGACAGACTGTAATCGCAAGCATTTGCGCAGCAGTCTTCACCTTGCCGAGCCAACTGACTGATACATGCGCACGCTGTCCAATTTCAGACATCCACTCTCGCAAAGCACTGACTACAATTTCCCGACCGATAATCACGACAGCGGATAACGTCACCAACACAGAATCAAATGCATCGACCAGTAAAACCAGAGCGGCCGCTACCATCAGTTTATCTGCGACAGGATCAAGAAAAGCACCGAACGCTGATTCCTGTTGCCAGCGACGTGCAAGCCACCCATCAAGCCAGTCTGTCGCCGCAGCAATCAAAAATACAAGTGCTGAAATCTCACCTGCATACTGCGATGGAATGAACCAGACGAGAACAAGGACGGGAATCAGAACGACACGTAATAACGTTAAAAAGTTCGGTAAGTTCACAAAGATCTCTCAGTCAGTGTGCAACGCAGAGTACACCAATTCTGCAGTTTGTTGACTCATTCCTGCCACCTTTGCAATATCAGATGCACTGGCTCGCGCTAATTCTCTCATACCGCCAAAATGCCTTAACAACGATTGCCGTCTCTTTGGGCCAACGCCGGGAATCCCTTCCAGCGGACTCTGGGCTCGTGCCTTACCGCGTGCCTGGCGATGTTTGGTAATTGCGAAGCGGTGCGCCTCATCACGAATATGCTGAATCAAATGTAACGCGGGAGCAGAACTTGGAAGGCTTAACTCTTCGCCTGTATCGGCTCGATGCAGTAATTCAAAACCAGCCCTTCGAGAGGGGCCCTTCGAGACACCGAGAAGAAACACGTCGTGTACACCGAGCTCGTTAAGAATACTGATCGCTTCAGACAGCTGCCCTTTTCCTCCATCGATAACCAGGACATCCGGTAGCGGTACTTCCCCTGATTTCACTCGACGATATCGACGCGTCAGTGCCTGACGCATTGCGGCGTAATCATCACCTGCAGTGACATCGGTAATATTGAATATCCGATAGTCACTCTTTAAAGGACCCGATGCATCGAACACAACGCAACTCGCCACTGTTGCCTCACCGGAAGTATGACTGATATCGAAACATTCAATCCGCTCAGGTGCATCGCAATTGAATCGCTCCGCAAAATCCGTCAGTCGTTTCGCCTGACCATCGCGAGTTGCGAGACGCAGAGCCAGTGCCTCCTCCGCATTCGTCTTCGCCAACTCTAGGAACTGTTGGCGAACTCCGCGAACAGCGTGAGCAATTCGAACTTTCTTACCGCAAGCTTGACTCATTGCCTCGGACACGAGGTTTGTCTCATTGATTTCATGCGAACAAATGAGTTCCGGAGGAATAGCGCGCGCTGAAGCAAGGTAATACTGAGGAATAAATGCATCTAAGATCTCCTCGGGTGTCTCTAATAGTCCTGCATCAGGAAATTGGCTATTAACTCCGAGAACGCGACCGCCGCGCACACTTAAAATTGCAATACAAATGCCGCCGCTTTGCTCAAAGACAGCAAGTGCGTCCAGATCAGCTGAATCACTTTCCATCACCTGCTCAGATTGAACACGACGGACGCGAGCAATTGTATTGCGATACCTTGCCGCTTTTTCGAACTCAAGTGATTGACTGGCTTCATCCATCCGAGCTTCGAGTGACACAATTAATTCGCCACTTCGACCCTCAAGAAACAGGCGTGTATCCTCTAAATCTTCAGCATAGTCATCCTTGCTCACAAACCCGACGCAAGGTGCGCTGCATCGACCAATCTGATATTGCAAACATGGTCGACTGCGATTCTGAAAAACGCTCTCTTCACACTGCCGAATTTGAAAAGTCTTCTGTATCAAGTTGAGTGTGGACTTAACAGAACCAGCCGAGGGAAAGGGACCGAAGGTTTTCCCGGTACTTTGGCGATTACCCCGGCGGTAATAAAGCCCTGGGTAAGGATGCGCGGTATTCATGTACACGTACGGATATGACTTATCATCCCGAAGCAAAATATTGTACGGAGGCCTCGAGTCCTTGATCAGGTTTTGCTCGAGTAGCAACGCCTCCACCTCGTTTCGAGTGACTGTAATATCGATATGCGCAATCTTAGCCACCATTGCCATCGTCTTCGACGCAAGTCCACTGCCACGAAAATAGCTCGACACACGCGCCTTGAGGTTCTTCGCTTTGCCGACATATAAGATCTGACCATCAGCGTCTTTCATTTGATAGACACCAGGGCGAACAGTTAGGCTCTTTAGAAATCGTGTGGAATCAAACTCGACCATGGGTTGATTCTACTCCCTTCAGGCCATGGTTGTAGGCTAAGTGTGTTAACTCAACATCAGAATCGATTCCAAGTTTTTCAAATATCCTGTATCGATAGGTATTGATCGTTTTCGCTGATACCGCCAACTGCTGTGCAATCTCAGGCGCCCGACTACCCTCAATGACCAAATCACACACCGTGAGTTCACGCGGTGACAGCTTATCGAACGGGTTCGCTGATCGGAACCGACTCAATGCCAAAGCCTGGGCAACATTTGGAGCCAAATGCACTTCCTTCCGCATCAGCTTCCGAAGCGCACCGACGACGTTATCGCTCGAGCAACTGGCATCGATTAATCCAGAGACGCCAAGTGACAGTAACGATTGGCATTCGATAGCACGAATAGAGCGTAAATAGACTAGGATCAACGTATCGGGGAGCACTCGTTTCGCCCGATCGACCATCACCAGCGGACTTTGCTTTGGGCAATTGCCGTCGAGGATCAAACAACGCGGCGGATTCATTACAAACTCATCGAGCGCCAATCGCCCTTTAAATGGGGATGTGATGACCTGAAACTCGGAACCAACGACAGCTGCTTGTACAGCCTCAAGCAATAAAATTTGGTGCGATACAGCACCCACTGAAATATGCATTGAAACGCTCCTCAATATAACCTGAAGAGACTGTAGTCACTGGCTGGTCAGATCGTGACTAATGGGACTTCAGGTCAATATCTGACAAGAAGCATGAGTAATATCAGACCAAGCGCAAGCCGATAGGCAACAAACGGAAGTAATCCCACGCGCTCGATCAATGCAAGGAACAGGCGAATGGAGAGATACGCAGAAGCAAAACTCACCACGATACCGGTCGCGATCAGATCCCAAGCCACTGGGTCAGATGTCTCAAGCAGATCCTTCGTCTTCAAAAGTGCGGCTCCCAAAATAATCGGAATCGAGAGCAAGAATGAAAACTTCGCCGCAACTCGACGCGATAAACCAAGCCAGAGTCCAGCGGTCAAGGTGATTCCTGAGCGCGAGGTCCCAGGAATCAATGCGAGTGCTTGTGCTAAACCGATAACTAACGCTTCTTTGAGTCGTATTCGGGCGAAACCTCCACGACCTTTTTGATAGTGAGCCCACCACAGCAACAGTCCAAACCCGATCGTCGCCCCGGCGATGACCATGTCACTACGAAGCTCTGTTTCGATGAAGTCTTGAGCGCTCAAACCCGCGAAGACCGCGGGTAACGTCGCCAAACCAATTAACCAACCGAGCTTTGCGTGCCTTGGATAGCGTCGGCCCATCCCAACAAGCATGCCTGTTGAGATCCTCTGGATTTCGAGACGCAAACTCAGTACCACGGCTCCCAAAGAACCAAAGTGAACCGCAACGTCGAAAGCTAATCCCTGGTCCGGCCATCCAAACACAGCTGACGGTAAAATCAAATGTGCAGAACTCGAGATTGGAATGAACTCTGTCAAGCCCTGAATAAGTGCCAGAAAAAATGCGTACTCAAGAGTCATATAATTTCGACGGCTGCTCAGAGAGTGGTTTCCATGACACAGTTTGCCGCAAATACAAAGGTGTGAGTTGCTGACCCGGGATCCACTTCGATGAATCCATGCCTGATGCCAAGCGTCTTAAGGTATCAAGTGTCGGCAAAACAGGAATTGGCGATATGGGGAACCGATCTACTTCTTCTGCGTGACAGATCCACACATGTTCTCCGTCGAGCGCATTCACTGACATCAGTTCGAGACAACCGAACGTTCCATCTGCTTGTGGGTCAAATCCAACATAGACCTCATTCATTCGCGCATCGAGCAATGCATGATCAGCTCCGTTCTGACTCGCCGCAGCCAACAGCGAGAGTTGATCGACAGGTAACACACGCAGTGGATGCACCAAATCGAGGGCATGAATACAAGACACGGCAATTCGCAGACCTGTAAAACTCCCTGGGCCATTGATCACAACACATCGCGACAATTGATTCACCGGCTGTCCAGACTCAATGCACAGCGACCGGATCGAATCGAGAAGCACCGCATCATGACGTCCCTCAATCGCATCATATGCGATCCAGTCGGATCCCTTTTCTATTCCGACAGACAATCGATCACGTGATGCGTCAATAAATAAACAACTCATCACGCAGTGACCTCAAACACAGCTTTCGATTCAAACAATCACTCGCTCCAGACGATCGCCAAGGCGCGTCAAACATTCATATCCAATTGTATTCGCTTTTTGGGCAACCGTATCCAAGGACACCGCGGGGCCCATCATTTCGACCCAAGCCCCCTCCCTAACGTCTTTGATTGTACTCACATCGACTGTAATCAAATCCATGCTCACTCGACCAACAATGGGACATCGTTGTCCTTCGATAACTACTTCACCTCGACCACTTAACGCACGCAAGTAGCCATCCGCGTAACCGACACCAATGGTTGCGATAGACAAGTGATGAGGTGCGACATAGGAACTACCATAGCCGATGGTGTCCCCGGCGCGGACCTGCTGTAGCTCAATGACCTGAGCATACCAGGTCACAACTGCTTCAAACCCCTGGGGATCACAGGGATTCGGTGAGCCTCCATAAAGGCCAATCCCTGGCCTAACCAGATCATAATGGTAGGGCGCACCGAGCAATATGCCAGCCGTATTGGCAAGTGAGCCTGGTGGGCACAACGTGCCAAGGTTTGATCTGATCATCTCAAATTGCGCGCGTTGCTGCTCGCTATCAGGACGTTCAGGCTCATCGGCTGATGCCAAATGACTCATCAACAGCGACGGCTGACATTGCGATACCGCCTCGATCAACTGATCGTGCTGGTATTGAGGAATACCCAGTCGGCGCATCCCGGTGTCCACATGTAATGCTGGCTTTAAGGCAGCGAGCGCCGGATCGAGTGCGTCACCCAACGTATTGATGACCGGACGAATGTGAGAGGCGGAGGCAATTTCCAACTCGTGTTCAGTCAATCCGTGAAACACGTAAATAACAGCATCCGGTACCAACCGTCTGAGGGCTATCGCTTCGTCCAGATAGGCAACAAAGAACGTTCGACAGCCTGCTTCCCACAGTACGGGTGCGGCGAAGTCAATGCCAACACCATAGGCATTCGCTTTAATCGATGCGGCACATTCTGCGGGACCCGAAAACGAAGACAGGCGCTGGTAGTTTGCCGCCAACGCCTGTTTCGAAAGTATCAGCCGAGGCTTTCGGCTCATCAATTACTCGCCTTTGAGCGCTTTAAAAATTTCGTCTCGAATTTCTTCAACCTGGCCCACACCTTGAATACGATTCATGGATGGTGCACCAGCTGGATCGGTTTTTACCCAAGAGGTGTAGAAATGAATCAATGGCTCTGTTTGCTCGTGGTAAACCGACAATCGATCACGAACAACACTTTCCTGATCATCATCACGTTGAATCAGGGGCTCACCAGTCTCATCGTCAAATCCATCCTTCTTCGGTGGGTTGTAGATGATATGGTAAGTCCGGCCGGACGCTAGGTGAACGCGACGTCCTGCCATCCGCTCAATAATTTCCTCATCGTCAACGGCTACTTCAACCACATGATCGATGTCCACACCTGAGTCGCGTAGCGCTTCAGCTTGCGGAATGGTGCGTGGGAATCCATCAAACAAACAACCATTTGCGCAATCAGGCTGCTCCAAACGCTCTTTCACGAGCCCAATCATGATGTCATCCGACACCAATCTCCCAGCATCCATGACTTCTTTCGCAGCCAACCCAAGTGGGGTTTCAGCTTTAACTGCAGCTCGTAACATATCACCGGTTGAAATTTGAGGAATACCAAACTCTTTACAAATGTATTGAGCCTGAGTTCCTTTACCTGCGCCAGGCGCGCCTAACAGAATGACTCGCATGTGCCATCGCACTCCTTATTGAAATAATGCAGAACCCTATCCGGATTTCACGTGTTTGTGCAAGTTATCTAATGGTGCAACTAGCCAGTATTCCGCATCCCCGCAGCGATGCCTGCAACAGAAGCCATCAAAGCACGCTCAACCAATGGCTGCTGTGGACTTTCACGATCGCGACGCAACAACTCTGCCTGAACAATATGTAGGGGTTCCATGTAGGGATGGCGGACAGCGAGAGAGCGAGCAATTGCTGGTTCACGCTCTAATAATTCGGTGACTTGTTTGATCTCAGAGATGTTCTCGATCGCTGATTGCAGTCGAACTCGCGTGAGCTGACCAAGCGCATGCTTTTCGCCCAACAGCACACCCTCATAATGCGCAGCAATATCAGGATCCGATTTCGCTAAGACCATTTCGAGCATATCAATATAAACCTGGAAGAACGTCCACTCTGAATACATGGTTCGTAATAGATCCCCACTTCCATGACGAAGAGCGTCTGATAAAGCTTCATCCGACCCAAGCCAGGCTGGTAACATCAATCGAATCTGTGTCCACGCGAAAATCCAGGGAATGGCTCGTAAGCTCTCAATTCCACCATCGACTTTCCGCTTTGCCGGTCGCGAACCGAGGGGGAGTTTGCCGAGTGCACCCTCAGGGGTTACCGCTCGAAAATAGGCAACAAAATCGGGATGATGGTTGACGAGGGCGCGATACGATTTCACAGAATCACGGGCCAGCGCGTCCATTAAATCGATAAACTCGGGTTTCGGCCTATCGACTAGATTCAATGTTGCTTGCATCACTGACTGCACGTAAGCGGTCAGTGTCTGCACGGCCAGATCGGGTAAGCCAAATTTCCAACGAATCATTTCACCCTGTTCAGTCACACGAATCGCGTTATCGACAGATCCGGGGGGCTGAGCCAGGATCGCACGGTGCGCTGGTCCTCCGCCACGGCCAGCAGTTCCACCCCGGCCATGAAACAAAATCAGCTTGACTCCGAATTGATTCGCCACTTTCGATAACTCATCCTGTGCGCAATACTGCGCCCAGGCTGCAGCCAGTGTCCCAGCATCCTTTGAGGAATCTGAATATCCGATCATAACGTGTTGAACACCACCGATTGCGGCGATGTAGCTTGCATCCGATAGTAACGAGGTGAGCACAGTTGGTGCGCGTTCCAAATCGTCAAGCGTCTCAAATAATGGTGCAACGGGAAGGGGTTGCCTGACCCCGCACGCCTTTTGTAACAGCATCACCGCAAGGATGTCAGATGGCTGACGGGCCATCGAAATCACATAACTGCCTAGGCTCGCGGGATCTGCATCTGCGATGACTTTACAGGTCTTCAAAACCTCAGCAACATCATCCGATGGCTCGAATTCATAAGGAATCAATGGCCTTGGGTTGGCCAACTCATGTCTCAAAAAATCACAGCGTTTGGACTCATCCCAGTCAAGATAATCACCAAGTCCTAAAAAAGCGGCAATTTCTGCAATTGCCTGGGCGTGTCGACTGGATTCCTGACGGATGTCGAGCGTGACTAAATCGATTCCAAATGTTGAGATACGTCGTAGCGTATCGAGCAGATAACCATCCGCGATCTCGCCCATACCGCATGCATGTAATGACTCCCACATCACGAGCATTGGATCAAATAAGTCAGCAGTTTCGCGTATGCGACTTGGCCGCTCCACGCTGTCGCCTCGCAATCTTGCTTCCAACTCTTGTCTTAAGATGATCAGCTCATCTCTTAAATCTTTCAGCACGCGCCGATATGGCTCAACCTCATCATCACCGGCGATCGACCGCAGATCATCAGTTGCCTCCGACATCGAAAGATCCTGAATCAATCCCGTCAAGTCACGGCTATACAGGTCCGCCGCAGCCCATCGTGCAAGTAACAAGACCTCCTGTGTCACGGTATGAGTGACCATTGGATTACCGTCACGATCTCCACCCATCCACGAACACAAGCGGACTGGCGCAACCCATGGTGGGAGCTCCTCTCCAGTCACTTGTGCAACCTGTGTACTGAGTTCACGTAAGAAATCAGGAACAGCGATCCAGAGTGAATTTTCAATCATCGCGAAGCCCCACTTGGCTTCATCAATCGGTGAAGGTCTCGTCGCTCGCATCTCATTGGTATGCCAGCATTCACTGATCAGACGCTTCAGTCGACGTTTGATATGCGCATCGCGACGGGGGGATAGCGTACCGCCGTCAAACTCGGACAAGCACTCTGCAATTTTCTCGTATTTTTGAATCAGGGTCCGCCGCAACGACTCAGTCGGATGCGCGGTCAAGACGAGATCGATCTGCATCTCAGCAAGCGTCTCAACGATGGTCTCTGGGCTATTGGTCTGTAAGATCGATTGAAATAAATTGGGAAGCGCCATCTCATCAAGATACGGGTCACTGTCCTCAAAATCTCCGCGTGTCTTACGAACCCGATGATGTTGTTCTGCAATGTTGGCCAGGTTCAAAAACTGAGTAAAGGCGCGGGCAACTGAAACCAATTCGTCATCATTGAGTTGACGCACTTGGTCGATTAGGGATGCGCGCGCTCCATCATCACCTTGATGCACCGATTTGGAGAGCCCTCTGAGCCCCTCAATTCGCTCGAGAAATGCCGACCCCTGGTCAGATACCATGATTTGGCCAAGTTGCTCGCCTAATAAGCGCACGTTCTCGCGCAACGATGGATGCAGCTCCATATTCATTCAATCCTTCGGATCACTCTAGGCTCAAAGAGCTTTAGCCTGATCCCATAGTCCATTTTTTTCGTTGTCAGTTGCGATCGCCAGGTCGATCCCTTGCGCTTTCGCCAATCGATTCACTGTCTCGATTCGGGATTCAAATTTTTGTGTTGCCAGTCGAAGCGCTTGCTCGCTGTCAAATCCAAGATGCCTTCCCAAACTCACGATTGTAAAGAGCAAATCACCAAACTCTTCTTGGATAGCCACTGAATCCTCAGCAGCTCGGGCAGTCTGTAACTCAACCAACTCTTCATCAATTTTTTCGAACACGCCCGTAATCGAAGACCAATCGAAGCCAACCTTCAAGGCTCGCTTTTGAATTTTTTGAGCCCGAGATAAAGCTGGTAATCCAAGCGGAACATCATCAAATAATTCAAGCTGGCCACGGCTTGCACGCTCTTCTGCTTTTTTTGCTTCCCATGTCTTTTTGATTGACTGGACTGACACACCTTGGCTCTCACCGAAACTCTCGAATGTTGCATCTGGAAATACGTGCGGATGCCGAGTCAGTAACTTCGAAACAATTGCATCGATGACATCATCCAAGCTAAAGCGGCCATCCTCTTCTGAGAGACGCGCATAAAAAACCACCTGAAATAAGAGATCCCCAAGTTCTGCGCAGAGTTCGTCAAACTTGCCACGCTCTATCACATCGCTTACCTCGTACGCTTCTTCAAGCGTAAACGGAACGATGCTGCGATAAGTCTGACTTCGATCCCAAGGACAGCCATGCTCTTGATCACGCAGACACGCCATGAGTCGCACTAAATCAGCCAGCTGATAACTCATGCCGTGCGGATCCGTTTTGCTGTCATGACATTGTGGATACGCTGTACCCGATCGAGCACCTGTGACAGTTGAGATAAGCTATCGACCTCAATCGACAGTTGCAATCGCGCAGTATTCGCCGACGCATCAGTCATTGTTTGCATACCAGTGACGTTAACCCGTTCGTTCGCAAGAACCGAAGTGACATCTCTTAACAAGCCCTGACGATCATACGCGCTAATCTCGATATCCACGGGATAGGTTTCGACCTGGTTCTCACCCCAAGAGACCTCAATGATGCGCTCAGGTGACTCATCACCGAGACTCAACAAATTGGAGCAGTCGTCGCGATGAATACTCACACCGCGGGTCTTGGTAATGTAGCCGACGATGGGATCACCGGGCACTGGATGACAGCAGGTTGCGATCTGCGTTAATAACTTGCCAACGCCGCGAATTTGAATTCCGTCAGTTCGTGCTTGAGGAGAAGCCTGACGTGGCTCAAGATCCAGTTCCCGCTGGGTTGATCCGGAAAGACGACTGACAGCGCCCACAACCTGTGAGACTCTGACATCGCCGGCGCCGACAGCTGCATATAAATCGTCACTCGATTGCAAATTCAGCATTTCCGAAACGATCTGTAAGTCAAACGAACCAAGCGCAAGTCGTTTGATTTCTGAGTCAATTAACTGCTTTCCAGCAGACACATTTTGCTCACGATCCAGTTGCTTGAACCAGGCTTGAACCTTGGCTCGTGCACGGGAGGTTTTTAAATAGCCGAGACTTTGATTGAGCCAATCCCGACTGGGTCTCGCTTCACTCTGACGCAAGATATCAACCTGATCACCCACTTTGAGTCGATAGGTCAACGGAACAATCTTGCGATTCACTTTTGCGCCACGACATGAATGACCAATTTCGGTGTGTACTTTATAGGCAAAATCCAGTGGGGTAGATCCAGACGGCAGGTCAACGACGTGGCCATCGCGGGTAAATACGTAAATTCGATCCTCGAGAACGTCTTGCCGAAGCGCATCGGATAATTCCCGAAGATCGCCCACTTCATCATGCCAGTCGAGCACCTGCCGTAACCATGCAATTTTCTCTTCATAGGCTTCGCCACTGATATCAGTATCGGTGCCTTTGTATTTGTAATGTGCACAAACACCATATTCCGCTTCGTCGTGCATTTGCTGTGTCCGGATCTGTACCTCAACAACCTTTCCCTGAGGTCCGATCACGGCAGTATGAAGCGAGCGATAACCGTTGGGTTTTGGCGATGCGATGTAGTCATCGAACTCATGAGGAATACTTTTATATGCACCATGCACTAACCCCAGCGCGGCATAACAATCGCGAACCGAATCCACAAGAATTCGAATCGCTCGAACGTCATAGATCTGCGAGAAATCAACTTGCTTTCGTTGCATCTTTCGCCAAATTGAAAAAATATGTTTTGCACGCCAAGTGAGATCTGCATGAATCTGCTGGGACGCCAAGGTGTCCTGAATCGAATCGACCAATTCTTGGATATATCGTTCTCTATCTTCGCGACGTTCAGCGAGCGCCTTGGCAATCTGTTTATACGCATTTTCTTCCAGATATCGAAATGAAAGATCTTCCAGCTCCCATTTCAGGTGCCCAATGCCGAGACGATGAGCAAGCGGCGCATAGACCTCGGACACTTCCCGTGCAACCTTGATCCGGCGTGAGTTGTCTGCCGATTTCACTGCACGAATCGCGGCCGTCCGTTCAGCAAGTTTGATCAGTGCCACCCGCACATCATCGATCACAGCAACCAACATCCGTCGAACTGCATCGGCCTGATTCTCTGCCGCCCCTAGAAATTGTTTTGGTGTGTCTTGGCGCGTCTGGCTGATGATCGCCATCTGCTGCACACCTTCAATCAATTTGGCAACTGTTTTTCCAAAGTCCTGACGGACGTCACGCAACTGCAATCGGCCAATCCGGACAGATCGATACAGTAATGCAGCAACTAACGCATCTTCATCAATCGGCATGGTTGATAAGATATCTGCCATCTCAAGACCGAATCGGTGCGCGTCAGGCCCCTTCCAATCTTTGGCCATTGCGTCTTGAGTCTCCAGTGCTTCGATCAACTCGATCGCTTTCTGGAGCTTTGTTGTTGACTCAAGATGTGCTTCACGCGCAAATCGCTCAGCCCAATTTTCCAATGAAAGATCGGAGTCGAGCTGAATCGGATGAAGTTCTCGCGCCTTAACCATTCGATGCTCGCTTCACAAACAGCGCCATGGACTCAACGTGCGCGGTCTGTGGAAACATATCCATGATTCCAAGATGCGTCATTGAAAAACCGCGATCGATCAAGATTCGTGCATCTCTCGCAAGCGTCGCCGGATTACATGACACATAAAGCACACGCGCGATATTTTTCAGCGGTAACGCTTCAAGCACTTCTTTTGCACCTGAGCGTGGCGGATCGACAATCAGCGTATCCCATGATTCCCGAGAAAACGGCTGCTCTTCGATTGGCTGGGTCAAATCAAAAGCAATCGCTGATACATTATCGAGCCCGTTATGACGCGCATTATGCAAAACCCGCTCGACCATCGTCTTGGAGACCTCAACCCCGACCACTGAAGCACACCGTGTTGCGACTGCGAGCGTAAAATTACCGAGACCGCAAAACAGGTCCAGCACTCGTTCAGTGCCCTTGAGTTCAAGAAGATCGATGGCCTGCACCATCATTTTGCGGTTCATCGCCGCATTGACCTGGGTGAAATCTGTCACCGCAAATTGATACTCAAGACCGTATTCACCAATGCGGTATGCGAGCCGTTCTGGCCCTGTGGAAGGCCAAAGTCGAGTAACTGTATCAGGACCTTTGGATTGCAAATAGACATGCCATCCGGTCTGCTGACCAAGTGTCAATAAGGTAGTTAAATCAGTTTCACACAATGCTTCGAGATGTCGAATAACAATGGCTAAGGTGTCATCACCTGCGGCAACCTCGACCTGTGGAATACGATCAGGTTGAGCCAATGAGGCGATCGTTGATTCCAATAAACCGAGAGATTGACCAATCCGCTGATCCAACACAGGACAGCCATCAATATCTGCGATGAAATTCGAGCCTTTCTCCCGAAAGCCAATCAATACGCGATCTTTTACATGCACCCAACGAACACCCAGCCGTGCGCGCCGGCGATAACCGAGCGTTGGCCCTTGCAGTGTCGGGAGTTTTTTGACGCGATCGAGAGAGACACCTTCACGTGTCATTAGCTCATCCAGCGTTTTCGATTTGTGAACGAGCTGCGCTTCATGGGGAATATGCTGAAGTGAGCAACCACCACAAACCTCAGCATGTCGACATGCTGGCTGACCGCGTTCTGGCGATGGCACCAAGACCGCTTTTGTGACTCCTTCGGCAGTCCGCGACGATTTCTGAGTAACTCGCACGGTGACCAGTTCCCCGGGCAGCGCACCCTCCACGAACAGCATCCGCTCACCCCACTGCGCCAGACCGCGGCCTTCGTGAGAGAGCTTATCGATTCGAATCGGAAAGTCAGGTGTTTGTTTACGACGTGGAGCACGTTTTCGTGTGCGTTGATTCATCGTGGGAAGAGGTCCGTCGACAGATAGCGGTCTCCACGATCACAAATGATACAGACCACTATCCCGCGAGACAGTTCACGCGCGACCCGTAAGGCGCCTGATACCGCCCCACCGGCGCTGACGCCACAAAAGATGCCTTCTTCGACGGCAAGCTGTCTGGCCATCTCTTCCGCTTCATGCTGATCGATGTCCAAGGTGACATCGACGCGCGATGGATCAAAGATTTCTGGACGATACTCAATCGGCCAACGACGAATCCCCGCGATCTTTGAACCGTCACTTGGTTGTAGACCAACGATCGTCACGTCGGGATTTTGTTCTTTCAGATATCGGGAGACGCCCATGATGGTGCCTGTCGTTCCCATCGCACTAACAAAGTGAGTGACGCTACCATTGGTATCCTTCCAAATTTCGGGACCGGTCGTCTCGTAGTGCGCACGAGGACAGTCCGGGTTTGCAAACTGATTCAACACACGCCCTTCGCCATCAGCTTCCATTTGCAACGCCAGGTCTCGGGCACCCTCCATTCCTTCATTTTCAGAAACAAGAATGAGTTCTGCGCCATAGGCAGTCATCGCGCGCTTTCGTTCATCAGAGAGATTATCC
Source organism: gamma proteobacterium HIMB30 (assembly GCA_000227525.2). GTDB lineage: Bacteria > Pseudomonadota > Gammaproteobacteria > Pseudomonadales > Litorivicinaceae > HIMB30. The sequence continues at coordinate 69,727 of AGIG01000008.1, forward strand.
GGCATGATCAAGGTCATGCGATAACCAAGAATGGCACCGACCATTGCAAGCGCGATCCCGGTATTTCCACTGGTTGCCTCAATTAAACGATCACCAGGCTGAATCTCACCGCGCTCCTGTGCGCCTTGAATCATATAAAACGCGGGGCGATCTTTGACCGAACCCGCAGGGTTGTCACCCTCCATTTTGCAAAGCACAGTCACCTCGGGTGGAAGACCCGCATTGAGGCGTTGAAGCCGCACAAGGGGAGTGTGGCCGAGTGTTGATTCAATGGTTGGATATTGCACGTGAACCTCCTGTGGCGCGATAGAATACCGCACTCAGCAAGCGAAGGCTTCAAGGATTAGTCGAATGCAAGGGGCTGCCGGAAGTACCGCTCGTAATGTCCCTCGGAAACCGCTAAATATTCAGAATTCATCGCATCCCAGATTTCCCCATAAGACAAGGCTTCTGCCTCAGGATTTTTCGATAAACCGAGATCCGCCAATCGGGCAAATTGACCACGTGTCTGCCGAAATAGATCATAAGCCCAGCATTCTGGGGGTTGATCCTTCCGATATCGCAAACTGTGACTGTCGAGCGTGTCTTGTAGTCGCTGCACATCAGTCACCAGCAAATACCGACTCACTACGCCCAACATTAACTGCGTCAACCGCGAGAGCACTGCCGACTTTTGCTGGTCGTCATAACGATTCCAATCCACGATTTCATGGGCGAAGCGCTTACAACCTCGGCAAACAGAATCGCCATAAGTTGTCGAACAAAGCCCGACACAGGGAGTCGGTACGCACGTTTGCATCATAACGAGTGGCCTTTGAGTGAGTGATGTGTTTAAGAGTTAGGACTTTGTAAAAAAAAACAATCGTGCGCTGCGCAAAATCATTTTATGACTAAAAATTATTAATTGGTCATATTAAGATCATTTTTTTAAAATTAGTTGATTTTATGACATCCGAGACTCCACAATCGCGGTCTACATGATAAGGAGGGCACACGATGTCACTGGATCTTCTCAATGAGTCCATGGAGGACTGGAACAGCAAAGTCGCCGCAGCTGAAGAAATGATGCCAATCATTGGTCGTCTTTTCCGCGAGAAAGCGATCGAAACGTCAATTTTCGGCCGACTGCTCAATAATCGGACGGTCATTAATATCATCAAGTGTTGCCGTTTCGCGCGCCAGGTCGAAAACGAAGAACTGTCTTCTGAAGAAGCCCGTGATGTCCTGCTTGAAGTCGCCAAACTCGATCTGAATCCATGCCATGTTGACATCGGAAAATTGGCTGTCAATTTCAGACGACTCGGCGCTGGACGAGATCTTGGAGCCTACGTCGCCGACGAGCTCACAGGGGCTACTGGAGAGGCGCCTGCCGGCGATGTGAAAACCGATATCGTGCTCTATGGATTTGGACGAATCGGTCGCTTGCTTGCACGTGAGTTGATCGCGAAATCTGGTTCTAAAGAGGCCATTCGCCTGCGTGCGATTGTGATTCGCAAAAATGGCGATAACGATCTGATGAAGCGTGCGAGCCTGTTAAGAAGAGATTCCGTACACGGCTCATTCGATGGCACCATCACTGTTGACCATGACAGTAATGCCATCATCGCAAACGGACAGCGCATCCAGGTCATTTATGCATCGAGCCCTTCCGAAGTGGATTACACCGCATACGGTATCGACAACGCACTCGTCGTCGATAACACCGGTAAATGGCGTGACCGCGAAGGCTTGTCACAACACCTGCAATCAAAAGGTGCAAGCCGCGTACTATTGACGGCACCGGGTAAGGGTGATTTGAGAAATATTGTCCATGGCGTCAACCATGACGAGATTACAGACGCCGATGCAATTGTGTCCGCTGCGAGCTGCACGACCAATGCAATCACGCCAGTCTTGGCAGCCATTGACGAAAAGTATGGCGTACAGAACGGACACGTTGAAACCGTACACAGCTACACCAACGACCAAAACCTGATCGATAACTTCCATCCAGGTGACCGGCGTGGTCGGGCTGCAGCCTTGAACATGGTCATTACAGAAACCGGCGCCGCGAAAGCCGTCGCGAAGGCGTTACCTCAGTTAAAAGGCAAACTCACCGGCAACGCAATTCGTGTTCCAACGCCGAACGTTTCGATGGCGATTTTGAAACTGAATCTGGATAAGCCTGTTGAAAAAGAGGAGCTCAACGACTACCTGCGCCATGTGGCGATCCACTCGAAATTGCAAAAGCAAATCGACTACTCGAATTCGCCAGAAGCGGTGAGCTCTGACTTCGTGGGATCACGCGCCGCCGGCATCGTCGACGGTCTTGCGACCATTGCGACCGGGAATAATAGCTGCGTTGTGTATGTTTGGTACGACAATGAGTATGGCTATAGCTGCCAGGTCATTCGTTGTTTACGACAGATGACCAAGGCAACACTGCCGGCTTTCCCAATCGAGAACTAATCCACACGACATCTGCGACCAAGGATGGACGCAGATTTCTCAAATTTTTTGCTACACTCGCGCCTCCAAGCGCGCTGTGAATCGGTTCCCAAAAGGATCCACCCACCGCGTTCAACTCAATCTGAACAAGGACAATGATTGTGCTGACAGAATACCGCAAACATGTCGAGGAACGTGCCGCTGAAGGTATCGTGCCAAAACCCCTCAACGCTGACCAAGTTGCCGGACTGGTCGAACTTCTGAAAAATCCACCTGCTGGCGAAGAAGCCTTTCTCCTGGATTTATTGACGAACCGTGTGCCTGCTGGTGTTGATGAGGCGGCTTACGTCAAAGCTGCGTTCCTGACTGACGTTGCCAAAGGTAACACTCCTTGCGCTCTGGTCTCACGTGTTGAGGCAACACGTCTTCTCGGGACCATGTTGGGTGGCTATAACATCCCACCAATGGTTGAGCTGCTTGACGATGCAGAAGTCGGAAAAACAGCGGCTGAAGCGCTTAAGAGCACTTTGTTGATGTTTGATGCGTTTCACGATATCGAAGAGAAGCGTCAAGCAGGGAATCCATTGGCTCAAGAGGTCATGGAATCCTGGGCAAACGCAGAATGGTTTTTGAGTAAACCTGAAGTCCCTGCTGAAATTCGCGTGACCGTGTACAAGGTGCCCGGCGAAACAAACACTGACGATTTGTCTCCTGCGGTTGATGCATGGAGCCGCCCAGATATCCCATTGCACGCACAAGCAATGCTTCAGTCACGGATGGATAAGCCGCTTGAAACGATCGAAGAGCTGAAGAAAAAAGGTCTACCGCTGGCGTATGTTGGTGATGTGGTTGGAACAGGTTCTTCAAGGAAGTCAGCAACAAACTCTGTGCTTTGGCACATGGGCGATGACATCCCATTTGTACCGAATAAACGCGCTGGTGGCGTCTGTATTGGTGGCAAAATCGCACCGATTTTCTTCAATACCATGGAAGATGCGGGCGCTCTACCCGTTGAATGTGACGTCACACAAATGAATACAGGTGACGTGATTATCGTCAAACCCTATGAGGGCATTATTACAAATGAACAAGGCGTCACCATTTCCAATTTTGAATTGAAGAGTGACGTGATTCTTGACGAAGTTCGCGCAGGTGGCCGAATCCCACTGATCGTAGGCCGTGGTCTGACATTACGTGCACGCGATGCGCTTGGACTTGGAGCAGCGGATTGCTTCAGAACACCCAAGGCTCCAGTCGAATCCGATAAAGGCTTCACACTGGCTCAAAAGATGGTCGGCAAAGCATGCGGTGTGAAAGGCGTGCGTGCAGGCACATACTGCGAGCCTCGCATGACAACAGTCGGCTCTCAAGACACGACGGGGCCAATGACTCGCGACGAGCTGAAAGAACTCGCTTGTCTTGGTTTCCAAGCGGACCTGACAATGCAGTCGTTCTGTCATACAGCGGCTTATCCAAAGCCAGTTGACGTGGATACCCAGCACACACTGCCGGACTTCATCATGAACCGAGGCGGAGTCTCTCTCCGTCCAGGCGATGGGATCATTCATTCATGGTTGAACCGGATGTTACTGCCAGACACTGTTGGTACAGGCGGTGACTCACATACACGTTTCCCAATCGGTATCTCATTCCCTGGTGGCTCAGGTCTTGTGGCATTTGCTGCAGCAACAGGTGTCATGCCATTGGATATGCCTGAGTCTGTATTGGTGCGCTTTAAGGGACAAATGCAACCGGGCATCACACTTCGCGATCTGGTCAACGCAATTCCTTATGCAGCAATACAACGCGGCTTACTAACTGTCGGCAAAGAAGGCAAGAAAAACTGCTTCTCAGGCCGAGTGCTCGAAATTGAAGGTTTGCCAACATTGACCGTTGAGCAAGCATTCGAGCTGTCAGACGCATCGGCTGAGCGTTCAGCCGGTGGTTGTACGATCAAGTTAGACGAAGCGCCTATTCGTGAATACCTCGAGTCAAACATCACTCTATTGAAGTGGATGATTGCTGACGGTTACGGTGATGCACGCACCATCGCACGTCGCATCAAAGCGATGGAAGCATGGCTTGAGAACCCAGCGCTCTTGGAAGCCGATGCCGATGCCGAATATGCTGAAATCATCGAAATCGATCTTAATGAAATCAAAGAGCCATTACTCGCTTGTCCGAACGACCCAGATGATGTGAAACCACTGTCTGAAGTTCAGGGCACTGGTATTGATGAAGTCTTTATTGGATCGTGTATGACCAACATTGGTCACTACCGTGCCGCTGGCGAGCTCCTGAAGAAAGCTGGCTCGATTCCAACACGTTTGTGGATTGCGCCACCAACACGGATGGATGAGCACCAGTTGATGGAAGAAGGGTATTACTCAATCTACGGCAAAGCCGGCGCACGCACTGAAATGCCAGGATGCTCGCTCTGTATGGGTAACCAAGCACGAGTTGCTGATAACGCGACTGTTGTTTCAACATCAACCCGAAACTTCCCGAACCGTCTTGGTACGGGCGCCAATGTGTACTTGGCAAGTGCTGAGTTAGCAGCTGTTGCCTCAATTATCGGCAAACTGCCAACTGTCTCTGAGTACATGGAATTTGCCAAAGACATCGATTCAATGGCTGACAACATCTACCGTTACATGAACTTCCATCAGATTGCCGAATTCCAGGCAAAAGCGAAGGAAGCGAATATTCCTGTAACAGAGATTGCCTAAACGCTATCGATAAAAAACCCCGGCACCTTTAGGTGTCGGGGGGTTTTTATGCCTAAAACTTAAGTGTTTTAAACATCGAGTGCGATAGGTGACACCACAATTCCATTGTTATCGCATGCAATGAAGTCACCTGGGTGAATTGTCACACCAGCAAAGGTCACGGCGACATCAACGTCACCAATCCCTTTCTTTTCAGTCTTCATCGGATTTGTAGCAAGTGCTTGAACACCAAGATCCATCGCGCCGAGTTCATCAACATCCCGAATTGAGCCATAAATCACAAAACCAGCCCAACCATTGGCGAGCGCATTGGCAGCAATCATATCGCCAAGGAGTGCACGCCGAAGTGAACCACCACCATCAACAACCATGACACGATTGTGACCTGCTGTACCGGCTAACTCCTTGACTTTGGAGTTGTCTTCGAAACATTTGACTGTGACAACTTCGCCATAGAAACGCTCACGACCACCGAAGTTAGTGAACAAAGGTTCGAGGACAGAGATTCCGCCCTCATAGGCATCACACAAATCCGGCGTAGATTTCATCACTTATTATCCTGAGCATCCGCTAAGAAGAACCAGGTCTCGAGTACGGTATCTGGATTCAATGACACCGAGTCAATGCCCTGCTCCATCAACCAAAATGCAAGGTCAGGGTGATCTGATGGCCCTTGTCCGCAAATACCGATGTACTTACCTGCGTTGTTACATGCTTGAATCGCGCGGGACAGCAAGAATTTCACCGCTGGGTTACGCTCATCGAATGCATCCGCAATGATTCCTGAGTCTCGATCAAGACCCAGTGTTAACTGCGTCAGGTCGTTTGAGCCAATTGAGAATCCGTCGAAGTACTCGAGGAACTCATCAGCCAGAACAGCGTTCGACGGAAGCTCACACATCATGATCACTTCAAGTCCGTTCTTACCGCGCTCGAGACCATTTTCTTTCAATAGCTCAATCACAGCCGCAGCCTCATCCAAAGTCCGTACAAACGGAACCATGATGGCAACGTTCGTCAGGCCCATCTCATCACGCACTTTCTTCAGCGCGCGACATTCGAACTCAAAACATGGACGGAATGATTCGGAAATGTAACGCGATGCACCGCGGAATCCGAGCATTGGATTCTCTTCCTCGGGCTCGTACAACGGACCACCGACTAAGTTGCGATATTCATTCGACTTAAAGTCTGACAGGCGAACGATGACACGCTCGGGAGCAAATGATGCGCCGAGTGTCGCGATCCCTTCGACCAGTTTTTCAACGTAGAAATCTGTCGGACTTGCATAGCCACCAATTCGTTCTGCGATCTCTTCCTTTAAGTCTGCCGGTAAGGTGTCGTAATCCATCAGAGCACGCGGATGCACGCCAATCATTCGGTTAATAATAAACTCGAGGCGGGCCAAACCGATGCCGGCATGCGGGAGACGTTGAAAGTCAAACGCACGATCCGGATTACCAACATTCATCATAATTTTAAAGGGCAGTTCAGGCATCGCATCGACGCTGGTTACACGGTGATCATAGTTCAGGATCCCAGCATAGATATGACCCGTATCCCCTTCAGCACAACTGACAGTGACATCGACTCCCGTCGACAGTAATTCGGTTGCGTCACCACAGCCAACCACCGCGGGGATGCCTAATTCACGAGCGATAATCGCAGCGTGACAGGTTCGGCCTCCGCGATTGGTCACAATCGCTGAAGCACGCTTCATCACTGGTTCCCAATCAGGGTCGGTCATATCCGTGACAAGAACATCACCTGGTTGGACTTCATCCATCTTAGAGATATCTTTCACCAGACGAACCGGACCTTGCCCAATTTTTTGCCCGATCGCACGACCTTGAGCGAGAACCTCGCCTTTTTCCTTGAGAACAAAACGCTCCATTTGCCGACCGTCTTGTTGACTCTGAACGGTCTCTGGTCGTGCCTGCACAATGTACAGCTGACCGTCATCACCATCGCGCGCCCACTCGATATCCATTGGACGCCCATAATGTTTCTCAATGATCAATGCCTGACGCGCAAGCGACTCGACTTCTGCATCGGTGACACAAAACTGACGACGGTCAGCAGCATCGACATCTACCGTCTCGACTGATCGGCCAGGTTTTGACGAATCGGCGTACACCATTTTTATCAATTTTGAACCACGTGTTCGACGCAATACCGAAGGACGGCCAGCATCCAGCGTTGGCTTATGAACATAGAACTCATCGGGGTTCACTGCACCCTGAACGACTGTTTCTCCCAATCCATAGGCTGCAGTCACAAACACGACGTCACGGAATCCACTTTCAGTATCCATGGTAAACATCACACCAGCAGCACCTGTCTCAGAGCGAACCATGCGCTGAATACCTGCGGATAATGCCACCAGCTCGTGCTCAAACCCCTGGTGTACTCGATATGAAATCGCACGATCGTTGAATAGAGATGCAAAGACCTCCTTGATCGCGTGTTTCACGTTGTCGATTCCAGAAATATTCAAAAATGTTTCTTGCTGACCCGCGAAAGAGGCATCTGGAAGATCTTCTGCTGTGGCTGACGAGCGAACAGCAACCTTCATTCCAGAATTATTTGCGGTCATTTTGGCAAATGCCGCCTCAATGGCCTGATCAAGGGCTGGTTGAAATGGTGTATCAATGATCCATGAACGAATCTCTGCACCGGTTTTTGCCAATGCGTTCACATCATCAACATCTAAAGCCGCGAGCGACTGATTAATCCGATCTGCGAGGTTTTCGTGAGCCAAGAACTCGCGATATGCGTGTGCGGTTGTAGCAAATCCATTCGGGACGCTGACGCCAGCTCCAGCAAGATTCGAAATCATTTCACCGAGCGATGCATTTTTCCCACCAACGCGCTCGACATCGTTCATGCCGAGCTCATCAAACCAAAGGATATAATTGTCCAAAAGGAATCCCCTTCCTATCTTGTGTCTTGGTAACCGCTAACGCAGACTTATCTCAAGTTCGCTTCCTTGCATTGGCTCAAGAAACGTTAGTCGGCTAGTCGATAAAGCGCGATAGTATAAATGATTTGGAACCAAACATGATGTCAGAAATTCGTCCAGTGTTCTTTATTTCAGATGGAACTGGTCTGACCGCCGAAGGCCTGGGGCAAGCCTTATTAAGCCAATTCAATACGGTCCAGTTCGACAAAACGACACTGCCCTACATCGACAGTGTTGAAAAAGCAAAAAAAGCAGTCACCGAGATCAATGCGGCCGGGGTCGAACACCAGGTAACTCCGATCGTTTTCGACACCATTGTAAATCAGGAAGTCCGTGATGTGTTGGCAAACTGTAATGGGTTTTTGGTTGATATCTTTCAAACCTTTCTAAAACCACTTGAGCGAGAACTTGGGCAAGGATCAAGTTATTCGGTCGGGATGAGTCACGCAGTCGCACCCGATGGCCAGTATGCTCGCAGGATCGATGCGATTAACTTTGCACTCGATAATGATGACGGAGCCCGGATTCGTTACTACGATCAAGCAGATCTCATTTTGATTGGCGTCTCACGTTCTGGAAAAACCCCGACCAGTCTCTATCTCGCGATGCAGTATGGCCTGAAAGTCGCCAACTACCCGCTGACTGAAGATGACCTCGACGATGACAACCTGCCAGACACACTGCGAAAATATAAGGCAAAGTTATTTGGCTTAACCATTGATCCAGAGCGACTTCAGGCGATCCGCGAAATGCGCCGTCCCGACTCCCGTTATGCCTCTTTGAAGCAGTGTCAATACGAAGTGAACGAAGTTGAAGCGCTGTATCGACGGCATGCGATTCCATTCTTATCGACAACTGAGCGCTCTGTAGAGGAAATCAGTGCCCGAATTCTTCAGGTGACCGGGAAGCGAAAGGGGAATCGTTAACGGCCGAAATGCGCACAGATTAGGTCTGCGCACACGCTCGGTTTTTGATAAGGCAAGGCGTGATCGACACCCGGGACAGATTGATAGCGCCATTGTGATTTCGAGGCTGCCAGGATGCGGTGAAATGCATGCGCGTCCTCGACGCTTTTAGAGCCAACCAGACTCAAGGTTGGTGGCGCTTGGTCAATCAATGCCATTCGGTCAACATGCCAAGCGGCTTCATTGACTGCCATTAACGCATAAGCAAGGCCCTTCGGTCGATTCACCAATCGCTGGATAGTCATTCGTTCAACACGCGGGTGGGTCGATCTGTTTGGTGAAATCAAATCCAAAAACTGCGTTACCCCTACCACAGGATCGCTATCTGAAAGTAATGCCGAGGCAGCCATCGCGTACTGTGATCGTACGATCCTCAACTCGTCAATTGACATCCGCTCCAAAAGCGCAGACTCCAATAAAACCAAGTCACTGACAGAACCCGGATTGAGTGCATTGACCAGCAACGCAATCAGGCCCCCAAAGCTGTAGCCAACCATTTGACAGTGATTGACTGAAAATTCCGTCAATAAGTCACCGATATCATCAGCGACAGCCTGAGCTGTGATTGGATGATCTTCAAAATCAGACGCATGAGAGCGACCCATTCCGCGCAGATCAGGGCAGAGTACGCGTCGATAGGACTGAAATGCAGCAAGCATTGGATACCAAGTGGACTCTGAGGCGACACCCGCCCCATGCAATAAGATCAGATCGCCAGTGCCGGATGGATTGTGACTGACATGAACAGCAAGTCGGTAGTCATCAAGATCAATGAATCGAATCTCGATCGAGGATTCTGAACTCAAAGCAACGGGACGTCGACTGACTCAAAAATCTTTTCAGCTTCTACCCGACCCTGGCTTCTCAAAAACTTACCAATCAACTCTCTCGATAGATGCGGGGCAAACAAATTCACAAACCGATACATATAGCCGCGCAAAAAGGTTCCGCGTCGGAAAGCAATAGAGGTCACACTCGGACTAAACAAGTGACTTGCATCAACCGTGACTAAGTCGCCGTCAGTTTGTGGGTCGTGTGCCATATCGGCGACAATTCCAACACCAAGGCCCAAACGGACATACGTCTTGATCACATCAGCATCAGCGGCTGTGAAAACCACTTTTGGCGACAGTCCTTCCTGCTCAAAAGCCTCGTCAAGCCGCGAGCGACCGGTAAAGCCAAAGACATAAGTCACAATCGGGTGACGCGCAAGCTCGGCAAGTGTCAGTGGACCATCGAGTTGCGCCAGCGGATGGTCTTTGGGAACAATCACCGCCCGATTCCATTGGTAACATGGCATCAAGAGCAAATTAGAGAAATACTCTAAGCCTTCAGTGGCGATTGCAAAGTCCACCTCACCTCCGGCAGCCATTTCTGCGATTTGTGCAGGCGTCCCTTGTTGCATTTGCAATGACACTTCAGGGTAATCACGCATAAATTGGTTAATGATAGGCGGCAATACATAACGCGCTTGCGTGTGAGTTGTCGCTATCGAGAGTACGCCTTTGGTTTCATCCGAAAACTCCTGCGAGATTTGTTTGATTGCGTCGACTTTATGGAGGATTTCACTCGCAACCCGCAACACTTCCTCACCTGCCGGCGTAATTGAGACGAGATGCTTGCCATTTCTCGCAAACACTTCGACACCCAGCTCTTCTTCCAATAACCGAATTTGTTTAGAAATTCCTGGTTGAGAAGTAAACAGGCTTTGCGCTGTCGCAGAGACATTCAGATCGTGATTGGCTACTTCACTGATATAACGGAGTTGTTGTAATTTCATGAATTCATCGATTTCTTGACATAACTCAATATTGGGACACTGGAACGCGTTTTATAACCGTTTTATACTATCAATCCCCACCATAATAACCAGAATGCGCAGTGAAGTCGCTGTTTTTGTCATCGAACGCATTGAGAAGGTTCGATCGTCTAAAGTGCTTCCCACTTCGCATATAACTATTTAGACTAAATATAGATGTTTTTGTCATAAAAGGAAGGAACAGAATGTCTGCTGCCGTCGCACACCCTGCATATGACTATCGAACCGTTCGCCATTTCGCAATGATGGCTGTGGTCTGGGGTATTTTTGGAATGGCTGTCGGTGTGCTCATCGCAGCGCAGCTGGTTTGGCCAGATCTGTTGGCATCAGAGTGGACCCACTTCGGACGACTGCGTCCGTTACATACGAACGCTGTGATCTTTGCGTTCGGGGGATGTGCTTTATTTGCCACCTCGTATTACGTGGTACAGCGGACATGCCATACGACTCTCGCGTTTCAAAATCTCGCGAGGTTTACATTCTGGGGATGGAATCTGGTCATTGTGCTAGCGGCAATCACACTGCCACTAGGTTTCACCACAACACACGAATACGCAGAGCTTGAGTGGCCAATCGACATCTTGATTGCAGTCGTCTGGATCTCATATGCGATCGTCTTCTTCGGCACAATCGCTCAGCGAAATACTTCGCACATTTATGTTGCAAACTGGTTCTTCGGTGCATTCATTTTGGTCATTGCGATCTTGCACATTGTTAACAGCGTGCAGTTCCCCGTCAGCTTTACCAAGTCATACTACGTGTGGTCGGGTGCGATGGATGCGATGATCCAATGGTGGTACGCGCACAATGCGGTTGGCTTTTTCTTGACCGCCGGCTTCCTTGGAATGATGTATTACTTCGTTCCCAAGCAGGCGGGTCGTCCCGTGTATTCCTATCGTTTATCAATCGTCCATTTCTGGGCGTTAATTGCGACCTACATGTGGGCAGGCGCGCATCACTTGCACTATTCGGCGCTTCCAGACTGGGCGCAGTCGGTTGGCATGGTCATGTCGATCGTGCTTCTCGCACCCAGCTGGGGCGGCATGATTAATGGGGTCATGACCTTATCGGGTGCATGGCATAAGTTGCGGACTGATCCAATCCTTCGCTTCCTTGTTGTCTCACTCTCATTTTACGGGATGTCGACATTTGAAGGACCGATGATGTCGATCAAAACGGTGAATGCCTTATCGCACAATACCGACTGGACCATCGGTCATGTGCACTCCGGCGCCCTAGGCTGGGTTGCAATGGTCGCGATTGGTTCTCTGTATCACTTAATTCCAAAAGTGCTGGGTATCGCTCAAATGCATTCAACGCGCTTGATCAACCTGCACTTCTGGCTAGCAACCATTGGAACAGTTCTTTACATCGCAGCAATGTGGGTCAATGGGATTATGCAAGGCCTGATGTGGCGCGCGGTCAACTCAGACGGAACACTGACCTACAGCTTCGTCGACAGTTTAGAGGCGAGCTATCCGGGTTACATCGTTCGCGTGATTGGTGGCGCATTCTTCCTACTGGGAATGTGCATCATGCTCTACAACGTGTATCTGACGACGAATGATGCGAAACAACAGGACACCATTCGCGATACCAGTGAACCAGAGCCAGCGTTAGCATAAGGAGTTTTCCATGAAAGCACATGATTACATCGAAAAGCGCCTTGGCCTCTTGGGGGCACTGATTGTTATCGTAATCAGTTTCGGAGGACTGGCGGAAATCGTTCCACTGTTTCATATGTCGAAAACAACGACGCCAATTGAAGGTATGAAACCGTGGAATGCGCTACAACTTGAGGGGCGCGACATTTACATTCGTGAAGGATGTCACGTCTGCCATACGCAAATGGTTCGCCCATTTCGCGCAGAAACCGAGCGATACGGTCATTATTCGGTTGCTGGAGAATCCGTCTGGGAACGTCCATTTTTGTGGGGCTCTAAGCGCACTGGTCCCGACTTAGCACGTGTTGGTGGCAGATATTCTGATGATTGGCATCGCGCGCACATGTACAACCCCAGAGATGTTGTTCCAGAATCGAACATGCCAGCATTTCCTTGGCTGTTCCAGCACACCCTGTCTGGAGAAGACACCGCGCAGAAGATGCGTGTGATGCAGACTCTTGGTGTCCCATACACTGATCAACAGATCGAAAATGCGCGGGAAACGGTCCGTGGCAAAACTGAGATCGAAGCCCTCATTGCCTATTTGCAGGGGCTTGGAACAGTGATGAAAGGTCAATAAGGATGACTTACTACGACTGGCTCGGGGTATTAAGCGTCGTGATGTTAACCATGTTCATCGCGATTGGTTGGTGGGCCTACAGCCCAAAGAACAAAACCCGTTTTGATGATGCCGCAAACTCAATCCTTGAGAATGATCCAGTCGACAAAGCGCATGGAGACAAACATTAATGTTTAACGATTCACTACCAACATTCTGGAGTATTTGGGTGGCATTGATCACCTTGCTCGTCATCTTCGGTTGTTTATGGCTTGTCATGGCTGTCAGGAAGTCCGAAAAGTATAAAGAAGAGACAGAAAATACCGTCGGTCATGCATTCGATGGCATTGAAGAATATGACAATCCATTACCACATTGGTGGTATCTCAAATTTCTTGGAACCATCGTGTTTGGTTTAGGTTATTTGGTCTTATATCCGGGCCTTGGCAATTTCCAAGGCATCCTGAACTGGTCGTCGACCGGACAATGGCAAGAGGAAATGGCTGCCGCTGAAGTCAAATATGGACCCGTGTTCGCAGCATTTGGTAAGAAATCGATTGAAGAACTGGCCTCTGACCCAGCTGCGCTCGAAGTCGGCGGCCGCTTATTCGCGAACAACTGTGCAGTCTGTCATGGCTCCGGAGGTCAAGGTGCCTATGGTTTCCCAAATTTGACAGATGCCGATTGGCTCTACGGTGATTCCCCTGAAAAAATCAAAGAGTCGCTGAATCTGGGTCGTGTCGCGAATATGCCAGCGTGGCAGAGTGCTTTGGGTGATTCAGGCATCGAAGAAACTGCGCATTACGTCGTGAGTTTGTCGGGCCGTGCGCACGACGAAACGTTGGCAGCAAAAGGGCAAGCCCACTATCAGACGTACTGTGCCGCATGCCACATGCCGACAGGTGAAGGAATGCAGATGCTTGGCGCACCAAACTTGACCGATGACGTTTGGCTATACAAAGCGCCAAACCTGACGATACTCGAATCTGTCAAACAAACATTACGGCACGGTCGTCAGGGCGTGATGCCAGCTCAACTTCCTCGTCTTGGTGAAGACAAGGTCCATCTACTCACCGCCTACGTGTATAGCCTCAGCCAGCAGTAACTTGATGAGCGACCGTATCCCAACGGTAGAGGATCAAACAGCGGCCGGTGAGCGACTTGCGCATCGGCATACGCCTGCCTATCAAACCAAACAGGGCGTCTACACTCGAGGCACCTCGGGATTTTTCCAGAATATCCGCCTGACGGCTGGAATTATCCTGCTCTTGATGTATTACCTGCTCCCTTGGTTGAACTGGGGAGATCGCCAAATGGTCTGGTTCAATCTTCCAGATCGTCAATTCTATGTATTCAATGCCACCTTTTGGCCGCAAGATCTGGTCTTGCTGTCATGGCTATTAATCATCTGTGCATTTGGTCTTTTCTTTGTCACCGTCTTTGGTGGACGAATTTGGTGTGGGTATACATGTCCACAGACAGTATGGACTCAGATTTTCATGGCCATCGAGCGTCATACTGAGGGCGAACGCAATGCCCGAATCAAACTCGATAAAGCTCCGATGACACCAGATAAATTGAGAAAGAAAGTTGTCAAACACACACTATGGCTCGGGATTGCGTGGGCAACAGGATTTACGTTTTTGGCTTACTTCATTCCGGCACGGGAGCTTGTGATCGATCATTGGACTGGGCAAGCGTCGCTCGCTGCCTATATGTGGATCGGTTTCTTTACGATCGCGACCTATCTGAACGCCGGATACCTTCGCGAAAAGGTCTGTATTCATATGTGCCCGTACGCACGCTTTCAATCAGTCATGTTCGATCAGGACACTTTGATCGTCGCCTACGATACGGCGCGAGGAGAACCGCGAGGTAGTCGTAAACGAACCGGAGCGTCGTCCAACTCACAAGGTGACTGTGTGGATTGCGGTCTCTGTGTGCAAGTGTGCCCAACAGGTATCGATATTCGTGATGGGCTTCAGTATGAGTGCATCCAGTGTGCACTGTGTATCGATGCGTGCAACTCCATCATGGATAAAATGAATTACGACCATGGACTTGTGCGCTATGCAACAGAGCATGAGCTCGATGGAGGTCAAACACACTGGTTCAGGCCACGCCTCATTGGCTACGGAGTCGCGATGGTAATTATGTGTGTCGCATTCACTTATGCACTGACCCATCGAAGTCCAGTGGATGCAAAAGTGGCTCGCGATCGCGGCGCCCTGTTTAATGAAACAAAAATGGGGCATATCGAAAATACCTACACGTTGACACTGTTTAACAAAACATCCTTCAATGAGGTGTACGAGGTGAATTTCGAGGGTCATCCCAGCGGTCGACTCATCGGTCCGGCAAGTTTAGAGCTCGCCCCGGGCCAGACGCGTGTTCAGGTCTATCACGTACAAATCGCGCCTGACATGCTGGCCAATTCCAGACTACCCATCAGTTTTATTATCGAACCCGCAAAGTATGCAGAAAATGAAGTTACAATCGAATCCTCATTTATAGGTCCTGATCGATGGAAATGAATAAACCGAACCCTTGGTATAAAGAACCATGGCCGTGGTTCTTCTTAACCCCAATTGCAGCATCCATGATTGTTGGCTTTAGCATGCTTGGTGTTGCGATCGATACCAATGACGGACTTGTAACAGACGATTACTACCGCCAGGGGGTTCTCTATAACGAAAATCTCGAACGTGATGAGAAAGCAAAAGAACTGGGTATTTCGGGCTCACTGACGATGGACGAGTTAACCGGTGACGTGTTGTTCACAGTTGATTTCGGGAAAGCTGAGCCTGCTGCAACGATCCATGGTGCGTTTCGACACCCCACGCGAGCACGCAGCGATATCCTATTCAAATTAGAAGCAGTCAAACCAGGCTTCTACGCCGCATCAATGCCGTCGATGGCCCCAGGTCCCCGTAATCTGGAACTGATCGCACCAGATAACTCTTGGCGAATCAAATCAAGAGTTTTACTGCCACTGAAAGAGCCGTTGAGAGTTGCCCCCTAACGAGCAGCAGTGCTTCCACTGTGGAGAGATCTGCCCCGCCGATGACACCCTTTACCGTCACATCGACGGACTCGAACAACCCTTGTGCTGCCATGGCTGTGCTGGCGCGGTTGACTGGATCCAATCACAAGGCCTCGCCTTGTTCTATCAATACCGAGATACCACCGCACCGAAACCTGAGCAACAGACCCATTGGTCGCTGTTTGACAATCAGGAATTTTTGGCACAACACACCATCATGCTCGGTGAGGATGTCCGGGAAATCGAACTATCGATCCCTCAAATTCGTTGTGCCGCCTGCACATGGCTACTCGAACGGGTCCTGACGTCAACACCAGGCGTGATTGCAAGCCATGCGCATTTAGGACGTCGAACACTCACCATTCGATGGAATCACCACCAGGCAAGCCTTGCGTTAATCCTTGCACAGCTCGATCAACTCGGTTACACAGCCACAATACTGACTGACGAATCTGCGTTTCAGACACGCAAGATTGAGCGACGACAATTCATCAAGCGCATCGGTGTCGCCGCACTTGGCGCGATGCAGGTCATGATGGTCGCCACCGCGCTTTATGTGGGCGATGCATCCTTTATCGATCAGGATCAACGAAACTTTCTCCGTTGGGTTTCCCTTCTGATGTCAATCCCAGTCATGCTGTATTCGGCGCAACCATTTTTTGCCGGCGCGATGCGTGATCTTCGCAATCGACATTTAGGAATGGATTGCCCAGTCGCGCTTGCACTCACGCTGGCTTGGGTTGCCTCGATCATCGCGACGATGACAGGGGTCGGAGATGTATATTTCGACTCGGTCGCGATGTTTACCTTATTCCTTCTCACTGGCCGATTCCTGGAGCTCAAAGCTCGACATCAGGTCTTGGATACGCCGGTCGAGGCTCGACCCATGCCAATAACACTCGCAAGGTCTCGAGAGGATGGTCAGTTTGAGCAAGTGCCAGTTTCCGCGTTAAAGCCTGGCGACCAGATTCAACTGGGTGCAGGCCAGCAATCGCCTGTCGATCTGACATTGCTTTCGCACTCAGCATCCGTCGACACTCAAGCACTGACCGGGGAATTTGAACCCACGACGATCCATCAAGGGGACGAAATTCTCGCGGGTTCAGTGAATGGTTCGAGCGTTATCGAGGGTCAGGTTCTGCGCATCGGAAAAAATGCGTTTCTTGGTCGTTTAGAGCATCTCGCAAGACAAGCAGAGACTGTTGAGACACCTGAAACCCGTTGGATCGAACCATTGATTCGCTGGTTTATCGCGTCAGTCATGACGCTGTCATTGGTCACTTATGTGGTCTGGTGGTCCACCGATCCCGAACTCGCATTCGAATATGCGCTCTCAGTGTTGGTCGTCACCTGTCCATGCGCGTTATCACTCGCAATCCCGACGGCATGGACAGTCACTATTCGCCGTTTGAGACGCATGGGTATCCTGCTATTGAATCCGAATCATTTACTTGCGTTTGCACAAGCAAAACACTGGCTATTCGATAAGACTGGCACACTCACTGAAGGTCAGTTTCAACGGCTTGCCGTCAATCCATTGGCAGATATCGATACACAGTTCGCGCTCTCAATTCTCAGTGGACTCGAACAGGGAACCGCGCATCCAATTGCGCGCGCGTTTAACGATATCGAACCTCTCCACATCGACAATATTGAACACATACCAGGGCAGGGAATTCGTGGACACTACAAAGGCAAAGACTATGAAGTCCGTCAATCGCGCCCTGACGAGATGAATGCAGAGTTTTCCAATGCCTTGCAAGTCACCCTCGTCTGCCAGAACACACCGCTGTTAAACGTTGCGCTTGATGACACCATCCGTCTGGATGCCGCTGATACCCTCAAACAATTGATGGATCAAGGAATCAAGATCTCGTTAATCAGCGGCGATCGTTACGAACGAGTAAAAGCTGTTGCTGACACGCTCAGCATCCAAGATGCGGTCGGGCAGCTCCGCCCGGATGACAAGCTCGCATACTTAAACCAAGTTTGCGAGTCATCGGTGATGGTTGGTGATGGCTTAAACGACGCTCCCGTTCTCGCTGCCGCCAATGGCAGCGTGACCTTTACACAGGCCTCTGATCTGACGCGGCTCTCCGCCGGAGCGGTGCTACTATCCACCGACCTGAATAGCTTGATCCGACTGCGAGAAACAGCGCGAAAAACAACGCAAATTATCCGTCAGAGCTTGTTCTGGGTTTTAGTCTACAACGTGATCGCGGTACCCTTCGCCATGGCGGGATTTATCCCACCATGGCTTGCGGCCATCGGTATGTCAGCATCAAGCCTGTTTGTTATCACTAACGCATTGAGGCTCAACCGGATTCCATGAATGCCATCTATGCTCTGATCCCGTTGTCATTCATCTTATTGACGCTCGCAATTTGGGCCTTTAACTGGGCTGTAAAGAGTAAGCAGTTTGACGATTTGGAACGACCCGGTTCCGATATTCTGTTTGACGACGATGATGAATTGCATGAGCGTGCAATCGAAGCCGAGCGTCAGCGACGCAAATCACATGATTGACCAACTCTGTACCGATCCAGTGGGAGCCGGTGCCGCTTTTCTGATCGGATTATTTGGCTCGGCACATTGCTTGGTCATGTGCGGTGGAATTACCGCAGCCTTTAGTCTGTCGATCCCTGAAAAAGACCGCCAAGGCATTCGCTTCTGGACACTGATGATGAGCGCCTCATTCGGCCGGGTCATCTCGTACACAATGCTCGGCGTCCTATTTGGCCTCCTCGGCGGATGGCTTCGTGGTGATCACGAAACCTTCATTATACTTTTCAGGGCCTTCGCGGGTATCGTTTTAATACTCATGGGTCTCTGGATCAGTTCTGTTTGGCGAGGTATTCAAGTCATCGAACAACTCGGTGATCGAAGTATCACCCCGCTTGTACAAAAGCTTCGATCTAAGGCGTCTCCGGATACCTTGGGACGTGCATTTCAGTATGGACTGGCTTGGGGTTTCTTACCTTGTGGCTTGGTGTATTCAGCACTTCTATGGTCGGCATCGACAGCCCATGCAGGCCAAGCCAGTATTCAAATGTTTTTATTTGGACTCGGCACCTTGCCAGGAATATTGGGCGCAGGCTACTTAAGTGCACATGTCAGCTTTGCGTTGAAGAGCCGCCTATTTCGACAGATGTCAGGCGCACTGGTCATTGTTTATGGCGTTTGGACGATCGCACCACTTGTTTGGATAATCTGATTAGCATCCGATCGCTCCTCAACCCATGGGTTCAGTTCCGCTTCAGCCAATGCATCTCGAATCTCAGAGGCTTCATCCAATGGATTGTCACGCCGATAAGTCAGCAGATCATCTGGACTTGGACTGTCAAATGAATGCAGTTCCGTATCCATCAAGTGTGATGGCACGACGTTCTGCAAACCACGAAATAAATTCTCAACGCGGCTTGGGTAGCGTTTTTCCCAATCTGCAATCATCGCCTTAATCTCAGCACGCTTGAGATTTGGCTGCGAGCCACAAAGGTTGCATGGAATGATGGGGTAGCCTTGATCCTCAGCAAACTGCGCTAAATCAGATTCTTTACAGTACGCCAGTGGCCGAATGACAACATATCGCCCATCATCTGAGACCAGCTTAGGTGGCATCGTTTTCATTTTCGATCCGAAAAATAAATTCAGAAAGAGGGTCTCAACAATGTCATCCCGATGATGTCCTAACGCAATTTTGGTCACACCATTGGCTTCCGCAAATCCATAAAGTGTTCCGCGTCGGAGGCGTGAACACAACGCGCAGGTCGTTTTTCCTTCAGGAACAACTCGTTTGACCGTTGAGTAGGTGTTGCGTTCGATGACATAAAACGGAATCTCTTTCGTGGCCATGTAATCTGGCAACACATGTTCCGGAAATCCCGGTTGCTTTTGATCGAGATTAACGGCAATCAAATCGAACGAAACCGGCGCTGACTTCCTCAACGAGATCAACATATCGAGTAACGCATAACTGTCCTTACCGCCAGACAGGCACACCATCACCTTATCGCCCTCTTCGATCATTCGATAGTCACCTATCGCCTGACCTGTGAGGCGTCTCAATCGTTGTTGGCGTTTTGCTCTCTCAAACGCCTTTTGATCGTTTGATCGTGTCATCGGCCGCGCTTCAATTTGACGTAGGCCGTCGCCACTGTTGTCGCATCACCCAGAGCGGTGTGTCGTCCAAACGTCGGGATACCAAGATCATCGATAATCTCTTCAAATCCGAGGTGCGGGACGGTATCAGGACGCTTAGCCACGACTGATTTTCGATAAACTTCAGCAAATTCAATCATTTGGTTTGGCAATGAAAACCCCAATAACGGCCTGGTGTAGCGATCCAAAAATTTGAAATCGAATTGAATATTGTAACCGAGGATCGGGCGATTTCCGATAAATTCGATCATCGCCATCATGGCTGTCTCGATTGGAACCCCATCATTGAGATCAACTTTTCTGATTCGGTGTACGCGAATCGCATCCTCGGACAACCATTCGCCATGATCAATCATGGCCTCAAACGCATCACCGGTCTTGATCTTGTTCCCATCAATTTTGACGGCAGCAATCGACACAATATGATCATTTTTGGTATCCAGACCGGTCATCTCACAATCGAGCGAAACAATTTCGGAACCGGCGTAAGGTTCGAACAATCCTTTCAAGTCGGAATCCCGGTTTTTAAATCGATTGGCCAAGCGCTTAAGCGTTCGCGTGAGCATCATTAACCCCGGATATGGAGTTCAAGAGCTAACCACTCTTTAAACTCTTTAATGACGTGCAGTGCCTCGCGTAACAGATCGCGGTCCAAACGATTCAAGTTCCTCACTTGAATCCTGTTATGTGTCACTTTCGAGCCATCATCGGTGCCCGCTTGCTCGAGTTGCTCAAGTTGCGTCTCGAGACGTAACTGCATAAAGAGTGAGAGTGCGCTTTCAAGATTACGGCCCAATCGCTCATGGATCGCACCCTTCTCAATCAATTCCTCGATGCGCCGATAGGTATTGGTTTGACGACACCGATATTTCAGAGCCAGCGCTCGCACACCGTGCACCAGCGGGAAGATCCCACCTTTCTTAATATCCAGACCTTCTGAGTCCTTTTTCACGTTACCGAAGAGTGTTAACGGAACACCAAAATTCATCACCGACTGACCAAAATGCGCGAGAAAAATATCATTGCCGCGTAGATTTTCGTGGGCCCATAACGACATTTCTTCAAACAGTTTTTTGTTCCCAGCAACAAAATGCCCGTCCAGTGAGATCGCCATTTTCATCTGTGTCTCTTCGGACATATCAATGGTCCAAGTTTTCATTGTACGCTTCCACCCAGAGACGGTTAAAGACCATTCCGGATTACTGACCATGATGTTCCCGGGGCAACGCGGAAACCCAATTGCGATCAAATCCTCGGTGAATTGATCAAGGAGTCTTGTTCGCTCCTTATCATCCCAATCAAAGCTGTCTGCAATAATCAACGCATTGTCTTGATCTGTTTTGACAATCTGCTCCCATCGACCTTCGGAGCCAAGCACTGTCAATGCTGTATTTTCTAAAACATGAGTCGGCATCGTGATTTCATAAAGCTTTGCCACCAAACGACCATTGAGCGCAGCCAACAGCTCCATCATGAACCGGATTTTGACACCCTTGGCGTTGAGTGTCCGGATCAGTGCATTCAGCACCTTTGAGGCTTGAGTCAGCTCATCGACACTTGTCGCCTTCTCTATTTGGACACCCATCAGATGGGTCTGACCCGTGAGATAACTCAAGATATCGGTGAGCTCACTGACACCGATGATCTCATCCTCATGAGTCAAAACCACGTGCTTGATGTGCTTTCTGGTCATCAAAATCAGCGCATTGAAAAGGAAGTCATCGGCCTCACAGGTGATCAACTCAGGGGTTGCCAGACCACCGACTTGGCAAGCAGGAGTTTTGCCCTCGATAGCCAGTGCATCCAAGAGATCAGTTCTCGTCACGAGAGCATAGTTGGACTGACACTCGTCACAATCGACCAACAGACAATCAATATGGCTCTGCCGCATTTGATTAACAGCTTCTGCAATCGATAGGGACGGAGGGACGATCACAGGTTGACGCAATACCGAGTCGCGAATACGGACCAAGCTGAAATCATCACCACCTTGAGGCACACTCAGCCGACTTCGCTGCTTCTCCATGGTCGCAAGGCCCTCATGGAAGAAATGTCGGAACTCGGGGTTATCATGAACTAAATCGAGGAAAGTCTCTGCTGGCACCAAATGACAAATACACTCCTCGAATGCCTGATATTTGTCTTTGGCACGGCCTTTTAAAACAGCCAATGATCCAAACAGATCGCCTTCTGAATACTGCGCGACACGTTGCGCATCGCGGTCGCCCTCGATCGTCTCGTCATACTCCTCAACCTGGCCTTTGATAATGATGTAAATACCCTCGGGCGATCCACCTGCTGGAATGATGTCTTTGCCGGCATCAAAATAAGCGATAGAGAGACTATGCTTGAGGATCTCGAGCTCATGCTCACTCAATAAATCAAACGGCGGAATGTCTGTATTGAGTACTTCACTGACCATACCTGTCATCCTTAATTCCAACTCTCGATGATCCATAAAAAAGGGCGCCCAAAGGCGCCCTTCTTCAGTTGATGTGACCGAAGTCTCAACGATTAGTGTGCTGAGGCAGCACCCGCACCACGTGGGATACGAATGTTCTCAACCATCTCCTGGATTTCAACAGGAGGAGCGGCTGTTGCACGTGAGACGAAGTAGGCAACCACAAAATGGAGCGCCATACCGATTGTACCGATACCAGTCGCCTTGATGCCGAACATCGTAAAGGTACCAGACTTGTCAACGAACACATTCAGAACAATGTAGATGAATGTGAATGCAAGACCAACAGCCATACCAGCAATCGCACCTTCCTTATTCATCCGCTTATCAAAGATTCCGTTGATGATCACAGGGAAGAATGAGGCCGCAGCGAGACCAAATGCAAATGCAACAACCTGTGCGACAAACGCAGGTGGATTGATGCCCAGATAACCAGCAACACCAATTGCAACCGCGGCAGCCACACGTGCAGCCATCAATTCCTGACCGTCGGTCAGTTTTGATTTTCCAGTCGCTTCATCCTTGTAAATCACGCGACCCAGAAGGTCGTGAGAAATCGATGAAGAAATGACAAGCAGAAGACCTGCCGCAGTCGACAGCGCTGCTGCCAAACCACCAGCTGCAACCAATGCAATGACCCAGTTCGGTAGCGACGCAATCTCTGGGTTTGCCAGAACGATGATGTCGCGGTCGAAGTACACTTCGTTTTCAATGGCCTGTCCTGCTGGAGCTGCAACGACTTCATTGGTCAATAAACGCTCGCCGTTTGGACCACGCTTGTCGCCATCAAATGCAGGCTTACCCTTGAATGCGGCACCATTGGCAATCTGAATCTTGCCGTCGCCGTTCTTGTCCATCCATGCCAGAAGTCCTGAATTTTCCCAAGTCTTGAACCACTGACCCGCACAATCCACACGTGCAGCATCGACTGCTGGGTTGTCTTGTGCAGCCGCTAAGGCCGAAGCTTGAGTCGCAGAACATTCCTGAGTCCACGCGGCGTACTCAATATTCTGCGTGTTCTTGATCAGGTTCAAACGAGCAAACGCACCAACTGCTGGACAAACGGTGTACAGAATCGCGATGAAGAGCAGTGCCCAACCCGCAGAAATACGCGCATCACGGACTGTTGGGACAGTGAAGAAGCGAACGATTACGTGTGGAAGACCCGCAGTACCGCACATCAGAGCGACAGTCAGAAGGAACGTATTCCAAACGCCTGCACGACCCTCAGTGTATGCAATCGAGAATCCAAGATCCTTGAACGACTGATCCAGCGCATGCAACACATAGGTGCCTGCTGGAATCTCACGGACTCCGTTGTCAAACGCAAAGTCGATGGTTCCACCGAATCCAAGCTGAGGCAGGAAGTCACCTGTCACCTGAAGCGACAAGAAGATTGCGGGAATCGTGTATGCCACGATCAAGACACAATATTGAGCGACCTGCGTGTAGGTGATCCCCTTCATCCCACCAAGAACGGCGTAGATGAAAACAATACCCATTCCAATGACAACACCTGTATTGATGTCAACCTGGAGGAAACGAGAGAACACGATACCAACGCCACGCATCTGACCTGCGACGTAGGTGAATGATACGAAGATCACACACACAACAGCGACAGTTCGTGCAACGTCAGAGTAATAACGATCACCAACGAAGTCAGGCACCGTGAACTTACCAAACTTGCGGAGGTAAGGAGCGAGTAGCATTGCTAGCAAGACATAACCACCTGTCCAACCCATCAAGTAAGCACCTGAGTCACGGCCGAGCAAAGAAACGATCCCTGCCAAAGAGATGAAAGATGCTGCAGACATCCAGTCAGCTGCCGTCGCCATCCCGTTTGCAACTGGATGGACGCCACCGCCTGCAACGTAAAATTCTGAAGTAGATCCAGCTTTCGACCAGATCGCGATCCCGATGTAGAGCGCAAATGAGGCGCCGACAAACAGGTAAATCAAGCTTTGAAGTTCCATGTCTGCTCCTTATTCGTGCACGTCGTATTTTTCATCAATAGCATTCATACGCTTTGCATAAACGAAGATCAAAACGAGAAATACGTAAATTGATCCTTGCTGTGCAAACCAGAAGCCAAGTTTAAAACCGCCGAAAGCGATCGTATCGAGAAGATCCACGAATAGGACCCCACAGCCATATGACACGACGAACCAAACAACCAGCAACTGCATGATTGTTCGAATGTTTTCCTGCCAGTAGGCTTGAGCTTTTTGCTCTTCCATGCCTCACCATCCTTGTTGTCATTCGTTAAAGTTAAAGGAAGCGATGTGGAAAATACCACCAAAAGAGACAACTCAAATCAGGACATTGGTCGTATTATATGCATGATAGTGACTGAATCGAAGGAGCGTTCGTGCACATCAGTTGGCAACTCATCGTGCTGTCTTTGGCCTATGTTGGGGTCCTCTTTATCATCGCTTGGCAGGGCGACCGGAATACAGCATCGTTCGGCGGTGTCAGAGCGTCGCGCTGGGTCTATCCATTATCAATCGGCGTCTATGCAACCAGTTGGACCTACTATGGAGCTGTTGGCTCCGCGGCCGCTCATGGCTGGGAGTTCATGCCCATCTATGTTGGGCCAATTTTAGTCTTCATTTTTGGTTGGCCAATCATTTCCAAGTTTAATGCCGTGGTTAAAACGCACCGGATCGGTTCACTCGCTGATTTTATGTCAGCGCGCTATGGACGCTCGCATTCACTCGCCGTCCTGACAACACTGGTGGCACTCCTCGGCACCATTCCCTACATCGCCCTACAACTCAAAGCTGTCGGTCAAACATTTAACATCATGGCGGGTTCGCCAACCGGAACTGAGCCCAGCGTTTTTGACACGGCATTTTTCGCAGCAATTTTCCTCACAATATTCGCGATTCTTTTCGGAACACGTCTTCCAGGACAGCGGAGAGACAGTAATCGAGGGATGATGATTGCGATTGCCTTCGAATCAATTGTCAAACTGATTGCTTTTGTTCTGGTTGGCTTATTTTGTACGTTTCAGCTCTTTGATGGGTTTGACCATCTATTT
>AGIG01000007.1 GCA_000227525.2 gamma proteobacterium HIMB30
ATTTATCTTGGCGCGCCAAGACCCTGCAGTAGCGACGGTCTTCAGTACCAACTTCTCACAATGGGGATTGGCAACACAACTGGTCCTTGCAAGCCTTGCCATCCTTTGTCTGCCGCGACAATTTCATGTGACCTTTGTTGAATCACCGGATGAAGAGCGGTACCGAAATAACGCGCGCTGGATTTTTCCACTCTATCTGCTCGGGTTCATCATTTTTGTTGTTCCGATCGCAGCCGCCGGTCTGCTGAAATTTGGCGGCCTGGCGCCTCCTGATGCCTTCGTATTACTGTTGCCAATGGCTTATAACAATGAGCCTCTGGCCGCACTGGCATTCCTTGGCGGACTGTCTGCGGCCACTGGAATGATTCTGGTTTCTACGCTTGCGCTGGCGATTATGGTTGCAAACGAGTTGCTCTTACCATTGCTGTTTCGGTCATCCTCCGAAGAGCTCAGAGAGCGCAGAGATCTCTCTTGGATCACTGTCATGATCAGGCGTCTGTCGATCATTGGTATCATGGCATTGGCCTGGCTGTACTATCAGTCCGCAACCAGCGAACGATCACTCGCGTCCATCGGGCTCGTGGCTTTCGTCGCGGCCGCTCAGTTCGCGCCAGCACTCCTTGGTGGATTGTATTGGAGACAAGGCAACCAGTATGGTGCATTCGCTGGAATGCTCATTGGTCTCATGAGCTGGTTATTGATGTTGGTGTTACCAGAACTCTCTGACGGTCCGCTTGAGACACTACAACCACTGCTCATTTTACCGGTCGATCCACTCACCAATGCGGTCGTTGTATCACTTGGACTTAACCTTGCGACCTATGTATTGATTTCACTGGCAACCACCTCTCGACTGATTGATCGAGTGCAATCGGCGACCTTTGTCGACGTCATGCCCCCGAGTTCGAAGTCTGGCCGATACCTCAAAGAAGAACTTCGGATTGACGATCTCACCTCCTTAGCGATCCGCTTTATCGGACAAGATCGTGTCCAACATATTCTCGATACGTACGTTACCGAGCATCACCTCCAACAACTGAATGATAGAGACCAAGCGCCACCTGAGCTGATTGAAGCGATTGAATCAATTCTTGCCCAAGAGATCGGCTTCACTTCAGCTCGACTCGTGATTCGCTCAGCGTCACGCGGCAAACGTATTCACCTTGGCGAACTGGTATCGCTGGTCGATGAGGCATCAACACTCGCCAAGCAAAACCAAGAACTGCTTCGAAAGGCGATTGAGCATCTTTCGCAGGGGATCAGTGTGGTTGACCCTAACCAGAAACTGGTCGCTTGGAATAAGCGATATCAAGAGTTATTTGACTACCCCGATGAACTTTTATCGGTCGGCCGGCCAATCGCAGACTTATTCCGCTATAACGCAAAAAAAGGACTGATCGGTGACTTCACTTCCGATGAACAGATCGAGCTCGCGTTGCAAAAACGCCTTGATCACCTGAACCGTGGAAGTGCCTACCGCCGTGAGTCGATTCTGTCGAATGGAGTCACTCTCGAGATCATCGGTGAACCGATGCCGAATGGAGGATACGTTGCCAGTTACTCGGATATCTCTCCGTATAAAGAAACAGAATCTGCACTACGCGAATCCGAACAAGCGATTCGCGTATATACAGACAATGTTCCCGCAATGATTGCCTATGTCGACAGCGATTATCGCATCCAGTTCATCAACAAAGCGTTCGAGCGCACAATGCGAGTTTGGCGCGAGCAAGTCATTGGCCGACCCAATAAAGAAATTTTTACCGACGCCGAATATCAGATGCGCCTTCCCTATCTGAAACGTGCGTTCGAAGGGCGGCGACAACGGTTTGAAGTCGCAATCGACCGTGCAGGAGAGCATCGTGAATTCGAAGCACTGTACGTTCCTCATCGAAATGACAGTGGCGATGTCCAGGGTATCTTCGTCCTTTACCAAGATGTGACCGATCGGAATGAAGCAAAACGTGGGCTCGAAACAGCCAATGAAACGCTCGAAGCACGTGTCGAAGAGCGAACCGAAGCGTTGCAAGCAGCAAACGAGGCATTAGAAGAAGAAAATATCCGTCGAGCCGAGACGGAAACAGCACTCACTCAGGCGATGCGAGCTACCGAAGAGGCCAATCGATCAAAAACACGGTTCTTAGCGGCCGCATCTCATGACTTACTTCAACCGCTCAACGCCGCAAGACTCTTTACAACATCGCTCGCAGAACTTGCCAAGACTGACGAAATCCGCGAACTGACTGGTCACCTCGAGGGCGCTTTGAGTTCTGCTGAAAATTTGATTTCCACACTTCTCGAAATCTCAAAACTGGACGCTGGTGCGCTTCGTGCCGAACCAAAACCATTTGCGTTGACTGAGCTTTTCGACCAACTATCACAGGAATTTCAACTGATCGCCGATCAACGCAACATCGCATTCAAGGCAAAATCACGCGATGCTGTGGTTCATACAGACCCCAAACTGTTACGGCGAGTTCTACAAAATTTCTTATCAAATGCACTTCGCTATACCGAACCACATGGCCGCGTTCTCTTCGCCATGCGGACCTTTGGGGCATCGGTTCGCGTGGAAATTTGGGATACGGGAATTGGTATGCACCCGGATGATTTGCCATCAATCTTCGACGAGTTTAAACGGCTCTCCGAAGGCATCCAGACTGAGAAAAAAGGTCTCGGCCTTGGCTTGTCAATTTCTCAACGAATTTGCGATCTGCTCGGACTGACATTAAAGGTGCACTCCACTCCTGGCGTTGGATCATGTTTTTCGGTGACATTGCCGATTTCAGAGTTACGACCGGAATCACTCAACCCACGACAAGTGTCTCGCAGTCAAACGCTATCTCAGCCACTGACCGGTCGGACTGTTCTCGTGATCGATAACGAACAAGCGATTTTAGTCGGTATGCAGAGTTTACTCGGTGGATGGGGTGCAGACGTGGTGACAGGAATGACTCTTGATGAAGCCAAAGAGGCGGTCAAAGCAAACCACAAGATCCAAGTGGCACTGATTGACTATCATTTGGATAACGATGCACTGGGAGTGGATGTGATCGCAGTGTTGAGAGCGCTTCGAGGGGATATTGAATGCGCACTGATCACCGCTGATCGCAGCGAGGAAATGAAGCGGCAGGCGACTGAAGTTGGCGCGACCATTCTCAACAAACCATTGAAACCGGCCGCGCTCAGATCATGGCTTACTCAGAAGCTTCGGGGGAAGCCGCTTCCACCATCGGCTTGAGTTCACCAGATTGGTACATCTCGAGCACGATATCGCAGCCGCCAACTAACTCGCCGTTAATCCAAAGCTGCGGGAAAGTCGGCCACTCTGCATATTTTGGCAGTTCAGCACGGATGTCCGGATGCTCCAAAATATTTACAAACGAGAAAGGACGACCACAAGCCATTAAAGCCTGAACTGTCTGCGAAGAAAATCCGCACTGCGGCTGGTTTGGGGTGCCTTTCATGTACAAAAGTACTGCGTTATCTTCAATTTGTGATTTGATCGTCTCAAGTGTGCTCATCTCTTCCTCTCTGTGCTCGCTTGAATGGGCCCTGAATGATACACTGCGTCGCTTTTCCGGAATACGGTCATGGCGAAAACAGATTTCCTCACGCTCAATGATTTGTCTCAGTCCGCACTTTTTAAAGTGCTTGAACGTGCACACGCGCTCAAAAAGGACTATCAGGCGAGAGAATTTACCCAGTCACTGTCACAACATGTGCTTGCCATGATCTTCGAGAAGTCGTCCACTCGGACACGCGTCAGTTTTGAAGCCGGCATGACGCAACTCGGTGGTTCGGCAATTTTCCTATCTCCGCACGATACACAACTCGGGCGCGGAGAACCTCTCGAAGACACCGCGCGCGTGTTGTCTGAAATGGTGAGCGCAGTGATGATTCGAACCGATCATCACGAGAAGCTTGTACGCTTTGCCGATGCTGCAACGATTCCAGTGATTAATGGGCTTTCAGATAGTTGTCATCCGTGCCAATTACTCGCTGACATCCAGACCATGCAAGATGTGTTTGGTGACGTTCAAGGACTCAAAGTCGCCTGGATCGGCGATGGAAATAATGTATGTCACAGCTACCTAGAAGCAGCCGGTATTTTTGGTTTTGAGCTGATCATTGCAACACCACCAGGGTATCAACCAGCGGCTGAGTGGATCGAACGGGCCAATGGACACGTCACCTTTGTCGACTCACCGCAAGATGCAGCCCGTGATGCACAAGTCATTACGACGGATGTATGGGCCAGCATGGGTCAAGAGAATGAGACCGATGAACGGCTGAATGCATTCGATGGGTACCAGATCACTCCTGAACTACTTGATCTCGCTGCCGATAACGCATGCTTCCTGCACTGTCTACCAGCACACGAAGGCGAAGAGATCGCACCGAATTTATTTGCCGATCCGCGGACGGAAACCGTTTGGGCGCAGGCCGGGAACCGTCTGCATGCACAAAAAGCGCTACTCGAGCATCTCATCATCGGGTGATTCCATTTGATTCAAAATACTGGTAATTTATTCAGTATGAATGAAATCAAATTGACCAAAGCCCAAATCCGCGTTTTGGATGTGATCCAACAATCAATACGAGATGAAGGTAGACCACCGACCCGTGCAGAAATTTCTGATGCACTCGGATTTCGCTCGATTAATGCGGCTGAGTCACATCTTCGAGCGCTTGAACGACGTGGCGCCATTCGTTTGCAAGGAGGCGCGAGCCGAGGCATCCAGTGCCTGATTCCACTGGATGACGATGATCAGCAAGAACCCGGGTTGCCAGTCATTGGAAAGGTGGCTGCAGGTGTTCCGATCGACTCGGTCGCACACATCGAAAAAACGGTTCCTGTCCGCTCCGAACTGTTCTCTCCAGCACCTGACTATTTGCTCCGGGTTCAAGGGGACTCGATGATCAATATTGGTATTTATGATGGCGATTTACTCGCCGTTCGTAAATCAGAAACCGCGCGCCACGGCGATGTCGTTGTTGCACGGGTCAATGGAGAAGTAACAGTCAAACGTTTGGACCGAAATCCTAAAGGGGTGCGATTGCTTGCGGAGAACCCAGACTACGACCCGATCATCATTACACCGGACGCAGAGTTCTTCATTGAGGGACATGCCGTCGGAGTGATCCGAACTGCGATCTAGGATTCGTCGAATCGATTTTGAAATTCGCCGATGAGATCAGATAGCTCATCTACCCATGCGGAGTACCGCGTGTTCTTTAATTGATCAAGCGTACTTGTATCCGTCATCGGTATCTGGTTCGAATCAAACGATTCAGTGCTTTCTTCGGGACAGGACACCTTGGCGTGATGTGACCAAAATGCTGCGAGCCAACTGTTTGGATCAGAAGCCAAAGATTCAAGCATATCCGCCTCAAGCGACACGAGTTGCCGTTGAGACAGTTGGCTCGTCAGATCAATCAACGATTGGATACTCTCAGGCTTTAGACCATGCGCGTCCCCGACCTGTCGGATGAGAGCCACCCAAGTGGCTTCAATCTGATTGAGCACTGCTTCACTTAACGCATGATGTTGAAGTCGGGTCTCTGCCTGAATGGTCAACAATGCCTTGGCTTTGGCCAGTGATTCCAGTACCCGACGTCGTGCCCTAACTGGTCGCATCAGCCTTCAGACCAACGCCCATTGTCATAGACCATTTTCCACTTGGTTGCCTTTCCATCGACCTCGCTCATCACATATTGTGCGTTCGCTTTCCGAGAGAAACGCACCTGTGCTGGATTCCCCTCTGGATCTTTGGTTGGAGCAGTCAAAATAAACTGGTATTTGGGGTCTAAATGATCCTTAACCTTTAAGAGTTCAGACACCAACGGCGCACGTGTCTCACGATTTTTTGGAAACCCGCTCGCAGCTAAAAATAGACCGCTCGCACCATCTCGCAAGACATACGTATCCTCCACCTTTTGACATTTTAGCCACGGCATTGGAATCGGATCCATCTTGGGTGGCGCGGCTTGACCATTCTTCAATAACTTGCGGGTGTTTTTACACTCCGCATTGGTGCACCCGAAAAACTTACCAAATCGGCCTGTTTTCAATTGCATTTCGCTCGCGCACTTATCGCACTCAATCGAAGGGCCTTCATACCCTTTGATTTTGAACTGACCTTGCTCAATCACATGTCCAGAACAGTCCGGATTATTTCCACAAACGTGCAGCTTTCGCTTCTCATCGATCAAATAGGAATTCATGGCTGTCTGACAAATCGGGCAACGCTGTTTCTCCATCAGCGCAACTGTTTCCGCCTCATCTCCATCGGCAATCGCTTCATCTCCAGCGATTAGATTAATGGTTGTCTTACACCGTTCTTTCGGCGGTAGTTGATATCCCGAGCAACCCAAAAAAACACCGGTTGTGGCCGTCCGAATCATCATCGATCGACTGCATGTCGGACAAGCAATCTCAGTCTCAGTCGGTGTATTTGGACGCATACCGTCGGGGGTCGCTGCTTGATCCAGAGTCTGCTTGAACTGATCGTAGAACTCATCCAAAAGACCCAGCCAGTCCCTACGTCCCTCAGCCACATCGTCGAGTGAGTCTTCCATTCCAGCGGTAAAATCGTAGTTCATCAAATCACTGAAATTCTCCACCAGACGATCGGTGACGATTTCACCCATCTTCGTTGCAAATAACCGGCGGCCCTCCATTTCCACGTAACCTCGATCCTGAATCGTCGAAATGATTGCAGCATAGGTCGATGGCCGGCCTATTCCCTGTTTTTCAAGTTCACGCACCAGCGATGCTTCATTGAACCGCGCCGGAGGCGAAGTAAATTTTTGTTGTGGGTCTAAGGCGGCGAGGTCAAGTTGATCGCCAACCTGCACATCGGGAAGTTCGGCAGCATCATCACCCTTACCACCTGGTGGCGATACCGCTTGATAGCCAGCAAATGTGGTGACCTTTCCACGTGCCTTTAAACCATATCCATTCGCTTCGACCTTGATGGTCGTTGTGAGGTATTCGGCAGGAGTCATCTGACATGCGACGAACTGTCGCCAAATGAGCTCGTACAGGCGTTGTGCATCCCGCTCTACTGACGTCAAATCAGATCCTTTCTTGCGGACGTCTGAGGGGCGGATCGCTTCGTGGGCTTCCTGAGCATTTTCACGATTGGCGTAGAAGTTCGGTTTTTCTGGCAGATAACGCGTATCAAACTGGGACTCAATCAGCGCGCGAGCCGCATGAATCGCATCATTTGACAAGTACGTTGAATCGGTTCTCATGTAGGTAATCAGACCGGCCTCATACAGTCGCTGCGCGAGCGTCATTGTTTTTTTCACGCCAAAACCGAGTCTTTGACTTGCTGCTTGTTGTAGCGTCGATGTGATAAAAGGTGCCGGCGGACGTGTCTTACCGGGTTTACTTTCACGTTCGGAGACTTGGTAGATGGCATCAGTTAGTGCTGTCGTTGCCACCGACGCCTGATCCGCACTGACCGGCTTAAACGCCTTACCCTGGAACTCAGTGACCTGGAACCGTGACTGCGTTTGCTGATGGATCAAATCGGCAAAGATTTCCCAATATTCTTCAGGGACAAATGCGCGAATGGCACGCTCGCGTTCGACAACGAGACGAACCGCGACCGACTGTACGCGCCCCGCCGATAGCCCTCGCGCAATCTTTGCCCATAACAGTGGTGACACCATGTAGCCCACGACTCGATCAAGGAAGCGTCGCGCTTGTTGCGCATTCACACGGTCAATATTCACCATCGAGGGCCGATTAAACGCAGCCTCAACAGCTGATTTGGTAATCTCAGAAAATGTCACCCGCTGATACTTTGACGCATCACCACCGATGGTCTCTTGGAGATGCCAAGCGATAGCCTCTCCCTCACGGTCTAAATCGGTCGCAAGATAAATATGATCCGCTTGTGCGGCGAGCTTTTTCAGCTCAGCGACGACCTTCTCCTTTCCCGGTAAGATCTCATATCGCGCTTGCCAACGATGGTCTGGATCCACACCCATACGGCGAATCAATTGTTGCTTCGCCTTCTCTTCTTTCGACAAATTCGCTGCTTTCGGCGTTTTCTCAGAAGTTGCTGATCCAGAGGTTGGCAAATCACGAATATGACCGACACTCGACTTCACGACGTAGTTGGAGCCGAGATACTTGTTAATTGTCTTCGCTTTCGCTGGAGACTCTACAATAACCAGTGATTTTCCCATGGATCTTCTAAATACTCTCAATCAGCAGTGTGGTTTCAGGCATGCATTGAAAAAGCAAATAACCTCTCGATGCAAGCGTCTCGTTCTTTTTTAGCAATACGGGAGAACGCAAGGAGACTCAAGTATTCAATAAATAAATTCATCCGTGACGCAACAGAGCCACCAAGATTTGATCAAGAATTTGCTTGATCGTATCCGGTTCGATACCTGCCTTGGCGTCGTCAAGAGCAACCCAAACACATCCGCTGTCAGCGCCGACGCCCACAATATCAGTCGGAAGCGATCTGAGCAGTTCATCAAACTCTCCCGATAACAAGTCCCAGCTCTTCGCCTCGGGAGGTGACGCCCAAGGCTCGGTTCGATCGGGTACTCGCCATAATGAGGCGTGTCTCGGTTTCTTGTCGGTCCAGATCAAGTACTGAGATAACTGCACGACATCAAGTCGTTCTTTAACCCAGTCGTCAACCGAGAGAATCCGTACCTTCATACCCAGCTTGAGTGCAGCCATCCGGCGCTCACCCTGACGACGCTCTATTGGTGACGGAAGGATCCAGGTGATCGATCCCACCACAGCGAGTAATCCGAGTACAATCCACAACCATGCCATCGAGTGATCTCCGAATCGACGAAAAAGCGCTGTTAAACGCGGTTCGTCGTGCGTTACAGCAAATCCTCCCAGAGCTTCGCATTCAGGGCGGTGCTCGTGAGCCTTTTTATCAAGCACCAAAAAATAACAATCCCGCAATCCTTTTTTTCCGAGAGGACTATATTCGTAGTCTTTTCCACGAGCTCGCACATTATGCACTCGCTGGTCCGATGCGCAGATCAATCGATGATTTTGGCTTCTGGTATACACCCTGTGGGCGAAGTAGCGACGAACAACAGCGGTTTGAGCAAGTCGAATCACGACCTCAGGGACTCGAAAAACGATTTTGTGAAATTTGGCGAGTTCCGTTCTCGCCGAGTCTTGACGACTTTTCGGGTCGTCCCGCATCACCGGTTTTCCTTGAGAACTTAGAAAACGCATACATAGAAATGAAAGAACAACCCCCATCCACAGCGAAACGCATCATCGAGGGTATGCAGGATTTTGTTGAGACTGATTTGGCTACTCACGATCTTTTTAGTCGGCTGTGATTGGTCACAGAATTCAGTCGCCCCGACCCAGCAAGATCTGGACCGCATTGCTACGATCCTTGATCAGGATCGAATCATCCTCACTGATCCACAGCGAATCAGCGCACCGGTGCCCGCATTACGTCTGAGTGAGACGCGCATCAGCTTTGGCGATGCATTAGAGCTCGGAGAATGCGGCCTGCTACCCCTGATTGCAGAACGAAACTCAAGCCTCGGCCGACAGAAACAAGAATCGATACGGCTTATCTACGAATGGCAATTAAAAGTGGGCCTTGATCAATGTACCCAATTCGAAGATCAGGAATGGTTTCAGAAAGTGCGAGTCGCGAAAGCAGCGCACGTCGAGATTGCCGTTTTACATCTGCTGACTCGAAGTGAAGAAGCCGATCGCATCCACCTGAAAATCAATAGACCCCTTGCGACCCTCAGCGATAGTCGGATGGTCTACATCAATCGCACACAGCCGGTCATCCAAGTACTGCTGCGGGCATTACAATATCGGACTCCGCCTGAAACTGAAGCGATGACTCAGTTTGAGGAAGCGCTCTACGCTTGGAGCCAAACCCAGCATCACGGGACATTACATCAAGCCATCGTCAAGACCCGAGATTGGCTCAACGCAGCCAATCAGTTACAGGTCTCGGTGGTAAAGCAGAATACGATTTGCCCGATGGGAACGCCGACAGAACAAGGACGCTATGTTCAGGCATTTATTCGTGACTACTATGTGCCAACGATCCAGCCAAAGCTTTCGTCGATCAAGCAAGCGATCGATGAAATGAACTCCATCTGGTCGGTGCTTCCCATGACTCTATGGACTCAAAACACATTAATTGATGCGCTATTGAAACTCCCAAAGGGTTTTCAGGCTGAGCTTCAAACTGCGCTGACCGCGCACATCGATCATTGGCAACACATTCTTCAATCGTGCGGACTCAAAGCGCGCGCTGATACGACAAACTCGTAACGACCATCCTCCTCATCCTGTGACACCAATTGATGGTGCATGAAGCGGCACATTGTCGGGATGTCACGAAGTGTGGAAGGATCTGTTGCGACCAGTTTGATGCAAGTTCCCGTATCCACTTGTCTCAGGGAATTTCGTAACATCATGACTGGTTCGGGGCACTTTAAACCCGTCGCATCAATCGTCTTTGCGACTAATGGAGTGGGCAACTTTGGGTCAGACACACTTGCATCTCTCTTCAATCCGGTGACTAATAGTAGCGCTTTATTGGAAGGAACTGCACGGAGCTCAGCATGTCGAAGCGTATTGCACTAGTCACAGGTGGTACTGGTGGTATTGGAACCGCAATTTGCCAAGAACTTTTTACCCAAGGATTCACAGTCGTCGCAGGCTATAACTCCGGGGGTAACCATGAAAAAGCCAAAGCATGGCAAGACGAACAGCGTTCAGCGGGCTTTGAATTCGATATCGCCTATGGTGATGTTTCTGATTCAGAATCAGCTCGGCAATGCGTCGAGGGAGTGGTCGAAAAACACGGTAACATCCACTGCCTGGTCAACAACGCTGGGATCACGCGTGATTCGACTTTTCGTAAGATGACACTCGAGCAATGGGATCAGGTGATGCATGCGAACCTGCGATCAGTCTTTAATATGACTCGCCTTGTTATCAACGGAATGCTCGAAGAAAAGTGGGGCCGTGTCATTAATATCAGTTCGGTCAACGGCCAAAAGGGACAATTCGGTCAGTCGAATTATGCTGCGGCGAAAGCCGGGATGCACGGGTTTACAAAATCACTGGCTCAAGAAGTCGCATCAAAAGGTGTGACTGTGAATACAGTCAGTCCCGGCTACATCATGACAGCGATGGTTGCAGCGATTGGTGATGAAATACTCGAGAAAATTGCATCGACAATTCCGGTCGGTCGACTGGGTAACCCAGACGAAATTGCCTATGCAGTCGCTTTCCTTGCCTCAGAACGTGCAGCCTTCGTCACAGGATCAAACCTTGCAATCAACGGTGGACAGCACATGTTCTAGGGCCACCGACCAAGAGTCGACACCGAATTCTCGTTGTCGGCTTTCTTTTTTGTGCGACGCACAATACACTAGCGGCTTGTTTTTAAGAGGACACGGACGTGAGCACTGACAATCAGCAAGCACCGGAACAACTTTTCGAATCCATGAATGCAGAAAGTAAGCGCCTTCTGCAGGGTTTGATGCGCTCTGAAGACACGGCAGATATTGTTAAAAATCTCACCGATGTCTGGACTCAGTTGGTCATGCAACCTTGGACAAATCCGCAAGGCTGGCTCGAAATGGTGACCAAATATCAGCAAGATCAATTCAAGGTGTGGACTGATCTGATGAGCGGGACAATGAATTTTCAGCCACAGAAAGACCGTCGTTTTGATTCAGATGAGTGGTCAAAACTTCCGGTCTTCGATTTTATCAAGCAGTCCTATCTGCTCACAGCTGACGTGCTGAGTAAGTCCACTGACGCCATTCCAGTCGAAGGGAAAGAAAAAGAGAAGCTGAAGTTTT
Source organism: gamma proteobacterium HIMB30 (assembly GCA_000227525.2). Classification (GTDB taxonomy): domain Bacteria; phylum Pseudomonadota; class Gammaproteobacteria; order Pseudomonadales; family Litorivicinaceae; genus HIMB30. Next base: position 11,854 of record AGIG01000007.1, read on the forward strand.
ACACCCAGTATTTCATCGATGCGATGAGTCCATCCAATTTTGTCACCTTAAATCCTGACGTACTCAAAGAAGCAATGGAGACTAATGGTCAAAGCTTGGTTGATGGACTTCAGAATCTCATGACTGACCTTGAAAAAGGTCGCATCACCATGACCGATGAATCGGCCTTTGTTCTTGGTGAAAATATTGGAGTGAGCGAGGGGTCGGTTGTCTTCCGCAATCACTTGTTTGAATTGATTCAATACTCTCCATCGACAGAGACCGTTCATCAACGCCCGTTATTGATCGTACCTCCGTGTATCAACAAGTTTTATATTCTCGATCTACAGCCACAAAATTCGTACGTGAAATGGTGCGTGGATCAGGGGAACACTGTGTTCTTGATTTCATGGGCTAACACCACATCCGACTACAGTCACATTGGTTGGGATGACTATGTCCAGGATGGAATTTTTGAGGCAACACGTGTTGTCAAAGAAATTACCGGCGAAAAGAAAATGAACGCAGTGGCCTGGTGTATCGGCGGCACGATTTTGGGTTCTGCACTCGGCGTGATGCAAAAGAAGCGCGACGCAAGTATCGCCTCTGCGACATTTCTGACAACGCTTCTCGACTTCTCAGATCCGGGCGATTTAGGTGTGTTCCTCGATGAAGAAGAAGTCGACATGCGCGAGGCACAGGTATCAAAAGACGGCGTCATGTCGGGCAAAAGCCTCGCACTTGGCTTTAATATGCTCCGCTCTAACGATTTGATCTGGTCATATGTGGTGAATAATTACCTGAAAGGGAAAACACCGCCGCCATTTGATCTGCTCTACTGGAATTCAGACCCAACCAATCTCCCTGCAACCATGTACAACACTTATATCCGTGAAATGTATGTGAATAACAGTCTTTCACAGCCGGGTGGATTCACTTGTTGCGATAAGCCAGTTGAATTGAACAAAGTCAAAACACCGATGTATTTCCTCTCTGCAATTGAAGACCACATTGCACCATGGAAAACCACATTTTTGGGAACGGATCTTGTTGGTGGAGATGTCGAGTTTGTGCTCGGTGGATCGGGTCATATTGCAGGCGTCATCAACCCACCTGCGAAAAATAAACGAAATTACTGGACCGATGGTGAGATGGGACAGGGTGCTGATCATTGGCTGGAAACAGCAACAGATCACCCAGGGTCTTGGTGGAATCATTGGCATCAGTGGCTCGATCAGCACGATTCGAAGCAAGTGCCAGCGCGTCAAATTGGGACCAACACCGAGTTTCAGGAAATTGTTCCCGCTCCTGGTGACTACGTCAGGGTCCGCCTGTAACAGAACGCATCGATCTAAAAAACCCCGACTGATCTCTCAGGCGGGGTTTTTTTGATCGCAAGAATTACTTGTTCAACGACTTTGCCATTTCTTCAGTGTTTTTCTTCACAAGATTCAACGTTTCTTCACTGACCTGAGTCCATGACGATGCTTGCTTTTTCGCAAGCGCAGCCATTTTCTCTTGGTACTTCTGGAGGAATTTTTTATGAACCTCCATCAATTCAGGCATTGATTCGCACTGACACACAGCACGTGCTTCTTCGAGCGCATCAGCCATCATTTCTGTTGATAGCTGCGTTTGTTCTTCCGCCAATGATTCAAGCATGGAGCGCTGCAGCTCAAGCAGATCGGTCATTGGCTTCATGGTCTTTTCAAATGCATCCAGATTCATCATCGACTGCATTGATTTCAACATTTCTTCATTTTGCTTCAGTAATTGATCGAACACGGTTCAGTCCTCTTCAAGTTTGTGCGTTGCAATAATTGGAAACTACGTTGCAATGCACAAAAATTCAAGTTGATGATTGCAGGCAATAGTCGTAAACCAAACACCACAAGTAAAAATGCTTTTGCTAGACTTCTCGACCATTGGAATCGAGGATAAAACGACCATGACAGCGCTGTGGACTCCCACTCCCGAACGCATTGCTCAAGCCAGCATCACCGACTTAATGGCACACTTCAATGCCAAACTCGGACGATCGATCCACGACTACCGAGGTCTGCATCAATTCAGTGTTCACGAGCCGGAATCTTTTTGGGATGGTGTCTGGGAGCATGCTGATCTCATCGGTACTCGTTGCTCTCCGACGCTTACAGATCGTGGCGCGATGCCAGGTGCCAAATTTTATCCGAATTCAACTTTAAACTTCGCAGAGAACTGCCTCGGTCATGATGCAGATGACTCTGAGATCGCTGTGATTTCATACACTGAGGCTGGCACCCGGACAGTATTGAGTTGGGGTGAGCTAAGACAATACGTGGCAAATCTGAGAAATACGTTACAGTCTTTCGGGATTGGACAACATGATGTTGTCGCTGGGTTCGTGAGTAACGGTCCAGAAGCCGTCATCGCATCCCTTGCCACGCTGTCTCTTGGTGCAATTTGGACAAGTTGCTCGCCCGACTTCGGTGTGCAGGGCGTCCTCGACCGCTTTGGACAAACGAAGCCGAAAGCGCTGGTCGCTGCACATACAACTCAGTACAACAACAAATCGATCGACTTAACAGACCGCGTGAATGGGTTGCTGGTCGAGCTACTCTCTGTGACCTCAGCGATCATCTTTAATGGGCCATGTCCAAAGGTAAAGGCAGGCGAAATTTCTCGACCGGGTTGCAAAGTGATTGCATATGATGATGCGGTCTCAGGTAATCACGCACTCGCCTTCGAACACACGCCATTCAATCATCCTGGTTTTATTCTCTACAGCTCCGGAACGACGGGTGTTCCAAAATGTATCGTACACAGCCAAGGTGGAGCCCTGATTCAGCTGGTAAAAGAGCATCGCTATCATGTTGATATCCAGCCCTTTGATCGGGTGTTTTATTACACAACCTGCGGTTGGATGATGTGGAATTGGTTGCTCGCTTCATTAGCCTCCAAAGCAACCATCGTGACCTATGATGGATCGCCATTTGTCCGAGGAGCTAAAACACTGTGGGAGCTCTGTGACCAGGACGATTGGCACGTTTTTGGAACCAGCGCCAAATTCATTGCCGCGCTTGAAAAACATGATTATAAACCCGCCGAGCAACACGCGCTGAAGTCACTTAAAGCGATCCTGTCGACCGGATCACCGCTTGCACATGAATCGTTTGAGTATGTCTATCGCGAGATTAAGGCGGACCTGCTACTCGGATCGATATCCGGTGGAACCGATATCGTTTCTTGTTTTTGCCTCTCATGCCCGATCCAGCCTGTGTACCGCGGAGAGCTTCAGTGCGCCGGTCTTGGTCTGGCAGTCGACGTGGTTAACGAATCAGGGCAGTCAGTGAAGGGAGAAAAAGGGGAACTCGTCTGTCGGAAGCCATTTCCTGTGATGCCTGTTGAATTTTTCGGTGATACCGATGGCAGCAAATATCGAGCTGCCTACTTCGAGCGCTTTAACGGGATGTGGGCACATGGCGATTTTGCAGAACACACTGACCGTGGCGGTTTCGTGATTTACGGCCGTGCGGATGCCACACTCAATCCAGGTGGCGTACGCATTGGAACAGCCGAAATTTATCGCCAGGTGGAGGCGATTCCAGAGGTTCTCGAGTCACTGGCGATTGGGCAATCAGTTGGCGATGATGTCCGCGTTGTCTTATTCGTTGTGTTGCGAGAGGGGCTTGAACTCGACGATGAATTACGACAACAGATCAAAATGCAAATCAGGAACAACACAACGCCCCGCCACGTGCCAGAGGTGATTGCCCAGGTTCCTGACCTTCCACGGACTGTAAGTGGTAAGATCGTCGAATTGGCCGTGCGTAATGTTGTCCACGGAGACATTGTCAAAAACATTGAGGCGTTAGCGAATCCAGATGCATTGGACTATTTCAAAGATCACCCAGACGTTCGCCTGTAAAATTATCACGGGGCTGATCACAGTCACTCTTTCCATGACGGCGACCGCCAATCCCGCCGACGTGCGAGTGCTTGTTGACGTGTCAGGCTCGATGAAGAAAGCGGATCCAAAATCTGTTCGTGGTCCGGCAACTGCACTCCTGGCTGCACTACTACCCGATCAATCCCAAGGCGGCATTTGGCTGTTTGGATCTGATGTCCGCGAACTCGTTCCCTATGGTCCGGTGGATGCGCGTTGGGATGCACTCAGACGACCGATCGAGGCATCCATTGGCTCGACTGATCGATTCACTCATATGGAGAGTGCGCTTCGCACAGGAATTACAGCCAGTGGTGATCAAACCACAGGTGCTTGCCACGTCATTCTGATCACCGATGGAATCGTTGACGTCAAAGGCGGCAAAGACGCTTCGAACGCCTCCAGGGATCGCATCCTGAAGACTGTACTGCCTAACGCAACTGATCGGGACTGCCGAATTCATACCATCGCCCTTTCGGATCAAGCGGATCTCCCGCTTCTTCGGCAAATGGCGATTCAAACCGGAGGTCTCTTTACGCTACTCAATCAGCCAGGCGATCTGATCCCCGTCATGCTGGATGCGCTTGAGCTCGCACTACGCTCACAACAGTTACCGATTCGTAACCAACAAATCCAAATTGATTCAGACGTTCGTCAGCTTCGGCTTATTCGGCTTGGTAGCGAACAACCCATTGCGCTTCGTTCAAGTGAGCAAACCATCGGCGCGGACCAACAAGACGATAACCTGAGCTACTACAGTGGCGCTGGTTACCAAACACTGATTTGGTCCAATCCCACACCTGGCCGTTACACACTCACGGAGCAATTTGGTCCAAGCGATCGGATTTTGATCGATTCTGACGTTCGGCTCGACCTCGCCGAGTTACCGCCGACAATCAGTGCCGATCAGACCCTTGGTCTCAGTGCATCGATCACACGAAAAGGGACAAGGATCGACGCAGACACCCGTCAGTATTTTGTTGCGTTTGGTGCCAATGTGGATCCATTGCGATCTGAAGGACAAACTCTTGCGATGCAAATCGATAGCCCTGCCGTTGGACGCTCAATCCTCACTGTACAGAGCTTCGATGCGATGTATGAGCGGCAGGTACAGCGGGCATTTGAAGTTCTGGAAGCACGCCCTGCCATGGAAATCGGTAGTGAAATTTCCCAGGGAGTCGGTCAGGTTGCTTCCACAATTGCTGCACAACAGGCCAATCCAACAGGTGACAAAAGTGAAGCAAATCGCTCTGTCACTGAGACGATGACGACGATTCTTCCTGAGACTGTCACCACAGTTCTTCCTGAGACTGTCACCAAGCAACTCCCAGAAGAGATGCGTCAATGGCCACTGTGGCAACTGATCGTCAGTGCTCTGGGTGCAATGGCGGTTGTCGCTTTGATCATTGGACTGGTATTGCGGCCAAAAGCACATTCAGCGGAATAACGCATGTTTGACTTAATGTTTGGGCTTGGAAATATTGTCTGTGCGCTCGCAGTCTGTGGTCTTCCGATTGGGCTCCTCAACCCCATTTTTCTGAAGCAAAAGACGCGAACCGATGTGTTTAAAGTCCTTGGTTCGATGTTTCTGGTCGGATTTCTCATGGTTGCTGTTGGCCAGTATTACGGGACACCACAACTCTAGTTGACGTAGCATGTACAGATGTTGATTAACTTCATTGGCGATATTCACGGATATGCATCTGAGCTCAAGCAATTACTCGCTCTACTCGGCTACACGCACTCTGTCTCAAATGGTTGGACTCAAGGGGACGGTCAACTGGTTTTCCTCGGGGATCTAATTGATCGCGGTCCAGAACAAAAAGAGACGGTCGAGATTGCCAGAGAGCTATGCGAGCTCGGATATGCAACCTGTCTAACTGGTAATCATGAATTCAACGCGGTTGGCTTTGTCACAGAGCGCATCGACAAGCCAGGTCAATACGTCCGAAGTCATACCGAAAACCATATCCGGCAACATCAGGATTTTCTGGATGCCTATGCCAATGATGTCAATGGCTATCGAGAAACACTCGACTGGTTCGCAACACTTCCATTGTGGTTCGACAATGGACAGGCGCGCGCGGTCCATGCATGCTGGAATATCGAGGCACAATCCGACCTGTGGTCACTGCTCACAGACACACAGAGCCCGATTGACCGATCTTTCTACGAGCAAACGGGGATTACCGGCTCCAGACCCTGGGAGGCGCGTGAAACGCTTCTCAATGGACTTGAGGCGCGACTACCTGATGACATCTCATTTCAAGATTACTACGGGATCAAGCGTCGGCGCATTCGAGTCAATTGGTGGGCGCCCGAACAGACAACTTTTCGTGAAGCAGCAGTAATCGACGACAGTCAGCGTCACATTATCCCAGATCTACCAATACCCAATGGATCGCCAAATTATCAAGGGCCTCTCTGTTTCTTTGGTCATTACTGGATGCGTGGGACACCAAGAATCCAACATCCACACGCCATCTGTTTGGATTACAGCGTTGCTTTGGATGATGGAGCACTTTGTGCGTATCAATTCCGTGGTGAACAAGTGGCTCACCAAAAGCATTTGGTTTGGGTCAATCGATCATGACAGTTTGATGACAATTTAATGAACAAAGATCACCAATAATTTAGTCATATTTGGTCTTTACACTCAACAAAAACCGGGAGGCTTTTAGAGTGTCAGATCCAGTTGTCATTCATCCAGAACGCGTATCAGTTACCAATTCAACGCAAACCAAAGCAACCTTTACTTTCCCCAGACGCCAACGATTCCACAATCCGCCGGGAAGTCCTCACTCCACAGGCAGCCTGAAGGATTTTTGGAATTACGTGGTCAAACAAGCCTTTCGACCGGTGCCAAAAGAATGGCCTCACCACCATGTTGTGCCTTCAGAAATTGCATTACAGCAACTCGAGGCCGCCAGCGAGCACTCAATTACATGGCTTGGACATGCAGCATTCGTTTTGCAACTCGGTGGTCGTCGGATTGTGTTGGATCCGTTTTTAGCAAATCGCGCAAGTCCATTGAGCTTTGCTGGCCCTCGACGATTCATTCCAGCTCCCCTTGGTATAACTGACCTCGGTCAGATCGATACTTTGGTGATCTCACACAATCACTACGATCACTTGTGCTGGCATACCCTGAAGCATCTGCCGAATCGCGAAACCGTTGAAGTCATGTGTCCGACAGGTCTCGCTTCCTGGTTTAAAAAACGGGGATTCCAAAACGTGACAGAACTTGGCTGGCACCAGACATCGTATGCCGGCGATATCAAAGTGACAGCACTCCCCGCCATCCATCATTCAAGACGCGGTGTATTCGATGCAAACACGTCGCTATGGGCAGCATTCTTGTTTGAGTATCACAAGTTCAAAGTGTACTTCGGTGGCGATTCAGCGATGGGACCTGTATTCCGACAGACTGGTCATAAATATGGTCCGATTGATCTTGCGTTAATCGGGATCGGTGCTTACGCACCACGCAAGCTACTTCGCTCGGTTCATGCGTCACCAGAAGAATCTGTAGAAATGGGTAAGGCCATCAACGCAAGGTCGCTACTGGGGATGCATTGGGGAACGATCGAGTTATCACAGGAAAATACATTTGAACCAGCTTACCGATTTCAAAAAGCGGCATTGGCTGCGGGCTATAAAGACAATGAAATTATGTTGCCTTCGGTCGGAGAGACCGTTGCACTCGATGTTTTGCAGACGGACAGACAGTTAGAGCCGACGGGCACCTAAATGCCCGACAGCCAATCGGTCGTCGATTAGTCGATCAACTTCAATGTCTTGACTGACATTTTGCCGTTACGGCCCTCTGCCAAGTCAAATTCGACACGTTGATTGTCTTCCAATCGCTCGATTCCATTTTCCTTCACAGCTGTCACGTGCACGAATGCATCGTCACCACCTGCATCAGGAACAATAAAACCGAAACCTTTGGTTTCGTTAAACCACTTTACTTTACCAGTTTGCATGCGTTTTCCTTCGCAACTGCGCAGATGCTCGAACCTCCGCGCGTTTCACTTAAAATGCCAGTCAGTGTTGCGGTCAGGCGGACACATGCTAAGCATACGAGCATATACAGACTCGCACGTTCTCAGGCAAAGTCAATGACGAATCGATGACAATCTCGTGATGATCGACCGCTCGCTAGAGCCACCGGCGCACAGAAGACGCATAGTGCTGGTATTGATCACCAAACTTTTCAGACAATATTCGTTCTTCTGGAAGGATCTGAAAGCGCGTTAAATACCAACTCACAAGGATCAAAATAAACGGGCTAACCCATGTTGGCTGATAAAGGCAGTAAGCGAGAAGAAGAAGCAACAATGCGAGATACATGGGGTTTCTGGATAGTCGGAAGACCCCTTGAGTCACCAAAACGGTGGTCTCATCCGGACTCCACGGATGAACAGTCGTCTTGCACCGGATACATCCCAAAACCCCTGCCACACCAAAGGCGCCTGAAACAAGAATCAAAGCACCAATAACGAGCCAAGGCGGTGAAAATAAATCATTGGCCCAACGAGTCACAAACCAGTTAAGCAGTCCACCAAAAGCAACGATCACTGGCGGTGGTATTTTGAGTTCAAGGCGGGTGAATGCTGATTGAGACATCGACGGTTCCGACTTGGTCGGGACGGCAGGATTTGAACCTGCGACCCCTTGCACCCCATGCAAGTGCGCTACCAGGCTGCGCCACGCCCCGTGAGCGAGAGAGTATACAGCGTCCTAATCAGACAGCAACCGACGAACTTGCTCAAGCTCGCGGATGACTTCGCGAAGCGCCATTCCTTTGGAATCATCATGCGTTGCTTCGACGCGCGCTTCATCTTCTTCTTGAATCCGCAGCTTTGCGCCGGATAGTGTGAAACCTTGTTGATGCACCAGCGCTCTGATACGACGAATCATAATCAGATCTTGATACCGATAATACCGGCGGTTACCGCGACGCTTGTCGGGCTGGAGTTGCTCGAATTCTTGTTCCCAATATCTGAGGACATGTGGTTTTACACCACATAAACGACTGGCCTCTCCGATCGTGAAATACACCCGATCAGGGATCTGGGGCAAATCATCATCGAAGAGATCCACAGTGCTCACTCATCATCCAGTGGGTGATATAACTCAACTTGTGAACGAAGCTTTTGTCCAGCGCGAAACGTCACAACACGACGCGCACTGACAGGGACCTCTTCACCCGTTTTTGGATTTCGGCCCGGACGCTCGTTTTTATCTCTCAGTTCAAAGTTACCAAATCCTGACAGACGGACCGGATCGCCAGAAATTAACGATTCGCTCAGTTGATCGAAAAGGATTTCGACCATTTCCTTGGCTTCGCGCTTATTCAATCCCACAACATCGTTAAGATGTTCAGATAAATCCGCTTTTGTGAGTGCCGCCACTGTGCTTATCCTCTTAACTCTGCGCCAGTTTGTTCATTCAGAACCTGAACAACCTGGTCCACTAATTCTTGAATCGCCGTGTCATCCAGAGTCTTCTCTGGATCTTGCAAGCTCAGTGAGAGTGCAAGACTCTGGCGCCCTTCAGGAACCCCTGTTCCACGATACACATCAAATAACTCAACCGATTGGATGCGTGCGTCTGCAAGACCTGTGATCGCATCAACAATCTGCTGCCACGCGACGCCATCGTCAACCACGATCGCTAAATCACGAAGCACTCTAGGGTAACGCGAAATTGCTTTAAAAGCAGTAACTTGTCCACATAAAAGCGGAGATAACTCTAAATCAGCCAAGAACAATGGCTTCGGCAAGTCGAGCTCTCGCGCCAACTTTGGATGCAGTCGACCAACAACACCGAGGACTTTACCGTCCAAGCTAACGCTCGCTGTCTGACCTGGAGCCAGTGCTGGATGCTGTGATGGCTCCCAGTTCAGTTCAGCTCCACCATTGATCATGCAAAGCCCTTCAACAACACCTTTCAGATCAAAAAAGTCGACCGCACGATCACCACTGAAATGCAATGGATCGCTCTGTCCATAAATTGCGATACCAACCCGCTCAGATTGATCGAGTTCATCGCCTTGCGATACGAAGCACTGTCCTGTTTCGAACAATCGGACGCGAGATGCTTGACGGTTGACATTGTGGCGAACGGCTTCAACCAAGCCTGGGAGCAATGAGCGACGCATTTCCGCGAGGTTCGAAGCAATCGGATTCGCAAGGCGAATACCGGCAATACCATCACCAAGAACCGCCTGTGTTTCCGGATCAACAAACGAATACGTAATTGCTTCCTGAATATCTTGATCCACCAAATAATGCTTTAAACGCATGAGTGGTGTATCGGTCTCTGGGACAGAAGCCATCGTCAGCGCTTGAGCTGGCAACGATGTCGGTAGATTGTTGTATCCGTAGATTCGTGCGATTTCTTCAATCAAATCTTGTTCGATGGAAACATCAAAGCGCCAACTTGGCGCCGCACAGCGGAACCCACCATCGACCACTTCGACGCCAAATCCAAGCGCTTCGAGCATCTGCTGAATCGCTTCTGTCGACAGATTAATTTTGAGTTGCTGTTCAATCCGCGCGTTTGACAACTCAACAATCCGCATCTTCGGAAGTGCTTGCTCATTATCAGTGATCATCACCGGACCTGGCGTACCGCCACAGATCTCAATCAAGAGCGCTGTCGCGCGTTGACAAGCATGTTCTGCCAACTGCCAATCAACACCGCGCTCAAAGCGTGCAGATGCATCCGTATGCAATCCATAGCGCCGCGCCTTACCAGCAATCGTAATCGGATTGAAATACGCACTCTCAAGGAATACCGAGGTTGTCTTCTCAGAAATCCCGGAATGCTCACCACCCATGATTCCGGCAAGCGCCAATGGTTTTTCTTGGTCAGCAATCACCAAGACATCATTGGTCAATGTGAGTGTTTTCCCATCAAGAAGCACCAGTTGCTCGCCATCATTCGCCATCCGTACATCGATTGCCCCGACCAATTGATCACGGTCGAATGCGTGCATCGGTTGCCCGAGTTCCAGCATGACGTAGTTGGTAATATCCACAATTGCATCAATCGAACGAACACCACTTCGACGCAAACGCTCGACCATCCAAACCGGCGTTGGGCGACTGACATCAACATTCTCGATCACACGACCGACGTAACATGGACAGCCCTCTGGCGCCGACAAATACACATCATGCGTTTCGTCAGATTCCGGATCCACAGGGTCACAGTCAACAAACGACACCTGAGCTTGGCTCAAAACACCAAGCTCTCGAGCCAAACCTGTGATCGACAAACAATCACCGCGGTTCGGTGTGAGATCAACTTCCACCACCTGATCAGGAAGTGACAACAGTTCAGCAAAGTCGGAACCTGTCACAAAAAAATCTGGCAGCTCCATTAAGCCGTCACGTTCGTCCGACAGACCTAACTCATCCGCACCACAGAGCATGCCATTTGACTCAACACCACGCAGGTTGGCTTGTTTGATTTTGAAATCATCACCGATCACAGCACCAACGCGTGCAAAAGGGACCTTTAGACCAGCTCGCACATTCGGCGCACCACAGACGACCTGATAGGTAGCTTCACCGTCGGTGACTTCACACACATTCAACTTATCCGCATCCGGATGCTGAGAGACAGAAAGCACCTCGCCAACAACAACATGTGTAAAAGGCTTGGCGGCAGCTTCAACGCCGTCCACTTCAAGTCCAGCCATCGTCAGTCGGCTGACAATTTCATCGACCGATAAATCAGTCGGACACAGGCTCTTCAGCCAAGAGATACTTGCTTTCATGTCTATCCGTGAAACTGGTTGAGGAACTGCAAATCGTTTTCATAGAACAGGCGAAGATCACCGATGCCGTATCGGAGCATCGCTAAACGCTCAATACCCATACCAAATGCAAAGCCTGTATACACAGAGGTATCGACGCCCGTTTGCTCAAAGACTGTCGGATGCACCATGCCGCACCCCATGACCTCAAGCCACCCAGTGTGAGAACACACACGACATCCTGAGCCTTCACACATCACACATTGGACGTCGACTTCAGCCGATGGTTCTGTGAACGGGAAATAGCTCGGTCTGAACCGAACATCAAGATCTGCTTCGAAAAAGCGGTTTAAGAAGGTAATGATCGTGCCTTTCAGATCAGCAAAGCTGATATCGCGATCAACCACCAAGCCTTCAATCTGATGAAACATCGGTGTGTGCGTTAAATCACTATCACACCGATAGACACGCCCTGGTGCCACAATACGGATTGGCGGCTCTTCACTCACCATCGTCCGAATCTGCACAGGTGAAGTGTGCGTTCTTAACACCCGACCATCGTCAAAATAGAAAGTGTCGTGCATTGCTCGCGCGGGGTGATGCGATGGGATATTCAGGGCTTCAAAGTTATGCCAGTCATCTTCTATCTCAGGACCTGTTGCGACCGTGTAACCAAGACTCGCAAACAGTCGATTCAATCGATCGAGCGTGCGCGTCACCGGATGCAACCCGCCGATTTCTTGCGGACGACCCGGCATCGTCACATCCACCGCATCACGCATCAAGCTCTGAGTTTCCGCTTCGATTTCGAGTGTTGTTTTCCGCGCTTCGAGTACTTTAGTCACTCGATCACGAACGGTATTAATTTTTGCTCCGGCTTGTGGCCGTTCTTCAGCAGACAATTGGCCAAGTGTCTTCATCTGCGCACTAATCAATCCCTTCTTACCAAGGAATTTCACGCGCACATCATCAAGATGCGCCAGCGAATCTGCAGATTCGATTAACGCCAAGGCCTCGTCTTGAATACTCTGTAAATTGTCCATTTGGAGTCCAACAGCATAAAAAAGGCCGCGAGGAGGTTGTCCAGGCGGCCTTCCCTTCAGTCACCCTGAAGGTTTGAAATTAAACGTTCGCCTGTTCGAGCGCTTGCTTTGCTTGCTCTGCGAGTGCAGCAAATGCAACCTTCTCGTTCATCGCAAGATCTGCGAGTACACGACGATCCATTTCAATATTGGCCTTTTTCAGACCATCGATGAAACGGCTGTAGCTCAAACCGCATTCACGCGCACCGGCATTAATACGGGCAATCCAAAGCGCACGGAACTGACGCTTTCTCTGACGGCGGTCGCGGTAGGCATACTGACCCGCTTTGATGACAGCTTGTTTAGCAACACGAAACACACGTGAACGGGCACCATAGTATCCCTTCGCCTGCTTCAGAACTTTCTTGTGACTCGCACGTGCGGTGACACCGCGTTTAACTCTTGGCATGGGTCTCTCCTATTACCGAACACCTGGAAGCATGCGATGAATCAGCCTGATATCAGAGGCTGCCACCATCAAGGTACCGCGTAAATGACGCTTACGCTTGGTACTCTTCTTCGTCAGAATATGGCTACGGAAAGACTGCTTGTGCTTAAAGCCTTTTGCAGTCGGCTTAAAACGCTTTAAAGCGCCTGAGTTACTTTTGAGTTTTGGCATATTTCCTTTTCACTCCGCATTAGAGCGTATCGCTCTCACTTCTTTTTCGGCGCGAAGACCATGATCATCTGACGGCCCTCTAATTTCGGGCGCGCTTCGACAACTCCATACTCTTCGAGGTCCTTTTCCAAACGCTCCAACATTTGCATGCCGAGTTCTTGGTGGGCCATTTCGCGACCTCGGAACCGAATGGTTACCTTGGCCTTATCGCCGTCCTCGAGGAAACGCACCAGGTTGCGCAGTTTGACCTGGTAGTCTCCAACGTCCGTTCCCGGACGAAATTTAATTTCTTTCACCTGCAGTTGGTGCTGCTTTTTCTTCGCAGCCGCCTTGGCTTTTTTCTCTTCGTACAACCGTTTGCCAAAATCCATGATTTTGGCAACTGGAGGATCTGATGACTCCGCAATCAACACAAGATCAAGATCGTTCTCACGAGCTGCCACAAGCGCGTCATTTGTGTTCACTACACCAATTTGTTCACCTGTTGGACCGATCAACCGCACTTTAGAAGCGCGAATTTCTTCGTTGATCAGTGTGCGCTTTTCACCCGGCGCACCTTTGGGTTGTGCTCTTCTGATTACTCTGTCTCCGATTCAATACCAAAACGACCGCGCATCCCAATCTCACTGTGAAGCTTGTCGGCAAAGGCTTGTAAATCCATCGCGCCGAGATCTTCACCCGTACGGGTCCGCACAGCCACCTGCTGATTGTTCACTTCTTTATCACCGATCACCAACAAATAAGGGACGCGCTGTAAAGTGTGGTGGCGGATTTTATAGCCGATCTTCTCATTGCGCAAATCGGATTTAACGCGAAGACCTTGAGCGACAAGCATTTTTTCCACATTTTTCGCATATTCATGCTGTGAATCAGTGATTGTCAGGACAATTGCTTGCGTTGGAGACAACCATGGCGGCAGTAAACCAGCCGTATTTTCGAGTAAAATACCGACAAAACGCTCCAAACTTCCCAATATCGCGCGATGCAACATGACAGGCGTCTGCTTCGATCCGTCTTCAGCCACATATTCTGCGCCAAGACGGCCCGGCATCGAAAAATCGACTTGCATCGTTCCACATTGCCATACACGACCCAAACAATCTTTCAATGAGTACTCAATTTTTGGTCCATAAAAGGCACCTTCGCCGGGAAGTTCCTCCCACTCAACACCTAAGTCATCCAATGCATCAGAGAGCGCTTTTTCCGCTTTATCCCAGGTCGCATCATCGCCTACCCGCTTTTCAGGCCGCGTTGAAATCCGCACAATCATGTCGTCGAAGCCCATATCGTAATAGACTTCGGTCAGCAGTTGATTGAATGTCTTTACCTCATCGGTAATCTGATCTTCAGTGCAGAAAATATGTGCATCATCCTGAACAAAATTCCGCGCACGCATTAATCCATGCAACGAACCTGATGGTTCGTTTCGATGACATGAACCGAACTCAGCTAACCGAATCGGAAGTTCACGATATGAGGTGATCTTCTTGTTATAGATCTGCACGTGACACGGGCAATTCATCGGTTTCACCGCATAATCACGGCTTTCGCTCGATGTCACGAACATGTTTTCTTGATACTTATCCCAGTGGCCCGACGCTTCCCACAGCCGTTGATCAACAAGCTGTGGAGTGCGAATTTCTTGATAACCAGAATGCTCAAGACGATCACGAATGTAATCTTCAAGCACCCGATACACAGTCCAGCCATTTGGATGCCAGAACACCATTCCAGGCGCTTCTTCCTGCAAGTGGAAGAGGTCCAACGTCTTTGCTAGATTCCGGTGATCCCGTTTAGCCGCCTCTTCTAAGAACTTTAAATGCGCATCCAAATCCTGCTTGGATGTAAACGCGATCCCGTAGATCCGCTGCAGTTGTTTGTTATCAACGTTACCACGCCAATAAGCACCGGTCACATTAGTCAACTTGAAGTGACGAAGAAACCGCGTGTTGGGAACATGAGGCCCGCGGCACATATCGGTGTATTCTTGATGGTGATACAAGCCAATCGCATGACCATCGTCAGGAATATCCTGTTCGATAATCTCAAGCTTGTAAGGCTCTTCACGCTCTTTAAAGGCCGCAATCGCTTCATCACGCGAAGCCCACTGTTTGATCACTGGGTAATCGGTCTTCACCAGCTCTTGAATTCGTTGTTCGAGCGCCTCTAAATCCTCAGGAGTCAGCTGCCGCTCATAATCAACATCATAATAAAACCCATGCTCGATGACTGGCCCAATCGCCATCTTGATTCCGGGGAACAGCTGCTTGCCCGCGTGACCGACTAAATGCGCGAATGAGTGACGGATGACTTCAAGACCCTCAGCGTCCTTCGCTGTAATCAGCGAAACATTAACGTCGTGGCTAATGAGATCAGAGGTATCTTTTAACTCGCCGTCGACGCGAGCACAAATGGTTGCTTTCGCAAGTCCCGGTCCAATCGATTCAGCGACATCCATCGCACAAACCGGACCGTCAAACTCACGCTTGGATCCATCAGGAAGGGTAATTACAGGCATTTCCAACTCCGATCTGGCGACCTATACCAAGGGCCATCCAATGTGGTTGTAATTTGGTAGGCGCGATTGGAATCGAACCAACGACCTCCACCATGTCAAGGTGGCGCTCTAACCAACTGAGCTACGCGCCTGAAGAGCGGCGAAGTATACAGCCTTCAAACCTGAAGTAAAGCGTCCTCCTATAAGCCGTAGTAATTTCTAAACCAGTCGACAAACTGTGGAATGCCTTCTTCCACCGTGACCTTTGGAGCGTAACCAATTGCCGCTTTCAGAGCCGACACATCGGCGTGGGTTGCAATGACATCTCCGGGTTGCATGGGAAGTGATTCAACATGGGCTTTCTGGCCACAAGCATCTTCAATCAGCTCGAGATAACGAATCAGATCAACCGGTCGATCGGATCCGATATTGTATACACGCCATGGGACGTTCGATGTGCCTGGATTCGGTACCAAGGGATCGTATGCAGGATCAGGCACTGCGACTTGATCCAACGTACCAATCACCCCATCCACAATGTCCGTAATGAATGTGAAATCACGCTTGTGATAGCCACCGTTAAATAATTGAACTGTTCCACCGGTCAAGATCGCCCGAGAGAACTTAAATAGCGCCATGTCAGGCCGACCCCATGGGCCATAAACCGTAAAGAATCTGAGCCCTGTCGTCGGCAACCCAAACAGGTGACTGTAGGTATGCGCCATCAACTCGTTGGCTTTCTTACTCGCAGCATAAAGGCTTACCGGATGGTCGACTGAATCCTCCACACGAAATGGGAGTGATTCATTAGCACCGTAGACAGAACTTGATGATGCATACACCAAATGATCAACTGTGTGATGTCGACAGCACTCCAGAATATTCATAAAACCAACCAGATTGGCGTCCACGTAGGCATGCGGATTTTCAAGCGAATATCGAACACCCGCCTGTGCAGCCAGGTGCACCACTCGATCAATCTGATGGGTCTTAAAAAGCGCCCCTAACGCGTCTCGATCTTCCACACTCGCGCGGATTTCTGTATAGCCCTGTCGCTCCAATAGACGCTGTCCGCGAGCCTGCTTTAACGAAACTTCGTAGTAATCGTTATAGTTATCAAGACCCACAACCTCGTCACCTCGATCAAGTAGACGATGACTGACGGTTGATCCGATGAAGCCGGCCGAACCGGTAACTAAAACACGCATACCTTAACTCTTTAATAGAATTCGGGCCGATCCAATCAGAGCCCACACAATCAAAGCCGAAACCAGCAACAATATGACCAAACCGATACCCATAAGGATATCGCGTTCGAGCAGAATACTGTAGGTCGCCAATCCAGTACTCAGCGCTGCCAGTGGAAACCCAAATGCCCAGTTCGCGAGTACAAACGGCCGACTCACAACGCGCACAACCATTGGAATCAGGGCCAGTAGCAGGAAGAAGGCGACCGAAAGCAAGACGGCTCCGGGAACAACTGCCTGATCACCAGCCAGTAGTGACCAAGACACAGATCCGATTGCTGGGGGTGCAACCAGAACCAGTTGAGTACTCTCAAGCTCATTGGGCATCGGCTTACCATGAATCAATCTAAAAAATACAACAGGAAGCAACATGAGCCACAAAACAATACCGATCGAAAATCCAAACCAAGCCAACATCACTTCGCCGGAAGCCATTGCCCCAATGGGTACCACGATATTTCCAACAACAGGGATAAACCAGACAGGCGAGATCATCTCAAGTGCAAGACCGCCTCGGAACCAGCCGTTAACAAGCCATGCGAGTAGAGTGAAATGCGTCAGCGCTGCAACCCAAATCATGCCGTTGGCAAGCCGCGGCATGTGCGGTGTCAGTAGCGCACTCAAAAGCATCAGACCAACGGTTAGACAAGCGGGCAACACCCGGAGCTGCGGATTTTCAAACGTTTCTTTCAGTGCGCCTCTCTGGAACTGATGCAAGAGAATTGAACCGAAGGTAATCAGCCCAAGGAGTAATGCACCAATCGAAATCAGCCGACCCACACCACTCTCCCAACCACCAAGATCTGAAAGCGCACGCCAGGCAAGCGCAAGACCGAATAAACTCATCACAGCGGGGGCAAATCGTATTGGCATCGTCGTCCTTGATTATTTAAATGCGAGCGACTGTAGCTCAGCGACAGCGTCACGAATCGCTGCTGCTCGCTCGAATTCTAGGGATTTTGCAGCTTGAAACATTTCATCTTCAAGACGAGTGATCTCTTTTGCAAGCTGTTGCGGTGTCAACGTCTGTGGATTCTTCGGCATCAAAGCATCAGTTGTGGTCTTCGTGGCTTTATCTTTCGCCTTCCGACCACGTGAACCTGGAGTCTCCCGATGTGCACCCTCCATGATATCGTCGATCCGTTTTTTAATCGTTTTGGGCACGATCCCGTGCTCATCATTAAACGCCATCTGTTTCGTACGTCGTCGCTCGGTCTCATCAATTGACCGCTGCATCGAATCAGTGATCTTATCGGCGTACAAGATCGCGCGTCCGTTGACATTCCGTGCCGCCCGGCCAATGGTCTGAATCAAAGAGCGATCCGAACGCAGAAAGCCTTCTTTGTCCGCGTCCATGACTGCAACCAAGGAGACCTCGGGCATATCAAGGCCTTCTCGCAATAGATTAATCCCGACCAGAACATCGAACTCACCTTTCCGTAGATCTCGAATAATTTCCACCCGCTCAACGGTATCAATATCGGAATGCAGGTATCGAACCCGAATACCATGATCCATTAAATAGTCTGTGAGATCTTCAGCCATCCGCTTGGTCAATACAGTAATCAGCACACGCTCATCGTTCGCAACAACGGCATGAATTTCACTCAAACAATCATCCACCTGCGAACCTGCAGGTCTCACCTCGAGCGTCGGGTCAACCAAGCCCGTCGGACGAACCACTTGTTCAGCGACTAGCGCTTGATGTTCTTTTTCATAAACACCAGGTGTCGCAGACACAAATACCATTTGTGGTGCGAGTGATTCCCACTCTTCAAATTTCAGCGGTCTATTATCCAATGCAGACGGAAGACGGAAGCCATACTCAACCAAGGTTTCCTTCCTTGACCGATCGCCTCGATACATACCTCCAATCTGTGGCACGGTCACATGAGACTCGTCAATCACAAGCAGTGCATCAGGCGGCAAGTAATCGAATAATGTCGGGGGAGCTTCACCGGGTGGCCGACCTGAAAGGTAGCGTGAGTAATTTTCAATACCCTGGCAGTACCCCAACTCAGCAATCATCTCGAGATCAAACTTGGTCCGCTGTTCTAAACGCTGAGCCTCGAGTAACTTACCCTGTTCTCTGAACTGCTCTAACCGCATCTTCAGCTCAGCCTTGATATCATCGAGCGTGTTAACCAAACGATCTTTACTGGTGACATAGTGAGTTTTCGGGTAAACCGTCAGTCGCGGAACTTTGCGAAGTACCTCACCGGTCAGTGGGTCAAAATAGGAAAGCTGCTCGATTTCATCATCAAAAAGTTCGACCCGCACACCTTCTCGGTCCGATTCCGCCGGAAAAATATCGATCACATCACCGCGCACTCGATAGGTACCACGCCCAAAATCCATATCATTTCGTTTGTATTGAAGTTCAGCAAGCCGCCGTAGAATCTGCCGTTGATCAATGGTCATTCCTCGAGTGAGGTGTAATACCATTTCGTGGTAAGCCTCAGGATCACCGAGACCATATATCGATGACACTGTGGCCACGATGATGACATCGTCACGCTCCAGTAAAGCCTTTGTTGCCGATAAACGCATCTGCTCAATATGATCATTGATCGATGCATCTTTTTCGATAAACGTATCGCTTGCTGGAACATAAGCCTCCGGTTGGTAGTAGTCGTAATACGATACGAAGTACTCAACAGCATTGTGCGGAAAGAATTCTTTGAATTCTCCGTATAACTGCGCAGCCAAGGTTTTGTTATGCGCCATGACGATCGTTGGGCGCTTAATTGATTCGATCACTTTCGCGACAGTAAATGTCTTTCCAGATCCTGTGACACCAAGAAGCGTCTGATGCGCAAGGCCTGCTTGCACGCCTTCAACTAGCGTTTTGATTGCCGTTGGTTGATCACCGGCGGGTTCATAGTCGGAAATCACCTGAAAAGGATGCGAGATATCGTGGGTCATTTCGATATCACGCTCATCGCGATCTGAATCGCGATCAATGCCACCACCCAACTCGACAAGATACGGATTCCAATGGGAACCTGCTTTGGAAACCATTGATCAATCTGTTTTAACAAACCCCCGAAAAAGCTTGCGCTTAATAGCATCGAGATCGCGGCAATCGAGCGAATCAAGTGATCCTCTGACAGATCAGCATGAACCAAAAAGACCATCGACATCGACAGCGCACTCAAGATAAATATGACCAGCGCTGACAGCCTTGGATCAGTCTTACGACCAAAACACATCCAGGCCGCAACCAATAAACCAAGTATCAAGGCGGGTTGCGAGACATCAAAGGAAATCGGACCTAGCAGCGATGCGACGATGATTCCTGAGGCTGCACCGATAAAAACATGAGGAGCACTTGGCAGATTCTGGACGATCCACAATCCAAACACGAGCCAAAACACCCATGCCAGACTGAGCTCAGATGGCAACATCAAACCTGCATCAATCCGTTCAATCACCGTTGGATCGGTACCAAGCGCGTGCGCCCATGTCTCTCGAGACAGGGCACTCAGTGAAAATACGAGAAGAGGCTTAACCAACAAGGTAAGTCAAACCAATCACCGAAATCACGCCTCCACAGCCACGAACCATCAATTCACCGCGTGGTAGTCGGGTTGCAAAACCAATCCCAATTCCAGCCAAATGCAGCAACCCAGTTCCGATGACGAAGCCCGCACCATAGGTGAACGCACTGATTTGCCCTGGCATCTCTGTCCCGTGTGCATAGCCATGGAATAAAGCAAAAATCCCGACCAATACCATTGCAACCGCGAGCGGTGCTTTGAATCGTAAAGCGATCAGCGCTCCAAGAACCACCCCTGACAATGCAATGACAAACTCAACCAACGGGACGTCAAGACCGATGATACCAATCGCGGCACCGACAGCCATGATTGATGGAAAAACGATGGGCAGAATCCATAACGCACGATCGCCGAGGAAAGCACCCCATAGACCCACCGCAACCATGGCAATTAAATGATCAAAGCCCAAAATCGGATGCAAAAAACCTGTAATAAACCCACCACCCGCACCTTCTGGAGCGTGCGCAAAAACGAATGATGGAAAGACAAGAAAAAGGCTAAGTAATCCGTGTTTCATAAGAATCCTTGGGTCTAACAGAATGAATAACGATTAAGCGCGAAGCATCCTTGCCAGAGCCGCTAAACGATACATCAAATCAACAGACCCTAAAAGCAAGGAAACAAGTGCTCATCGCTCCGCGTAGGATTTCATTTGGGAATTGGCTCCGCGAGCAGGACTCGAACCTGCGACCAAAAGATTAACAGTCTTCTGCTCTACCAACTGAGCTATCGCGGAACTCAGGTTGGCCGCGAACTTTAATGATTTGGACGTATTTCGTCAAGACCTCGAACCGGATTAGTTGGCTTCGGCGGCTGAATCAGTCGGGTAATTATCTTCGCGCGATTCTTTTCCAGCGTTTTTCCCCAATCCCCTTGATTGCGAGGAGCTCTTCCGGGGTATCAATCGGACCAAAGCGAATCCTATATTCAATGATCTTCTGTGCTTTTGATCGTCCAATTCCATCTAATGTCTCGGCAATCTCTTGAGCTGATGCCACATTCAAATCAATCGGTTCAGCGAGTGCACCAATCGGAATCAGTGACAGCATGATCGGGAAAATCAAGTGTTTCATGAGCACCTCCTCAGTGGAGGATAGTGGGCCTGAGATCAGTGACGTCAGAAATCGCTGAGACGCCGGTCAGATTTCATCGACAATACGGGCAACGGCATCCTCGGGACACTCGGCTGCAGTAATGGGCCGACCAATGACCAAATAATCTGATCCGTCTGCGATCGCATCCGTGGGTGTGACGATTCGTGTTTGATCATCGCTCGCGGCCCAACGTGGACGAATCCCTGGAGTCACCAAGCAAAACTCACTACCGAATGATTGCCGCAGCCTTGGAGTTTCTTGCGCCGAACATACCACACCGTCCAACCCGCAGGTGTGAGCAAGGTGGGCCAGATGATCAACTTGTGACTCAAGATCACGCGATACACCAAGCTCCTGAAGGCCCATTTCCGATAGACTGGTTAAAACAGTCACACCGATCAATCGTGGCCGATGGTCTTCACCCTCAAGGATCTCACGAGCAGATCGCATCATATCTGTCCCACCGGAACAATGAACATTGGTCATCCAGACGCCCCAGCGAGCGGCAGCCCGAACGGCCTTTGCGCATGTATTCGGAATATCGTGAAACTTGAGATCCAGGAATACCTCAAAGCCCGCGTCATGACAGATCTCAATGGCGAGTGGTCCAACTGAGGTGAATAACTCTTTACCGATCTTCGCTCGGCACTGCGTATTCGGGATCTTCTTTACGAGCTCACGTAAATCGTGCTCTGTGGATACATCCAGAGCAACGATGATCCGTGGATCATGCATCGACAGACTTCCGCTGCTCGGGGAGCATTGATGCAATGAGCACTAAAATGCTGCCAGTGACAACCCCGACAAAAAACGTCGTAATGAGAACGACAGCGAGACTCGTTTCCGGGATTTGCAGCCATACGAGATCAATATCAACTGGGTCTGAGTTAAACAGATAGAGAACGCAACCGGTCACTAGGAGGGTCGCAACCCAAGTCAAAGTGACCAGCCGTCTCACAAGCTTCATGCTTTCCGGGATTCCAGAAATGCAACGTTCACTGCTTCACGCAGCTCTTTACCTGGCTTAAAGTGCGGAACTGCTTTTGAGTCCAAAACCACCGATTCACCGGTTTTCGGATTTCGCCCTACTCGCGCCCTGCGCTTGTGGAGCGAAAAGGACCCAAATCCCCGTAGCTCGATTCGACCGCCCTCGACCAATTGGCGACTCATACGGTCAAAAATGGCTTTGACAGCCAGTTCCACATCTTTAGGAGGTAATGTTGGGTAGCGTGTTGCGATGCGTTCAATCAGCATCGACTTCGTAATACCTGACATATGACCTTCCGATGTCGAGCCGGGCAGTGCCCGGCTTTAATGGCCTGATTACTCGCGGCCTTCCATCTGTGCTTTGATCAGTTCACCGATCGTTGTAGGGCCAACCTCACCTTCATCAGCGGATGCTTCGTTCAGGTTACGGAGAGCTTCCTTTTCTTCGGCCTCTTCCATCGCACGAACTGATAACGAAATCTGACGCGTCTTACGATCGACATTTGCGATCTTCGCTTCAACTTCATCACCAACATTCAACACATTGCGAGCGTCTTCCACGCGGTCACGCGACAATTCCGATGCCTTGAGAACCGCAAGAACGCCGTCGCCAAGATCGACAGTCGCCTGCTTCGCTTCAACTTCAGTGACAGTTCCTTTCACAACTGCACCTTTCTCAGTGCCGGAAAGGAAGCCACCCATTGGATCTTCTTCCAGTTGCTTCACACCAAGTGAAATGCGCTCACGCTCTGGATCGACTGCCAAAATGACGGCTTCAAGATCTTCGCCCTTCTTGAAGTTACGAACCGCAACTTCGCCAGGCTCAGACCATGACAGGTCAGACAAGTGAATTAGGCCATCGATGCCACCGTCAAGACCAATGAATACACCGAAGTCTGTAATGGATTTGATCGGACCAGACACTTTCTCGCCTTTCGCATGCGTTGCTGAGAATGCTTCCCATGGATTGACTTTACATTGCTTGATACCAAGTGATATCCGACGACGCTCTTCATCAATATCAAGCACCATCACTTCAACTTCATCACCCAAAGAGACGATCTTCGATGGATGCACGTTCTTGTTCGTCCAATCCATTTCAGAAACGTGGACAAGACCTTCAACGCCCTCTTCGATTTCAGCAAAACAGCCGTAATCTGTGAGGTTAGTGATACGCGCGTTCACACGAGTATTCACTGGATAACGATTCTTAATTTCGATCCATGGATCTTCGCCGAGCTGCTTCAGACCGAGTGATACGCGATTACGCTCACGATCGAATTTCAATACCTTCACATCAACTTCGTCGCCAACAGCAACAACTTCCGATGGATGCTTGATACGCTTCCATGACATGTCAGTGATGTGCAACAGACCATCGACACCACCCAAGTCAACGAACGCACCATAATCAGTCAAGTTCTTCACGATACCCTTCACTGCTTGTCCTTCAACCAGGTTCTCAAGCAGCGCTTCGCGCTCTTCTGAATTCTCCTGCTCTAGAACTGCGCGGCGTGAAACGACCACGTTGTTGCGGCGCTGATCGAGCTTAATGACCTTGAATTCGAGTTCCTTACCTTCCAAATGAGCAACATCACGTACTGGACGAACGTCGACCAAAGATCCAGGTAAGAAGGCACGGATACCAGCGAGATCAACTGTGAATCCACCTTTCACCTTGCCGTTGATGATACCCATCACGACGGCATTCTCTTCATGCGCTTTTTCGAGGTCGATCCAAGCTTCTGCACGCTTCGCTTTTTCGCGAGACAGGCGTGTCGCACCAAAACCATCTTCAACCGCGTCCAGGGCGACCTTGACTGAATCGCCGATCGCGATTGCAAGCTCACCTTGTTCGTTAGTGAATTGTGATTTTGGGATCGCTCCCTCAGACTTCAGACCTGCGTTAACAATGACGAAGTCTGGCTCAATTCCGACTACTGTAGCGTCAACAATGGCGCCTGGAGTCATGTCGATGTCGTTAAGACTCTGTTCAAAGAGTTCTGCGAAAGTTTCGCTCATTCAAATGTCCTATGGTTTCGGCTTTAAGCCGTCCGCCTGATCAGCCCAAACGGAGTTGGTTTTTTTGATTTCAGTGTGCGTTCTTGCTGATGTCATCACTGAAATCTCGTGTGTTCTACGCCAAACCCGTTGCTCGGCATAAGCCTCGTACATCTGCCACCACTTGGGCAGCTGTTTTATCTGAACTATCAATCACGTACGCGTCATCGGCAGGCACCAGGGGTGCCACCTTGCGCGTTCGATCCCGAACGTCCCGAATTTCGAGGTCGCGTAGTATAGCGGAACGCTCAACTGTTTGACCAGACTGAATTAATTCTAAGTATCGACGCTCCGCGCGGACCTCAACACTGGCATCCAAAAAGATTTTTAAATTGGCATCGGGGAAGACAATAGTTCCGAGGTCACGACCGTCTCCCACAAGCCCCGGATCCCTTGCCTGACGGCGCTGTAAGCCCATCAGGGCATCTCGAACAGGTGGATGAATGGCGACTTGGCTCGCCGCATCGGCAACCGCTTGAGTTCTCAGTTGTTCGCCGACTGAGATGCCATTCAACACGATTTCCGTAGCCTGGGCGTTGTACGGAAAACGTAAATCGAGAGAATTCGAGAGAGCAACGAGCGTGTCAATATCATCGAGCTCGATCCCAGCATCTGTCGCAGCCAACCCTAAAATCCGATAAATCGCGCCCGAATCGAGTAAATTAAATCCGAGCTCCAGAGCAATAAGGCGCGCTACGGTTCCTTTTCCAGCACCACTCGGCCCATCGATAGTAATGACAGCTACCGTCACGAAGAAACCGTCAATGGAAAACCTGTTTCCCGAGCCAATCCAACAAAATTCGGAAAACTTGTCGCAACGTTGGCACAGTCATTGACCACAACACCACCCTCACTCAATAGTCCTGCGACGCTGAATGCCATGGCAATTCGGTGGTCTTCATGCGCCTCGACGGAAGCACTTGCAAAGCGAAAATCTGGTCCGCCGCCTTGGATTACCGCCCCATCTGGAGTCCCTTCAATAGCGACCCCAAGTGCTTTCAGACCATCCACCATACTTTGTATGCGATCCGACTCCTTCACACGCAACTCTTCAGCTCCAGTGACACGCGTTTGGCCACTGGCACAGCAAGCAGCAACAAACAACACTGGAAATTCATCAATCGCGAGTGGTACCAAGGATTCAGGAACATCAATTCCATTCAATGGTGCATAACGAACCCGCAAATCGGCAACAGGCTCGCCGCCAACCTCGCGCGCATCCATCACTTCAATATCAGCACCCATCAACTTCAGAATCTCAAGGATGCCAACCCGTGTTGGGTTAATACCAACATGCGACAGTGTCAAATCAGACCCAGGAACAATGGATGCGGCGACCAAGAAAAATGCGGCCGATGAAATATCTGATGGCACATCAATATGACAGGCCGTCAATCGGCCTCCACCAATCACCGAGGCTGTGGCCCCCTGCCGCTTCACAGGATATCCAAATCCCTGCAACATCCGTTCTGTGTGATCACGTGTAGGGGCGGGCTCTGTCACACTGGTTTCTCCATCAGCATATAACCCTGCTAACAACAACGCAGACTTCACCTGTGCACTGGCAACTTGCATATCGGTATGACAACCCATCAAGTGCTGGCCCCCCGAGATTTTGACGGGCGGAGTGCCATCCTCTGACGTGGCCAACACTGCACCAAGCTGACCTAATGGCATACTCACACGACGCATTGGCCGACGTGACAACGAGCTATCTCCGGTCAACTCTGAATCAAATACCTGGCCGGCCAAAATGCCAGATAATAAACGCATCGACGTTCCAGAATTCCCCATGTAAAGCGCCGCTGCAGGCGCTTTTAAGCCATCCCGTCCGACGCCATGAACAGTGACTCGACCCTCATGAGGACCTTCAATTCGAACACCCATATCGCGAAATGCTTGCACCGTCGCGATTGCATCTTCCCCTTCCAGAAACCCATCAACGGTTGTGATGCCGTCGGCGAGCGCACCCAACATGATTGAACGATGTGATATCGATTTATCGCCAGGAACACGAATTGTGCCAGTGATTCCTTGGGACGCTTCAGTCGTTGTGAAAACAGAAGGATGAGTCTCCGTCACCGGATGAGCTCCTTGATCAGTTAATGATGAAAATAGTGTGCGCGCAGTTCGCGCCCTGTCGAAACTTTGCATAATCCAATCGCCATCGCCTCTGGCAATAGCATTGCGCATTTGATCCAGTCGTTCAGCAAACCGGTCGATCCCGGAGAGAAGAGCTTGCTGGTTGGCCAAACTAATATCTCGCCACATTGTCGGGTCACTCGCAGCGATCCGAGTGAAATCACGAAAACCACCTGCGGCATATCGAAAAATCTCCAGATGCTCATCATCGTCCGATAATGCATGTACGAGATTGAATGCGAGAACGTGCGGCAGATGACTGGTGAGAGCGAGGACTTCATCATGGCGTTCCACATCCATTTGAGAGACTGAAGCGCCTTGTATTTTCCAAAAAAATGAGACCAAATCGATCGCATCTGCAGCCGTATTCAAATCAGGCGTCAAAATCACCTGGTGATCGACGTACAAATCGGGGTTTGCTGCATCAACACCACTTTGCTCACTCCCAGCAATCGGATGACCGGGTACAAACCATGATGGTATCGACTCAAGCACCGAGAAAATATCGCGGATCACACTACCTTTTGTTGAACCAGCATCTGTAACAACAGAACTTGAATCACGCGTTGCATCAACGTTTTCAAAGACCTGTCGAAACTGGCCCATAGGTACAGCAATCAAAATGAGATCGGCCTGTCGAACCGCACCTGCGATCGACTCAAAACTTTGATCAATTAACCCTTTGGCGAGAGCTTGCTGACGAGTCGCCTCGGTTCTTGAGTAGCCTGAAATATTCCAATCTGGCGCCCGCTTTTTGATGGCTGCGCAACAGGAAGCACCGATCAAACCGAGCCCAATGACTGCCAGTCGTTTCATAAAACAGCTCTTGGATATGATCCCAATATTTTTAACTCGGCAGATTGTGCGCGGATTTCATCCAGAAACTTCTGAATCGGCACGTCATCGACGTGGCCCTTGAAATCAATGAAGAATCGATACGACCAGATGCCTGAGTGAGACGGTCGTGATTCGAGCCGAGTCATGTCGATACCATGCTGTTCAAATGGCTCAAGGAGTCGATATAAAGCACCCGGTTCATTTTTAACAGACACAATCAGCGACGTCTTGTCGCGCCCTGATGGCTCCGTGGTCTGCTTACCAATCACCAAAAACCGCGTCGTATTATCAGGTCGATCCTCAATAGAACCAGCGAGTAGCGCCAATCCGTAGGTCTCAGCGGCGCGCTCTCCGGCAACGGCCGCAATCCCATCACTTGGACTCGACTCGGACACCAGACGCGCAGCTTCAGCATTTGAGGAGACTGTTTCGCGTGTTGCATTCGGACAGTTTGCATCCAGCCATAGTCGGCACTGCGCTAGGCTCTGTTGATGCGAAAATATCGTTTTTACCGCAGAGAGATCGGTACCTTGCTTGACCATCAACGCTTGATGAATCCGCATCTCCACTTCACCACAAATCACCAAGGGCGAGTCAAGAAAACACTCCAGGGTATGGGTCACCATTCCTTCGGTCGAATTCTCAATCGGAACAACGCCGTAGTCTAAATTCCCCGCGTCGACGTCTCGAAACACGTCAGAAATCGTCGTCAGAGGACGGGTATCGACGGCGTGACCGAAGTGTTTGAGCGCAGCCGTCTCCGTGAATGTGCCCATGGGTCCAAGATACCCAACCGCCAATGGACGCTCGAGTGCCAGGCAACCCGACATAATTTCACGGAAGATCCGTGCGACCTCTTCCTTAGGCAGTGGTCCCTGATTACGCTCCATGACTCGCGCCAGGACCTGTGCTTCTCGCTCTGGGCGATAATACACGGGGACCTCGCCAGACGTTGCCATCTCTGCTTGCTTCACTTCAGCAACCCGCATCGCACAGTCGGCACGCGCGTTGATCAGTTCCTGAATCTGCTGATCAATCGCATCAATTTCTTCTCGGATTTTCAAGAGTTCTAGATTCGTACTCACGCGGACACCCTTTCAAATTCTCGCATAAATTCAATCAACGTATCGACTTCGCGTTGCGTGATTGCATTGTAAATGGATGCTCGCATCCCGCCGACACTTCGATGCCCTTTTAAATTGAGAAGGCCAGCGTGTTGAGATGCTTCGATAAATTTCGACTCAAGGGCATCATCAGCCAGTACAAACGGAACATTCATCAGGCTTCTGCAATCTGTTGCAACTGGATTTCGGTAAAGAGAACTGGCATCAATCGCTTGATAGAGACTCTCTGCCTTATCGCGATTAATCCTTTCAACGGCCGCAACTCCACCGAGCGACTCCAACCACTCAAGCACCAATGACAGAACCCAAACCGGGTAGACAGGTGGTGTATTCATCATCGAACTATTCGCAATTTGGCCACGATAATCCATCAGGCCAGGAGTCGAATGTTGACTCGAGTCGATCAAATCCTGTTTCACAACAATAATTGTGACACCAGCTGTTCCCAGATTTTTTTGAGCGCCTGCGTAAATTAAATCAATTTCTTGAATGGGCATTGAGCGCGATAAGAGATGAGAAGACATGTCAGCGACCACTGGCATACCCAAGCCCGCCAACGATCCAAACCACTCCACACCATGGATTGTTTCATTCGTGCACAGATGAAAATATTTTGCATCGGCCGGTAACTGCCAAGTCTCACGCGCTGGCATAGTCGTAAAATTTGAATCTTTAGAGGAGGCAACTTCGACAACATGACCGTACTTCAAAGCCTCCTTGATCGCTTTTTGTGACCAAGCGCCGGTTGTCAGATAGGCTGCCGTGCCATTGCCGTCTAACAGATTCATTGGGACTTGTGAGAACTGTAGCGTGGCTCCACCTGGCAGGAATAAAACGCGGTAAGCGTCACCAATACCTAAAAGTGCCTTTAATCGCGCCTCAGTTTCTTCAAACAAACGAACAATCAACTGATCGCGATGGGAGTGTTCCATGACAGAGATTTTTGAGCCCTGAAAATCATGAAGCTCCGCGCTGATGCGATCGAGAACTGGTAACGGTAAAGCCGCAGGTCCAGAACAGAAATTAATCGGCCGACTCATCGCCTGTCTCCACATCAGACTCGTCGACCGACGCTTCGCTTTCAGTCTCTAGATCAGCCTCCGAAACCGGATCAACCGCCGGCTCAGCGACTGCATCAACGCGAACAAGCTGCTCGCCTTCAGTCAATCGAATCAATGTCACGCCCTGCGTATTTCGACCAAGGATCGAAATATCCTGACATGGGGTTCGAACCATCGTTCCACCGTTGGTTATCAATAACAAATCATCGTCATCGATCACTTGTGCAGCGCCGACAACCTGACCATTGCGCTCAGATGTCTGAATTCCAATCACACCCATCGCACCCCGACCTTTACACGGGAACTCACTCACAAGTGTTCGTTTACCGTAGCCATTTTCGCAGGCCAGTAATAATGAGGCCTCATCATCGGCAACAATCATCGCAACAACAATTTCACCGCTTTGTTTCAATCGAATACCACGCACACCACGTGCTTCGCGACCCATCGGTCGAACTTCAGTTTCGTCAAAGCGAGTCACTTTTCCATTCGAATTCACCAAGACAATGTCGCGGGTACCGTCCGTAATGGATGCTCCAATCAGTGTGTCGTCTTCATTGAATTCAATCGCACGAATCCCTGATGCTCTCGGTCTTGCAAATCGTTCCAGCGGTACTTTCTTGACGGTGCCTCGGGCGGTTGCCATAAACACATAGCGGCCCTCACCCTGATCGTCCTCACCCAGTGGCAACACGGCAGTCACGCGACCGCCGCCCTCAAGCGCATCAATCATATTCACAATCGGCTTTCCGCGCGCGTTACGGCTCGCCTGTGGAATCTCATAGACCTTCAACCAATGCAGACGACCGGTATCTGTGAACAACAGCAATGTATCGTGCGAGTTTGCGACCAGCAGCAAATCAACAACGTCTTCATCCTTCAGGTTGGTCGCACTCTTCCCTCGACCACCACGGCGTTGCGATTGATACGAGGCCAGTGGCTGCGTTTTCGCATAGCCAGTCTTCGAAAAGGTAACCACCATGTCCTCGCGAGGAATCAAATCTTCTGTCGATAAAGACAGATGCGACTCGATAATTTCAGACCGTCGGTCATCGCCAAACTGATTCCGAACCGCCTCAAGCTCTCCGCGAATCACTTCGGTCAATTTTTCTGGGTCGGCCAAAATCGCTTCACGTTCCGCGATATCCTCAAGAATCGATCCATATTCATCGAGCAATTTTTCAATCTCAAGACCCGTCAGACGATGGAGGCGTAAATCGAGGATCGCTTGAGCCTGCTGTGGGCTCAGATGATATTTTCCGTCAATCAGACCAAACCCGTCAGGCAGATCATCTGGACGGATGCCGCCGGTTCCAGCGCGTTCGAGCATCTCAGTGACTGAACCTGGTGCCCACGACGTTGCGATCAAACGCTCTTTGGCAACTTGTGCGTTTTCTGAATTCTTAATCAGCTCGATAACCGGATCGATATTTGCCAAGGCAACCGCCTGGCCTTCGAGAATATGGCCACGCTCACGCGCCTTCCTCAACTCGTAGATCGTCCGGCGCGTGACCACTTCACGACGATGACGGATAAAGCACGAAAGCATCTCTTTGAGATTCAGCGTCTTTGGCTGCCCATCAACGAGCGCGACCATATTGATACCAAAACTCGACTGCAATTGCGTTTGACTGAATAGGTTATTCACGATGACTTCAGGAGTCTCACCTCGGCGCAAATCCACAACAATTCGCATCCCATCCTTGTCTGACTCATCACGCAGTTCAGTGATCCCCTCGATCTTCTTGTCTTTAACCAGCTCTGCAATCTTTTCAATCACACGGGCTTTATTGACCTGGTAGGGAATCTCAGTGAAAACAATCGATTTCTTATCTTCGCCTTCGATATGGAATCTTGAGCGCATAATCACGCGACCGCGACCAGTCGCGTAGGCTTCGCGTACACCTTCCAGCCCATTAATCAATGCACCTGTCGGAAAGTCAGGTGCTTGGATGAATTCCATCAACTGAGTCACTGAAAGCGTTGAGTCATCCAGATAAGCCAAACAACCATCAATCACTTCTGTAAGATTGTGAGGCGGGATATTGGTCGCCATCCCCACAGCAATCCCAGCAGAGCCATTGACCAATAAATTCGGTATTTTGGTTGGCAGTACATCGGGTATTTTTTCGGTACCGTCATAGTTCGGAACGTAATCAACCGTCTCTTTATCGAGATCCGCGAGCAGTTCATGCGCAATCCGCTCCATGCGGATTTCAGTATAACGCATCGCAGCCGCCCGATCGCCATCGACTGAGCCAAAGTTACCCTGACCATCGATGAGCGGATAACGCATCGAAAAAGGTTGCGCCAATCGCACGATCGTATCGTAAACAGCTGAATCACCGTGCGGGTGATACTTACCGATCACATCGCCGACAACCCGTGCCGATTTTTTATACGCCGCATTCCAATTATTACTTAACTCACTTTGCGCAAACAGCACTCGCCGATGCACTGGTTTCAAGCCATCTCGTACATCAGGTAAAGCTCGCCCGACGATGACGCTCATGGCGTAGTCGAGGTAACTGGTTTTGAGTTCGTCTTCGATATTGATTGGTAAAATTTCGCGTGCCGAATCTGACATGGACGGTGGGCTATCCCTAGAATGTTTGTGAACCGAGAATGATACCATGAACCGTTCAAAAACGGTCTTCTTCTGTCAGTCGTCGGGCATGGCCTGTATCATCAGGAAAACGATCAATCTGAAACACTCATCGAAACATGTGGAAGCCCTATGACAACGGTGGTTGACCCGAAAGAAGTCACAAAATTTAACCAAATTGCGCGGAGCTACTGGGACCCCGAAGGGCCCATGCGTGCCGTCCATCAAATCAACCCGTTACGGATTGACTTCACAGAGTCGTTTTACCCACTTCAAGATGCCAAGGTATTGGATGTTGGCTGTGGTGGCGGACTCGCATCTGAAACAATCGCAAAGCGTGGAGGATCCGTCACCGCCATTGATGCGTCTCCCGAGATGCTGAAAACAGCAAAACTACACGCGTTAGAGAGTGGCTTGAGCATCGATTATGTCGAATCACATGCAGAAGCATTTGTTAGGTCCCATCAAGCCGTATTTGATGTGGTGACTTGCTTTGAAATGATCGAACACGTGCCTGAACCGATGGAGACACTGAAAGCACTTGCGGCCCTCGTTAGGCCTGGTGGTTGGCTGATCCTATCAACGATTAATCGAACGCCGAAAGCCTATCTCGGCGCTGTGATTGCCGCCGAATACATCCTGAACTGGGTGCCGAAAGGGACTCATGAGTATGCACGCTTCTTAAAACCATCGGAACTTGCCAACGGGTTAAGACCACATGGTCTGGACATCGAATCCATTGAGGGCGTTGTGTATCAGCCCCTGTATCAACAATTTACCCGGTCAACGAAAGATCTCGATATGAACTACCAACTCGCTGCAAGGAAACGTGCATGAATACGTTAATCGATTCGATGGTCTCGACACTGAAAGCAAATCCTCAGTTCACAGATCGAATCATTTTAGTGACCGGAGCAACTGCAGGTATTGGTCGTGCGCTTGCACTCGAACTTGGCAAACGGGGCGCCACTGTGATTTTACTTGGGCGCAATGAGTCCGAATTAGACGCAGTTTACGACGCGATCATGGACGCCGGTGGTCCAACGCCTGCAATCGTCCCTTGTGATCTTGCAACGTTGACCAGCGATCAAGCAGAGGCTCTCGCGGAGCATCTCAGGGAAAACTTCGGCAGACTCGATGGTATCGCGCATATCGCAGGAATTTTAGGAGGGCGCGAACCGATCCAGTCCCATCGGCCAACGCAGTGGGATCTGGCAATCCAAATCAACCTCACCTCAATCTTTCAACTCACCCAAGCACTGCTTCCGCTACTTGACGAATCACAGTCAGGCCGAATCGTGTTTGCCACATCCAGTGTGGGGATTCGCATCGAAGCCTATTGGGGAGCCTACGCTGTTTCAAAAGCTGGCCTTGAAATGTTTGCAGGGATTTTGAGCCAGGAGCTCGAGAACACATCGAGTACTCGCGTTTTCACAGTCAATCCTGGCGGCACCCGAACCAAAATGCGGGCTGAAGCAATGCCTGGCGAAAACCCAGCAACTCTGCCAACTGCCGAGGTTGTTGCTGACGCATTCTTATACGGCTTGACCGAAGACGCTGGCGCTTTTCATGGCGAGCGCGTTAACGCCCGCGACCTGATGGACGCTTTGGGGACGTGGCCGGCTTCTTAGCTATCCGCATCGGCTTTCGGGGTACTGATTTTTTCGACAAACGACGCCGCACATCTTTTAATTCCTGTGGCGTCATTTTAGGAACGGGTAGGCTAGGAAGGTCCACCAGCTTACCCAAATCATCGACTTCTTTCTGTCCCAATTCGACAAAGTGACCTTGCTTCAAAAATGACGGCAAGAAGATACATCCGTAGCGTACGCGCTTCAGTCGGTTAACCTGCAGACCTTGGCTTTCCCAAAGTCTGCGCACCTCACGATTACGACCTTCCATGAGTGCGACATAGAACCATTGATTGCGGCGATCAGGATCTGCTTCGGGATGCCTGACAATATCGGTAAACCGAGCTGGACCATCGTCCAAAATGACGCCATCCACCAACCGCTCGAGTTGCTCTTCGGTCACATCACCGTGCACACGGACAAGATATTCCCGATCAATTCCGCTTGACGGGTGCATCAATCGATTCGCCAATTCACCATCGGTCGTTAGAAGGATCAAGCCAGAAGTATTGATATCCAAACGGCCAACAGCAATCCATCGGCCCTGGGCAATTTTTGGCAACCGATCAAATATGGTCGGACGACCCTCAGGATCATTTCGGGTACAGACCTCGCCTTCCGGCTTATGATAGGCAATCACCAACCGAGCCTGCTCGAACAGCATTGCTGGCGGCACGAGCTGACCATCAAGAACCACGGTGTCTTCTTTTTCGATTTTGGTTCCGAGGACAGCAATCGACCCATTCACCGATACCCGACCCTCACTGATCATTGTCTCAAGTTTCCGTCGAGACCCATAGCCTGCCCTGGCTAATGCTTTTTGCAGTCGTTCACTCACTCTGATTATCCATTTGATCGAGGAGATCCTCTGCCGGCGTCACAATTAAATCCTCTGCGTTCGGCAGCTCTTCTAATGATTTCAATCCAAAGTCATTCAAAAATTGCGTCGTTGTCGCGAACAGTGCAGGGCGTCCCGGTACCTCTTTATGACCGACCACGGTGATCCAACCACGCTCCTCAAGTGTCCTCACGATTTGTGTATTCACAGCGACACCACGTACTGCTTCGATTTCACCGCGTGTCACCGGTTGTCGATAAGCAATCATAGCAAGTGTCTCAAGTGTTGCTCGCGAGTATCTGCCAGGTTTCTCATCAGTGAGATTCGCTAAATAAGGAGTCAATGCATCGGTCACTTGAAAGCGAAACCCTCCAGCCACCTCGATCAAAGAGACAGCTCGACCTTGATACTCATCGGCAAGGCTCGCAAGCACTTCACGCAACATTCCCTCGGTCGGTGGTTTTTGATCACCGAAGAGCTTTTTCATTTGGTAAATACTCATCGGTTCGCGACTGGCGAATAAGGCGCCCTCAAGAATCTGCTTCAAATCAAGATCAGACATCTTGAGTCGCTCTTCGAATGTAGATCTGACTGCCTGGGCTTGCCTGAATCAACGCACACAAGCCTTCCCGAACCAATTCAAGAATTGCGAGGAATGACACCACAACTCCAGCTTTGCCTTCGTCTGCCGCAAATAAGTCTGACAGTGTCAGTTCAGCGCGATCTTTTAACTTCATTAAGACGTCGCTCATGCGCTGGCGTGTCGAGAGTGGCTCCCACTCAATTTGATGCGCTGACGATAATCGCGCCCTCGCAAGTAACTCACCAAAAGCCAGGACCAACTCAGACAAATCAACGGCTGGTGGGATCGTACGACCATCGATCTCCGGTTTTTGCGCTTCAGCGATCTGGAAATCACGATCCACACGGGGTAGCTCGTCTAACGCCTCGGCAGACATTTTCACTGTTTCATATTCCAACAGTCGACGAATCAATTCGGCTCTTGGGTCCTCTTCGTCATCCTCCTCCGCACCCACAGGCCGTGGAAGTAATGCGCGCGATTTGATTTCAGCAAGCATGGCGGCCATCACCAAATATTCTGCTGCCAACTCAAAACGCATGGCTTCAAGAAGAGCGATATAACTCATGTACTGGCGAGTAATTTCAGCAACGTTGATCTGGATAATGTCGAGGTTTTGCCGACGAATCAGATACAGCAACAGGTCAAGGGGACCTTCAAAAGCATCAAGGATCACCTCAAGTGCGTCCGGTGGAATGTATAAATCTTCGGGAAGCCGAGTTAACGGCGATCCCTCAACCAACGCTAATGGAAGTTCGCCTTGCACATGCGTGATCACCGGTAACTCAGCCCCATGGCCTGACGTACCTCGTTGAGCGTTTGACGTGCGTCATCTTCAGCCTTCTCCGCACCCTCGATCAGTATTGAGCGAACCATATCCGGGTTCTCTTCGTACGGTGCTGCACGCGCAATAATCTGATCTTGTTCTGCAATCACCGCATCAATGACCGGTTGTTTGCACTCCAAACAACCGATACCAGCAGATGTACACCCTTGTCGCACCCAATCCTTGGTTTTTTCATCTGAATACACCTCATGAAATTGCCAGACTGGGCATTTTTCAGGACTACCCGGATCCGATAAACGAACGCGTGCAGGATCAGTCGGCATCCGCTTCATCTTGGCTGAAACTGAATCAGGCTCCTCACGAAGTCCAATCGTATTGCCATAAGACTTCGACATCTTCTGACCATCAAGGCCTGGCATCTTAGCGGCTTCGGTTAACAATGCCTGCGGTTCGGGAAGAATCACCTTGCCGGTCCCTTCAAGATACCCAATCAAACGCTCGCGATCAGCCAACGTGATGTTCTGCTGATCTTTCACGAGTGCTTGAGCACGCTGCAAGGCCTCTTGATCACCACTCTCAAGGTATGCCTTACGCAGGGATCGATAGAGTTTTGCTCCTTTTTTCCCCATTTTATCGCAAGCGGACTCGGCTAATTCTTCAAAGTCTGGCTCACGACCGTAAATATGATTAAAGCGACGTGCGATTTCCCGGGTGATTTCAACATGAGCCACCTGATCGGCGCCGACCGGAACGTGTCCCGCGCGATAGAGCAGAATATCGGCACTCTGTAACAGCGGATAGCCGAGGAATCCGTAAGTCGTCAGATCTTTATCGGTCAGCTTTTCTTGTTGATCTTTATAAGTTGGAACCCGTTCAAGCCAGCCAAGTGGAGTGATCATCGACAACAGCAAATGTAATTCGGCATGAGCAACAACTTGAGACTGGACAAATAAAGTCGCAGAACCTGGGTTCACACCTGCTGCTAACCAATCGATCACCATGTCAGTGGTGGCTTGATCGATACCCCGCGTATCTTGATAGTGCGTTGTTAACGCATGCCAGTCAGCAACGAAAAAGAAACACTCATACTCGTGTTGTAACTGAACCCAATTTTTCAAAACGCCATGATAATGGCCTAAATGTAACCGACCGGTGGGACGCATGCCTGACAGCACACGATGGGACGGATCGACTCCGCTCAAATGCCACTCCTTACCTAATAATAAAAATCAGATGATACCAAGGTTATGCCTGTTCGGAAAAAGCCGACGCATCTCCTGCTCCCTGACGTGTAATCAAAGGAACGTCTTGAGTTAAATCGATCACTGTAGTTCCTTCAAAACCGCAAAAGCCTCCGTCAATCACCAACTCGAGCTGGTGACCCAAAACCTCGTTGATTTCGTATGGGTCAGTCATAGGCAGATCCTCCGCAGGGAGCATCAATGTTGACGTCATCAAAGGCTCTCCGACATTCTCTAATAAGTCCAAAGCAATCCTGTTGTCTGGAACACGAATGCCAATTTGTTTACGCTTTGGACGTAATAGACGGCGAGGAACTTCTCGCGTCGCCTCTAAAATGAATGTGTATGCGCCTGGGGTGTGTGATTTCAGTAAGCGATACTCTTGATTTTCAACACGCGCGTACACTGAAATTTCCGACAAATCGCGACACAATAGGGTGAAGTTATGTTTGTCATCGAGTCGCCGAATCTGCCGAATGACATCGACACCGCGCTTATTTTCTAATGCGCAGCCAAGCGCATATCCTGAATCCGTTGGAAGCACCACGACACCGCCTTCACGGATCAGATCAGTCGCCTGCTGAATCAAACGGATTTGCGGATTATCGGGATGTATTGCGAAAAACTGTGCCACTGATGGCCTAACCCTTTGCTGTAAAAACGGTATGATGCCAGAAATTAACGGAAGCACTCGATGAAACTACTACTCGATTTTCTACCAATTCTGATTTTTTTCGGGGTCTATAAGCTGACAGGGGATCTCATTACGGCAACTGCGGTGCTCATTCCTGTCACCATCATTCAAGTGGGTGTGGTGTACTGGTTGACCAAAAAGGTCGAAAAAATGGCATTAGTCACCCTTGCGTTGGTGATTGTGCTTGGCGGCCTGACTGTCTTCCTCAACGATGGCTGGTTCATCATGTGGAAACCAACAGTGGTGAATTGGCTGTTTGCTGCGGCATTCTTTGGCAGCCACTTCATTGGACAAAAACCGATTATCGAACGCTTACTCGGCCATGCAATTTCACTCGAACCTCAACAGTGGGTAACGCTCTCGTTTGCTTGGATTGCGTTTTTTATTTTTTCAGGTGTGCTCAATCTCATCGTTGCCTATCAGTTTTCAGAAGACGTCTGGGTCAATTTCAAACTCTTCGGACTCTTGGGTCTGACTTTCATCTTCTTGATCATCCAAGGTGTTTGGATCAGTAAACATGGCTCGGAAGTGGCAGCTCAACCTGAGGATGACCAGAATGCGTAGACCACTGCAATGGCTCTTTGCTCTCTTCATCGGAATCCCAGCAATCGCTGTCGCGGAAACCGCATATATCACCGAAAAACTCGAGATTCCCGTCCGCTCGGGTGAATCCCGTGAATATCGGATTATCCGATATCTGCAAGCCGGTGCGCAGGTGGAGATTCTCGAAACCTACGAGTCAGGTTATGCAAAGATCAAAGATGAACGTGGACGCGAAGGGTTCGTCCTCGGCCGCTATCTTGTGGATCGAGCTCCATCATTCGTCATTGCTGGCAGACTTGAAGCTGAAGTCGCAAAACAGAAGGAGACGATTACGCGGCTACGGCAAGATATTAAAGCGCTCACTTCACAGAATGAGTCTGCCGGTGAATCAGTCAAAGCTGTCAAAGACCAGCTCGCAAAAAAAGAAGCTGAACTGAACGAATTTTTGGCGACAGCTGGCGATTCAATCACGATGAGAAATCGTCTTGTTGCTCTGGAAACGGAACGTCAGGTATTACTCGCTGATAACGAGACACTACGCGCTGAAAAACTGGCAGCCGGTGATGATTCTTCGAAAACCTGGTTTGCGTTGGGCGCTCTGACACTCGTGGCCGGCTGGCTTGTTGGCCTGTTGATGCCTCGTGTCAGACGTGCGCGCGTTGACACCAATTTGTGAGGCGCTACGCGACGCTTTCACCGGCAGGGATCGATGCGAATACTCCGCATCGATCATCCGCATTCAATGACTATTACTTCTCAATCACTGATCCTATCGGTGAGCGCCAAACCGTTTTTATCGAGGGCAATGATCTTCAAAAACGCTTTCGATCACTGAAGCCCAACCAAACAATCCGAATCGGTGAAACAGGGTTCGGCACAGGCCTCACGTTCTTGGTCGCATGTGATCAGTTTTTAAAACATGCGCCAGATCATGCGAGGTTGCAGTGGGTTTCGACTGAACGCTTCCCCATGGTGAAATCCCAGATCACCAAAGCGCTCAGTGCTCTTCCTCTCAACTCGGATTTGAAGACTCTTGCGGACACACTGTGCGACGACTGGCCTCAACTCATTCCGACCTGCCATCGACGGCTGTTTTGCGCGGGACGGATCACACTGGATCTCTACTTTGGTGATTCGACTGACGTCTTTTCTGATGTATCCGGTGTCATCGATGCCTGGTGTCTCGACGGATTTTCGCCAGATCGAAACCCCGACTCGTGGACCCCAAAGCTCTTCCAAGCAATCGCCGACCACTCCCATCGACAGACAACACTCAGCACCTTCACTGCCGCGCGAGTCGTCCGTGACGGCTTAAGTGCAGTCGGTTTTTCAGTTAGCAAAGTTCCGGGGTTTGGTGGCAAA
Organism: gamma proteobacterium HIMB30; assembly: GCA_000227525.2. GTDB lineage: Bacteria > Pseudomonadota > Gammaproteobacteria > Pseudomonadales > Litorivicinaceae > HIMB30. The sequence continues at coordinate 52,121 of AGIG01000007.1, forward strand.
CGAGAACGACTCGTGGCCCGCTTCAACGGATCACAAAAGCCAATGATTTGGGCCCCAAAACAACATCTTGGTGAGCCGCATCACATGGCGATCGTCGGTGGCGGTCTTGCAGGTGCATGGACTGCGCATGCACTGGCTAAACGAGGCTTTCCGGTCACTGTATTCGAGCAGTTTTCTCCAGCGTCGGGCGCATCCGGAAATACACAAGGAATTACTTACGCAAAGTTAAGCATCGAAGCCACGCCAAATAGCCTGATTCAGATGCAAGCACTTGCACACTTGGATCATTGGTTTCAACTGTTGCCAAACGACGTTTGGCAACACACAGGCGTCCTTCTCCTCGCACAAAACCAACAACAACTCGCACATCAAGAGAAACTTCTGAAGTCTCTCCCAGATTGTCATCCGCTCATGCTACCGGTATCGAAAGCCGACGCTTCAAACCTGTGTGGGCAGGCGCTGAATTTTGGTGGATTACACATTCCATCAGGTGGCTGGTTAAACCCAAAACGCTGTGTGGAAACATTACTCAAACATCCGTTGATTCAGGTACAGACTTACCACCGGATTACATCTGTTGAATCGACCGTCGATGGAGCGAAACTTCAGATCGCAATCTCGGATGAGCAAACAATCGACTATCCATGCGATCTATTGATTTGGGCAAATGCACGGGAGGCGGACCGATTTACTCAATTACCGTTACCCTTCAAAGCAGTCCGCGGCCAGATCACAGCAATCAAAATGAAAACTGCGCTCAAAATGCCTATCTGTGGAGACGCCTATCTCGCTCCAGCCTGGGATGGTGTGATGACCTGCGGTGCGACATATACACCCAATTCTGATGATCTAACCGCACGCGTCGAGGATGATCGATCAAACCTCAACGCCATCAATCAATTGATCGATCATGTCAGGTGGTCTAATGACGATATCCTCGGCCACCGGGTCAGCATCAGAACAGCGACTCCCGATTACGCGCCGGTCATCGGTCAGTTGGCTGACACAGCATTGTGGAACAATGAACTCCAAGGTCTTAGACACGATGCGAGCTATCGCCCCAACAATGATCTGTCGTTCGTCACCGGCCAGTACATCCTCGCGGGTCTCGGATCAAGAGGAACGTTAACCGCACCAATCGCGGCTGAAATCCTCGTCAGCCAACTGTTAGGAGAGGTCCTTCCCGTGTCTGAGTCGGTCCGACATGCGCTTGCACCAGACCGATTCTTAAGGCGTGACCTCATTCGTAATCTTAGTTGAACGGATTCCACCATGATCCACTGTCGAGCTGATCGCGACATCCAGACAATTGGCTATCGTAAGTTTTCGCGAACTGATCAACTCGCTTGGCGACACCAATCAACCAACGCTTGGACTTAAATGTACCGCGCTGAAAGCCACCAACACCCTCGTGATATGCCAAGTAATGTCGGTACGCATCGGATTTCGGGATACCAGCGATCCGATTGGCACGATCGACGTACCAACCCACAAAATCAACGGCATCCCTAAAATTGTCGCGCTCAGCCAAATAAGAGCTCGTATCGCGACGGTAATCGCCCCAAGTCCCATCTTTCGCCTGTGGATACCCATAGGCCGAACTCGCACGAGGGCCGGGTAAAACCCACAAAATCTTCGTTCGTGGCGGCTTTGCGTCCGCTACGAAAGACGATTCCTGCCGGATAAACGATAAAATCAAACCTTCCGATACGTCCCATGAATCCGCTGCATCATTCACTGCGTCGTACCAACCCGGCTTTTCAGCCAGCATATTGCACGCATTTTCTGTATTTCTTGGCGGCGAGACCGCACAACCACCAAGCATGATGAACACAAAAATAATCAATCCGTTTTTCATAGCTCACTCAACAATGCAATCAACGCTGCCTCATCGATGATATCGACACCCAAACTCTCTGCTTTGGTCAACTTACTGCCAGCACCAGGACCCGCGACCAGCACGTTTGTTTTTGCACTTACCGAGCCTGACACTTTTGCTCCCAGCGCTCTCAATTGTTCAGATGCTTCATCCCGCGTCATTGATTCTAATGTACCAGTTAAAACCCAGGTTTGACCGGAGAGATCCGGTCCATTTTGCAACGCACTGACGGCTCCGTCAGGCCATTGAATACCCAAGTCGATCAACTCTTGAATAACGGACCGATGACGATCGATCTCGAAGAAAGACCGAATGTGAGAGGCAACGACTGGACCGACATCGTCAACCTCCATGAGATCTTCGTGCGACGCCTGAATCAATCGGTCGAGGCTCCCAAACGTGGCCGCTAAAGTCCGTGCGGTTGCTTCACCCACATCGCGAATTCCAAGCGCGTATAAAAATCGAGCAAAGGTTGTTTGTTTTGATGTTGTAATCGCATCAATCACGTTTTGTGCTGATTTCACCCCCATGCGATCGAGGCCCTCAAGCGAGTCTGCAGTCAAACGATATAAATCGGCGGGAGTAATCACCCACTCTTTCTCGATCAGAATCTCGAGTAACCGCTCACCAACGCCATCGATATCCATCGCCTTGCGGGAAACAAAGTGCTTCAAATGTTCAAGTCGTTGAGCTTGGCAAATCAATCCACCAGAGCATCGAATGACAGCCTCACCGTCTGCACGTTCGACCGGTGATTGGCAGACTGGGCAAGCGGTTGGAATGGCGATGGGTTTGGCAATATCTGGCCGTTCTTCAGCGATCACCTTAATGATCTGAGGGATCACGTCACCCGCTCGTCGCACCATCACTTGATCACCGGGTCGCACGTCAAGGCGCGACACCTCGTCAAAATTATGAAGTGTTGCGTTGGATACCGTCACACCACCGACAAAAATGGGCTCAAGTCTGGCAACCGGCGTGATTGCACCGGTCCGACCAACTTGTAGATCAATCGCAAGTAATCGTGTCGAGGCCTCTTGCGCTGGAAATTTCCAAGCGGAAGCAAATCGCGGAGCACGGGCAACAAATCCCAATGCATTCTGTAATGCAATCGAATCCACTTTGACGACCATGCCATCGATTTCATAGGGCAATGCGTCACGCTCTGCGATCAAAGAATGATAGGCCGTCTCAATCGCTTCAGCTTCACCAGTGACCAGGCCTGGATTGACAGGAATCCCCAACTGTTTCAGTGCATCCATGACTTCGGTATGGGTATCACCTAATGGCTCAGAAACTTCTCCCAAGCCATAGGCATAGAAGGATAACGGTCTCGTGGAGACGATCGAAGGATCCAATTGCCTCAGGCTACCTGCTGCTGCATTTCTTGGATTCACAAACACTTTCTCGGACGCCTCGGACAGCCGTTGATTCATTGCAGCGAAGTCTGCCTTTTTCATGATGACCTCGCCGCGAACTTCCAGCACCTCAGGATAATGCGAGCCTTTCAGTGTCAATGGAATCGAGCGAATTGTTCGGACATTTTGCGTCACATTTTCACCCGTTTGGCCGTCACCTCGCGTTGTAGCAAGAACCAGGTGGCCCTGTTCGTAGCGAATCGACAAAGCCAACCCATCTAATTTGGGTTCGGCCGTCATCTGCGGCGTGTCAGTCTGACTCAGACGATCTTTGATCCGTTCCACAAATTGTCGAAATTCATCGAGATCAAATAAATTATCGAGAGACAACATCGGTACGCGGTGGGTGACTTCTTCAAACCCAGAATCTGGCTTGGCACCAACGCGTTGCGTTGGCGAATTTGGATCCACGAGGTCAGGATGTTCCAATTCGAGTTGCTTTAATTCCCTCATGAGCTGGTCATACTGACTATCACCAATGGTTGGCGCATCGAGGACATGATAGTTGTAATCGTGTTGACGAATCTCCGTGATCAATTCACGGATACGGTGTGCAATCGAATCAATCATGAACGCAATAGGTTTTGATGACCCGCCTGGGCTCGTGCCAAATCGATCCATTCCTTTGAAATCGGTGTTCCGTGTTGATCAAACACATCCCCACCAACATCGCGAGCAATCGATCTCGCACCCGATATGAGTTCGTTGACAGCAAAGACCGGATCTGACTGCTTCGGCAGTTCGGTAAACAGAAAAATCACAGGTGTATCGATCGATTGCGCGTCGTCATCGAACGTTCCGGGCTCAATCCCATTCACCAGCGAAAATAACGGATGCTCAGCATCGTCCAATGGAAATCGTTGGTACATCAATGATTCCGTTCGACGCAGTCCCGCCCGTAGACAAGCTTTGTGAAGATTGATGCCCTCAAATCGGGGCGTTCGAGCGGACTGGATGCTCACCACAATGAGATCATCCATCGCATCCGTTGATCCGGATTCCGAGCTAGGCTGAGGCATTTCATCCAGTGTGTCCGGCGCATGCAACGCATCTTCTGCTGGCTCGTGAGTTTCTCCAATCTGCGCTGATTGTTTTCCGAAACGTCCAAAAATACGTCCTAACGCAGAGCCGAACATGCCCGCAGTCTCGGGCTCTGCGATTGAGTTCGACACAGGTTCGTCTGCAAGGATGCGCATATCCTCATCATGATTGGATTGCTCGTCTTCCAGAGGTTGCTCAACAGCAGATGGCTCGATTGGATCAACCGTTGGCTGTTCATCCCAAACTGGTTCGACGCGCATCTCCATGGGTTCGTCGACGCTACCCAAGTCATTCACGTCAACCGACTCTGTGGCCGTCTCTTGGTGATCTGTTGGCTCGTAACCTTCGAATAACGGTTCGGTTTGTGTATCGGCCGCTGTCGGCTCAACCAGCGCATCAGTATCCGTGGTTTTCATTGCCTCAGCTTTAATTTCCCCGGCCCACAGATTGAGTTGACTCGCATCGGTTGAATCGAACAATGGATCTGCATCAACCTGAGGTTCAAGTTCTGCAGGAGTCACTTTTTTCACGGGTCGCGGTTGACTCACATCAGATCGCTCTGGCGATTCAGGTGGTGCCGCCATCAAATCGAGTTTCAAGCCTTCACGTTTATGTTTCAGGGTCCGACGGATGCCATCGGTTAACAGACCAATGATCAGGATGGCTCCTAGAACCAGCAGATATTCACGTAACCCAAACTCCATGCGTCCCCTATTCGGTGGTGGCCAATTCAACTGCGCGTTCGATATCGACGGAAACGAGGCGCGAAACACCTGGCTCCGACATCGTCACACCCATTAACTGTTCAGCTCGCTCCATCGCAATTTTATTATGGGTGATGTAGATAAACTGGACTGATTTCGACATTTTAGCAACTGCGTCTGCATAACGCCCGACGTTCGCATCATCCAGTGGTGCGTCCACCTCATCAAGTAAGCAAAATGGTGCCGGATTCAGTTGGAAGATTGCAAAAACCAGTGACAGTGCGGTGAGTGCTTTTTCTCCACCACTCAGCAAATAAATACTCGAATTTCGCTTGCCGGGTGGGCGCGCCATGATTGTCACCCCAGTTGATAACAGATCCTCATCCGTCAGCATCAACCATGCTTCACCACCCCCGAACAATTGTGGAAAGATTTGCCCAAATGATTGGTTAATTGCATCGAAGGTATTTCGGAATAGGGATCGAGTCTCACGATCAATTGTTCGAATCGCATCTTCGAGTGTTTCCAACGCCTCGGTTAGCTCAGCATGCTGATGATCAAGTTCAGCCTTTCGCTCAAGTTCTTTTTGATATTCATCGAGCGCAACCAGATTGATCGGTCCAAGGCGTTCAATCCGAGTCTGAATGCGAGTGAGTCCCGTCTCGGCTGCTTCTCGATGACCAAAACGTAATTCATACTCGACCAGATGTGCCTCTGTCGCGTCTCGCGTCCGCAGTTCACCTTGTAAACGACTGATCTCAATCTCAATCGCCTGAGCCTTCAAACGCACGTCGCTCAGTGCTTGTGAGAGCGACTCTCGCTCTTGATCCATGATGACACGCTCAGATTCAAGCGATCGAATCAAATCGTCCTTTTCCCCAAGGACCTGACGGGCGGTCGTCAACTCCGCTTCAAGTCGCTGACTTTCACGCACCGCTTGTTTGAGATCATCGTCAGTCACCGCCGGCTGATTTGCCAGCAGTTGGCTACTTGATGCGGTCGTCTCAAGATCACTCTCCAGACTCGAGAGCTGACTCTGCAACCGTTCAATTTGCGTCTCTGATCGGGACTTAATCCCAGTAAAGCGCTCGACTTCAACCCGCAAATCCGCGCGTAAATTAACCAGTTTATGACGCTCTTCACGTAAGCGCGCCAACGATCCTTTATCGCCATCAAGCGACTGATACAGTGGTGTCAATTGCTCCTGTAATGCACGTTGTGACGCTGATGCCTCGGATAGCTGTTGGGTCAGTGTCTGCGACTGTTCACTGATTTTGTTCTGCGCTTCGGTTAATGTCTCCTTCTCGCGATTTAAACGCTGACGACTGGCCTCAATTTCCTGACTCTTCGCTTCAACACCGGCCAAGCGATTCGACAATTGAACAAACTCTTTATCCAACTCTTGAACTTCTATTGATTTCTCGTCGCATTTGGTTGCTGCATGACGCTGGGCATCACTAAGTTGCTCAAGCTCAGACTGAATCAAGCTGACTGTATCCAGTGATTTCTGCACGCTGCTCTCAAGTTCAGGAATCCGTGCTTTCAGATCAAGGATCCCGGTCGACTCAGCCGCCACTCGCTCAATCCAACCCGGACCAAAACGTAGGCCTTCATCAGTGTAACCTTCGCCATTGATTGCATCGGGTTTTTCAGATTTAGTGAGCTGAGTAGGAAGTGTCTTGACATAGTCTGTTGATACGACGCGAACCCCTGCTGGCAAGCTATCCAGGTCAAGTGTATCGAGCCTGTCTGCAACGAAGGCGCTTAGAATCTCAGGATAGGCAGCTTCAAACGCAGCACGTTCGTCTTCTGGCAACTCGATGTGCGATAACACGCGGCCGATAATTTGAGGATGATTCTCGACCCAGACGCCCGTCTCTTGGTCATCGATCCGAGATTCTGCTGCGAGAATCCGAAGCGCTTTCTTCAGTTCAGCTTCAGCACTTTGTAAGACACCAGTTGCTTCTCGAAGCCGCTGTTCATGTTGCACAACCCGTGCGTGACTCGTCTCCTGCTCCGCCTGTAACCGTGAAAGTGCAGCTTGTTCGGCCTCTCGACGATCCGTTAACAGTGCGAGTTCGTTTTGTAATTCGATGATCAATTGTGGATCTGTGTCTGACAATTGAAGGATTGCATGTTCGATATCGACCAGACGCTCTGAATCCAGTCGTTGTTGACGCTCAAGGCCCGATCGTTCGGTCTCGATCCGTGTGATGTTTGATTTCACATGCCCGAGTTCATTGGCCAGTTGACTTCGCTCTGATTCTTGAGCAACCAATTTGTCCTCAAAACTCGTAATCGATGCATCAAGTGTCCCAAGATCAGTCTCAACCTTTTGAAGCTGTGGCTCGATCTGGGATTTCTTTTGATCAGCAATCACGCCCTCTTCTCGATCTCGAACAATCAGACTTTTCAGATCAGCGATTTCTGTTGCGATGCGCTCTTGATTGGCTGACAGTTGGCGAACTTGTTGTTCGTAGGCTTGCTTGTTTGCCTCAAGTCGAGACAGTGTTGCAGCGTGTGTGTAGTACGCCGTATTCGCTGTGTCTAACACTTGATTCGCATCTTCCCGCGCGACCTGCGCATCAATTCGTGCGCGTTCATTGGTGGATAAGGAAGACGCGAGTTGATCCAGCTGCTTCTGGCATGCCGTTGTTGCGTCAGTTTCTGCTTGCTGTTTTTCTTTTTGTTCTTGGAGTTGATACCAAAAGATGAGTGATTCGATATCTCGTAACTCAGCTTTCAAAATTTTATAGCGTTCCGCAGCATCTGCCTGACGTTTCAATCGGTCGAGCTGGCGCCCGAGTTCATCAGAAAGATCATTCAGCCGATCAAGATTTTCACGTGTTCTAGCAATCCGATTTTCGGTCTCCCGTCGCCGCTCTTTGTATTTTGAAACGCCTGCGGCTTCTTCGACATAGGTCCGCAGTTCTTCAGGCTTGGCCTCAATGATTCGAGCGATCATGCCTTGTTCAATAATCGCGTATGAACGTGGACCAAGACCGGTACCTAAGAACAGATCAGTCACATCACGACGACGACAACTGGTCCCGTTTAAAAAGTATTTGGATTGGCCCTCTCGAGTCACTTCTCGCTTCACAGCAATTTCCGCAAACTGGGCATATTCGCCAGGTGCTCGGCCTTCAGCATTATCGAATAGCAACTCAATGGAGGAACGAGAAACTGGTTTACGACTGACCGACCCATTGAAAATCACATCGGTCATTGACTCGCCACGCAAATGCTTTGCGCTTGATTCACCCATGACCCAGCGGACAGCGTCAATCACATTTGATTTACCACAGCCGTTCGGACCCACAATCGCAGTCATGTTTGATTGAAAAGGAACTGTCGTTGGATCTACAAACGATTTAAACCCAGCGAGTTTGATACTTTTTAAGCGCAATGATTTGAACTTCCCTTTGGTCTACAAAGGAAGCTATCCAGTGCGCTCCAGAGTTTCAAGATATTTACGTTCAAGAGATCGACAAAGTTCAGCAACCTGATGTACTGATTCATCAATCTGACCCGCTTCAATCGCTCGTAGCAGCTTGGTTTTCATGAGCTGATCGAGCGATTCAACACCAGATAAATTCAGTCGAACAAGTTTTGAAAAAACACGATCAAATGTCGGAATCAGATCATCGATTAGTTCGCGATACACCGTATTTGGATGCAATCGACACATCGCCTCTAGAATGCACACCGGATTGATACAACCAAATTTACTCTCGGACGCCCGACCAGCTTCGTCAATCGATTCTGCATGCCGAGGCGACCAGTGAGGAACTAAATCAGAGACCACCGGGGTGAGAATGACGGCGAGCGCTGAGGTCAGATCCTGGACGCGACTCGGACTGAGGCTGGTGACAATCGCCCCTCGCCTCGGAATCACATCGATCAATCGGCGCCGTTCAAGAACACGAAAAGACTCTCTTACAGAGCCACGAGACACATCCAATTGATCGACGACTCGCGTCTCTTGAATGCGATCGCCAGAGCGCAAAATACCCGCGACCATTTGATGCTCAATATGTAAAGCAATATGTTCGACCAAACCAGGACCTGGTTTGAACGGCACATAACTCAATCCGTCTGCCATGACTACTTACCTGCGACTGATCCATCAGTACACGGCTAGTATGAACCGCTTTGAACAAAACGCAATACGACTATCGTGATCAAGGTTTTAACTGAAGTTCAACCTGATTTTCTGCCGCCAGAGTCAATATGACTGGATTTCCTGTCCAATCACCCTGAGTCCCAGTCGCATCACCGACGGTCAGCCGCCCCGAGACTTCAACCGTAAGCCCTGGATGGATTTGACCACCCATCAACGCGTCTTGATTCGATAATTGCACCGTCACTGGTAGTTCACTGACGGGCAGACGTCTTGCGACTAGCGGTCTTGGCGATCCGTTGACTTCACGCGCAAACAAAAAAACAGTGGCATCCTTGAGGCTTTCAGGAACTGCCTGCCCTAGGGAAACGGAGAGCTCGATCACCGCATCGCCGAGCTTTAATTTCTCGGCTTGCTCTTGATTCGCGCGCTCGGAGGCTCTTTTAATCCCGATTTGTATCGCATTTGCTTGCTCTGATCCAGGCGGCAATTGCGCTAGCATCCGAGTCCAGAATTCAACCGCCTGCGCATAATCCGCCGATTCAAATGCAATGATTCCGAGCGAACCCAGTGCTGTCACTTGACTCGGATCTAACTCAAGCGCCAATTGAAATAAATTCACGATATCTTGATCGGCAACGCGGTTTCTCGCAAGGAACTCATCCTGAGCGGCCTGCGCGATCACATACGCACGCTCCTTTTCAGGTAATGCATTCAGTGCCTCGGTCGACAACGACATCTCATAGGCACCCAACCGCGAATACAGATAAGTGGATCCGCCGAGTGCAACAGCAGTGATGAGTGATGCAATTAAAATCCCTTGCCGACCGAACCCACGCAGTGTCCAAAGAAGTCCCAATAACACGGTGGCTGCAAGTAAACCCATCCAGATCATGTTTGAGATTCTCCGGCTTCAAGTGCTTTTTTCGATTGCCGGATACGTAATCCGACGAAAATACCACCAAGGATCAACAGAACAGCCGGCCCAAACCAGAGGATCAGCGTGTGTTTGTCGAGCGGTGGGTTATAGAGCACATAGCGCCCATATCGCGCCACCATGAACTCTTTAATCTCGTCATCAGTTGCGCCATCCTTTAGCATCCGATAGACCTCAGCCCTCAGATCTCCCGAAATCTCAGCATCAGAGTCTCCAATCGCCTGGTTTTGGCACTTCGGACAACGGAGTTCATAACCAAGTTGACGGAATCGAGCTTCTTGCTCTGGCGAGTCAAATTGGTAAGTCTCAATGGCCGCGTGAAGGCACAACGACACGCTCAACAGGCAGGCGATCAAGATGCTTTTGTTCATTGAATCGTCTCAAGAACGGGTTGAATTTTTTTCGCATAGACACGGTCGTTGACTTCACCCTGAATGCGCAAATGAATCACGCCGTTTGAATCCACCAAAAATGTCTCTGGCGCACCAGCAACACCCAAATCCAAACCAAGTCGCCCGGTCGGATCAAAGATTTGTAGCGCATAAGGATCACCTAATTTGGCAAGCCAATTTTTTGCAGCTGTTTCTGTGTCCTTATAGTTGAGTCCGACAACTGGCATCTGCTTTGATAACTGAGTCAGATACGGATGTTCAACTTGGCAAGTGATACACCAACTTGCCCACACATTGAGCAGAAATGGTTGTCTCGGTAATTGCTCACGAGTCAAGCGCTCACCCGTCATCAAGTCGGTTAACTCAAATACCGGGACTGGTTGCCCAATGAGCGCGGAGGGCTGTTCATTCGGATCTAAGGAAAGTCCTTTAAAAAAGAATCCCACGAGGATCGCAAAGATACCGAGTGGTAACCAGACCATCAAACGATTCATGCAGGCACTTCCTCACCACTGGCCTCACCTTTTTTCACTTCGAATTTTTGGCGGTATCTCCGATCGGTAATTGAGATAAATCCGCCAAGTCCCATTAAAAATGCACCTGCCCAGATCCAGTCGACGAAGGGTTTGACCGATAGACGGACCGCCCAATCGCCATCTCCAAGCGGCTCACCCATCGCAATATACAGGTCGCGTGTCAGTCCCGAATCAATCGATGCCTCGGTCATCACCATGCCCGATGCGTTATAGCGCCGCTTCTGCGGAGTCACTGTTTTGAACAACTGATCATCTTCATAAATCTCAAATGTTGCTTGATCTGCGACATAATTCGGTCCGTTGATTACGGCGAGATCCGTCATCCGAACATCATAATTGCCAAGCCGTTGAGCGTCGCCAACACCCATTCTCAAATCACGGTGTTCCGTATGATTTTCGACCATCACTACGCCGAGGATCATCACCGCCAGACCAAAATGTGCGAACCACATTCCAATCATGCCTTTCTCGACACGAGCGAGAGTGGTCGCTAGCCCACCATACAGTCCAACTTTCTTCTGAAAATCAACGACAGTGGCGATTGCGAGCCACAGCGCCAGAGTGACACCAATCGCTGTACCAATTGAATAACTACCAGCCAACAGGCTCGGCCAACCCAAACCCACAAGCACGCTAACGATCAACGTGACGATCAAAGGGCGGTACAACTTCGGATCATCGGATTTCCGCCACTTTGCAAGCGGTCCAAATGCCATTCCACTGACCAAAATCGCTGTGAGTGGAACGAATACGGCGTTAAAGAACGGTGGTCCGACTGACACTTTTCCACCACCAACCGCATCAACTAAAAGAGGATATAGCGTACCCAAAAGAACACTGACTGCCATCACGGTCAGCACCAGGTTATTGAATAGTAAAAATGACTCTCGCGAGATCCATGCGAACTCACCCGGTTCAGACACTTTGCCCGCCCTGAGTGCATACAAAGTTAACGAGCCACCGATCACGACGACCAGAAATCCGAGGATAAAAACGCCTCGCTCCGGATCATTTGCAAATGCGTGGACTGACGTCAATACACCTGACCGGACTAAAAACGTGCCGAGCAGCGATAACGAAAAGGCAGCAATCGCCAGTAACAACGTCCAACTCCGAAATAACCCCCGTTTTTCCGTCACTGCAAGCGAGTGCATCAAAGCGGTTGCAACCAACCACGGAATCAATGATGCATTTTCAACCGGGTCCCAAAACCACCAGCCGCCCCAGCCAAGCTCGTAATAGGCCCACCAACTACCGAGCGCAATACCGAGCGTCAGAAATGCCCAAGCCACCGTGGTCCAAGGACGTGACCAGCGGGCCCAGGTTGCATCCAACTGTCCAGAGATTAACGATGCCATTGCAAAGGCAAACGCGACTGAGAGTCCAACGTAGCCCATATAAAGCATCGGAGGATGAAAAATTAATCCCGGGTCTTGAAGCAATGGATTGAGATCTGCACCATTCCCGGGCGCAAACGGCAAGATGCGGACAAATGGATTACTCGTAAACAGCATGAAGGCGAGAAACCCAACGCTGATCATTCCCATCACTGACAAAACCAGGGCTGACATGTGATCGGGAATACCACGACTGAATAAAGCCACCGCCACACCCCAAAATGCAAGGATCAATGCCCACAAAAGAAGCGAACCCTCGTGCGCACCCCAGACTGCACTCATACGGAAATGCCAGGGCAGATCAAGATTTGAGTTATCTGCGACGTATTTAACGCTGAAATCATGAGTCAGAAAGCCATACATCAAGACACCGAAGGAGACCGCCAGAGCAAACCCCTGCAGCAAGGCTAGAGGCTTGGCTGTGGCACAAAATCCGTCCTGGCTGGTGAGATATCCGTATAAAGGAAACACGGCTAAACAGATGGATACAGCGAATGCGAGGACAAGTGCAAAGTGTCCGATTTCAGGAATCACTACTTTTGTCCTCCCATCATCTGATCAAGTTTTCCGGATTGTCTGAGCGCTTCAGTGACCTCAGGTGGCATGTAGTTTTCATCGTGCTTAGCCAGTACCTCACTTGCCACGAATTGCCCTGAATGGATACGACCCTGGACCACCACGCCCTGACCTTCTCTGAATAAATCAGGAAGGATTCCCTCGTAGGTGACGCGCACGTTATGATCAAAATCAGTCACATCAAACGCAACCTTGAGGCTCTGCGGATCACGATCTACAGTCCCGTCCGCGACCATTCCGCCCACACGAATCATTTGCGCAGAGGGAGCTTCGCCCTTGGCAATTTGAGTTGGAGTGAAAAATAGGTTGATGTTTTGACTCAGCGCATACATGACCAAGCCAACCGCAATCCCCAATCCTGAAACCAACCCGAGAATTATCAATAAACGTTGCTTGCGTTTAGGATTCATGCGTCTCCTCTCGTTCCAAATTCCGTTGAATCATACGTACCGCCCGACGGTGCTGACGCGCATTCGCGAACGTCAACCCACCGAGGACTAAAACACCGAGTCCATAAATGGGCCACACATAGATACCGTGAGGCGCCATCTCAAAAAATGCCGTAAGGGAAGCGAACTGGAACTCAAGCACGACTGACCAACTCCCTCACCCAGGCAGAACGACGCTCCCGCTCGAGAACAATGGCTCGCATTGAGCCGAGGATCAGATAGGCAGCAGCAATGTAATACCCAAGAATGTTAGTCAACAGCGGGACCCACATTGAGGCTGGCATCGCCGGCTTTTCTGTGAGTTTCAGACTTGCTGGCTGATGCAATGTATTCCACCACTCGACCGAATATTTGATGATCGGTAGATTCACAACGCCGACCAAAACCAAAATCCCGCAAGCCTTACCCGCCTGATCAGGGTCTTGGATTGCAGCCCGTAGGCCAATGACCCCAAGATACAAAAATGCCAAAATCAGCATGGAGGTTAACCGTGCATCCCAGACCCAATAGGTGCCCCATGTCGGTTTACCCCAGACCGCACCGCTGATGAGTGACAGCGCTGTGAAAGCAAAACCCATGACCGCAATGGATTGCATCGCCACATCAGCGAGTTTCATTTTCCAAACGAACAACACCACAGCGCAGACGGCCATTGCCGCATACAGCGCTTGAGCCAGAAAAGCGACTGGTACATGCAGATAAATGATGCGATAACTATTGCCCTGCTGATAATCAACCGGCGCCAACGCAAGCCCCCAAAAAGAACCCGTTATCAGAAGAGTCAGTGCCAACCAACCACAAACCAGTTGCCAGCGGCCTGCGCGCTCATAGAACCATCGGGGTGAACCCCATTGATGAAACCAACGCCAACCCATTAGTTAGAACCTCCAATATTCAATCGAATTGCCGCAGAGACCGCGATCGGAACAAGAGTCGCCGCAACCACACTAAACGCTCCCAGCAATGCCAATAAGGGCAGTGTGTCAGAACCATCCATGGCTCGAATCAAGACGCCTGCCGCCAGTATAACCACCGGCACGAACAAAGGCATCATGACTAAGACGCCTAGGATACCAGATCGAGACGACCCAAGGGTAAGCGCGGCACCCAGTCCAGAAAAACAGGTCAAGGCAGGTGTCGCTATGACCAGCGTTACTAACAGTGCCAATAGCACGTCTGTCGGCACGGACAGCATGATCCCAGCAATTGGTGTAATCAGAATTAAGGGCAGTACATGAAAAAGCCAATGCGCGATTAACTTAAGGCCAACCAGCCATGCCAACGGTCGATCCAGAAATAGCCATTGCTCTAGTACGCCATCAGAAAAATCGGATTGAAATAAATGCTCCGTATTTAATAGCAGTGCGAGCAAAGTGGCCACCCAGATCATTGCCGAACCGATTTCCGACAACAAATCCGAGTCCGGTGCCAGTGCAAGTGGCACCATTGAAATCACCAACATGAGAAACCACATGGGCTTGAATATGTCCCCGGGCCGAGCTGCAATCAGCTTCAACTCCCGAGTCAACATCCGTCGTTCAAGTGACATGACCAAGTTCCAATGTGGTGTATTTGAGTGATTGTGGTGGTTGGTGAGTGGTGAAAAGACAAATCCCTCCTGCGGCAGCATGCGCAGTGATTCGTGCATCCAGCGTTTTGACCATCTCGACATCAAGTGCCGTGTAAGGCTCATCAAGAATCCAGATTGGGGACTCTACACACCATAGACGTGCTAACGCACACCGCCTCCCTTGGCCCTGCGAAAGCTCTTTGACGAGCGAGTCATGATACCCTTTCAAGCCAACATCACCGAGCGCTCGCTTCAAGTGATCGTCATCAGATCCCGTCAGAAATTTTAAGTTGTCCAATACGGTCAAGTCCTTGGTGACCTGGGGCTTATGACCGATGTAAAGAATTTGCTCCAAGCACTCGGTCAGGGGCGATTGATTCATCCGAATCGCCCCCGTTTGAATTTCGAAAAGTCCTGCTATCATTCGTAACAGAGTCGTTTTACCCGCACCATTGGGCCCTGCAACACGCAGAATTTGCCCTGAACTGAGTGTCATTGATAAATTTTTGAACAATAAGCGATCATCACGCTCACAACTGAGTTCAGAAATTTCGATATCAATCGGCTCAAAAATCATGGCAGGAGTGTACCGGAAACAGAGACTGGGACTCGAGGGAAGACTCGTGATAACCTCGCGATCAATAATAACAACGACCCAGCGATGTCCCGGTAGCTCAGTCGGATAGAGCGGCCGCCTCCTAAGCGGCAGGTCACAGGTTCGATTCCTGTTCGGGACACCATTGATTCAGTTTTTAACGATCGACTCTTAAGCACTCGGTCATCGAATAATCGAGTGCCTCAAGGATAGAGAATCATCGACCACGAGGCACTCGATGCAAAGTGTTTAGAACCAAGACAGTGGGTTCCACCAAGTGCTGCCGTCCTCATCTGCATCAGATTCAGCTTTGGAATCCTCGGCCGTCGTCTCCGAATTCTCAGCACCGATCTGAGCCCATTCAGGAGCTATCGAGTTATAGGACGCACAACCACTGAGGGAGATCAACAGCAGCGCAAGAACAGACGGAGTCACCAGTTTTTTCATAGGGTCATATCTCATTAGGTCGTATCCACGAAGCATACACCAAACAAGCGCCTGGCTGTTAAGTACTGCTCGCATTTGGAGGACTCATCATTGAAGGCTATCGGTCAAAAGGATGGCAGGGATGGGTCTAGAACAGAGACTCCTTGCTCTGAAAGCCTAGACCCATCAGATAACCACGGAAGGTATCCTTTCCCGCCGAGGCGAAGATTAATATGATTGATCAGCAGTGATAAATAATCCTTTTGTCTGGACAGAAATCTCCTCTGCGACAGCATGTTCAAAATGAGGACTGAGGGTGTTGATCAGGTTTTCGCCAAACATAAAAAACCCGTGATTAAAAAGAACCCGCTTGGTACGACAATGAACGGGTAATTGAGATCGATGTTTGAGCCTGATGCGACAAGCGCGATTTCCATATCAGGTTTAGCCAGATTCGAGTAAAACGCATTATCAGAGCGAGAAAAAATTCCATAAGCCCACGAGGGTAAATATTGAAACTGGGGCTTCTGGAAATTCTTGACAAGTACGTTGGCAACGATCGTGATGATCAGAAAACTCGTAATAAAAGCGAACGCACAATAATTCGCAAAGCTTTCAGAATAGGAGATTTTACCCTGAAGTCTTCTCGCGATCGTCAAATCGTCGGACTCGATAACGTGCATTGCTTTTAACCGACTCTTGATGAGAGCACGCAGTAGATACAGGCCCGGAATGGCACCCGCCAAAGAAAAACACAAATAGGAGTTTGCGTTCTGATAGACGATCTCGTGGGAAATAATACCAACGAGCAACCCGAGGAGCGCAGAGGTGCCAATTGGTTTTTCAGCCGTCTCATCATTCTGAATATCAGCCATTTCGGCCTCGTCCCTGCCCGGCTCTGAACCTACAAGGTTTCAGAAACAGAGACAACGCAGGCTTGCCGGGTGATCAATATACCGCGCGTCCGTGACGTTTGATTTCAATCGGTCAACCTGAACAACAATGGCCTTAAGCCACTACTGTGCTTAGAATCGGATACCCAACAAAAATCGGGCGATCAGGCCCTTCCGACCAACCTCGTGACTTGATAGCGATTTCTTCCATCGCTTCGCTTTGATTTCTTGGTTCGCGAGACGTTCATACGAACGAACAACCGCTCGACCGACACCAACTGGGATCATGATTAACACCTCCAACTTGTTATTCTCTTCGCATAATACACGCACAAAATGCATAATGCAAATAGTGCGCTCAAAAAATTACATTATAATTCAAAGAGATTCTTAATTAATACGCATTATTTGCGATCAAAAGAAATGAGGTGCCCTCTCTATAATCGGCATCAAGTTTCCGTTACGAGGCTCAATCGACCATCATTTTCGATTCAAAAAACTGATGGTTTAAAGCGCCTTCGGACAATATAGACGTCAATTAATGCGCATTTTGTGCGCTTAATTGTCACGGAAATTTCACAAAATCACCGGGCCAACTGTTGATAATGTTGTCGCATCTCAGAAGGTTGAGCCGATCACATGAAACCCAGCGAATTCAAGGCCTGGCGCAAAGACAATCAATTGACTCAAGAGCAGGCAGCTAAAAAGCTCGGCCTGAAAAAACGGATGATTCAATATTACGAGAAAGGGAAACGAGACGGCAAAGATTTTAAAATTCCCAAAACGACAGAGTTGGCGTGCTACGCTCTTTCGGTGGGGATCGAACACTATTTTGGCCCACAGTCGTTGAACAGTGATGAGCAATAACCCGCCGACTACTTAAAGTCTCACAATATTCACCAATTGCTTTGGCTTCACACCCAACCACTGTCGCACTAACGTCCCGATCTCTCGTTGCAATGCACTTCGTAAGCCATCATCCGATTGTAAGGTCCTCGAATTCTGCTCTGATAAGATTTCTTCGATCGCATATCTCAGGTCGCCATTGAGCGTCTCTGGATCAATATCTCCTGATGGCACACCAACAAACTGAACCTGTGGTTCGGTTGCCAATCGCGCCTTCTTATCAAGCACAACGGTCACAGTCATCAGTCCACCATCGGCCAACGCACGACGCTCGGAAAGCGCTCGATCGTTCAAAGGAATCAGACTCGATCCAGATAATCCAAGCCGTCCTGTCTGTACGCGTGCAATGCAATTCACGCCGGTCGGATCCAACTGAAGTACATCACCGTTAACGACGCGAGCTGATCCCAATCCCATCTCATCAGCAAGTTGCGAATGAGATGCCATATGTCGCTCCTCACCATGCACTGGAATCACGACCTTTGGTCGCAATGCGCGATACATCCAACGCAGTTCATCTCGACATGGATGACCTGATACGTGAATCGGAGCATCTTGCTCAGTGATGACCCTCACCTTTTTCTGCGAGAGAAGGTCATAGAGTCGATACAGTTTTTTCTCGTTTCCCGGAATCACCTTTGAAGAGAACACGACGGTATCATCGGGCTCAAGTAGCAAATCTTGATGCTCGCCTTTAGCCAACCTCGCCATCGCCGCTCTTGGCTCACCTTGCGAGCCTGTCGCTAAAATCAGTTGCTCTGACTTCGGTAGATAATCCAGATCTTCGGTGGGCACCAAGTCAGGAAAGTTTTTGAGGTAGCCTGTGGCCTTGGCTGTTTGCAAATAGTTGAACAAACTGCGTCCAAGCACCGTAATCCGACGGCCTGTCTCGTGCGCGATATCGCCTAAGCTCGCAAGACGGGCTGTATTCGAAGAAAAACAAGTCACAGCAACACGATTTGGCTGTGAAGCGATCACCTCATGCAATGCCTTTCGACACTCAGATTCTGAGCCAGACCACCCCTCAACCGTTGCGTTCGTTGAATCCCCGACCACAAACTCGATCCCCGACTCACCAAGTGACAGTAGACGACCGTCATCGTAATGCTCGCCCTCGATCGGATGCGGATCAAGCTTCCAATCACCCGTGTGGAAGACGGTTCGATCCGCAGCTCGTATGACAAGCGCATTGGGCTCTGGAATCGAATGAGTGAGAGTCACCCACTCTAATTGGAAGCCACCTAATTCGAGCAAAGAACCCGGTAGTACTTCGTGTAAGGGAACTTGATCGAGCAGACCTGCCTCACCGAGTTTGCGTCTGGCAACCGACGCGGTAAACGGTGTGCAGTAAACTGGCGCCTTCAGCTGATTCCATAAATAATGGAGCGCCCCAACGTGGTCCTCATGCGCATGCGTGATCACAATACCAACGAGTTGATCACGAACTGACCGAAGCGCAGAAAGATCCGCACAGATCACATCAATACCGGGCGGTGTTGAGTCGTCAGCAAATGTGATTCCGACATCAACGATGAGATATTGGCCATCACAACAATACACATTGAAATTCATCCCTATCTCGCCAGATCCGCCGAGTGGAATGAAATACAACTGCCCATCAATGAATGGAACCTGAGAAAAATTAGCAAACGGCTTCAAAATACTGTACAAATATCCAGTCAAACATTGAGGGGTTCCGTTATGGTAACGATCTTATTGCCGCAGACCAAACACTCACAACCGCTAGCTGCGGCTGATATAGACCATGAATTAGTGGAGACATTTGAACGTATTGCAATTGTTGGTTGGGTGTCATGTGGACAGCCGATCGATATGTTTACGCAACAAGAATCAATCGAAGTGCCATCAAAGCTGGTACGCAAAAATACCTATGCTTTGCGCGTTCGAGGCAATTCGATGGTCGATGCGAATATTCTGGACGGCGATGTTGTGGTCATCGAACAATCTCAAATCGCAGAAAATGGTGAAAAAGTCGTCGTTCGAATCAACCAAAAAGAAGTGACCTTGAAGACGCTCAGGCTTGATCAGGACGGCGTTAAATTAATTCCAGCAAACAGTTCAATGAGCCCAATCGTCCTCAATAATGCAGATGTCGAAGTATTAGGCATTGTTCGCGGTGTGATTCGTGACCGAATTTAATCGGAAAGCATCTCAAGATAGTCGACCGTAACAGGTTTACCGTCTCCCCGCTCGGCAAGACTCTCAACGACTGCGGTTGCTTTCGATAAGTCGTGCTCAATCGTGTAAAACGATGGACTGGCAAGACAGCGCAACCCAGCCCCTCTGGCGGCCGTTACTCCAGCTTTCGCGTCCTCAATCGCGATTGCCTCGCCAGAATTCAGACCCAGTTTCTCAAGAGCAACTTGATAGACCCTAGGATCCGGCTTTTTCTCAGGCACAGTGATTCCGCCAACCACAGCTTCGAACCGTTCGAGTTTCAATGCGCCTCCCACGGCCCGATCTAACGCGTCAACGTTCGCCTCCATTGTTGTTGTTGCAATTGCTAAGCGGATCGATCGCGATAAACACTCATCAATCAAACGCTCAACCCCCGGGCGCAGGGTCGCAGATTGGGGCAGTAACTCCGCGTAGCGTAGGGTTTTCAATCGATGTAGCGAAGCAATCTCTTCATCACTGATATCGGTCATTGATTCGGTCTGAGCGTAGTGACGAATTCGCTCTTTACCACCGGTCACCTTTAATAACTCACGATACTGCTCAGGGGACCAAAACCATCCAAGTCCAACTTCGTCAAACACTGTGTTGAATGCCTCACGATGCACCTCCTCTGTTTCCGCGAGGGTCCCATCAACATCAAAAATCACTGCTTTCAACATCACTATGCCGCCAAGTCTTTCAGTGCATCAAACAAATAATCAAAACGATCAATCACGACGTCAGAACCAAGGAGCTCGGGTGCTGTATTGGTATAGCCACCGCGGACTAAGATGCACGGCATCCCCGCATTCCGAGCAGCTTTGACATCGGCAACTGAGTCACCGACCAAAACAGCTTGCCGATCTCCTGTTCCAATGCGCTCTGCACACAACAGCAAGGGTTCAGGATCAGGCTTCAGTGCGCGGTCTGGCATCGACCCAATATAGTCAGTAAAAAATGCCATCAGCTGAAGCTCATTCAAAATTGTCTCAGCAACAGGTTCAGACTTATTTGTGCACACGCCCATGGTGAACGAGGCATCCTTAGCAGTCACTAATGTTTCGCGAACAGCACGCATTGGCTTCGTTTTAACAGCAGGCTCGCTCATATATCGCGTCTTGAAGGCACCATAGAACGCCTCCTGAATATCAGCTGGGCCGCCCGTCGCCTTTAACGCACGTTCACACAGCTTCGGCATGCCATCACCAATAAATTCTTGGGTTTCTTCAATGGAGATGTGACGCAGCCCATGGCTCGCGAGTACGGTATTGACAGCAGCCTGAAGATCAGGTGCTGAATCCACCAACGTACCATCTAAATCAAAAACCAGGGAAAATCGGCTCGCTAAGTCGCGGTAATTGGTCATCATTGATCCTTGACTGCGTTTCGAATCGCCTGGATGTTGTCTCGGTAGGCATTTATCGACCCACCTTTAAACACCGCAGAGCCTGCAACCAGTGCTGTCGCGCCGGCAGCCACAACAGATGGAGCAGTCTCGGGGGTAATGCCACCATCCACTTCAATATCAACATCTCGGCCGCCGAGCATATCGCGAATCCGAGTAATTTTATCAACCACCGTCGGGATGAATGATTGGCCGCCAAAACCGGGGTTCACACTCATCACCAACACCAAATCAACTCGATCAAGTACATAACGCAAGCAGTCTTCAGATGTGTGCGGATTCAAGGACACACCGGCTCGACAACCGAGCTCACGTATCTGAGCCAAGGTACGATCGAGATGGTCGCAAACCTCTGCATGCACTGTGATGATATCGGCACCCGCTTTTTGGTAAGCCTCCAACAATCGATCCGGGTTACTCACCATCAAGTGCGCATCGAATACCTTTTCGGTTGCACTTCGAACCGATTGGATAATTGGCGGACCAAACGTGAGATTAGGTACGAAATGTCCATCCATTACATCCAAGTGGATCCAATCACACCCCGCCTGATCAACCGCCTGAATCTCTTCTGCGAGCTTTCCAAAATTTGAGGCAAGTACTGATGGTGCAATTTTGACTTCAGCCATGTGAATTCCTTTGTATTGTTGAGTTTACAGCGCTCCTGAAGCGTACCTATGAGCCATTTCACTGAGTGGAATCGGCTTAATTTTGGACGCATTCCCAGCGCAACCGAAACGTTCAAATCGGTCTGCAACCAGTGCTTCCATGGCATCCATTGCCGGCACTAGGAACTTTCTTGGGTCAAACTCTGCACGTTTTTCAGTTGCAACACGGCGGAAAGCACCGGTCATTGCGAGTCGGCAATCGGTATCAATATTCACCTTCCGTACGCCGCATTTGATACCCCGCTCAATCTCCTCAACGGGAACACCGTAGGTTTGTGGGATATCACCCCCGAACTCGTTAAACAGTTCCTGAAGATCTTGAGGAACCGAGCTTGATCCATGCATAACCAAGTGAGTATTGGGTAATTTCTTGTTAATCGCTTCGACCACGCGCATCGCGAGAATCTCCCCGTCAGGCTTCCGAGAGAATTTGTATGCCCCGTGGCTCGTGCCCATAGCAATCGCAAGTGCATCAACACCCGTCTTTTTCACAAAATCAACTGCTTGGTCGGGATCAGTCAACAGCTCATCTTCAGATAGCTTACCCTCAAAGCCATGACCATCTTCTTTCTCGCCTTCACCAGTCTCGAGTGAACCAAGTACACCCAGCTCTCCCTCAACAGAAGCACCGACAGCATGCGCCATTTCAGTCACTCGTTGCGTGATATCCACGTTGTACTCGTAGGATGCGGGTGTTTTCGCATCGCCTTCAAGTGATCCGTCCATCATTACCGAGGTAAATCCATGTTGCATTGCTGTCAGACATGTTGCTTCGTTATTGCCATGGTCTTGATGCAACACGATAGGGACATCCGGATACATCTCAGCCAGAGCTGTCACCATTGCTTTTAGCATCAGATCGCCAGCATAAGTGCGTGCTCCGCGCGATGCCTGGAGGATGACCGGCGCATCCAACTTGTCTGCCGCCTTCATAATCGCCAGGCCCTGCTCCATATTGTTAATGTTAAACGCAGGAACTCCGTATCCACGCTCTGCTGCATGGTCGAGTAATTGTCTTAATGAGATAAGTGCCATATTTTCGTCTCCCTGATCAAGATCGCTGAATGAGACGGTCAGCGGTCTCACAAATTGCTTCTTTTGTAATTCCAAAATGTTCATATAACTCGGGCGCAGGACCCGAAGCGCCAAAGTCAGTCATGCCAATAAACGCATCCTGAGTTCGCAAATAGCGATCCCAACCGAATCCACTTAATGCCTCCACGGCGATTCGTGGTGCCGAGCCGAGTACAGACTGACGATACTGATCCGACTGTTGATCGAATAACTCCCAACACGGCATTGAGACAACCACCACCTGTAAACCTGATGACTCCATCATTGCTGCTGCCTCAAGGGCAATCGCAATCTCAGAGCCTGTCGCCATTAAAGTGATATCTCGAGCTCCGCGCACATTCTTGAGGATATAACCGCCTTTCTGTGTGAGATTTTCGTTCGTCCGTTCTGTGCGGACTGTGGGTAATCCCTGTCGTGACAATGCCATGACTGAAGGCGTCTCAGTCGATTCAAGAGCAACCTCCCATGCTTCAGCTGTCTCCACCGCGTCACACGGGCGGAACACCAACATGTTAGGCGTCGCGCGCAACATCGCAAGATGCTCAATTGGTTGGTGCGTCGGTCCATCTTCACCGAGTCCAATGGAGTCATGTGTCAGCACATAAATTACGCGTT
The DNA here is from genome assembly GCA_000227525.2 of gamma proteobacterium HIMB30. Lineage (GTDB taxonomy): Bacteria > Pseudomonadota > Gammaproteobacteria > Pseudomonadales > Litorivicinaceae > HIMB30. The sequence continues at coordinate 75,900 of AGIG01000007.1, forward strand.
GCTTCATCAATGCAGACAAACGCATCGAGCCTCGCATGTAGTCGCTGAACACGAGAAATGTCCCGCCATAGGGAATCATCCCTCCATGCAACGCCATACCGTTCATGACAGCGCCCATCGCGTGTTCACGGATTCCAAAATGGACATAATTACCACGGAAATTACCTGGCGTAATCGAACGCATAGTCGATGTCTTGGTCAGGTTTGATCCTGTCAAATCTGCTGAGCCGCCAACCATTGAAGGCACCGCACCATTGATCACCTCCAAGACCATTTGTGACGCTTGACGGCTTGCGACCTTCGGTAAATCGGCTTTCAATTCCTTCTTATATCTGCGCATCCGCGTGGCCAATGCTTTCGGCACTTCGCCTGAAATCGTCCGCTCAAAACGCAATTTTTTCGGGCTCACATCAAGCCGTGACTGCCACTCATGACGAGTCGATTGACCGCGACTTGCGATTGATTCCCATGCAGATCGGATATCTGCAGGGATCTCAAACGGACCATGTGTCCACCCAAGGGCATCGCGTGTTGCTTGAATCTCTTCCGCACCCAAGGGCGCACCATGCGTTTTATGACTCCCAGCCAAATTGGGTGCGCCGAAACCGATCGTCGTTTTACAAGCGATCAATGAGGGCTTTCTCGATTTCTTCGCAACTTCAACGGCAGCACTCACAGCATCGATATCATGACCATCGACTCGGGCAACTTGCCATCCTGAGGCTTTAAATCGTGCAATCTGGTTCGTCGACGTCGCAATGTCAGTTTTGCCGTCGATTGAAATTTCATTGTCATCCCAAAGAACGATGAGTCGACCAAGTTTCAGATGCCCGGCCAGGTCAATGGCCTCATGGCTAATTCCTTCCATCAGGCAGCCATCGCCAGCAATCACATAGGTGTAATGATCCACCAGTGCACGACCGAATTGCGACGCGAGTCGCCTTTCAGCCAATGCCATCCCGACGGCAGTGGTAATCCCTTGACCCAATGGCCCTGTTGTCGTCTCAATCCCTGCTGCATGGCCAAATTCAGGGTGTCCTGCAGTCCGAGCGCCGAGCTGTCTGAATTGTTTCAGTTGATCAGTACCCATATCGGAATAACCGAGTAGGTGGTTCAACGCATAGTGCAGCATCGAACCATGACCGGCGGAGAGGACAAAGCGATCGCGATCTGGCCATTGTGCATCCGACGGATCAATGTTGATGTGGTCAGCAAATAAAGCAACTGCCGCATCGGCCATACCCATTGGCATCCCCGGGTGGCCTGAATTGGCCGCTTGAACACCATCCATGGCAAGGAATCGAATAGCATCAGCCATCCGTTGACGTTGCGTGCGTTCCATAGAAATCTCCTTAATCGCGAAGACGACGTGATTCAGAAGCAAGCTTCCAGATCATCGGCGTCAAAATGAGTTGAAGCGCAAGCGCCATCTTTCCACCAGGAATCACAATCGAGTTTGGTCGAGACATAAAGCTGTCATGAATCATCGACAACAGGTAGGGGAAATCGATTCCACGGGGATTGGCGAATCGAATAACAACCATTGACTCATCCGGCGTTGGAATCCAACGCGCAATAAATGGATTCGAGGTATCGACAATTGGTACCCGCTGGAAGTTAATATCGGTTAGCGCGAACTGTGGACAAATGTAGTGCACGTAATCGTGCATTCTCCGTAGGATCGTATCGGTCACCGCCTCAGTTGAATACCCTCGCTTTGATTTGTCACGGTGTAACTTCTGGATCCATTCCAAATTCATCACTGGAACAACACCGACTTTTAGGTCTGCGTATTGAGCGATATCTACTTTGTCGGTTGCGACAGCCCCGTGAAGACCCTCATAAAATAAAAGATCAGTATCATCCTCAAACGAGCGCCAGTCGGTAAACGTGCCAGGAGGGCAACCCCATTGTTCGGCCTCTTCATCATCATGGACGTAGGTCCGCGTGCGACCATTTCCAGTCTCGCCATAGGTTTTGAATACATCTTCAAGGAGCGCAAATTCGTTCGCTTCTTCGCCAAAATGTGAAAAATGGTTGGCTGGATTGCCCTGTGCCTCCGCCATTTTTTTCTTCATTTCGGCACGATCAAATCGATGGAATGCATCACCTTCAATAAACGCTGCTTTCACCTTTTCCCGGAAAAAAATCTGTGCAAAGGTATCCCGTACTGTTGAGGTACCTGCACCTGACGACCCTGTGATCGAAATAATTGGATGTTTTTGTGACATGATTTGCTCTCCGTTTATGAGCGGAATAAGTTGCGATGACTAAATAACGGTGATTGATCAAGGCCTTGTCGTGTTTCAGCTTCGTAGCTTCCGACCCAACGGACCTCCGTTTTTGACCCAAACACCAAAGCGGTACGCTCATGGATTTCTGTTGGCGTTTTTTCGAGAATTCGTGTGACGCCGTCAGTGGCAGCACCGCCAGCCTGCTCAACTAAAAATGCAACCGGGTTTGCCTCATAAATTAACCGCAGACGGCCATTTTCGTACTTGGGCCGACGATCTCCGGGATATAAAAAGATCCCACCACGGTTGAAGATTCGACCGGCGTCGGCGACCAGAGAACCAATCCAACGCATATTGAAATTGCGTTCCCGCGGACCTTCACTGCCCAATAGCAGATCACTGATATATCGCTGAACCGGCGTGAACCATTGACGCGCATTGGAGGCATTGATCGCATATTCAGAGGTTTCTTCAGATATTTCGATTCCTTCCTCGATCAAGAGAAAGATTCCTGATGTCGGATCCATCCGATAAAGATCTGTTCCGTTACCCGTCGTCAGGTAAAGCGCTGTCTGCGGGCCGTAGACAAAAAATGCAGCCGCCAGTTGTTGATCTCCAGTCTGCATTGCAGATTGCTGCAGATCGCCACCTGGATTCGGTAACACAGAAATAATTGTTCCGATCGATACGTTAACATCGATGTTTGATGACCCATCCAGCGGATCAATGGCAATAATCAGCGGGGCTTCCTCGTCAAGAATCACCGCTTGGTCTTGTTCCTCGCTGCAATAGGCAGCAACGACACCAGAAGCCTGTGCTGCCGCCAGGAATTCCTCGTCGGCCATGACATCAAGCGCTTTCTGCGCATCACCATCAGCATTTTGGTCGCCAATCGTGTGACCAAGCTCTCCTCCGGCTGAAATAATTCGACTAACCTCGTGTGCTTTGGCGGCAAGCGCTGTAAATAACTCAACCAAAGCATCCTGTTGTGGCTGACCAGTTTTCAACGACTGCAACCGAGTATCCAGAGCGATCATGTTTCGTTTTCCGTTTGGTGATGAAGTATTTGTTCCACGGATAGTTGTACCGATCCAGATTACCTAGTACAAACAATAAAAACTAAATTTAATTTTTAGGAAATCTGAATAATGAGAATCAAAAACGTAACACTCGTCCAGTTGAGAACATTTTTGTCCCTTGTTCGTAACGAAAGTTTCACGAAAGCTGGACAAGATTTGGCGGTATCACCGGCGACTGTGACCGCCCAAATCAAGCAACTCGAAGATGCTTTGGATGCGACACTCGTTTTTCGGACGACGCGATCAGTCCGTCTAACTGATGCAGGCGCCGTTCTAGCGCGGCAAGCCACCAAGATTCTTCACCTTATCGAAGCCATTCCCGAGCGACTGGGTGCCGTCGAAAACTTAGAGCGAGGCGAAGTATCCGTCGGCATTATCGGGACTGCTGGATATGTCATACCAAAAGTTTTGGCAGCTTATCAGGAGGAGCATCCAGGAATTCATCTGGACCTTATGATGGGTAACCGAAATACCATCTGGGATGCAATCCTCGAGGGGAAGATTGATATCGGAATCATGGGTACACCGCCGGAGGATACCAATATCGAAAGCGAGATCATCGGCGAGCATCAGCTGATTTTTGTCGCTCATCCGAACCATCCGCTGTCAAAACTCGAACGAGAAATTACAGCCAGAGAGCTGATCCGATATCAGCTTATCGCCCGAGAAGTTGGGTCAGGAACTCGACTCGCGATGGCTGCGTATTTTGGCGCGCTATTCCATCAGACAGCCCGGACACCTGTGGTACTCGACACCAATGAAGGGATCAAACAAGCTGTGCTCGCTGGGATGGGGATTTCAATGCTATCAGAGGCCACATGTGAGGTAGAGCTGCACCATGGCTTACTGAAACGCCTGACGGTTGAAGGCACCCCGATCCCAAGGCAATGGTATGCGATTCGCGTTGCCAACATGGAACGTAATCCAGCAGAAATCAGCTTGCTCAACTTCCTCGCAGCACAATACAAGAAGCCCTAGGCTTGGGCTCTGTATTGATGATGCACCAACGTTTCAAGACTCACGTGATCAAGAATCTTCTCGTGAGTACTGTCTAGGATGACCGGTGCAATGACTCCCGCGCGAACAGCTTCCACCCATCGCAATGCACACAAGCACCAACGGTCTCCCGGCTTGAGCCCGGGAAACTGGAATTCAGGACGGGGCGTGATCAGATCGTTACCTTGCTCACGCGAAAAATCGAGAAATTGAGAAGTCATCACCGCACAAACAACATGGCTCCCGCGATCAGAGGACTCAGTCTGACAGCAGCCATTCCGAAAGTATCCGGTGAGTGGATCCATCGAGCACGGCTTTAAAGGCTCCCCGAGAACATTCAGTTGGTTTGTGTCTGTCATACCCGGTATTTGGGGAGTCCTCACACAAAAAAAAGCCCCGAGGAGTTCTCGAGGCTTTTTCTAAGCAAGGTGGACTAGTTAATCTGCGATAACAACTGATCCAAACTCGACTTGGCATCACCATAAAACATCCGCGTATTCTCTTTGTAGAACAGCGGATTCTCGATACCTGAGTACCCAGTGCCTTGACCACGTTTCGACACAATGACTTGCTTGGCATTCCAAACCTCAAGCACAGGCATTCCAGCGATCGGAGAATTCGGATCCTCTTGCGCTGCCGGATTAACGATATCATTCGAACCGATGACGATTACGACGTCTGTTGAAGCAAAGTCCTCATTGATCTCATCCATCTCAAGGACGATATCGTAGGGCACTTTCGCCTCGGCGAGTAACACGTTCATGTGTCCGGGTAACCGGCCAGCAACTGGGTGAATCGCAAAACGAACCTCTTTCCCTTTTGCTCGTAATCGACGAGTCAACTCACTCACAGACTGCTGCGCCTGAGCAACTGCCATGCCGTAGCCAGGGACAATAATGACACTATCAGCATCATCGAGAGCGCTGGCGACACCGTCAACGTCGATTGCGATCTGTTCGCCTTCGATTTCCATTGCTGGACCTGTTGCATCACCCCATCCGCCAAGTATCACCGAGAGGAATTGTCGGTTCATGGCTTTACACATGATGTACGAAAGAATTGCGCCAGATGATCCGACAAGCGCACCAGTGACGATCAACAGATCATTACCCAATAGGAAACCAGTCGCTGCGGCTGCCCAGCCTGAATAAGAGTTCAGCATCGAGACAACGACCGGCATGTCAGCCCCACCAATGGCCATGACCAGGTGCACGCCCAGAAGCAGTGCAAGCACCGTCATCGCATACAGGGTCCACGAACCCGCATGGTTCATGTACATCAGTAACAATACAAAGGATCCGCTAACCATTGCTAAATTCAGCAAATGACGGCCCGGTAAGATCAACGCCTTACCACCGATCTTTCCAGCCAGTTTGCCGTAGGCGATGATAGACCCAGTGAAGGTGACCGCACCGATAAACACACCGAGGAAGATTTCCACTTCGTGAATCACTCGCTCCGCGTTGGATGCAAAGTCATGTGTCGACATGTCGGAGTTGATCCCGATAAATACTGCTGCCAATCCCACAAACGAGTGCAGTGCCGCAACCAACTGCGGCATGCCAGTCATCTCGACACGGTTCGCAACAATCACACCGATAACCGCTCCGACCACGATTGCCCCGATTAACATCGAGCTGAGCGTAACGCTTGGTTCCGCGATCGTCGCAACCACCGCGATGGCCATCCCAATGATGCCGAACCATACCGCACGCTTCGCCTTTTCTTGGTTTGATAGGCCGCCAAGCGCCAAAATAAACAGAACAGTTGCCGAAATATAAGCGGCTGTTTGAAGTCCAATTGTCATTTCATGTCCCTCCGCTTATGACTTCTTAAACATCTGGAGCATTCGGCGTGTCACCATAAAGCCCCCGACAATGTTAATGGTCGCGATCAGCACAGAAATCCCTGCCAGAATCGAAACAATCGGAATATCAGAATCGACCTGGAGTAATGCACCAACAATGATAATTCCAGAAATCGCGTTCGTGACTGCCATCAATGGCGTGTGTAGCGAATGAGCAACGCCCCAGATCACTTGGAAGCCCACGAAGACTGCTAGGACGAACACAATAAAGTGCTGCATGAACGCAGTCGGTGCATACAAGCCAATCAATCCCATCAACGCAGCACCTACAATCAACAGTTGAGTCTGCTGACGACCTGATTTCGCCATCGCAGCCGCTTCCTCGGCTGCCTTCTCTTCTGGTGTCTTTTCAGGCTGCTTTGGTGCTGCCTTGGACGCAATCGCTTGAACCTTGAGAGGTGGTGGTGGATACGTGATTTCACCCTCAAAGGTGACTGTCGACGAACGGATCACATCATCTTCCATGTTGTGGACCAGTTGTCCGTCTTTCTCAGGAGTGAGATCAGTCATCATGTGGCGAATATTTGTAGCGTATAACGTTGATGACTGCGCTGCCATTCGACTTGGAAAATCGGTGTAACCAATAATTGTCACGCCGTTGTCTGTGACGACCTTCTCATCGGCAACCGTTAGTTTGCAGTTACCACCTTTCTCTGCAGCCAGATCCATGATCACCGAGCCAGGCTTCATCGCTGCAACCATTTCTTTGGTCCACAGCTCTGGCGCTTCACGATTCGGAATCAATGCCGTTGTGATAACGATGTCAACTTCAGGTGCTTGCTCGAGGAACAGTGCCAGTTGCTTCTCGCGAAATTCTGGGCTCGATGGCGCAGCATAGCCACCGGTGGCAGCACCATCCTGATTATCCTCGAAATCCAAGAAAAGGAATTCTGCACCCATCGATTCGATTTGTTCAGCAACTTCAGGACGAACGTCAAATGCACGAACGATTGCTCCCAATGATTGAGCTGTTCCAATCGCTGCTAGGCCCGCGACTCCAGCTCCAACGACGAGTACCTTTGCGGGCGGAACCTTACCCGCGGCCGTAACTTGACCTGTAAAAAATCGACCGAAATTGTTACCTGCTTCAATGACCGCTCGATAACCGGCGATGTTTGCCATCGACGACAATGCGTCCATTTTCTGCGCTCTCGAAATCCGAGGCACCATTTCCATGGCTATCACATTCGCTTCACGCGACTTAGCAAGCTCCAACAGCTCACCGTTACCAGCTGGATCAAAAAAGCCAATGAGTGTTTGCCCCTTCTTGAGCCGTTTGATTTCGTCCTCAACCGGAGGTCTGACCTTCGCGACGACATCAACTGCCTCGAACAAAGCGTCTGCTGAGTCGACCACTGTGACGCCTGCCGATTCATAATCGGCATCAGAGAACCGCGCGAGCTGCCCCGCTCCGCTTTCTATGAAACACTCATATCCGAGTTTTTGTAGCTGAGCCGCAGAATCTGGCGTCATGGCGACGCGCGCTTCTCCCGGCATAACTTCCTTTGGGGATCCGATTCGCATCAACTGACTCCCTGATCTATTAAGTTACTTAAGAATTAGATGTTATATCACTAGAACTCATGGTTATAAAAGTTCTTCCTGCGTCGGGTAGCATGGCACATTCCGACAGAACGCAAAAGCCAACCGAACCAATGAACGTTATGAACCAAAGGAAAAAGAGAATGGCGGAGACGGAGGGATTCGAACCCTCGATAGGGCTACAAACCCTATACTCCCTTAGCAGGGGAGCGCCTTCAGCCACTCGGCCACATCTCCAGAGGGACGCGATTCTAACACGTCTCACACAGTTGTTAAGTGTTACGCGTATTAACCGCTCCACCATTGCCAAAGCGCATACAAGATCGGAACCAACGTCGCTGTCGCGAGTCCATTTAAACCAACCGCCAAAGACGCAAATGCACCCGCATTTTGATTAATCTGGATCGCTCGTGCTGTACCGATTCCATGCGCCGCCACACCCATCGCGAACCCCCGCGCGCGCCAAGAAGTCACTCGAGCCGCATTCAATACATAAGGTCCAAACATCGCTCCAATCACACCAGTCATAATCACACAAACGGCGGTCAATGACGGCAGTCCTCCAACCCGTTCTGCGATCCCCATGGCAATTGGAGTAGTCACACTTTTCGGAGCGAGCGATAAGATCGTTTGTTCAGACGCTTGCAATAAGTCTGCAATGAATACCGCTGAACCTGCTGCAGTCAGGGATCCAGTGAGAAGACTCACGGCAAGTGCTCCATATCCGTCTCGCATGGTTTTCAATAAACGGGCAACCGGAATCGCAAGCGCAACGGTTGCTGGACCCAACAGGAAATGCACAAACTGAGCACCTTCAAAATACGTCCAATAATCAATTCCAGTGACTGACAGGCCCACTGTGATCACGATCACTGCAATCAAAACAGGATTGACAATCGGCATCCTTCCGGTTTTTTGGTAAACCCAGTCGCCAAAAAGATAGGCGAGTAAGGTGATGGTTAACGCTGTTAGCGGACTTGCCGAGAGATAAACCCAGACCTCCTCGAAATTAGGATTCATCGAATCGGCCTCGATGCAGTCGCTGAAGAATCCAACCAGTCACCAACACAGTTACAATAGTCGAGCCAATCAAAGAACCAACAATCGCAGGCCATTCGTTCCCAAGGACTGTTAGATGCGCAACGACGCCTACCCCAGCTGGGACGAACAACAGCGACAGATGCGACAAAATACCTTCAGCGGTCGACTCAAGGGATTGCGGTATCGTCTCCTTGTACAGCAACACAATGAGCAACAAACTCATCCCAATCACAGGCCCCGGAATTGATAACTCTAGAACTCTCGCAATGACCTCTCCAACGAGTTGGCAACACAACAGTTGGGTAATCGCAACTAACATCAGTTTCTCCTCAGACGCGCGTTCAACCGTGATCAAGATGCTTGAGACATCGAAGACCTGCACTGAATGACACCTTCATCACCCTCTTTGATACCCTTGCTTAAAAATGCAAAATGCTCAAGATCAATGGCAACATCACCGTGCCGCGATCAATCACCGAAGGTATTTTTCACTTACTGAGACAGTCGTACCACCCCCGTCCTTAAGACGCAATTTTCGGGGGAAAATCCACAAAGACAGATTTTAGGTTGCATTTTTCCTGAAAATTATTAGTATTCACGCCCTTGACGCGCTCGTAGCTCAGCTGGATAGAGTACCTGGCTACGAACCAGGCGGTCAGAGGTTCGAATCCTCTCGAGCGCGCCAATTTTCCCCTGCGACTTTCTATTCCCAGTGAATCGGCATACTCTCTAACGCATTGGAGGGGTTATGCGTCATGCGTTAACAATGCTCGCGGCTATTGCGCTGTCAAGCAACATCAACACCGCTCAAGCCGATCAAACAAAACCTGAACTCAATGCGCTATTTGATGTTCTCAGGTCATCGACAGACCTCGTAGACATGTCGGTGGCCCAAAATGAAATTTGGATCCATTGGTACGAATTACCAGCAGATTCCACTGCTCTGCAAACGATTTTTGATGATGGAATGCGGGCGCTGCATTTTGGCCAACCACAGATCGCGGTCACACATTTTAGTCGCGTCATCGAGAGCGCTCCGCACTTCGCAGAAGCTTGGAACCGTCGTGCCACAACATATTTTATGTTGGGAGATTTCGAGGCATCGTTAGCTGATATTCAACAAACCCTTGCGCTTGAGCCACGACATTTTGGCGCACTCAGCGGGCTCTCAATGATCTTCGAAAATACAGAACAATTCGATCGAGCAATACAGGCGGAATTACTGTTGTTGGACCTGATGCCGAATAATGAACTAATCCAAGCACGGATCGACCAATTGAGACAAAAAGCGCTCAATTCGAGGATCTAACTCAGTACTTCCCACTGACAAACTCGAGCACAATCAGAGGTGATGCCAAGCTGACGCCGACAATGACCACCAATAATAACCAATCTAAAAACCGAGACATCGCAAACCTCTCATATCGACCTAAGCTCAGATTGGCAGAAATCAAGCTCTCAATAAGCACAAATTGACGCATCCCACTGGCTCCATGACAAGCTCTGAGTCATGACAGCCGCACGTTGACGGAGTATGGTGACGCAATGTGACCCGGAGCTCACCTTGCTAACCATTACCAACCTCGATCTCAGTTACCCTGGCGATGAACCACTTGCAACCATATCCTGGCAAGTCGAACGCGGCGATCAGATTGCACTACTCGGGCGCTCAGGAACGGGTAAATCGACACTATTAGCGGCCATCATCGAGGGGTCGCCCGCTATCATTAAAGAGAGTGAACGCATTGCTTATCTATCTCAACAACCTGCGCTTCTGCCATGGGCTACGGTTATCGAAAACGTCCTTCTCGGTTTTAAGTTACGCGGAGACACTCAGTCATCCGACACTACCGAGAAAGCGCTCAATCTTCTCGGCCAGGTCGAACTCGGCACTCATGCTCATCGACAAGTTGCGTTACTCAGTGGAGGCCAAAAAGCCCGAGTCGCCCTTGCACGCGTATTACTCGAACAATCAGATTTGGTATTACTGGATGAACCGTTCGCGGGTCTCGATCGCTCGACACGCATCCAAATGGCTGCACTCTGTCAGACACTACTTGCCAGCAAAACAGTCATTTTAGTTACTCATGACCCTCGAGATGCCCAAGATTGGTTGGATACTGCGATGGTTCTCACAACAGAGTCGATCAAAGGTCCCTACCGGTTAAACGAGTTTGCAAGTGATCGCGCATTGATACAAGCGCTGGACGGCGACCTATGAATCGGCTGCTTTCCGCGACCTTTCCATTTCTCCTGTTGGTCGGGCTATGGTGGCTGGTGGTCATCACCCTCGAGGTACCCCACTTCATCTTACCCTCCCCAGAGCGAGTCGCCCGCGTGTTAGTGGAGCGCCTGCCTCTCATCAGTGGTCACGCATTCACAACTGCATCGGAAATTGTCTGTGGTCTCATGCTGGGCACTGTGCTCGGTTTTGCTGTCGCATGCCTGATCGGCGACTCCAAAAAACTCACACAGATCACGATGCCTGCACTCGTCATCAGTCAAGCACTGCCAGTGTTTGCCATTGCACCGATTTTGATGCTGTGGCTTGGCTATGGGTTCGCATCAAAACTCGCCATGACAACCCTCATCGTTTTTTTCCCTGTAACTGCGAGCACGCTTGCCGGCTTTCGAGCGATGCCGAGGTCATGGGAACTGACATTTCAAACTTTGCGCCCGAAACGCTCACAACTATTTTGGTTTGTTCGTTTCCCGCTTGCGATCCCCTATGCACTCTCAGGAGTTCGGGTGGCAGCGTCAGTTGCGCCAATCGGCGCGGTTGTGGGTGAGTGGGTTGGTTCGTCGAGCGGACTCGGCTATTTGATGCTACACGCAAATGGGCGTGGACAAACCGATTTAATGTTTGCTGCACTGATCGTATTGTGTGTGGAGGCGTTGTTGATCTGGAGTCTGGTGAACCGGCTAGCTAACCGGTTCGACCAAAACTCTCATTTTGCCGAGTAATTGAGATTTATATTTACGGTAAGGAACCCTCGATTCCTTCAACATAGAAATCCATACCAAGCAGGGTTCCATCGTCAGCAGTCTCACCCGCTTTCAACCAAGGTGATCCATCTTGCTTATTAATTGGTCCGGTGAATGCATGCAGCCGCCCTTCGGTGATTGCTTTACGAGCTTCTTCAGCCATTGCTTTAACGTCATCTGGAACTGCTTTGCCATAAGGTGCGAGTGCAACCATACCCGTATCGAAGCCACCCCACGTGTCAGTTGAAGACCATGATCCGTTCATCGCCTCGTCTACACGGCGGACGTAGTAAGGCGCCCAATCATCAATGATTGCAGTTAACTGTGCGTTAGGGCCATAAGCTGCTTGGTCGGAAGCTTGTCCAAAGGCATAGATACCACGCTCCTCAGCAATCTTCATCGGAGCCGCTGAGTCGGTGTGCTGCATCAAAATATCAGCACCTTGATCGATTAACGCTTTCGCTGCATCCGCTTCTTTACCGGGATCGAACCAAGTCGATACCCAGATCACTTTAAATTGCACCGCTGGGTTTACGCTTTTTGCTGCCAAATACGCAGCGTTAATGCCTCGAACGACCTCTGGAATTGGGAATGATGCAATATAACCAATCGTATTTGACTTGGTCATTTTACCCGCTATCAGCCCGAGGACATGACGGCCCTCATAAAAACGCGATGAGTAAGTCGCCACATTGTCTGCACGCTTATATCCAGTCGCATGCTCAAATTTCACATTAGGAAATTGTTTCGCCACTTTGATCGTTGGATTCATGTATCCGAACGAGGTTGTGAAAATTAAATCGGCACCCTCAGCAGCCATTTGAGAAATTACCCGTTCAGCATCAGGACCTTCAGATACGCTTTCGACAAATACTGTCTCGACCTTATCACCGTGTTCTTTCTCCACAGCCAAGCGCCCACGATCATGCTCATAAGTCCATCCAGCGTCAGCGACCGGACCCACGTAGACAAATCCCACTTTGGTTGGGTCGGCAGCATTGACTGATGTCGCTAACGTCAACGATGCAACAAAGCATCCGAGCGCAGTTAAATATCGAAAACCAAACATGCTAACTTTCCTTATCTTGATTCTTTAAAAATTTTACCCAGCGAACCAGGAGCCGCCTGACTTGTCCCAGCACGACTTGCGATCACCACCAATGCGCCGATCGTAACAACATAAGGTAGCATTGATAACCATTGCGAGGCTACAGAAACGCCAAGCGCCTGGCCATGGAGTTGGATTATCGAGACGCTTCCAAATAGATAGGCTCCCGCGATGACCCGAAATGGACGCCAAGAGGCGAACACGACCAATGCGAGTGCAATCCAACCACGTCCCGCTGTCATCCCCTCGACGAATAAAGGAGTCTGAACAAGGGTTAGATATGAACCGCCAATCCCAGCCAGTGCACCACCACAAATGATCGCTAAAAAGCGAACCCCTCTGACTGAGAACCCAAGCGCATGCGCTGATGTGTGATTTTCGCCAACTGCACGCAAAATGAGTCCGGTACGCGATTTTGTTAAAAACCACCAAATCACAAAAGCGGTAAAGATCGATAAGTACACCAACGGGTCATGTGAAAACAGCGCGCGACCAACTACCGGTATTTGGCTTAAAAACGGTATCTCCCAAGCGGCGACTTGCGGCGCCGCCTGACCGACATATTGCGATCCCGCTAATGCAGCAAGACCAAGCCCGAAAAGTGTCAATGCTAAACCGGTCGCAACTGGATTTGCATAGAGCCTCAACACCAATAGGGCGAAGATCGAAGCGAGCATTGCACCAGCGAGTGATGCCATGAGGATGGACACAAGTAACGGAAAGCCTGCAACAGCAGTCGCAAATCCCGCTAATGCACCGACGATCATCAGACCCTCAATCCCCAAGTTCAGGACTCCCGCTCGCTCCTGGATTAACGCACCAAGCCCTGCGAAAACCAACGGTGTGGATGCGACCAAAATGGAGTGAATAATTGATGAGAGTAATCCGTAATCCATTACGCGACCCGCCCAAAACGAATTCGATAATTCACAAGTAGCGACGTACCCAAGAGGAAGAACAGAAGCAATCCCTGAAAGACCTGCGTACTGGCTGCCGGGATCCCTAACGAGAGTTGCGCAGCCTCACCGGCCAAATAAGACAAGGCCACCAGGAGCCCGGCCGGGATCACTGCCAGCGGATGAAGACGCGCAAGGAAGGCGACGATAATTGCGGTGAATCCATACGATGGGGAAATGTTCGGCACCAGTTGCCCAATATTTCCGGTGACTTCAACAACGCCAGCGAATCCACTCATGCCACCGCCAATCAACAAAGCCATCCAAACCGTCCGATCACGGTTATAACCGGCAAACTTAGCGGCAGACGTCGACAGGCCAGTGACACGCATTTCGAAGCCGAGATGCCAGCGTTTCACGACCCACGTACCTAACACTGCAAAAATCAGCGCGAACACAAATCCTAAATGGCCACGACCTGCCGAAAACAGCTTGGGTAAGGTGGCCGCATCGTGAAAAAGGCGGCTTTCGGGAAAGTTGAAACCCGTCGGATCGCGCAAGGGTCCATGGACCATGACACTTAGCAAGAGAATCGCAACATAGGTCAGCATCAGTGAAACTAAAATCTCATTAGCGTTAAACCGAACCTTCAGAAATGCTGGAATTGCTCCCCATGCAAGACCACCGAGCGTTCCACCCAACAGAATCAAAGGCATCACCCAAAATCCATCGATGTTCCAGAAGGCCAGAGCGACGGCACCCCCGCACAATCCGCCCATGACCAATTGACCCTCAGCGCCAATATTCCAGACTCCTGCTCGGAATCCCAAGGCAAGCGCGACGCCGATCGTAATCAGCGGCGTTGCCTTTGCGAGTAATTCACTGACGCCATACACCGAGTTCAGTGGGCGAATGAAAATACGCTGCAAACTCGAGATCGGATCCAGTCCAAGCGACGCGAGTAACACAGACACCGTTGCAGCGGTCAGTAATAGCGCGATGAATACTGCAATCCACTCGTGATACCAACGGGTGACTGCTCGCGCCTCAATCATGATCATGAGTCAATCTCCTGACCAAGCATCAGCGCACCTAAATGCTCCGGAGTCATCTCTTCGGTCGAGAAGGTGCGGCTTAGCCTGCCGTGACAAATTGCACAAATGCGATCCGTCACCGACAGCAGTTCATCGATATCTTGGCTGATAAGAATAATCGACGCGCCCTGATCAGCCAGCTTCAGCAGCATCTGATGGATAAATAGCTGTGCTTTCGCATCCACGCCCCACGTAGGGTTTGAAACGATAAAAACCTTGGGATTCCCGAGCAGCTCCCGACCAATGAGAAATTTTTGGAGATTTCCACCCGAAAGGCTCGATGCTTTTGCATTGACAGATGGTGTCCGTACGTCAAATGTTGCGATCACCTCTTCGGCAAATTCCTTCGCGGATGTGCCACTGATTAGATGATTATTTTTTAAAATACCCCGCGTATGCCGCGCAGTGAGAATTACATTTTCCCATAAGGTCAAATCAGGAATTGCAGCGTGACCCAGTCGATTCTCAGGCGCTCCCAAGAGCCCTCTCAGTCGACGCTGCTCGACGTCCAAATGTGCGAGAGGTTCACCGTCAAGCACCATACTGTCTGGATTTGGCAAGGTCAGTTCACCCGTGAGCGCATCGAACAAGGTATCCTGGCCATTCCCCGATACACCCGAAATACCGAGAATCGATCCTGGTGCCACTGAAAGATAGACGTCCGTTAAAACGACATTCCGTGTTGACTCCGGGTAGACATCACCCACTCGGACAGTGAAGCGTGCTTTTTGTGAGTGAGCTTCAGTCACTTGAGTGCGCTTGGTCTCATTCAACCGTTCACCGATCATCTTCTCACCGAGAGAACGGGTACTCTCTTGACGCGGATCGACGACGTCAACGACTTGACCGGCTCGCATCAACGTTGCACGGTCGCAGAGTGCCCGAACCTCATCGAGCTTATGCGAAATGTAGATGATTGAACGACCCTCGTCAGACAAGCGATCCAATGTCGTAAACAGTTGTTCCGTTTCCTGCGGCGTAAGAACTGAAGTTGGCTCATCAAGGATCAATAATCGAGGGTCCTGCATGAGAACTCGAATTATTTCAACTCGTTGTCGTTCACCAGCACCCAAATCATGAATGCGCCGATCAAGCTCGACGTGCAACCGATACCGCTCACAAACCTCCAAGATCTCGGCAGCTAATGCCTCATCCGGAAACCGTCCCTCAAGACCTAACGCAATGTTTTCCAGCACAGTTAATGCGTCGAACACGGCAAAATGCTGGAACACCATACCGACACCAGCCGACTTCGCATCACTCGGGTTATTTGGAGAATATGAACTCGCTAAAAGTTCCATCGACCCTGCGTCAGGCTTCAGGATCCCATAGATCATTTTGACAAGGGTTGACTTTCCGGCGCCGTTCTCGCCAAGAAGCGCATGAATTTCGCCTGCATCAATCGACAGAGTCACGTCACGGTTTGCAGCAAAATCACCGAAAAACTTACTCAGTCCGCGCACACCAAGACATTGCTTCGATGAAGCTGATAAACGCTCTGCGATGGCGACCGATTCAGTCAAAGTAACAACTCGCTATAACATCAGCCGAAAAGAATACATCATTCTTTCGGCCAAACCCACGGCTTAACTTGCGTTCGACTGAAAGAAGAAATACTCAGAACTGATGTTTTCGTGCAAACTGACCAGCCCTTGTTGAATCCAATCCATATTTTGTGTCAATAGATCAGGTGTCAGTCGCTCAAGATCAAGCGCTTCGAGCCCTCCAACAATACCCTTGATCAAGTCAGGTGAAACACGCTGATGAGGGAGATCACCCAACAATTGCCCGGCACGATCTAAAGCTGATGCCATTGATTGCGGAAATTTGGTATCTCGCAATACAAAATCCAGTACATCACTGCCACGGATCCGATTCCGAGCGCTATGCCGATAAAGTTCGACCCCTCCGAGTGCTGACAACAAATTTTGCCATCCGATCGCTTCATAACTGGTCCATCGAGTGGATGCGCCGGGAACCATTTGCGTGACCCGCGGGTCGACCAGGCGAGATACCATGTCCGCGTGTTCTAAGCGGTCTCCGAGGCGCAAAAAAAGCCAACCCAAATCTCGCGCTTGACTTGCCATCAAACAGCCATGCCAGAGCCGACAGCTCGAGATCACTTGTTTCAGTAAGCGAATACGTGATGATCGATCAAAACTTGCAAACGATTGACGCTCAATCAATCCGTGTAGTTCGTTCAATGCAACCCAAGCATCTTTTGGAATCAAATCGCGTGTGACACGCGCATTCTCTCGAGCAGCCGCAATCGATGCACGAATTGATCCTGAATGCTCCAGACCGAGCACTAATTGTTCCATGACCTCTGCTTCAGAAATCCCAGGGTTCGAGTCACCCGATCCAAAAACCTGCATTAACGATTCCCAATCGTAAGGAACCCCATCAGGCAAATCCAAAATTGTGTCAGATGCAGCGATCGCCAACCGCGCGGTTGCCTCTGCTCGTTCCACATAGCGGGAAAGCCAATACAGATGTTCAGCTACTCGCGCCAGCATCAATCATGTGCCTCATCTGCAACAACCCAAAAATCTTTGGATCCACCGCCTTGGGAGGAATTCACAACCAGTGACCCTTCCTGTAACGCCACCCGACAAAGCCCACCAGTTGAGCACCACTGCTCGGAGCTTTGCAGAACAAAAGGACGCAAATCGACATGTCGGGGCGCTAAATCCCCATCATTCGTGACTGTTAACGTGGTCGAAATTGAAAGAGTCGGCTGAGCCACCCATACCCGTGGATTCTCCAGAATCTCAGCGCGACGAGTCACTAAAGCCTCATCCGTTGCATGCGGACCAACCATGATTCCGTAGCCACCAGACGCATCAGCCGGCTTCACCACAAGTTCATCTAAATGGTCAAGCACATAGGCCCGCTGCTCAGGATCTGAACAGATGTATGTCGGAACATTATCAAGTAGCGGCTCTTCATTCAGGTAGTATCGAATAACCTCGGGAACATAGGCATACAGGACTTTATCGTCAGCGACTCCGCTTCCCGGAGCATTGGCAATCGATACCTTTCCGGCTCTCCAAGCGCGCATCAAACCAGGGACGCCAAGGACAGAGTCTGGATTTAATACATCGGGATCTAGGAACGTGTCGTCGATTCGACGATAAATAACATCGACTCGACTGACTCCTTCGACCGCCTTCATGTAGACGCAGTTATCGGAATCAACGAATAGATCGGAACCTTGAACAAGCTCCGCGCCAATCTGCTGAGCCAGATAACTATGCTCAAAATACGCCGAATTATAGATCCCAGGGGTCAACACAACGATCACGGGGTGGTCGACAGGTCTTGGTGATAACGCATTCAGCATATCGAGGAGATCGGATGCATATTGGCTGACTGGAAGAATCTGATGATGCCTGAAAAGCTCTGGATAGATCTGCTTCATCACAGACCGATTCTCCAGCATGTAAGACACACCACTCGGCACTCGAAGATTATCTTCAAGAACGAACAATTGTCCTGATCGATCTCTGACCAAATCTGAACCACAAATATGGGCCCACGTATCAAAAGGCGGCTCTATGCCAGATGCCAATTCAATAAAATGTGGGCTCGCCGTCACCAATTCGGTAGGAACAATCCCATCGTGAAGGATTGCTTGCTCGTTGTAGATATCGTTCAGGAATAGATTGAGTGCCTTCAATCGTTGCTTCAGGCCTTGCTCCGTCTGATTCCACTCCGAGGCCCGCATCACACGAGGAACGAGATCCAGTGGCCATGAGCGATCAATATTCATGCTATCGGAATACACCAGAAACGAAATGCCCTGACTTTTGATCGCAGCTTCAAGGGCTGCTCGTTTTTCTGACAGTACTTGAGGCGAGAGCTGTTTTAAAAAGTTGAGTAAACTCTCGGCCCCGGGGCGCGCCTGCCCATCAGCTTTGATAAGCTCATCAAAGAATTGTCCGGCCGCAATTTCTGGGGTGACTTGGATCACGATCCATTTGTCCAAATATTGAATCTAGGTGTAGTGTCCGGCTTCATCTGTATCGACGCAAGAGGAAGAGAATCAATGTTCGCAATTTTATCGCCAGCCAAATCACTCAACACGGATTTGACCGCGGAACGCTCGAGGATCACATCGCCTCAATTCCTCAAACAAGCGGCACAGCTTGCTGAGATGATGCGTGGCTACAGCCCTTCTGATCTCGCGGTGCTAATGAAACTATCTGATAAACTCTCAGCCCTCAATGCCGCACGATTCGAGGAATGGAACATCGATCATCAATCGAATGATCTGCTGCCGGCAATCGATGCATTCAATGGCGACGTCTACCAGGGACTCGACGTTCAAACGCTGGACAATGCTGCGCTTGACCGACTCTCTGAACGTGTTCGAATCCTGTCTGGCCTGTACGGACTTTTGAGACCGTTCGACGCGATGCGGCCGTATCGCCTGGAAATGGGTACAAAACTTAAGGGGCAGGCTGTGCAATCATTGCCGGATTTCTGGAAGGTCCAAGTGACTGAAAGCCTGAATGAATTGTTAGAGGGAAGACCTCTGGTGAATTTGGCGAGTAACGAGTATGCGGCTGCTGTGGACTTTAAGTCGGTTAATGGCGCTGTGATTTCTCCGGTCTTTAAAGACCGCAAGAATGGTGAGTACAAAATCATTAGTTTTTATGCGAAGCGAGCTCGGGGTTTGATGGCGCGGTTTATGGTCGAATCAGACGCGAGGACGATGGATGACTTAAGGCAATTCGATTACAACGGCTATCGATATTCCGAGTCGCTTTCAAAAGATAACGCACCATGTTTTATTCGTGATCCGGAAACACATTGAGCGTCCACACACCAGACTCAGTCATCGCGCCGTGGCTCGAGTCGGTCCAGCCTCACACCTTGTGGGTCATTGGAGAGACGACGCCACCGGTCGTGACCGACTATCAACAATACAGCAGTAACTCAGTAACCACGCTGTCTCCCAAAGAGATCAGCTCTACTCGCCAACTCCCGCAAGCAGCTCTCATTGCGAAACCCTTAACTTCAACGGACGGGCTATTAGTTGCTGGACAACTGAGGAATCTGTTGATCTCCAACATTCTGTGTTTTGTGCATGTCTCCATCCCTCAAGATTCACTCTACGCGCTCGCTTTTAAGCGTGGTGAAGAATGTCGGGAAAAAGGGAATGCTCTCTTGAGTTTTCACTATTCGCTCGCCACTTATAACCACACACGCGTCTGGAACAACCCTAAATTCTGGGCAAACCCCGAAAATTGGAATAAATATTGGTGGTGACATGCGACTGTTTGCAGCCGTTTTAATCTGTATTTCAACCTCAATCCAGGCATCCATAGAAGCTCCCGGACTCAGTGATCGTGACTATCGATTCCTGTCACTGCCCAACGCCTTGAAGGTCTTGTTAATTTCCGATCCAACAACTGACAAGGCCGCCGCCTCGATGGATGTTTTCGTCGGAACCAATAACGACCCAGCAAACTTTCCAGGTCTTGCGCATTTCCTCGAACACATGCTGTTTCTCGGAACGGATCGCTACCCTGAGGCTGGCGAATATCAGCAGTTTATTTCGGACCAGGCTGGCTCGCACAATGCTTTCACGGCGCCTGAGCATACCAATTACTTTTTTTCCTTGAATCCAAAAGCACTCGAGCCAGCACTCGATCGCTTCAGTCGTTTCTTTATCGCACCGACGCTTGATCCAGCGTACGTTGATCGCGAAGTCAATGCGGTTCATTCGGAATATCAATCGAAACTTCGAGACCCTGCACGTCTGAGTTTTGAGGCAACAAAACAAGGATTAAATCCATCTCACCCGTTTTCACGATTTGGGGCAGGAAACTTAAGTACGCTAAAAAAACCGGGGCTGTTGGATGCGTTGAAACGTTTTTACACCAATGAATATTCAGCCAACCGGATGGCACTCGTTGTTCTGGGCGAGGAGTCACTCGACACACTCGAGCAATTGGTGCGCGATCGATTTACCGAGATACCCAATCGACAACTCCCGTCAAGTGTGACCGAGCTCTCACTGTTTGATATGGAGCGCCTCCCGTTTGTGGTGCAATCCAAGCCAGCAACAGAATCGAGGCGGCTCACGCTTTTATTCCCGGTTCCTGACACGGATGCGTTTATCGATCGGGATCCGCTTCGATATATCGGTCATCTGCTGGGTCACGAAAGTGAAGGCAGTCTTCTCGCACACCTCAAATCGAAAGGCTATGCCAATGGCCTCTCAGCCGGTGAAAGTCTTGGGATGACAGAAAGTCGCTCGTTTTCAATCAGCATCAGCCTGACGCCCGAGGGCTTTGCAAACCGCGACGAAATCATCGCCGAGATATTCAAGACCATTCGACTGATCGAGACACAAGGCATTGACCGCTGGCGGTTCGATGAGCTGAAAGTCGTTTCTGATGCAAATTTCAAATTCGAAGAGGAGTCAGATCCACAGAATGTAGTGACCTATTTGTCGCAAAAACTGCATTCGGTCCCTCCTCAACAGTTGTTTACCCGTGGCCGCCTACTCAAGCAATTCGACGGCCTTCTGATCAAGGATATGCTGAGCTGGTTGACCCCTGAACGCATGTTAGTCCGAGTGACTGCGCCTGAAATCGAACCCACGGAAACAACGACATACTACCCGACATCGATTCATCGATTTGGATTGGGCGAGCAACGTCTCAAAGCATTCAAGAGCGCTCGCACTGAAATCAGCGATATTGTTCGACTTCCTGAGCCAAATCCGTTCATCCAAACACCCGACGCTCCACTACCTCCCACACGTAAAGCCACTATCGAAACACAACCACGCGTCCTGTTTTTATCAGAAGGATCGCTCGGTTATGTGCTCAGTGAAAATCGCTTCTCCCAGCCAAAAAGTGATCTCTACATCCGGCTGAGGACGCCTCTGGCGTCGAATTCACCTGAAGCATCGATCATGAGTGATCTACTCGCAGATGCGATGAATGAGCATCTCAACAGCCTCAGTTACGCTGCAGCATTGGCGGGTGCGGGTTTCTCTGCGCAAGCCTCACAATCGGGGATCACACTGCAATTCTCTGGATATCACCAGTCAGTCATTCCCCTGGTCAACCAAGTTCTCGATCGTCTCCCCATTCCATTGATCGATGAATCAACCTGGTCACGGCTCCGACAGTTGAAATCGCAAGAACTTGCGCGGGTTCAGGCAACCCGGCCTTCAGGTCGCCTGTTTGATGAAATGACTGCCGAGCTGATGCCACTGGCATATTCAAGCGCTGAGCTGAACGAGGCCTTCGCCAGTATTGATCGACAGACATTCCATCAATACCAAAAAGCATTTTTCGCAGGGTTCTCAAGCGAACTGTTTTTACACGGTCCTGTGTCTCGAGACGAGGGCAAAGCACTTCTCGAATCCTGGGTCAAACAATTACCGATCGACGAGTCGACACCGACAGTGCAAATAACAACCAATCCGTGGCCTGGTGAACGCGCTCGATCTTACCAATATAACCACCCAGACCAGGCCGCCACGGTGCTATATATTGATGGGAACACCGATCCCGAATCTCGAATTTTAAATCGGCTTGCCGGCAACATCATCGAGGCTCCGTTTTATACTCGTTTGAGGACAGAACAACAACTCGGATATCTCACATTCGCGACTGCTTTTCCGCTCTATAACACGCCGATCTTAACCGGTGCGATCCAATCACCCACGGCCGATCCAGATGAATTAGTGAGCGCAATTCAAAAAGAATTTGAAGGCTTTGCAGCGATGGTTGAAGAGATGCCGAACGAACAATTTGAAAGCCAACGACTGAGCCTTCTCGATCAGTTGTTGAACCCACCGTCGACCCAAAGCGAACTTTCAAACGCAATTTGGAGCGCCATCGGCTTACGCCGCCCATTCAGTGACCGAATGGAACAAGTCACAATCCTCCAAGCATTGACCAAAGAACAGTTCGTCAACTACTTGGAACAGCGAATCCAGAATCCAGTCGTCTTAAAGGCTTTCAGAACAGATGATTAGGTGCTGTTGCAGGATAGATCTTTAACTCAACGCATGACTGCACCCACGAGGCCCCAGTGGTTCATGACGGTGACGCATGGAGGGTGATCCGTCACGAATCACCAGAAGATAGTTATTCAGATACCAGTGCATTCATAGCAATCGTGTGGTCGATCGACGCGAAAACCGACAGTTATACAGGAGGCTGCTTATCCAACCACATCACGAATTGCTCGAGTTGCTCGATCTGATGGGGTTCGAGATCTGTTCGTTGACTGATTGCGACTAATTCATCCTGTACGCGACTCGCTTGCGTTTTTGTCGAATGAACACCCATCAGCTTTTCCCTCCGAGTTTTTTGCCACAATTTCCACTCACTCTGCGTTAGCGACTGCGGAAAATTACGAGCACGGTATCGGAAT
The DNA here is from genome assembly GCA_000227525.2 of gamma proteobacterium HIMB30. GTDB lineage: Bacteria > Pseudomonadota > Gammaproteobacteria > Pseudomonadales > Litorivicinaceae > HIMB30. Next base: position 99,148 of record AGIG01000007.1, read on the forward strand.
AACAGGGTGTCATACCTGGGATCATCAAATGATTGTGTCCATTGGCTTAGGCTTTCTGGATCCATTAAGGGAAGACTGGCCAGCAAATCTTTATCGTGCGTTGATAAAAAATTTCCTGCGTAAAGTCCAAAGTCGACATCATCAGGCAACGCTTGTTCTGTTTCTGCTAAAACCTGCACGGCCAGTCGATAGAGCTGTTTAAACGCGGGAGATTCTTGAATATGTTGCCACACATCGAGATTCTGATTTTGCCGGACTTCATCTCGACCAAATGCTTCCAATCGCGATTTAGTATGTGGCTCGAGCGTCGCACGGCGGAACAACATCGGTTGTGCGTTAATCCGAATTGTATGAATGCCCAATGCCCTCACTTGTTTTCTCAGCTCAGACCGATCTATCGAGTGATTTTCAACTAACCCAATCAGATTTGTCATCACCTGTTGTGGGTCATAATTCAAGTCAAAAGCAACATAATCATTAGAGCGTTCCGATAATCGAAATGGAATCCACAAATCACGAACAAATCCTTGGTCCCAACCGGCAAAGGATGTCACCTCCAAAAGGCCTTCACTGCGGCCATCTGCGCGGATTTGATCGGTCACAAAATGCTTGTCGATCCGCTTCAAACAGGTGGCAAATAAATCGGGATCATGTAACGCGAGCTGTCTGGCCAAACGTGCTGTGACAGCGACATCAGAGGATGCATCGTGGGCTCGTTTCAAACCTCGATCAAGTTGGTTCAAAGGCCCAATTCGATCCAACTTAAATCGTGGCCGACCATCGTGGTCTTCCGGCCAGCGAATCGCCTCTGGCGCAAGTACAAAATAGGCCAGAACCACCGGATACAAGTCAAACCGTCCACGTCCATCGGCGTACTGCCAAGCATACGGGTCACGCAAACAACGGTAAAAAATATGTTGGGTGAATTTATCGTCAAATCCACGGGAGTTGTAACCGGCAACTAAGGTTCTCGGAGCAATCAATTGCTCAAGGTGGTTTGCAAGCTCAGCTTCTGAAATCCCTTCGCGCTGGTGCACTTCAGGCAGAATTTGATGCACCAGCATCGCGCCAGGCGAGGGTAAAACATCATCTGGTAGACGAACCAATAATGACTCAGCATCAGCGACTGGCTCCATCCCTGGGTCTGTCACCTGCCATCCCAACTGTACCGGCCGATCTGCCGCAGCATCGCGTCCGGAAGTTTCGTAGTCATACCAAAGAATCTGCAATTTAGTTCTCAGGAAGTGTCACGTTGAGTTCTAACACTGATGCATCACCTGCCCGATCTAAACGAACACTCACGTGATCCTCTCGAATTGCCACATACTTTTTGACAACATCCAGAATATCGCGTTGCAGATCAGGTAAGAAATCGGGCCCCTGACGATTTTGTCGTTCATGCGAGATTAAAATCTGTAGCCGCTCTTTCGCGGCGGCAGCTGATGTTTTCTTCTTCCCGGAGAACAGTCCAAACAAACCCATCAATCACCTCCCCCCAAGATCCGGCTCAATAAGCCTTGTTTTCTCGGAGTCACAAACCGCATTGGACGATCCTCTCCCAAAAAACGCGCGACTGAGTCGCTATAGGCAAGCCCAGCATCTGAGTCCTGATCCAAAATAACTGGAGCTCCTGTGTTTGAAGCCTTGAGTACTGCTTTTGATTCTGGGATGACGCCAATCAGTTTCACAGCAAGAATATCGCATACATCTTCTTTCGAAAGCATCTCGCCATTCTCAACGCGGACCGGGTCATACCGAGTAATCAAAAGATGCTCATGTACTTTTCCACCCTCTTTTGCGCGCTTAGATTTCGACTGGAGAATGCCGAGGATTCGGTCTGAGTCACGCACCGATGACACTTCTGGATTTGTCACGATGACTGCATGATCCGCAAAATGGAGTGCCATTGTTGCACCGCGTTCGATGCCCGCAGGAGAGTCACAGACGATATATTCAAAACCGAGCTCTGCAAGTTCATCGAGAACCTGACCAACCCCTTCTTCTGTGAGCGCATCCTTATCTTTGGTTTGACTGGCTGCCAGGATCGACAAATTTTCAAGTCGCTTATCTTGGATCAATGCTTGATTCAGTGTTGCTTCTCCTGCGATGACGTTCACAAAATCGAACACCACACGACGCTCAACACCCATGATGAGATCAAGGTTCCGCAGACCAACATCAAAATCGATGACCACAGTCCGATGTCCCGCTTGAGCTAGACCCGCTGCAATCGCAGCAGACGACGTGGTTTTACCAACTCCACCTTTTCCTGAAGTCACAGTGACAACGGTAGCCAATCTTTTTCTCCTTTATGTCATCAATCCAAAAGTTATTTTTTGTGAGCTTTCATCAAGTCTTACTCGCACTCTAGCAGACCAGAGTTCTTCTGGAATCTGATCCGATCCACAGTACGTCCCTGCCAGCGAAACAAGCTCAGACTCGAATGTTAAACAGAAAATCTCTGCAGAGACCTGACCGCTGACTCCAGCAGCAACCCGCCCGCGACACCGTCCATAAATATGTACGTGGCCATCAGCCATGATTTCGGCGCCCTCACTCACCTGTCCAATCACGATTAAGTCTCGATCTTTGGCGTAAATTTGGACGCCTGAACGAATTGGACCCTGCATGATCAATGCTGTGTCTGGTGATTGGCTGGCGACCATCTCATGACTCGACTCTGACTCGATCGGACCATGGTTTGAAGATAACCATGCAAGACCTAACTCATCAGCCACAACACGGTGCTGAGGCGAACCTGTCAACCCCATCAAACCAAGATCCAACTGATCAAGCGTCTCGACTGCCAACCGGATTTCCTCGGGCGGATGTTCCGGTGCCGGCTTCAATACAATTGCAATTTCATCCATAAGCGCCGGTGCTTTTTCACGTTGCGCTTTGAGCCAATCCGCAAGCGGCTCACTCTCCTGAGGCCACTCAAGTGTCATGAGGCTATACCGATTGGCACGTAATCTAGGCGCTTTCATCATTTATTCATCCAGGTATTAAAAATAGTGCGTTTGTTTGCCGGCTGTTGCTTGACGAAACTACTTCACTTCATTACAGTACGCGCCTCGATTGCGGGGTGGAGCAGCCTGGTAGCTCGTCGGGCTCATAACCCGAAGGTCAGAGGTTCAAATCCTCTCCCCGCTACCACTTTCCCCTGAAATGCTCCAATCAACACGCTGGATTAGACTGACTAGCGTCGGATGAACCTGCTTTCCAGCGCCTGACAACATCTCAACATAGGGGATTATTGCGCAAGATTCGGGTAACCGATCGCCCTGCTCGAGGATCTCTCGCATCCGACCCAAAAAGATAAACTGCAGCCATTGCTCGAGCTCGAGGGTGTCATAGCAAAACGGCATGGTGCTTGCCAAAGCCTCTGGCTCAGGACGGGCATCGGACCACAGGCCCAAGTCCCGCAATCCCAACTCCAATGCATTCAGCGCGTCGATAACCTCGGTCGTGTGTTGATCCATCAGCGTGTCGAGTCAAGCTCCTGAAACAAGGCTTCGAACTCAAGACTCAGACGATGCTTGGGCTTTAAGTACACCAATGGTTTTGCTTTTTCGTGAGATTCTCGCATGATCACGCTCGACGACAGCGTCGTTTTTGAAACAGGAAGCGAGTCTGCCTTAAGCTCGGCAATCAATTGTTGGGGCAAATTCGCCCTTGCTGGGACTTGATTCGGGATAATCGCCTCGAGGCTAAGCTTGGCATTATGATCGGCCTTGATCTCTTCAATTGTTTCGGTCAGTTGATACAGTGCCTGCTTTGAAAACGTATCGCAATCGAAAGGGACGACAACCCGATCTGCTGCAATCATTGCCGACCGAGAAAAAAAATTAAGAGCAGGCGGCGTATCTAAATAAATGCGATCAAAGTCCTGCATCAATTCATCAAGACATTCTTTTAACTTATACATCTTGTAGCGACTTTCAAGTTTGTGCTCCAGTTCAAGCAGGCCTCGGCCCGAGGGCATCACTGATAAATTGTCATACACACTCTGATGGATCAAAGACGTGACTGGCTCTCTTGAATACAACGAGAGTTGATTTTGGAAAAATTCTTCAACACCCGAAAGTGGCTCAGTCGGTTCGCCGACAATGTAGTGTGTGCTATTCCCTTGGACATCCAAATCGACCAATAAGGTTTTCAGACCTGCTTTTGCACTCGCGGCAGCGAGATTGACAGCGATACTGGATTTCCCAACACCACCTTTTTGGTTAAAGACTGCCCGACGCATGATTACTCCCTGGGTGATAGTGCAAGATTCACGCGGCCATCAAGATCGATGATCCGTTGTGTTAACTGCTTACGGCTGGCATCAACTGCATCAATGACCTGCTGTTGCTGCTCAGTTTGCTGAGCCAGTCGATCCACTTGTTCTGAGAGTACATCGAGAACAATCAGTGCATTACTGGTGGTGGCGAGTTGGGCGAGCTGCTCGTTAATACCATCAAGTGCCAATTGAATATCTTTAACAGTTTGGTCAGTCGAAGCCTGTCCCGCATTCGCTGCTTCAAGACGCCCATCGAGGGTCGACAAAGCACCCTGCAATGAACGCAGTTCATCACTCAATGCAATGACTGCCTGTCGAGTACCCGCAACCACATCGATCCGAGTCCGCTCTGCGTTGATTTGTTCACTGAGTAGGGCAACTGATTCATCAAATTTTGATTGCGCTTCCCTTGAGGACGATTCTGCAGCTCCCAGTTTTTGTTCGATCGATTGAATTTGTTGACCGACAACGCCAAACTCTTTCGACACGGCTGCCTGTGATGTTTCGATATTTTGCTGGACTGATTTGACTTGCTTGGCAAGTGCATCAAGATCTCGAGTCACATCCGACTTGAGGCGAGCCTCGACCGACTGCACCATTTTTCTCATCTGGGCATCAGATTGAGCCAATTCCCCGATCCCTTGAGCCTGAGCATCATTCAATCGATCAATTGTTGACTCAAGCTCTCGAGCCTGACTTTCAGCCTGAGTCAGGGCCGCCTGGTACCGTCCAGCCTCCTCAAGCCCGAAAAATGCCATTCCAAACGAAACACATAAGCTCACCACAACGAATAACCACAATAGCCAATTCGAGCTCGATTGCTTAGGCGGCGCGGATGTCGTGCGACGAGAATGATCAGCACCGATATCAGAGCGTGCCGAATCAATCGTCTCTGCGACTGCAATTGGCGTATTCAGATCATCGCTAAATTGAGGTTCTTTACGGGTCATATGGTTGCCTTACGCATCTGTCGAGTGTACCGAATCTACAGACAAAACGAACCCATCATCAGCGAAAAGATTGATTTGTAACCATCAGCCCCCACTAACTCAAAACCAAGTTACACTGGAGGTCATCATGGCATTTGAATTGCCCTCATTGCCCTATGCTAAGAATGCATTGGCGCCGCACATTTCAGAAGAAACACTCGAATTCCACCACGGTAAACACCACAAAACCTACGTGGACAATTTGAATAACCTCGTTCCAGGAACAGAGTTTGAAGGTCAGTCGCTTGAGGCGATCATCAAAGCATCATCTGGCGGTATTTTTAATAACGCAGCACAAGTTTGGAATCACACTTTTTATTGGCACTGTCTGTCGCCAAATGGTGGTGGAGAGCCGACTGGCGAATTGGCTGATGCAATTAACGAAACCTTCGGGTCATTTGACAATTTTAAACAAGAATTCACCAAGACATCGGTAACGACATTTGGATCCGGTTGGGGTTGGCTTGTCAAAACAAGTGACGGGAAACTGGAGCTTGCGTCAACCACTGGCGCAGGAAATCCAATGACCGAAAGTAAAACGCCGTTATTGACATGTGACGTGTGGGAACACGCCTATTACGTTGACTATCGTAACGCACGCCCAGCTTACCTGAAAGCATTCTGGGAACTGGTTAATTGGGAATACGTCGCGGAGCAATTCGCAAACGCCTAACTCGGTGATTAAAAAAACCCGCTTCGGCGGGTTTTTTTATGTCATTCGTTTGCGTGAGGCATAAAAAACCCCACCCGGAATCCGAGCAGGGTTTTAGCCTCAGCGGTCGGCTTACATCATGCCGCCCATACCAGGATCCATTGCTGGAGCCGCAGGCTTATCTTCTTTAATCTCAGTGATCATGCACTCAGTCGTAATCATCAGACCAGCAACCGAGGCTGCCGCTTGCAACGCAGAGCGAGTGACTTTCGCAGGATCCAGAATACCCATAGCAATCATGTCACCGTATTCACCAGATGCCGCATTGAAGCCGAAGTTACCTTCGCCCTGCTTCACCTTGTCAACGACGACTGATGCTTCACCACCTGCGTTCGTTACGATCTGACGCAACGGTGCTTCCATAGCACGCTTGGCGATTTGGATACCCACATTCTGCTCTTCATTATCTGCTTTCAGATCGCCAACAGCCTGCAGTGCACGAATCAGAGTGACGCCACCGCCGGATACAACACCCTCTTCAACCGCAGCGCGTGTCGAGTGGAGTGCGTCTTCAACGCGAGCCTTCTTCTCTTTCATTTCAACTTCAGAGCCAGCGCCGACCTTAATCACAGCAACGCCACCAGCCAGCTTCGCTTTACGCTCGTGTAATTTCTCACGATCGTAGTCTGACGACGTTTCTTCGATTTGCGCTTCGATCTGCTTCACGCGACCTTGAATGTCTTCCGCTTTACCTGCACCGTCGATGATGGTTGTATTCTCTTTCGAGATTTGGACCCGCTTCGCGGTTCCCAGATCATCCAAAGTGGCAGTTTCGAGTGACAAACCAACTTCCTCAGAAATCACAGTCCCGCCAGTGAGCACTGCGATGTCTTGCAACATTGCTTTACGACGATCGCCGAAACCAGGCGCCTTCACAGCGGCGACTTTCACGATGCCACGCATGTTGTTAACAACCAGAGTCGCTAGGGCTTCGCCTTCGACATCTTCAGCGATCAGCAATAATGGCTTGCCTGCTTTTGCAACTCCTTCCAGTACCGGAATCAGGTCGCGAATATTTGAGATTTTCTTATCAACTAACAAAATGAACGGATCATCCAATTCGGCTGTCATGTTGTCTTGGTTGTTGACGAAGTATGGAGACAGATAACCACGATCGAACTGCATCCCTTCGACCACATCCAATTCGTCTTCAAAACCTGATCCTTCTTCAACAGTGATGACACCATCTTTACCGACTTTTTCCATCGCTTCGGCAATGATTGAACCGACACCAGAATCTGAGTTTGCAGAGATCGTACCGACCTGTGCAACTGCCTTTGAGTCTTCGCAGGGCTTCGCCATTCCACCAATTGCTTCAACCGCTGCCTTGACTGCTTTATCGATTCCGCGCTTGAGATCCATCGGGTTCATACCGGCAGCAACTGACTTCAATCCTTCATTAACGATGGCTTGAGCCAATACCGTCGCAGTTGTTGTCCCGTCACCAGCAACATCAGATGTCTGTGAAGCGACTTCTTTCACCATCTGTGCGCCCATATTCTCAAACTTGTCTTCAAGTTCGATTTCTTTAGCAACAGAAACACCGTCTTTTGTGACGGTTGGAGCGCCAAACGACTTGTCGAGAACAACATTACGACCCTTCGGTCCCAGTGTTGTCTTCACTGCGTCTGCCAAAATATTTACGCCAGCAAGCATACCCTGACGGGCAGCATCACCAAATTTTACGTCTTTAGCTGTCATGTCTTCAAAAATCCTTTCTTCAGGGGTCTTACTTTTCGATTACGCCAAGAATTTCTGATTCACTCATAATCAGAAGTTCTTCACCGTCTACCTTGATTGTGTTTGAGCCTGAATACTGGCCGAACACGACTTTGTCACCAACAGAAACCGACATCGCACGGGTTTCTCCGTTATCGAGTGGTTTGCCTGTTCCGACAGCGACAATTTCACCCTGATTTGGCTTTTCAGCCGCAGCACCAGGAAGCACAATGCCGCCTGCAGTTGTTGTTTCCTCTTCCATGCGACGAATGACGACGCGATCTTGGAGTGGACGAATGTTCATCTGCTGATATCTCCGCTTTATGACAATGAACTTTAGGCTTGCGCCTTTCCTCGACCCACCCAACCCAATGAGTTGGAACGCTTTCCTTAGCTCACCTGTGGGGGGTTAACCGCCAGAGACTTGCCTGTCTCCGAGACATGCCGGTTAATGAAGCCACTTTTATTTTTTTCAATAGCCAAGCTAGAAATTTCTATCATCGACGCGACGAAATTCGCCTTCGATAATAATTTTATCGCGGTAGCGATCGACCAGCTTCAGGAGAAGCCATTGACGAGTTTGAGGGATTAATAACGCAAAGCCGATCGCATCGGTGACAAAACCCGGGGTCAACAATAATGCGCCACCGACCGCAATCATCACACCACTGACGAGCTCAGATGCCGGAATTGATCCTTCATCCATTTTTCGCCGTGCACGCATCAGTGTTGATAGGCCCTGACGCTTGAGAAGCGACAATCCCAAAGTTGCAGTCAGGACCACGAGCGCAATGGTCGGTAACGCACCAATCCATCCACCGACTTCAATCAAGATCCACATCTCAACGATCGGCACAAGCATAAAAATGAGTAAGGGCATCACAATTCCTCCGACCCGAAGGATACAGATTTGTGAATCCCAAACCAAAGAGGGGTAGCTTTTTTTTGCAGTGCAACTAAACTGACCACAAGAATATTGCATTGCAACAAAATTTTTTGTGCAACCACGACATAGATACAGATTAAGGATTAAACATGGATCTCAACGGCAAAGTGATCGTCATCACTGGCGGCGCTCAGGGACTTGGCCGTGCTATGGCATTACGCCTAGCGCCCAAAAAGCCGCATATCGCTCTGATTGATATGAACGCAGACACTCTCGCAGACGCGAAACAACTGATTAAGGATGCAGGGGCGACAGCATCGACTTGGGTATGCAACGTGGCGAAAGAAGATGAAGTTGACGAGACGTTTGCGCAGATTGCTGCACAGACTGGTCGACTCGATGCGGTCGTTAACAATGCCGGTATTACGCGGGATTCATTATTCCTCAAAGTCAAAGACGGTGTTGTCGAGAAGCGGATGAGTTTCGAACATTGGCAACAAGTGGTTGATGTGAATCTGACCGGCACATTCCTGTGTGGCCGCGCGGCGGCAACTGAGATGGTGAAAGCAGGGAACGGTGGTTGCATTATCAATATCTCTTCAATTTCACGTCACGGAAATATGGGCCAAACCAATTACACAGCAACCAAAGCTGGTGTCGCTGCAATGGCCGTCACTTGGGCGAAAGAACTTGCGCGTCAGAGCATTCGCTGCGCAGCGATCGCTCCTGGCTACATCGGCACAGAAATGGTTTTGACGATGAAACCTGAGGCATTAGAAAAGATCGCTGCAGGCATCCCGGCGAAGCGACTTGGTCAACCTGATGAAATTGCACAAACGGTCGAATTCATCCTTGAAAATGACTACGTCAATGGCCGCGTTATTGAGGTTGACGGCGGCCTCCGCGTCTAAAAAATCTTGCCTTTCTGATCAAGCACCCGACAATGGGTGCCTGATCAGGATGGCTTATGACACTTAACGACACGCTCAAAACCTATCTCGATAAACGGATTCTATGGGTCTTCCTGATGGGTTGCGCCAGTGGGTTTCCTTGGGTCCTCATTGCATCAGCACTTGCGGCATGGCTCAAAGATGCAGGCGTCTCAAGGACTGAGATTGGTCTCGTTGGTATTGCTTATGGGATCTATGCATTTAATTTTCTGTGGGCTCCCCTGATTGATCGGATCAACCTTCCTGCGATCGCGCGCATCGGTCAGCGGAAAAGCTGGATCTTAATCACTCAAGGCGCAATGGCAGCGCTCACCCTCTATCTGGCCACAATCCAATCGCCTGCCGATTCACTGCTCGTGGTCGGTCTATTAATCTTCGGTATTGCCCTTTTTTCAGCAACTCAAGATATCGCAATCGATGCATTCCGAGTCGATCACTTTTCCTACAGTAACCAGGCATCCATCCCTGCCGCTTCCGCAATGGCAACCGTTGGCTGGTGGGCTGGTTATTCATTTCCGGGATATTTCGCATTTGCCTATGCTGATACGCTCGGTTGGAACGCGGTGTACCTGATGCTCACTGGATGCTTAATCGCGTTCATGGTTGTAACCTGTTTCGTCACAGAACCGGTCACTGAGCGTGAATCGCTTCAACGCGAGATCGAAGCTCAGTATTCACAAACCGGGCAATCTCAGGCGCGACGTGTGATCAACTGGTTGACAGTCACTGCCTGGGAACCACTTGCTGACTTCTTTAAAAATCATGGCTTACGCCTCGCCCTGTTAATTCTGTTATTTATTTTTCTGTTCAAAATCGGTGAAGCATTCTTAGGGCGAATGTCGATCGTTTTTTATAAAGAGCTTTTCACAAACGAAGAGATTGGTACCTACCAAAAACTCTATGGTGGACTCGCGACTTGTGTCTTCGCGTTAATTGGTAGTGTCATTAACGTCCGCTTGGGCGTCACTCGCGGTCTATTCATCGGTGGCGTCACAATGGCAGGCAGTAATTTGTTATTCGCATGGCTTGCAATGGCTGGTCCGGATAAATCACTACTCCTGCTCGCGATCTTAACCGACAACTTCACCACGGCATTTTCCACTGTCGCATTCGTTAGCTTCCTCACCGCGCTCACAGGTAAGGCCTTCTCAGCGACCCAATATGCACTATTGGCGTCGATCGGTAATGCAGGTCGAACCGTACTGGCTTCAAGTGGCGGTTGGTTTGTCGACTGGACAGGTGGAAACTGGGCGCTATTCTTTGTCATCACTGCGTTGATGGTCATCCCAGGACTTGTTCTTTTAATGATCATACGAAAGCCACTTGAACGTATTACGAATCAGAACAAGGAATCCAATGGGTAACCGACTGACAAAGCTCTACACCAAGACTGGGGACGACGGAACCACTGGCCTCGGTGACGGCTCAAGGACGACAAAAGACAGCTCCCGTATCGAAGCCGTCGGTACAGTTGACGAACTCAACTCATGGATTGGTTTACTGATCGCCGAACTCCCATCAGATGAGCCGTTGATCAAGCCGTTGACTGATATTCAGCACCGTCTGTTTGATCTCGGTGGCGAGCTTGCCGTTCCGGGATTTCAGTTGATTCAAGCAGAGATGGTGTCAGACCTTGAAGCGTTGTGCGATCAACTCAATGAAGAACTCCCACCTCTTAAAGAATTCATCTTGCCGGGCGGTTCAAAATCCGCCGGGCTTTGCCACATGGCGCGCGCAGTCGCTCGACGTGCAGAACGGATCATCGTTACACTGTCAAGAGAAGAGGCCGTCGGCGATGCCTTAAACCAATACATCAACCGACTATCGGATGTCTTATTTGTGATGGCGCGCCAACTCGCAAGGCGTGATGGCGGTCAGGAAGTGTTTTGGAAATCAAAACGAACGCAATAAAAAATGCCCGGAGAACCGGGCATGCCACTAGAACACCAAGTGCCTAATATCGCAGAGTACTTTACTGAGAATTGTGGTAAATCGCGCACCATCTCCCCCGTTGATCACCCGGTGGTCATAGGAGAGACACAAGGGCAACATTAATCGCGGCTGGAACGCACTGCCATCCCAAACGGGCTGCATGGATGCTTTAGAGATACCTAAAATCGCTGCTTGAGGCGACGGCACAATCGGTGTGAATGCGGTCCCTCCAATCGAGCCAAGCGATGAGATTGTGAATGTAGCACCCTGCATTTCGGCTGGCTTCAACTTCTTGTTCTTCGCCTTGTCTGCAAGTTCCGATGCCTCAGCCGCAATGTCCCAGATCCCCTTCTGATCTGCGTCACGAATCACGGGAACCATCAGACCATCCGGCGTATCAACCGCAATCCCTATGTGAATGTAGCCCTTTCGGACAATTTCATCAGTTGAGGGGTCGATCGATGCGTTCACCTGTGGGAGCTCAGCTAGGGCATACGCTGATGCCTTAATTAAGAATGGTAATGGAGTCAGTTTCACACCTTTCTTTTCAGCTTCTGCTTTCATCGATTTCCGGAACGTTTCCAGATCCGTGATATCTGCTTCATCAAACTGAGTCACTGCAGGCACATTGAGCCAACAACGCGTCATGTTGTCTGCAGTCAGCTTGTGAATCTTGGTCATCGGAATCCGTTCGACCGGACCAAAAGCTGCAAAATCAACAGGAGGAATTGGTGGTATTCCTGATCCACCGTTCATGGTCTGACCAGACTCAGCTTCTTGTAGTTTCGCCTTCACAAAGTCATGTAGATCATCTTTGGTGATTCTCCCACGCGGCCCTGTCGACGGAACACTCGACAAATTGACACCAAGCTCTCGAGCGAGCGCACGCACGGCTGGTCCCGCATGCACGCTTGAGCCGACTGAAGGAACACTCGCTTCTTCAACCACAGGAGGTTGAGGAGCTGGGGCTTTAGTGGATGCCGGTGTCGCAGAGGGCTGTTGAGGAGACGCTGTTGTGGCTTGCGGCTGTGACCCTGCCGTTGCTTCAACATCAGCAATCGCATCACCTTGAGCAACAGAGTCACCTTCTTTGACAGACAACGCCAACACTTTGCCACTGACCGGTGATGGGATCTCCATCGATGCCTTATCTGACTCAAGAACGATCAATGTGTCGCCCTCGGATACCGTATCACCGACACCAATACTGACCTCGATCACGGTTACGCCGTCCGCGTTGCCGGTATCAGGCACAACGACCTTTTCAATACCGCCACTGGATTGAGGAGCAAGCGATTCCGCGGCCGCTGGTTCGGATGATGCTTGCGGTACAGGCGTTGAGGTTGCGGTCGCATTACCGCCAGTCATCTCACAGATTGGATCACCCTGAACAACCTGTTGGCCTTCAGACACTTTCAGAGCAATCACAACACCAGATGCTGGCGCAGGAATCTCCATTGATGCCTTATCAGACTCTAAAACAATCAGAGTGTCTCCTTCGGCGACGCTGTCACCAACAGAAACGGCAATTTCAATAACTGTGACGCCATCCGCACTACCGGTGTCTGGAACAGACACCAACTGTGAAGCACCACTGACCTCGGCAGCGATTGGTTCGGCAGGCGCTGATTGGCTCGAGGCTTCAGTCACTGTCTCAGCTGCCGACTCTGCGCCCTCAAGCTCACATATCGGATCGCCTTCATTGACTTCAGCGCCTTCGGAGACATGTATTTTTCCGACCACACCTGATGCATCTGCTGGGATCTCCATCGATGCCTTGTCTGATTCAAGAACGATTAAGGTATCGCCCTCTGCCACAGTATCACCTTGGGACACTGCAACCTCGATCACTGTGACATTAGAAGCATCACCGATATCTGGTACACGAATCGTTGTCATGGTATCCCTCCTTACAGTGTCACTGGATCAAGACGATCTGGATCGATTCCGAAGTCCTTAATCGCCTTCGACACGATTTTCGGATCGATCTTTCCATCCATCGAAAGCGCTCGGAGCGCAGCAACAGTGATAAATCGACGATCCACCTCGAAATGCTCACGCAGCTTTTTGCGCGAATCCGAGCGTCCAAAACCATCCGTACCCAAGGTGACATAGGTCGTCTTTCCGAGGAACGGTCGAATCTGCTCCGAATACAACTGCATATGGTCGGTTGCCGCGACAACCGGTGCATCCGAGCCACCAAGCATGGCCTCGACATGACTAATGCGTGCTGTTTTCTCTTCAGGGTGTAACAGGTTGTATCGAGCGACTGACTGTCCATCGCGACGGAGTTCATTGAAACTTGTTGCGCTGTAAACATCAGCGCCTACACCAAATTCAGCAAGCATTTCAGCCGCGGCTTCCACTTCTCTCAAAATCGTGCCCGAACCGAGGAGACGCACATGATTCTTCATCTTCGGCGCAACAGGTTTCAACAGATACATTCCCTTAATAATGTCTGATTCAACCCCTTCAGGCATCTCGGGATGCGGATAGTTTTCGTTCATCAGCGTGATGTAATAGAAAACGCTTTGGTTCTCGTCGTACATTTGCTTGAGTCCGTGCTGAACGATGACAGCGACTTCATAACTATAGGTTGGATCATACGAACGCTGATTCGGCACAGTCCCAGCGAGAATATGACTATGACCATCCTGGTGCTGCAAGCCCTCGCCATTAAGCGTGGTTCGCCCAGACGTCGCCCCTAACAAGAATCCTTTTGCTTGAATGTCCCCAGCGGCCCAAACTAAATCCCCAACCCGTTGATGTCCAAACATGGAGTAATAAATGTAGAAGGGAATCAATGGCTGATTATGATTCGCGTACGACGTCGCGCACGCCATCCATGCCGAGAACGCGCCTGACTCATTAATTCCTTCTTCTAGAATCTGGCCTGCTCGATCCTCGTGATAAGACAATACTTGATCCACGTCGTGAGGAATGTATTTCTGGCCCTCGGTGGTGTAGATCCCCAATTGTTTAAACATGCCCTCCATGCCAAAGGTTCGTGCCTCATCCGGAACGATCGGGACGATGCGATACCCAATGGTTTTGTCCTTAACCAGAGTCGACAACATACGAACAAACGCCATGGTCGTGGAAATCTGCCGGTCACCCGTTCCTTTCAGTTGCTGTTTAAATCCATCGAGATCAGGGCAACCCAGCGGCTCCTTCCAAGCGCGGCGAACTGGGAGGTATCCACCGAGCGTCTGTCTCCGTTCTTGCAAATAGCGACTTTCCGGACTGTCTGCACCGGGGTTGTAATAAGGTACATCGGCAAGTTCGTCATCAGTCACAGGAATCGAGAACCGATCGCGGAATCGTTTAAGATTATCCAAATCCAGCTTTTTCACTTGATGGGATGGATTCGCAGATTCACCTGATGAACCCATGCCGTAACCCTTGACTGTCTGCGCAAGGATCACCGTTGGTTGACCGGTGTGATTCACGGCAGCATGGTAGGCTGCATAAACCTTGGTCGGGTCATGTCCACCACGATTCAGTTTTGCAATATCCTCGTCTGACATGTCAGAGACCATATTTTTGAGTTCTGGATATTGGCCGAAGAAATGCTCTCGGGTATACGCGCCGCCCTTGGCTTTGCAGTTCTGTAATTCGCCGTCAACGACCTCATCCATCACCTTTTGCATCAACCCGTGACGATCGCGCGCGAAGAGTGGATCCCAATGACGACCCCAAAGTACTTTAATCACATTCCAGCCCGCACCGCGGAACTGTCCTTCGAGCTCCTGAACGATTTTGGCGTTTCCGCGAACAGGTCCATCTAGCCGTTGCAGATTACAATTGATCACGAAAATCAGGTTGTCCAAGCGCTCACGACCAGCGAGACCAATCGCGCCAAGTGATTCCGGCTCATCCATTTCACCATCGCCCAAGAACGCCCAAACTTTTCGATTTGGCTGATCAGAGAGGTCACGGTTCACCAGATATTTCATGACGTGGGCTTGATAAATCGATTGAATTGGCCCGAGTCCCATCGAAACGGTGGGAAACTGCCAATAGTCGGGCATTAACCATGGATGCGGGTATGACGACAAACCATCACCATCAACCTCGCGCCGGAAGTGATCAAGTTGATTTTCGGACAACCGACCTTCGAGGAACGATCGTGCATAGATGCCAGGGCTCGCGTGTCCCTGAATGTATAACAGATCTTGACCTTCTGGATGGTCAGGCCCCTTCCAGAAATAGTTAAAGCCAACTTCATACAGCGTTGCCGCAGACTGATAGGTTGCAATGTGACCACCCAAATCATCTCCGGATTTGTTTGCTCGCATCACCATCGCAAGCGCATTCCAGCGAATCAGACTTCGAATTCGGCGCTCCATGAACAGATCGCCCGGCATTCTTGCTTCGTTCTGCACGGGGATAGTGTTTCTGTAGGGTGTGGTCATGGCTACTGGGAGGCTTGCCCCTTCCTGACTGGCTCTTGCGACAAGCTGATTCAACAAATAAGCCGCACGATCTGCGCCTTCATGCTGTAACACCGATTCGTAGGCCTCTAGCCATTCTTTTGTTTCGACCGGATCGTGGTCGATTGTTATAGGCGTATTCGCCATATCGTTCACCTCATTGGTTTCATTGGTGATCCGCAGCGCTTAACTTAAGTCGATTGTGTCAACTCTTTTAAACGTCGCGGTTTCGTATCTGCAAGCCGTTCACGGTCCAGTGATTCACTCACAGTGAGCATGTGTTGACGGACAGCCCTCCTGGCCGCCGCCGGATCTCGATCGATGACGATCGCTCGATAAATCGCTTCATGTTGCAGGGCCAAGTCCTGCTTTCTGATTCGATCTAGATTTAATTCAGCCAAATTCTTCACAATCGATTCTTCAAGTAGCACAAAGATCGATCGCATGATGTGAAGGATCACACCGTTTTGCGACGCCTCAGCAACTGCCAAATGGAATTCAGCGTCGGCTTTTGCCTCACGGTGTAGGTCGTGTGAGCGGACTGCGGATTGTAACTCATGATAACGCCGTTGCACGTTGCCGCGCGCTCGCTCAGTCGCACGATCTGCTGCAAGCCAGGCTGCAACACTCTCAAGCGCAAATCGCAGTTCCAGGATATCGAAGGTACCGTCTGGAGAACGCTGGATCATTGCCATCATTGGATCGATAAACGTCGAGCCGACATGCTCCGCTACAAACGTTCCACCACCATGTCGCCGTTGGATCAGGCCACGCGCCTCAAGCTTTTGGATGGCCTCTCGAACAGTCGGCCGAGACACGCCAAACTCTTCCGCCAGGCTTCGCTCCGATGGGAGCTTTTGTCCGGGACGCACTTTGCCTTCGAGGATCAAACGTTCAATCTGATCCATGATCACATCAGCGGCGCGCGTAACACGCGGGGTCGACAGATAACCATCCATTTGCTATTTACCGGTAGTCCCAAGTGGTCTGACCAATAGCTTAACTGGTCAGACCAAATTTCGCAAACCGCTAAACCAGTCGATCTCGTGGTTCACGTCCAGCAAAAAAGGCATCAAGGTTATCGAGTGCGCGGTCACCCATTGCTTTACGCGTTTCGCGCGTCGATGATCCGAGGTGCGGCAACATCAAAACATTTGGGCAAGCTGCAAATGCCGGGTTTCCGCCTGGCTCTGTTTGGAACACGTCAAGGCCAGCAGCCGCAATGTGCCCTGAGTTAAGCGCTTCAATTAATGCGCTCTCATCAACCAGACGTCCTCGAGCCGTATTGACGAACACGACACCCGGCCTCATCCAACCGATCGATTGTGCGTTCACCAAATTCTCCGTTTCCGGTGTTGCCGGACAATTGAGAGAAATCATGTCCACGGTCTCAAACAGTGATTGCACCGTGGGATGAAAGACTGCGCCCTGCTCCAACTCTGGCGGAAGACGATTTCGATTGGTGTAGTGTATTTCCATTTCAAATCCGCGTGCCCGCTTCGCGACCGTCTGACCGACACGGCCCATCCCGACAATACCTAACCGTTTCGATGTCACTTGAATACCATTCATCTCAACCGGAGCCCAATGTTTCCAGGTACCCAGACGTAACATTTGATCGCCTTCATAAGCACGTCTGCTGGCGCCAAGTAGTAACAGCATCGCAATCTCTGCAGTCGCATCAGACAGCACATCTGGTGTGTTGGTTACAACGATCCCGCGCTCCTTCAACGCCGATAGATCACAGTGATCCACACCCACTGAATAATTGGCTACGATCTGTAATCGATCGGATAGACGGGCAACGACATCACGCGACAAAATCTCGGAATGACAAATCATCAATGCATCCGATTCAAAACTACGAGCTACGAGTTCGTCTGCAGACATGATGTGATCATCAGCGTTCAGCCATACTGAATAATCGGTTTTGGCACGTGCTAAAACCGGTTCCACCAATAGTCGTGTGATACTTAAATCAGCCATTTGCTAGTCCTTGATACTTTAGACTAAGTACAGTGGCCCCTTCGACGGCAAGTTGCAATCAAAAGTGGTCTGATCAGTTTTTTTCCAAAAACCTTGCAAGATCGGCGAGAAGTCATCACTATTCAAGCTCTCCATGGATGGAACTGCAGAGCGCGCTGTCTTTGGCAGTTACGGAATTGCGCAATAAAAAATTGATAAAAAAGGTAGTCCGATGAGCAAAAAACTCGATCGCCGTTCATTCCTCAAGGGAGCTACGGCAACAGCAGCGGCCACTAGTCTCGGTTTCCCAGCACTTGTAAACGCCGGTGGTCACGGTGGCACAACATTGAAAGTGCAGGCAGCTTGGGGTGGTGGTATTTTCCTCGAGAACGCACAAGCATATGTGGATCGCGTTCACGCAATGGCAGGTAAAGATCTCAAAATCGATCTACTGCCAGTTAACTCAGTTGTAAAGACTTCACAAATGCAAGATGCAGTACACCGCGGCGTCCTCGATGGTTGCCATTACGTACCTGCATATTGGTATTCAAAGTCAAAGACAGCGTCACTGTTCGGAACAGGTCCATGTTTCGGCTGGTCATCGCAAGAAGTTTTGGGCTGGTGTCACTACGGCGGCGGTATGGAACTGTTCAATGAACTCATGGGTTCATTAGGACTGAACATCGTTTCATTCTTCAACAGCCCAATGCCAGCACAGCCAATGGGTTGGTTCAAAGAAGAGATCAAAGATGCTTCACAGATGAACGGTTTGAAATACCGGACAGTTGGTCTTGCGGCAGACGTACTTCTCGAAATGGGCATGTCAGTTGTTCAGTTGCCTGGTGGCGAAATCCAGCCAGCAATGAAGTCGGGCTTGATCGACGCAGCGGAATTCAACAACCCAACATCTGACCGTGACTTCGGCATGCAGGACGTCTCGAAAGATTATCACCTGGGTTCATTCCACCAGTCTCAGGAATTCTTCGAGATCTCGTTCAACAAGAAGAAGTACGACGCACTGCCAGCAGAGCTTCAGGCGATCCTGAAGTATGCTTCTGAGGCAGAAAACTCAAACTTCTACTGGCACAACACCAACCGTTACGCGGACGACTTGGAAAACTTGCGTGCACAGGGCGTGAATGTCCACCGTACTCCAGATTCAGTCATGAAGGAGCAGTTGAAAGCGTGGGATATCGTTGTTGATCGTCTGAACGCAGAAGATCCTTTCTTCAAGAAAGTCATTGATTCGCAAAAAGCATATGCAAAGCGCGTCATGGGGTACTTGAACCTGAACCAGCCAGACTATCGGATGGCTTACGATCACCACTTCGGTTAATTCGTCGAGTGATTGTCGATCCTGGGGTACATTGTGCCCCGGGATTTTTATTTTCTGGGTGGCACAACCAGTACAATGTGCCGGATGGGTCGTCAGACCCTGACGTTGTGGCACGACGCCACAACAACTTTTAAGTGATGCGTATCTTGATGTGGAGAAATAATCGTGGATCGTTTCGTCTACACCATTGAGGGGTTAAACGTCTGGGTTGGACGCGCCTTCGGATGGTGTATTTTGATTTTGACACTCTCAGTTTCTTACGAGGTGTTTGTTCGATATGTGCTTAATGCCCCAACCGTATGGTCAATGGATATGATGATCCAGATGTACGGCGCACTATTCTTAATGGCGGGACCCTATGCGCTCGCCCAAGATGCTCACGTTCGCGGTGATTTTTTGTACCGATTATTGCAGCCAAGAACACAAGCAAAGATCGACTTTGTTCTTTATGTCCTCTTCTTCTTCCCAGGAATGCTTGCACTGTTCTGGTTCGGCGCAGAAATCGCCGCTGACAGCTGGCGTTATAAAGAGGTGAGTTGGAACAGCCCCGCACGAATCCAGATTTACTTTTTCAAAACACTCATCCCGGTCGCTGGCTTTTTGTTAATGCTCCAAGGCGCTGCAGAGATCTGTCGGTGCATTCGTGCAATCAAAGAAAATGAATGGATGGCAAGATTGAGCGACGTGAAAGAAACCGAACAACTGCTTATGGAAGAAGGTGATCAGCAGGAGAAACAAGCATGACCAACCCTGAAGTCGCAATTTTAATGCTATGCCTGTTTATCGTACTTGTCCTACTCGGCTTCCCAATCGCTTTCACTCTCATCGCAATGGGCGTGGGCTTTGGTTATTACGCCTACTACCAGTCGCCCGAAACGTTCGGTGACTTATTTACCAACCAAATCTTCTATCTGTTAAACCAAAATACCTACTCCGTCATGGAAAACGATACCTTGGTGGCGATCCCGCTGTTCCTGTTTATGGGATATGTGGTTGAACGCGCTGATATCGTTGGACGGCTTTTCCGTTCATTGCAGATGGCCGCTCACAACCTACCAGGCTCAATGGCAATCGCCGCTCTGATTACCTGTGCGGTATTCTCAACGGCATCAGGGATTGTGGGCGCTGTCGTCACCTTGATGGGTTTGTTGGCCTATCCAGCCATGGCGAACGCGAACTATGATAAAAAGTTTGCAGCTGGCGTGATTTGCGCAGGGGGTACGCTCGGTATCCTCATTCCACCGTCAATCATGCTGATCGTCTATGCTGCGATTGCCGAACTGTCGCCACTGCGTTTGTATGCAGCAGCGATGTTCCCAGGCCTGATGCTGGCTGGACTGTACATCGTCTATGCGATCGTTAGGGTGTCGATCAATCCATCAATCGCGCCAAAGCCCCCCAAGGAAACCATTCCGCCAGTCCTCGAGATCTACAAAGACCTTTTGTTCTCGTTCGTTCCTCTCACCGTGCTGATTGTTACGGTACTGGGTTCGATCTTGGGCGGTCTCGCGACACCTGCTGAGGCAGCTGCAATGGGTGCTCTCGGATCGATGGTTCTTGCCGTTCTTTACCGCGCACTAACATGGCAAAAAATTCAAGAAAGTGTGTTCTTGTGTGCGAAAGCGACCGCGATGGTTTGTTGGTTGTTTGTGGGGTCGTGGACCTTTGCATCCATCTTCTCATACCTTGGTGGTCACGACGTGATCGAGCACTGGGTGCTCGGGATGGAGCTAGCGCCTTGGCAATTCCTCGTGATGGTTCAGGCAATCATTTTCGTATTGGGTTGGCCACTTGAATGGTCGGAAATTCTCATTATCTTTGTGCCGATCTTCCTGCCGATGCTCGATAACTTCGGTGTGAATCCATACTTCTTCGCAATGTTGGTCGCACTGAATCTGCAGACGTCGTTCTTAACACCGCCAATGGCGATGTCAGCCTATTACCTGAAAGGCGTTCTGAAAGGGCAAATTGAGCTACTTGAAATTTTCAAGGGACTACTACCCTACCTTGGGATTGTTTTGTTCAGTATGGTGCTGCTCTATCAATTCCCTGGAATCGCTCTCTGGCTCCCTGACTATCTGTTTGGGGAATACATTCCATAATGGCGGAGTCTTCACAAACGATCGCTGAAACTATCGAAGCAATTGCCGAGGGTCGCTTGACCGCTCGGCAGTGGACGCAGCATTGTCTCGATCAAATTGCATCTCACGAAGAAATTGGCGCATGGTCTTTCGTAGACCAAGAACGTGCCCTCGAGAAAGCCGATGCGCTTGACTGGATGCGTCAAGATGGGAGTGCCTTCGGTCCACTCCATGGTTGTCCAGTCGGTCTCAAAGACATTATTGAAGTGAAGGGAATGCCACATGGTTGTGGATCGCCTTTAATGGGTGGAGCATCCCAGTCGAATGCTGTGCTCGTGGACGCGCTCGAAGCCGCTGGCGCGGTGGTAGTTGGTAAAACTGAAACCACTGAGTTCGCTACCCTGCATCCGTCGAGAACCAAAAACCCCCACTCCTTGGAGCACTCACCGGGTGGATCATCATCAGGTTCGGCAGCTGCCGTCGCCTCAGGTGATGTTCCGGTGACCATTGGGTCTCAAACTAACGGTTCGACAATACGGCCTGCATCGTATTGTGGCGTGTACGCGATGAAGCCATCTGCTGGCATCATTCCTCGAGTCGGCGTTTTCGAACAATCGCCGACGCTAGATCAAATGGGTATCTTTGCAAACTCGCTTGAGGATATTGGCCTCGTGGTCGACGCGCTCTCTGTGCACGACAGCCGTGATCCACAGAGCATTGCTGCACCGCGACCCGCTTGTTTCGAAGGCGTGATGGCAGATCCGCCCATGGAGCCAAATTTCGCAATTTTGACGCTACCGTACCGGCAACTTCAAACACACGCTTGTACTGAAGGATTCCGGGAGGTCGCGGATGCACTCGATGGGCGAGTTGAAATCCTCGAGTGCCCACCAACGTTCGAGCAACTGATCCAAGCGCAGCGCACCATCCATTTAAAAGAGGCGTTTCAAGCGTTTGATCAACTTGGATTGATGGGAAATCCGCAACTCTCAGAGACGCTTCAGAGCATGTTGACTGAAGGCCAATCGTTCACTGACAGTCAGTATGATGAAGCCCTCGAAATTAGAGATTCCCTTTCCGGTTTTTTCGATAATTTTTTTGAAGATTTTGATGCGATCCTGTCGCCATCGGCGTCTGGTGAAGCGCCTTTACTGAGTGAAGGGCATACCGGCAATCCCGTTTTTTGCACCGTTTGGACGCTGGCTGGCTTACCTTGTTTAAATCTCCCGATCTTGCAAGGCGAACATGGGCTTCCAATTGGGGTACAGATGATCGGACGTCGCAAAGACGACGCCCGCCTATTGAGAACAGCGCGCTGGTTCATGACCACGCTTTTTGACGAAGGAGAGAGCTGATGCTTCCACAACGCGTAAGACAAGTTCTTGGCTTAATCGCAACGCTATTATTTGGTATTTTTATTTTTGGTCTATCGCACAGTATTTCGACTGGCTTCGCTGGTTTCTGGGGCGGTCTTCCGTTCGCAATTATTGCGGTCACCGTTGTCGGTATGGCTTGCTACGACCTCTGGGATGAGACCGTACGCAAACAAGACTAACCATCACTGGTCAGACCAAGTAATTTAGGCTTGCCCCCTTAAGGCCTATGATCGGGCATCGAGTGACGCAAATTGGTCTGACCAATTTGCTGCCAAAAGGAAAAGGAAAGTCCATATGTCAGTGATCACCTGTATCGATGATCTTAAGCAGATCTACAAGCGTCGTGTTCCAAAAATGTTTTATGACTACGCAGAAACAGGTAGTTGGAGTGAGCAGACATTTATTGAAAACACGTCCGACTTCCAAGAGCTATATTTCCGACAAAAGATCGCTGTCAATATGGAAGGTCGATCAACTCAAACAACAATGATCGGCAATGATGTGACGATGCCCGTCGCTCTGGCCCCCGTTGGACTCACCGGAATGCAATGTGCAGATGGCGAAATCAAAGCAGCCCGTGCTGCTGCCAAGTTCGGAATTCCATACACCTTGTCAACGATGTCAATTTGCTCCATTGAGGACGTCGCCGAACACACCAATCATCCATTTTGGTTTCAGGTATACACACTGAAAGATGACGACTTCATGCGCCGACTGATGGAACGTGCTAAGGCAGCCAAATGCTCAGCGCTCGTCATCACCGTGGACCTCCAAATGCTTGGGCAACGGCATAAAGATCTCAAAAATGGGCTATCTGCCCCGCCAAAACTGACCGCCAAGTCCATCGCTGACATGATGACAAAAGTCAGTTGGGGCCTCGAAATGCTTGGAACCAAGCGTCGTTTCTTCGGCAATATTGTTGGACATGCAAAAGGTGTCAGCGATGCATCGTCACTCAGTAGCTGGACAGCCGAAGCATTTGATCAGTCTCTCGACTGGAAACGGATCGGACAGCTAATGGAGATGTGGGATGGTAAAGTCATCTTGAAAGGTATCTTAGATGCGGAGGACGCGAAGAAGGCGGCTGATCTGGGTGCCGATGCAATCGTTGTATCGAACCATGGCGGTCGCCAACTCGATGGAGCCTCAAGCTCGATTCGGATGCTCTCGCACATCGTTGACGCCGTCGGTCACAAAACCGAAGTGATGTTCGATAGCGGGATTCGTTCTGGACAGGATGTTCTTAAGGCACTCGCGCTTGGTGCGAAAGGTACAATGATCGGACGTGCATATACCTATGGCTTGGGTGCGAATGGCGAACAAGGCGTAACAGATGCACTTCAAGTGATCCATAAGGAGCTCGATACCACCATGGGCTTGTGCGGCCGCACTCGCATTGGTGATATCAATCAAGATATCCTCATCGTTCCTGACGGATTTCACCGTCAGTAGCACCCAACGAACGCTCTACGTTGTAATTTCAGGCAGTAAAGGACGCAACAGTGTCGAATGACATCATTCTTGATCGCATCCTCGGGAGCGTGATCCCCGTTCTGATCGTTGTGATCATCGGCTATGCGTATGGCCGTTGGCGTAAACCAGATATGTCGACCATCAATCAGGTCAACATGGAGCTCTTTGTTCCGATGCTGATCTTTTCAGTCCTTGCGTCAAAATCAGTCGATCTCACAGAGTATTTGCCGCTCACCGTCGGCACGATCGCGATCATTCTGGGATCAGGACTCTTGGCTTGGCCAGTTTGCAAACTAACCGGCATTCAACCCAAAACAATGATTCCACCGATGATGTTCACCAATACTGGGAATCTCGCGCTACCACTCGTCCTGTTGGCCTTTGGTGATGTCGCGATGCCGGCGATGATCGTCATTTTCATCATTTCAATGTTTTTACATTTTACGCTTGGTTTCTACATCCTGGATCGCCGAGCGCAAGTATTGAACGCACTATCCATACCCACAATTTTGGCGACTTTCGCGGGCCTGGTTGTTGGCTTTACGCACACTGCAATCCCTGAGATCGTCCTAGTCCCGCTGGATATGCTCGGACAAATCGTCATTCCATTGGTGCTTTTTGCTCTTGGTGTTCGGATGCAGGATGTAAGCACAAATGACCTCGGAACGGGAATATTCGCTGCATGTCTGTGTCCAGTCCTAGGCCTTGGGATCGCCTACGGATTAGAGCCTTTCCTTCAACTGGATCCGTTGCAGTGGAGCGTATTTCTCATCTTTGCAGCCCTGCCGCCTGGCGTTCTGAATTACATGATCGCTGAACGTTACAACCAAGAGCCTACGCGGGTTGCTTCGATTGTCCTGATTGGTAATGTTGGTGCCATCTTTTGGATGCCCTTAGCGCTCGCGCTTGCACCAACATTTTAACCGTCGGGTCGAATACGTTCGTACTCAAAATCTGCGCCAGGATCAATTTTACGACCTGGAGCAATCTCACGATGACCGACAATATGGGCGGGTTCGATGGCATAACTCAAACAGAGATCGGAACAGACCGTTGCAAGCGATTGATATTGTCGATCAGTGAACGGTCCCTCTTCCGGACCAATCAGTTCGATTCCAATACTAAAATCATTACACCGCTGGCGGCCCTCGAATTCAGACTCACCAGCATGCCAAGCCCGCTTATCAAAAGGCACCAGTTGATACACTTCTCCCTGTCGCCCAATCACTAAATGAGCAGAGACCCGAACATCCTTCAATGTCTCAAAATAAGGGTCGGTTCCGGTATCCAACGTTCCTTGGAAAAACGCCATAACTGGTAGCGCATTGAATAATCCTGGCGGAAGAGAAATCGCATGAATCACAATTAAGCTGATTTCATTTGACGGTCTTTCGTCAAAATGTGGACTCGGAATCCACAAAGCGTCAGAAAAGCGATGATTCTGCATAGCACAACTGGGTCTCATCTTGGTACATTACCTCCTTTCGATCTCGGATAATACTGTGACTCCATTACCTCTTATCGTCGGATTTGGCGGAATCAATGCCGCTGGCCGAAGCTCAGACCATCAGGCATTCAGACGTCTGATCATGGACGCGCTCTCTTCCTCTGAAAAGGCCCGCACAATCGACCAAGTCGGAGCGCTCGTTGGCATGGGTACAGAAACTTCAACGAACGAGGCGCAAGCCCAGCATATCCTTGAGAATACATTGATCCGAAAAATCCATCCGGATTGGTTCAATCCAGATCAAATGCCGCTGCATCGGCTTGGTCACACAAAACAGCCAACAAGTGTTTGGCTAGGCCCACTCCAGGCACCCAATCCACTCCCTGCCGGATGGACTGTTGGACAAAAGGAAGGACGGCTGACTGAATATGTCATTGAGCCCAGTGAACTGTTGACACCCTGTACGCGAAAATCATCTGTACAAGCAGCTGGGATGGCACCAACAGGATTTCGGCCAGACAGGTTCTACCCGTCGAGAAATCATCCTAGGACGCTTCAGCTCGCCTTATTCGCCTTGTCTGACTGCTGGTTAAGTTCCGGACTTCAATGGCACCAAATTAAACAACACATTGCCCCGAATCAGATTGCTGTTTTTGCCGGCTCATCCATCGGACAGATGGACGAATCTGGTTTTGGCGGCATGCTCAAAAGTGCACTGCTTGGCAAACGAACGACATCAAAGCAGTTACCACTTGGTTATCCGCAAATGCCTGCCGATTTCACAAATGCCTACGTGCTGGGAAGTCTTGGCCGGTCAGGAGCCAGTATGGGGGCATGCGCGAGCTTTTTGTACAACCTTCATCACGCGGTGGAAGGCATTCAGGAAGGACGCTATCAGATTGCTGTCGTCGGCGGAGCTGACTGTCCAATCACACCTGAAGTCATTGAGGGCTTTCGTGCGATGGGGGCACTTGCTGAAGACCACGGGCTCCGAGAGCTCGATGGGCTGAGCGAGCATGAGATCCCAAACTATCGTAAAACCAGCCGGCCCTTCGGTCTTAACTGTGGATTTACCATTGGCGAATCCAGCCAATACGTCATCTTGATGAACGACCAACTGGCAGTTGACCTTGGCGCAACAATTTTTGGATCCATTCCCACAGTAGCCAGTCATGCTGATGGTGGTAAACGCAGTATTTCCGCGCCAGGTGCGGGTAACTACCTGACGCTGGCGCAAGCTGCAGCCAGCATTCGAGATTTGCTCGGGCAGGATGTGCTCGCAAATGAAACACTGGTCCAAGCCCATGGAACCAGTACCCCACAAAATCGAGTCACAGAGTCAGCCGTATTGTCTCGGGTTGCGACAGCCTTTGGTCTAAACGCCTGGTCAGTCAGTGCAGTCAAGAGTCAACTCGGTCACTCCCAAGGAACTGCGGGTGGCGACCAATTGACTGTCAGTCTCGGCGCATTTGCATCACAGATCGCGCCAGGAATTCAAACCACCGATTCATTGGCTCCAGATGTTATTCAAGACGGGCTCGACTTTGTTTTAACGTCAAGAGAACAACGAATCAAGGCCGCACTGATCAACGCGAAGGGATTCGGTGGCAACAACTCAACTGCTGCCATTCTGTCGCCTGAGGCAACCGCGGAACTGCTTCAATCACGCCATGGAACGATTGAGACGCGAGGATCGGATGAGGTCCAGTCCAGGCAAGCACGTTATCGCCAGGATATTGATCGTGGAACAATCGAGATTCTATATCACTATGGTGAAAATATTGTGGAGGGTTCAGAGATTGAGATGGGCCCTGACTCAATCAATGTACCAGGCTTTGGTAATAGCCTGTCCTTGAATCAAACGAGAATCAAATACTCAGAGTTGATCAAATCGTAGCTGTAGCCCAAAGACCAGGGCATCCTCTCGCCCTGTTGCAGTCGGATAGTAATTCCGTCTCCGGCCAACTTCATTGAATCCATGGTTCAGATACATATGGATTGCTGCGACATTGGATTCACGCACCTCAAGAAACATTTGTCGTGCACCCTGCGCTCGTGCATCGTCTATTAAATGATGAAGCATCTGACCGCCAAAACCCTGACCCTGGAAGCGAGGGTCAACTGAAACATTCAGAATGTGCGCTTCGTCAAGCGTGATGGATAAAAATGCCTGGCAGATATGAACCGGTTGGTCCGCTTGAAAACCAAGCCAGATCCGGTAAGGGACCGTTGTACAGCCACCAATGATGGCGCGAGACCATGGAAATTCATATGCACGTGACTCGAGGTCGCAAACGGCATCGAGGTCAGACTCTTCCAGTAATCGAAATATCAGCGTATTAGCCACGCTTGTGCTCTTGAATCACTTTCCAGGCGGATCGCTTGGCATCACCGGAAACCGCGAGTTGATCCAGAGATGGAAGTATCAGCGCATCGGAAAAACTAGCGGATAAATCGAGATCGAAAACAGCAAACGCGATCACAGGAGCTGATGAGCGAGTCTCAGCCCATCGCCGATGTAACCAAGCATCCAACGCATCGGTCGCCGCCTCGCGCCCCTGATCTTTGATTCCCGCAATCGGCCAATGGAAATACTGCCAATCAACATCATCAGTCGACGGAGATAGAGTCCTTAATAGATCAGAACACAGACCCGTCAAACGGCCTTCAAGCAAACCACCAGCCCAAGCCGGAAGTTCGCAGGCAAGTAAAACATCTGCTGTCACCGCACTGACTAAGGTAAATCGAAGGGGGTTTGATTCCTCGATTTGATCGGGAGAATCAGGCCGAATGACTGCTCGATCGGATGCCTCATGGTCTGCGACATCCATTTGTTCTTTCTCTGTTTCGACTGCCTCGCCACTGAGCACTGCCTTTTTTTCCAGAACCGCCACCAGTTCTGACACTCCCTGACCCGGGCCAGACTCAGCAGTCGTAGTTTCCGAAGCCGCTGTAGCCTCATGAGAAGCCTCACGAAGTACAACTACCGGAATACCCATCGCATCAAGGATCCGTCGCGATTCCTCCGATGGCAATGTCTGCATCAAATACCCTCGGACTTTTGGGGATGCTCCCTATCCAACGGCTTTTCAATCAGGTTCAATGCGTGAAGATAGGCTTTGGCCGAAGCGACAACAATATCGGTATCCGCACCGAGTCCATTCACGATTCGACCGGATTTTTCAAGACGAACCGTCACCTCACCCTGAGAGTCCGTGCCTGTTGTGATGGCATTCACGGAATACAACTGCAGGTCGCTGCCGGAATTTGCGACAGACTCGATCGCTTTATACACTGCGTCAACTGGACCGTCGCCTTGCGCAGACGCATCAACCTCAGACCCGTCGACCCGTAACTTAAGGTGGGCTGTCGGAGCCACTCCCATTTTTGATGTCACAGACAGATCCGCAAGATCGTAGCGCGCACTATCAGCCTCCATTTTCTGGGCATTCATCAACGCTTGTAGATCTTCATCAAAGATTTCATGTTTCCGGTCAGCCAGGTCCTTGAAGCGTGCAAACGCCTCATTCAAGGCTTGGTCATCAGCCAGAATAATCCCAAGTTCAACAAGTCGAGATTTGAAAGCAGCACGTCCTGAATGTTTGCCCAAGACCATTTTGTTGGTGTTCCAACCAACATCTTCAGCACGCATGATTTCGTAGGTTTCGCGATGCTTCAACACACCGTCTTGGTGGATACCTGACTCATGCGCGAACGCATTGGCACCAACAATTGCCTTATTCGGCTGGACTGGAAATCCCGTAATCGAGGAGACCAATCGCGATGCGGGGACAATATGCTGTGTATCAATATGTGTTTCAACATCGACAATATCGGATCGTGTCTTGACGGCCATCACCACTTCTTCAAGCGAGGTATTTCCTGCACGCTCGCCAAGTCCATTGATCGTACACTCAATTTGACGACATCCAGCACGGACAGCCGCGAGTGAATTCGCAACAGCGACTCCGAGGTCGTTGTGACAGTGCACTGAAAAGATTGCTTTATCAGCATTCGGTATTTTCGATAGCAGTGTCCGAACAGTCTCTTCGATTTGGAATGGAAGGTTGTACCCAACGGTATCAGGGAAATTACATGTACTCGCACCAGCATCGATCACAGCTTCGAACACTCGAGCGAGAAAGTCGATATCTGAGCGGCCCGCATCTTCTGCAGAAAACTCGACGTCATCGGTATACTGACGCGCTTTTTTCACTGCATAGACCGCTTGTTCAATCACCTGCTCAGGCTCTAGCTTGAGCTTATGCCTCATATGAATCGGGCTGGTTGCAATGAAAGTATGAATCCGACGCCGGGGGGCTGGCGCGATTGCTTCTGCTGCGATTTCAATATCTCTGTCAAGTGCGCGTGACAAGCTGCAGACTGTCGACTCTTGAATGGCCGATGCAACCGCTTTGACGGCCTCAAAATCACCAGGGCTCGCCACAGCAAAACCGGCTTCAATCACATCAACGCGAAGACGCTCAAGTGCTTTGGCAATGCGGACTTTTTCATCGCGGGTCATTGAAGCGCCTGGACTCTGTTCTCCATCACGCAATGTTGTGTCAAAAATGATTAACTGATCTTTCGCCATCTTCATTTCTCCAACGGGTTAAAACCGTCTGGCAATACATACAACTGAATACAAAAAGAAATCGAATACGAGACAAACTGAACCGCCCATCAGGGCAGTCGACGGCCAAATAGAAGAATGTTTTTGGCGAATAGCGTGTTCATGATTCGAGAATGCCAATGAAAGCGGCATTCTGCAAGCAAGTTTTTTCAATCGCGCTCATTGAGCGCGACTATTGACGCTAAGCACCCTCAACAATACGAAAATCTCGATCAACGCCGTCTGCCAACGCATCCAATGCAACTTGATATGCCTCCGAGTCATAGGCATTTTGCGCATCAATCAATGTCGGCCATTCAACGATCACTGTGCGCTCCATCACACCTGAACCAGACGCATAGACAGCAGCGCTGCGAACAAGGAAGCGTCCACCCTGGCTCTCAACCGCAGGCTTCGCGAGTTCCGCATAAGCGGCCAGCTTGTCCGCATCATAAATTTCGCGGTAACAACTAATCCAATACCCTTTTTGCATTGCTTATCCTTTGAGATTGTATTGTTTTGACTCCAACCAACTGGCTAACTTCATGCCACCAAAAGTGCTCGAGGCCACGATACCGATCAAAACAATCGTTTCAATGAGGTGATCAGTCCCTGGTCGAAACAGCACCACCAGTACACAGCTGATGATAAAGCCTATCGCACCATAGATTACCTGGCGCCTCGCCTCATTTTCTGACACCGTCGGGATGTCTTCATCAATGATCCCGCGTTTACTCTTCTTCTTTCGGCGCACGTTTTTTCCCATCCAAGCGATTTTTCAACCAAAGGGCTGGCCCACTCAAAATATAAAGACTGGTTAACAAAAATAGAACCCGAGGTGGGTCAAGAGAGACAAAAGCAAATATCAATGCAGCGGCCATGATCGCAAGCAGCGGTACACGCGCCTTCAAATCAGAATTCTTAAAGGAGGGATAAGGAACAGATGACACCATCAGAAGACCACAGATTGCGGTCAATATCACCATCGTTAATGCGACTGTCTCACCTTGGATACTTGAATCGACGAGTGTCCAAACCGCAGATGCTAAGAAATAGGCGGCAGCAGGACACGCTAAGCCAATAAAGTAATTGGAATCAACAATTTCACGCTGGATATTAAACCGGGCAAGTCGTAACGCCGTTCCCGCGACGTAGATGAAGGCCGCGACCCACCCAAGTTTGCCAAGTGCCGATAAAGACCAACTAAATACCAAAACAGCCGGCGCAACACCGAAAGCAACGACGTCACTTAACGAATCATATTGCGCACCAAATTCACTTTGGGTATTAGTCAGCCGGGCAACACGGCCATCAAGACCATCAAAAAGCCCTGAGACAAGAATCGCAATGGCAGCAGTTTCAAAAAGCCCCTCTCCCTCATAGACCGCTCGCGTTGCAGTGATAATTGAAAAAAATCCTGCCAGCAGTGCTGCAGTCGTCAGGATGTTGGGGAGGAGGTAGATACCTTTTGACTGAGTCATCATGACAAGCGGGCCCGAAGGCCCGCCCTCAATTAGTTCTTGTCTTTATCAACCAGTTTATTGGCTGCAATCCATGGCATCATCGCACGCAAGTCAGCACCGACCTGCTCAATCGGATGTGCCGCATTGTTACGACGACGTGCTGTCATCGATGGGTAGTTTGTTTGCCCTTCGGTGATAAACATCTTGGCATATTCGCCATCCTGAATCCGACGCAATGCTTCGCGCATCGCATATCGAGACTCTTCGTTGATGACTTCAGGACCCGTGACGTATTCACCAAACTCTGCGTTGTTTGAGATCGAGTAGTTCATGTTGGCGATTCCGCCCTCGTACATCAAATCAACAATCAATTTTAATTCGTGAAGGCACTCGAAATATGCCATTTCCGGCGCATAGCCTGCATCAACTAAGGTTTCAAAACCTGCTTTGACAAGCTCAACACAACCACCACACAGCACGGCCTGCTCACCAAACAAGTCAGTCTCAGTTTCATCCTTAAATGTCGTTTCAATGATACCCGTGCGACCGCCACCAACTCCTGAAGCGTAAGACATGGCGACATTCTTGGCGTTACCAGATGCGTCCTGATGAATTGCAACCAAATCAGGAACGCCGCCACCACGGACATACTCACTGCGTACCGTATGACCTGGTGCCTTCGGTGCGATCATAATCACGTCCAGGTCGGTACGAGGAACCACCTGGTTGTAGTGAATTGAGAAGCCATGTGAGAACGCGAGCGTCGCACCTTGCTTAATGTTTGGTTCGATTTCCGACTGATACAGATCCCCATGAAACTCATCAGGCGTCAGAATCATGACAAGATCAGCTTGCGCGACGGCTTCAGCCACCGGCAACACTTTCAGACCATGCGCTTCGGCTTTAGCGACCGAAGACGAACCGGTGCGAAGACCGACAGTCACATCAACACCTGAGTCTTTCAGGTTGCACGCCTGAGCGTGGCCCTGTGACCCATAACCGATTACGGATACCTTCTTCGATTGAATGATCGATAAGTCACAATCTTTGTCGTAATAAATCTGCATGAAATGTTTTCCTCTGGTTAATTTTTTGGCGGCCTACACAGACAACACGCGTTCTCCGCGCGCAATACCACTGACACCACTTCGCACCACTTCCAAAATGGCCGAAGCACCAATCGCGTCAATAAATGCATCTAATTTATCGCTCGTTCCGGTGAGCTGGACGGTATACATTGCCGGGGTGACGTCAACAATTTGACCGCGGAAGATATCACAGGTCCGCTTCACCTCAGCGCGCTGCGCCCCGGTGGCTTTAATTTTGATCAGCATCAACTCGCGCTCGATATGTTCGCCCTCGGTAAGATCCACCAATTTCACAACATCGATCAGCTTATTCAACTGCTTTGTAATCTGTTCAATCACAGTATCGTCACCGATTGTGGTGACTGTTAGACGCGACAACGTGGAATCCTCTGTCGGCGCGACAGTGAGCGATTCGATGTTGTATCCGCGTTGAGAAAATAGTCCGACGACACGAGACAACGCACCTGGCTCATTTTCCATCAGAACCGAAATTATGTGTCTCACTTCGTACGCTCCGTCTTACTCAAAATCATGTCCTTCATTGAGCCCGTTGGTATCTGCATTGGGTAGACATGCTCATCCGGATCGATATAGATATCCATGAACACCACGCGATCCTTCATCGCGAAACACTCTTCCATTTTTGCTTTCAGCTCTGATGGATCGGTGACGATCATTCCCACGTGGCCATAAGCTTGGGCGAGCTTAACGAAATCTGGCAGCGAATCCGCATAGGTTGAAGCCGCATAACGACCGCCGTACTGCATATCCTGCCATTGCTTGACCATACCTAACGCGGCATTGTTCAAGTTAATAATCTTCACAGGCATGTTGTATTGCGTACACGTTGACAGTTCTTCAATACACATCTGAATCGAGCCTTCGCCCGTGACAACAGCAACGTGCCGGTCCGGATGCGCAAGCTGCACACCCATCGCAGCCGGCAAACCGAATCCCATCGTTCCGAGTCCACCAGAGTTGATCCACTGTCGTGGTTGGTCGTACTTATAGTATTGCGCGGCAAACATTTGATGTTGTCCAACGTCCGAGCAAATGAACGCCTCGCCGTTGGTCACTTCATACAAAGTCCGAATAACATCTTGAGGCATGATCTTGTCGCGGCGAGTGAAACGATCACCAGTCCAGAGGCCATGCTTCTCGCGCCAGCCATTGATGGTTTCCCACCAGGCACTTAATGCATCCTGGTCAGGCTCGACATCCATCTGATTCAGCATTTCCACCATGTCGGCCAACACAGGCTTCACAGGACCAACCAACGGAACTTCGATATGCCGAACTGTTTTTTGAATCGAGGCAGGGTCAATATCAATGTGCACGATCCGGGCATTCGGGCAGAACTTTTTCGGGTTATTCGTCACGCGGTCATCGAACCGAGCACCCACAGCAAAGATCACATCGGCTTGATGCATCGCTTGGTTGGCTTCGTAAAAACCGTGCATACCCAACATGCCGATGAACTGATCATCCGATCCGGGAAACGCGCCCAAACCCATCAACGTATTGGTCACTGGATAACCGAGACGCTTTGCGATCGCCGTGAGTTCTTCCGCTGCATCACCCAAGACCACGCCGCCGCCGGCATAAATCACAGGACGTTTCGCTTCAAGCAGAAGATCGAGCGCTTTACGAATTTGACCAGCATGTCCTTTCAGTGCCGGTGTATAAGAACGCATCTTGACTGTTTCTGGGTATTCAAACGGCCGTTTTTCAGTTGGTGCTGTCATGTCTTTCGGCACATCAACGACCACAGGACCCGGACGACCGCTCTTTGCGATATGAAACGCTTTTTTCATGACGCTCGGGATTTCTTCAATCGAACGCACGAGGAACGAATGTTTCACGATCGGGCGACAACAACCGATCATATCCGTCTCTTGAAAGGCATCGGTGCCCATCAAATGACTCGGCACGTTGCCGGAAATCACAACCAACGGAATCGAATCCATATAGGCGGTCGCAATGCCTGTGATGGCATTTGTTGCCCCAGGACCCGAGGTCACCAGGCTGACACCTACCTCGCCAGTTGATCGCGCGAACCCGTCGGCAGCGTGGACTGCGGCCTGCTCATGGCGTACCAAAATGTGTTCAACTGCATCTTGCTGATACAGGGCGTCATAAATGTGTAGAACCGCGCCGCCGGGGTAGCCAAAAATCATTTTGACCCCTTCCTCTTTCAGCGCGCGCATGATCATTTCACCGCCAGAAAGCAATTCCACTTCCGACCCTCTCCGAGTAAATAGTTAAGGTAAACCGATAATTGTGACACTCATACACGGCCTGTCAACTGAAGGCCGCGGTATTTTAGGTCTGAAAGGTCATCTCGCCAGCAGAAGTGAGGACTGCTTGAATGGTTGCACCCGGCGCAAACTGACCTTTCAGTAATGCTTCGGCGAGCGGATTTTCAAGATAAACCTGGATCGCTCGTTTCAGGGGTCGCGCACCATAAACCGGATCATAACCTGCTTCACACAGTTTTTCGGCGACTTCATCGGTCAGTTCAAATCCATATTCCAGCTCGTCGAGCCGAGCGCGTAAATAAGACAACTGAACATCTAAGATCCCACGGATATGCTCTCGGCCAAGTGCGTGGAAAACCACCGCATCATCGATTCGATTGATAAACTCAGGCTGGAAATGCGTGCTGACAACACCCATGACAGCATCGCGAATGGTTTCGTGCGACTCACCAACCATGCTCTGGATTAAGTCAGACCCGAGGTTCGAGGTCATGACCACAACCGAATTCGAAAAATCAACCGTACGACCCTGACCGTCAGTGAGACGCCCGTCATCGAGCACCTGTAATAGAATATTAAATACGTCGGGATGCGCTTTTTCGACTTCATCCAACAGCACCACTGCATACGGGCGGCGACGGACCGCTTCAGTCAAATAACCGCCCTGTTCATATCCGACATAGCCTGGTGGTGCGCCCACTAGCCGGGCAACTGAATGTTTTTCCATGAATTCGGACATATCAATCCGAACCATGGCATCTTCCGAATCAAACAAAAATTCAGCCAAACT
Organism: gamma proteobacterium HIMB30; assembly: GCA_000227525.2. GTDB lineage: Bacteria > Pseudomonadota > Gammaproteobacteria > Pseudomonadales > Litorivicinaceae > HIMB30. The sequence continues at coordinate 134,943 of AGIG01000007.1, forward strand.
TTTACACAGCTCGGTTTTACCAACCCCGGTTGGACCGAGAAATAAAAACGAACCGTTGGGTCGCTTCGGATCCGATAAACCGGATCGCGAACGACGTACCGCGTTGGCAACTGCAGTCACTGCGGTGTCTTGGCCAACCACTCGAGCATGCAATGCATCCTCCATTTGAAGGAGTTTGTCTTTCTCACCTTCGAGCATCTTCGCAACAGGAATACCCGTCCAACGACTCACAACCTCAGCGATTTCCTCCTCAGTGACACGAGAGCGGACCAGCTTTCCTTCATCAGACTCGTTGGCCTCTTGAGCGTCAGCCATTCGCTTTTCGAGGGACGGGATCACGCCATATTGAATTTCACTCATCCGAGCCAAATCGCCTGCACGTCGTGCCTGCTCTAAATCAATTTCAGCGCGATCGAGCTCTTCTTTGATGGCTTGCACACCGTGCGTTTGCGCTTTTTCTGACGCCCAAACCTCTTCAAGTCCGCTGGCTTCTTTGGCGACTTCGGCAATCGTTTCTTCAAGCTCAATCAGACGTGCCTTACTCGCCTCATCCTTCTCCTTTTTCAGTGCCTCACGTTCGATTTTTAATTGAATCAATCGACGATCTAAACGATCCAATTCTTCAGGCTTTGAATCCATTTCCAAACGGATGCGGCTGGCTGCCTCATCCATCAGATCAATCGCCTTATCAGGTAACTGTCTGTCGGTGATATAGCGGCTTGATAATTTAGCCGCCGCGATGATGGCTGAGTCAGAAATCTCAACCCCATGATGCACTTCGTATTTCGGCTTCAATCCACGAAGGATTGCGATCGTATCGGTTTCTGTCGGCTCACCCACCAACACTTTCTGGAAGCGACGCTCGAGAGCCGCATCTTTTTCAAAATACTGACGATATTCATCAAGTGTTGTTGCGCCCACGCAATGCAGTTCACCACGAGCAAGTGCAGGCTTCAGCATATTACCTGCATCCATCGCTCCCTCGGACTTACCCGCTCCCACCATGGTATGGATTTCATCGATAAATAAGATGATTTGTCCTTCTTGCTGCGCCAGCTCTTTCAATACCGCCTTTAATCGCTCTTCGAATTCACCACGGAATTTCGCACCTGCAATCAGCGATCCCATATCAAGCGATAACACGCGCTTCCCTTTCAATCCCTCGGGCACTTCACCATTGACAATCCGAGCCGCTAGGCCTTCCACGATCGCCGTCTTACCGACACCAGGCTCACCAATCAATACAGGGTTATTCTTTGTGCGACGCTGTAATACTTGGACGGCACGCCGAATTTCCTCGTCACGTCCAATCACCGGATCCAGTTTGCCGTCTGACGCTCGTGCAGTCAGATCAAGGCAATACTTATCAAGGGCGCCACGATTTTCTTCATCATTTTCGGTTTGCACTGACTCGCCTCCACGGAGTTTCTCAATAGCATCGGCAAAGTGATCTTCATTGACTGAAGCCGCCTGAAACGCAGCTTTTGTGGTCTTGTCTTTCGACATCACAGCCAAAACAGTTTCTGAAGAGAGATAGGCGTCTTTCTGCGCCATTGACTGCTTTTCAGCCAAATTAAACTGACGAGTCAGATCTTGGCTCATTCGGATCTCACCATCGTGGTTGGTAACCCGTGCCAACCCATCTAAAGCACGGTCGACTTCGGCGAGCAACTGATCAAACTGACCTCCGGCAGAGAGGACTAGGGAACGCGCCGAACCGCCGCTTTGAGTGAGCAACGCTTTTAAAAGATGCCATGGTGACATCTCATTATGATCAAGACTTAGGGCGAGACTTTGCGCATCCTGAAGCGCTTGCATGAGACGATTCGTTAAACGATCCATTCGCATTAGGTAATCCCTTATCTAAAACAATGTGTTGTATTGGGTGGGGGCGACGACTACAAATTACAAGTTATCCACAGGTTATTCAGTGCGCATAATACAGCTTGCCATTCGCCCGGTTACACCTGAGCGACGATAGGAATACCACCGCATCGCGTCGCTGTATGTGCACACATCGATCCTTTTAATAATCACAACACCGAGATTTTCAAGGAGATCACAAGCGATGCCCTGGAGGTCGGCCATCGAGCGATCAGAATCGCTAACTGATTTGAAATAACGGCTCCAGCGTGCATTTTTAGATACAAACGCGTCCACCACTTCAGGTCCAACTTCGAATGCGTCTCGACCGATACATGGCCCGAGCCACACGCGCACCTTGGCGGGATCGGGAAATTCTTGAAGCGTTCGTTCAAGGACCCCAGAGACGAGTCCTCGCCAACCAGCATGGGCCGCGCCGACCTGATCTTGGCTTGCAAACAAAACCGGAAGACAATCCGCTGTCAAAATGCCAATTGGACAGTGCAACTGGTTGGTTACCACTGCATCAGCAGCAATCACTGGAGACCCCTGATCGACACAGATGACGTTGATTCCGTGAACCTGCTCAGGAAAATACACCTCACAGCCCAATCGCTGAGCCAAACGGGAGCGATTGGTGACAACAGAACCCGCATCGTCACCAACATGCAATCCCAGATTAAATGACCCATAGGGGCTTGGCTCGGGATGACAGATCGTCTGTAAAGCGAGAACGTTCGATCCACAGTCAATCTCAAGCCAAGGATCAGACATCCACGCGCCTCAGAGCGACAGACAATTCGTGCAAATCAGATGCAAGCGGCACCTCAAACTCGACTTGTTGACCATGTATCGGATGAATCAAACCAAGGGTCTTTGCATGCAGAGCCTGTCTTGGAAATGCATCAATTAATGCACGAGCTTCCTGCGTTGCCTGTCCAAGACCTGGGCGGCCTTGGCGGTAGACGGGATCACCGACCAACGGATGACCAATATGTGTCAGATGAACCCGGATCTGATGTGTTCGACCCGTTTCCAGCTTCACATCAAGCCAAGCACAATGTGCTGTCGCCTCAGACAGTCGGTAATGTGTGATCGCAGGCTTACCCGAATACACCACAGCCATTTTCGTTCGTTGGAGCCGATGCCGATCCATTGCCGCATCAACCGTACCTTCTCTGTTCGGATGCCCGTAAACAAGCGCAGCATACTGACGGCTCATCGAGCGATCCTTCAGTTGCTTCACCAGATTGGCCTGTGCTTTTAATGAACGCGCCACGGCCAAGACACCACTGGTGTCTTTATCAAGACGATGCACAATGCCTGCTCTCGGAATTTCCTCAAGCTCAGGAAACCGAGACAATAACGCATTCACCAGCGTACCTGACGGATTACCATGCCCTGGGTGGACAACGAGACCAGCTGGTTTATTCACAATGATCAGATCATTGTCGACATGAACGAGATCAAGAGGGATGTCTTCGGCCGACCAATCAGTTTGCGCCTCAAGTTCTGCATCGATCACGATTTGTTCGCCGCCAAGCACCTTATTTTTTGGCTTTAATCGAGCACCATCGACTAAAATCTGCCCGTCAGTCAGCCATTGTGTGAGTCGGGCGCGTGAGTAATCTGGCATCAAGCGGGCCAGAACCTGATCGATCCGAGAGCCGGATTCCTCCAAAGGAACCTGAATCTGTGCTTGAATATGTGTTTTGGTATATTGCCGATCAGTCATTTATCGATTCATCGAAACAAGGAATTCCATGATAACCCGGACCCTTAGCTTCCTGCTCATTTCTGTTGTACTCACCGCCTGTTCACTGTTCGATCCAGAAGCCAACCTGAAAAGCGAGCGGCAGCTTTGGGAAGAAGCACAAGGACACATGGACGGTAGCCGATATCTTGAAGCGATCACCTCACTTGAGGAACTTGATCGTCGCTTCCCATTCGGCCAATACGCGGACGGAACACAATTGGATCTGGTCTACGCCTATTTCAAATCATCGAAGTATGAACTGGCTCGACTCACTGCAGATCGATTTATCCGCCTCAATCCAGATCATCCCGAAGCAGACTATGCGCAGTACATGAAAGGCCTATCCTCTTACGCGTCCAATGACTCAATGGTATCGCGTTACCTACCAGGTGATGAGACAGGACGCGATATCGGTGGTGCACGCGATGCCATCGATGATTTCAAACAATTGCTTGAACGCTATCCAGACAGTGAATTCACAGAGGATGCCACGCTCCGCCTGATTTATGTGCGTAATCAGCTCGCCGAATATGAAGTCAATGTGTCACGCTACTACATCAGAAAAGGCGCTTACTTAGCGGCCGCCAACCGCGCACGTCAGGTGGTTGAGGGCTATCCATCGACCCCTGCTGTGATCGATGCTTTGATCGTGATGCATCTCGCATTTGAGGCACTGGGTCTCCCACTCGAATCACAGGACGCCTTATTTGTACTCTCTGAAAACTATCCTGAATACGTCGCAGGTGAGCGTGGTAATCAGCGACTTGCGGCAGGGGTGTTATACGAGGAAGGAGAAACGCTCACCAGTATCCTGACTCTCGGATTTATGGGTAGTGGTGGCGACCTCGCAGACCGACTTGCGGCCTTCAGTCAGTCACGTCGTCTGGATACAAGTCGTCGTCCACAGGCAACGCTTCGCCCTGCAGAGGACGCCCCGGCCGTTGACGCACCTCGGGTTGTCGACGAGGTTTTCTTCTAGAAAGACCACCGGTTCGCGATCGGATATCTCCGGTCGCGACCAAATCCGCGAACAGTCACACGCGGTCCGACAGCAGACTGTCGACGCTTGTATTCATTGATATCAACAAGGCGACACATACGCTTCACCTCAATGGAATCAAATCCCGATTCAATAATTTCCTGAGGCGATAAATCCGATTCGATGTAAAGCGACAACATCGTATCGAGCCGATCATAGGGTGGCAGGCTATCCGAGTCTTCTTGGCCAGGAGCCAACTCAGCAGACGGTGGTCGAACAATCACGCGCTCGGGAATCACTTCACCATCTCGATTCACAAATCTTGCAAGATCATAGACTCGAGTTTTCCAAACATCTTTCAAAACCGCATACCCACCAGCCATATCGCCATAAAGCGTCGCGTAGCCGACAGCCATTTCACTCTTGTTACCGGTTGTTAAAACCAAAGCACCAGTTTTGTTCGAGAGCGCCATCAGCAGCACACCTCGACAGCGACTTTGCAAATTTTCCTCTGTCGTATCGGCTGGGTGTCCTTCGAAAAAGGGCGTTAACGTCTGCATGAATTCACGGACCATCGGTTCAATGGAAACAATCGAGAATTCGCATCCCAAGATTTGAGCCTGTCGCTCCGCATCTGTCAAACTGATATCAGCGGTATACACATACGGCATCATCACCGCGTGAACGTTTTCTGCACCGAGTGCATCTGCGGCGACCGCTAGCGTCAACGCTGAGTCGATTCCTCCGGATAATCCAAGAACCGCTTTTTTGAAGCCTGTCTTCTTAAAGTAATCCCGGACCCCAGTCACAAGTGCTTGATACAGCATCCAATCAGACGATGGCACGCTTTCCAAACGATCCCCTGTGAAGTCTGACCCATCCCAGACGAGATCTAGCGCGTCATCAGTAAAAAAATGAGCCTGAGCAATAATCTGGCCTTCTCGATTCACGGCAAAGGAACCACCATCAAAAATGAGCTCATCTTGCCCACCGACCAAATTCACATAAGCGATCGGTACCCGATTCATACGTGCACGATGTTTCAGGTGTTCGTGCCGCTCAACCACTTTATTTTCTGCAAAAGGTGATGCATTCACGACGACGATACAATCAACCCCAAGCTTGCAAGTTGCTTCCACAATCTCTGGAACCCAAACGTCTTCGCACACCAGAAGACCAATCCGCATCCCATCAACATCGCATATCTGAGGCTCAGAACCAGCCACAAAATAGCGTCGCTCATCGAAGACCTGATAGTTGGGCAGTGACTGTTTGTGATAGGTCGTCACCCGGACCCCATCGGTGTAGACGATCAGGCTATTCCAGAGTGAAGCGGGACGCGCACTATTGTTACCAAGATCCCAAGCACTCGATTCACGTACGCGCTCGCTCGGCGCGCCAACCATTAGCGTCAAACCACGGCTGATTTCGCACAATCGAGATTCAGATGCAGTCAATTTATCGATCAACGCCGGACGTAATAACAGGTCCTCCGGTGGATAGCCGGTCAGCGCAAGTTCGGGTGCGATCAAAACTGACACACCATCCTGACGCGCAGTTTCGGCGGCATCCGTGAGTTTTTGCAGGTTCGCGTCAAAGTCACCAACAACAGCATCCATTTGGAGCAGTCGAATACAAGAAGTCCGCGTCATAGTGTGTTCCGGGGTTGATAGGGTAAAGGATCAACGATCGGCGTTCGATCCAACATCAGATCGCATAATAGACGGCTGGATGCAGGACTCAAGACTACACCATTTCTAAAGTGTCCCGAATTTACCCATAACTTCTCTGACATTGCACCGATCCACGGCATTCCCTCAGGCGAGCCTGGCCGAAAGCCAGCCCACTGAGCTTCCAGGTCAACGTCTTTGAGCATAGGAATCATAGCGAGTGCTGATGCATACAATGATTCGAACGCATCACGATCCGGTGTTCTTTGAAAACCCACATCCTCAAGCGTCGAGCCAAAGACAATCCGTCCGTCTGCCCTCGGAATCGCGTAGCGACCATTGGCTAAAACCACACGATTAACAAGTCGACATGGGCTAAACAACAGCATTTGGCCTTTCATCGGCTTGATCGGACACCTGAAATTCAATCCTGACAGCAGATCCCCGGTCCACGCCCCCGTTGTGAGTACCATTCGATTCGCCACAACTCGCTGACCATGACTTGAGACCACAGGCGATGACAGAGAGCCGGACACCTGTGCTTCATAATGTTCACAGAGTTGAATCTGTGGATGATTGAGACACATCTGTCTCAATGCCTGACCCATGCGTGGAGTACGCACACTCGATACACGAGGCATCCATAAAGGCGTTTCATCAAGAACGACCTGAGGTTCTAACGCTTGGGCCTCATCATCCGTAATTTCGATAACCGCACGCGATACACCCGCACCCCAAGCAAGCGCCTGCTCGCGTTCGTTGGTTGCTGTCACCAACATCCCGTTTGCCAGGCGTTCTGGGTCAATCCCTGTGGAATCGCGGAGCTCTGCAATCAAATCAGGAAAGGCATTCTGAGACCAAGTCGCTAACGCGGTAATCGGTGGGGAATAACGCCACGGATAAAGGGGTGAAATAATTCCCCCGCCAGCCCAGGAAGCCTCAAGTCCTGCCTGACCTTTATCAAGGATCACAACATCCTGACCCGCTTCAGCCAATTCCAAAGCAGACAGCATACCCATGACACCTGCGCCAATGATCAATACGTCACACGGGGAAATCGTTGTTTGCACCATGCCTAAATTATCGCATGCACAAACGATTTCGTCAGAACGAACTACACTCTACCCATGCAAATGATTTCATTACTCGCTGCGCTCTCGATCAGTATGATCCTCACATCACAAATGATCTCGACCTGGTCCACGCCACTCGATAGCGCATCATCAAAACAAGAGACAGCGATGCTGAGAGCAACAATCCGAGCGTCAATGGCGATGGCGATCACCACAAAGACCACTCAGGTCATCCAAATGCCGATGACCCAACGACCAATGCAAATACGGTCGTTTTCGGGAAATCAGCTGGAAGCTTATTCAGATGGATCCGTGAGCCCAGGCCAAGTTCGATTGTGCGGGAAGATCGTGGATTGGGTGGTCACAGTATCAAGTCTCGGAAGAACTCGCGTCACCGGTGAGCCTGCGAACTGCTGATACGGGCCAGCAGCCCTCCTGTCCAGCATACAACTACCCATCATGACTCAACTCCCAATACACGCATGGATGCGGGCGCTCAGGCGTCAATCGTAAGATCCGACAGTCAACCCCACAGGATTGGAGGGTGAGTCGATAGTCATATGGACTCTCGAGTTGATCTGGGAATTCTCGGACTCGGCGATAAACACGTTTTAGCGTTTCCATTTGGTGCATCAACTCACTCTGATAGTAAAGCCTTCTGGAACGTTCAGAAGTCGTTGTCAATAGTTGCGATCCAGCACCCACTAAAATCGCTGCAATTGCCATCGCAACCAGTGTTTCGATTAATGAGAAACCACGTTCGCTCGCCATATGACTTGTCGATCCTTTACAATCCATTGACCATCGACCAAAGCAACGCGGAGTCTCACCACGCGCTCAGAAACCCCGTCGGGGATCACGTACTCAATGGTTTGCCACTCACTCATATTTCCGCTCGCTGTCGCCTCACGAAATGCCTCCCACTCTTTTTCTGAGGCAGCAAGATGCTTACGTTCGAGGCCAATCACACGTGCTTGCGCGATATCTTCAGTCAGACGCAGTGCAAAATCGCCAACCCATAAAAACCCAAGCGCAGCAAGCACTATTAACGTGGCAATCAGTGCTGACCCACCTCTACTACTCATGTGTTTGTCCAGGTAACCGGTTGTGACAGAAAATCCATTGGGGATTGGTGAGACCAAGGCACACCACATCGTCTGAGATCTCCAAATTCAAGTCACCAGCCGCGTCCAACAACGCGTCATTTGCTGTATTTCCAAACTGATCCTTGTGCACCCAAAGCGCAGATTTTTGCTGTCTTTCACTAAAACCGAGGTAGAGATGTGTTGTTGAAAATGGATGCGTCAGTTTCAGTGCATGAGCGGATGTTGGCTGGACTTGAGACGAACCGATTGTTTGTTTCAGTTGATCCTGAGAAACGATTGAAATGACATGCGCTGGAACAGTCACAAGCGGAAGATAAAAAGTTGCAGCATCGAGATCTGACCGCTCAAGCATGCCTTCAATTTCATGTGTCCGTCTCGAACTGTCAGATACCCAGAGCGAAAGCAAAATCACAATGACACCGAGACCAACTGCAATACCCACCAAAGTCTCTGCTAGGAGGCCTTGTTGCTTGACCATGTCACCTCCTCACCAGATAACAAGTCATTGTCCCGATACAACTGAACTGCGCTCGAGAATTGATCGGCAGATACCGCCGTCACCTGGAGCTCGAGACGATATGACATCTTAGGTTGTTGTATAAGCAGGTAATGCAGCGATTGAAATTGCTCAGTCGGTAAGGCGACGATCTCACCTTAATCATAGAGTGTCCAAGCACCTGTTTGTTGCAACGTCTGACTGAGGCTCAAAGCAGCTGAAGCCGCGTCATACATGAACGCCTCAGTGCGACGCTCAGCCTCGCGAGCCTCTAGATCAGGCCCTCGACTCAACATCACAACGAATAAAAGACTGACGATGGACAGAGCCATCAGGCTCTCAGATAAAGCAAATCCGCGCATACCACCTCCGTGTGGGTAGTACAGCAGAGCAAAACGAAACAAGCAGGCGATTGAACTTCGGTGCTAGTCCACCGAGTGAAGCCTCAATTCCTTCGGCAGTGAAAATTGAATTGACTCGTCAACACCGGGCTCCTGCGAGATTGTCTCAGCGCCCAGTTCTTCCAATCGCGCGCACACTGCACGCACGATATTTTCAGGTGCTGAAGCGCCCGCCGTGACCGCAATGGCAGTGGCTGCCTGAACCCAAGCCGGATCAATCTGTTCGGGACCATCAATGAGATAGGACTGCGAGCCCAAACGCACCGCAAGCTCTCTCAGACGGTTGGAATTCGATGAGTTCGGGGAACCCACCACTAACACAAGATCGTGTGCAACCGCCAAACGCTTGACGGCATCCTGACGGTTTTGAGTGGCGTAACAGATATCGTCCTTCCGCGGTCCTTGAATCTCCGGAAACCGCTCACGCAAGATATCAATGATCCGCGCGGTATCATCCATCGACAGTGTCGTTTGTGTCACAAATGATGCAGTTGTCGGATCATCGATCTGAACTGTCCGCGCACCATCTTCATCTTCGACCAGCTTGATCGTTCCACCATTTGAGGTATCAAACTGACCCATCGTCCCTTCAACCTCCGGATGCCCTGCGTGACCAATCAAGATGCACTCTCGCCCCTCTTTGGAGAATTTAATCACTTCCATATGCACTTTGGTGACCAAAGGACAGGTTGCGTCAAATACTTTCAGTTGACGCCGCGCGGCCTCGTCTTGGACCGCACGCGACACCCCATGGGCAGAGAAAATGACAATAGTGTCATCCGGGACTTCATCGAGTTCATCAACAAAAATAGCACCCCGCGCCTTCAAGTCGTCAACGACCGTTTTGTTGTGGACCACTTCATGACGGACATAGACCGGCGTCCCAAAAACCTCGAGCGCTCGATTCACGATGTCGATCGCTCGATCAACACCAGCACAAAAACCACGAGGATTCGCAAGCGTCACGTGCATCAGTGTGTCTCCGATGGAACAACGGACAAAATCTCGACCTCAAACTCAAGATCACGACCCGCGAGAGGGTGATTAAAGTCAACGGTCACCATCGTGTCATCGATTGTCGAGACGACACCCGGCAACTCGGATTTGGCTTTATCCTGAAAACTCACCACCAGACCTTCCGATAATTCAACCGATGGGTCGAACTGATCTTTCGGAATTCGCTGCACATTGGATGGATTATGCTGACCAAACCCGTCTTTGGGTTCAATGCGTTCGATTTTCCGCTCACCTGCTCTCATGCCATGAATCACCGCTTCGAAAGCGGCAGGTAAATTACCATCGCCAATCACCAATTCAGTGGGCTTTTTTTCAAATGTTGAATCCACGAGTTCGCCGGTATCTGCAAGTTTCAGAGAGAAATGCAGTTCAACTTTGCAATTTGGGCCGATGTCGAGCATCTAAATACCATCCGATTAATAAACAGCCTGCTGCTAACGTAATGCTTGTGTCGGCAACATTAAAGGCCGGGAACGACCAATGTCCCCAATGAAAGTGCAAAAAATCCACCACATAGCCAAAAGCCACACGATCGATCGCGTTTCCAATCGCGCCAGGAATCAAGAGCACGAAGCCTGCTTGCATCCATTGACATAACTCTGGATCGCGCAACGACCACAGTGAATATGCAGACACACCCACCGCCAAAACCAGAAACAGCCATTGTTGCCACCCACCTGCCTCTGCCAAAAAGCTAAACGCAGCACCAGTATTGTGTAAAAGCGTGAAAGAAAAAAACGGAAGCAAGTTCACCGGCTCAGCATAGTTCAGGTAGGTCGATGCCAGTAGCTTGGTGCACTGGTCGACCAGGAAAATCGTCCCAATCACCAGTGCAAAATCAAGCCTCATGCAAATGTTCGCTCTTCGCCTGAACCTTCAACATTATCGACACAACGCGTGCACAGAGTAGGGTGCTCGTTCATAGTGCCGACATCCGGGCGATGATGCCAACAGCGCTCACATTTCTCCGATGAAGTCGCGGAGACCACAACCGACAATTGCGAGAATGCAGGATCAGAGACTGCTGGGCTGGGTGCATCCGACAATCGGTGTAAGGTCACTTCGGATGTAATCGTGACAAACCGTAATTCGTCACCCAAGGTGGCTAGGGCATCAAACACTGGGCCTTCAGCATACAACGCGACCTCAGCCGATAACGAACCCTTCACCAACCCATCATTTCGGGCCGCTTCAATCGCCTTATTGACCAATTCTTTGGCTGACTGGATTAACGACCAATCCACCGTTGCACGACCACTTGCTTGAGGAAGCTCTGCCTCAGTCATCGCAAACACAAATTGGTGCGGCCGAGTCCCAGGCATGACTTCCCAAATTTCTTGCGCTGTAAACGATAAGATCGGCGCCATCCAACGAACGAGCGCATCGGTAATCCAGTATATCGCCGTCTGACAACTTCTCCGGGCATGGCTATCTGCTTTCAGTGTGTATTGGCGATCTTTGATGATATCGAGATAGAACCCCCCGAGATCATCCACACAGAAGTGGTGTAATGCTTGGGTCACTTCAGAAAATTCATAACACTCGTAGTGAGTCACAATCTTTTCCGAAAGCGCTGCCGTACGGCGGATCATTTCAGCATCCAGTGACACCAAGTCATCCATGGCGACCTGATCAGTTTCTGGATTGAAGCCAGCCATATTCGCCAACAAGAATCGCGATGTGTTGCGGATACGGCGATAGGTATCTGATGTTCGGTTGAGGATCTCGTGACTGACTGTCATTTCTTTTGTGAAGTCAGTTGACGCAATCCACAATCGCAAAATATCAGCACCCAAGGTATTCATCACATCCTGCGGTGGAATCACATTACCGAGCGACTTCGACATTTTTCGGCCGTCTTGATCCACAGTAAACCCATGGGTTAGCAGGCCCTCATAAGGCGCGCGACCATGAATCGCAACAGAGGTCAGAAGCGATGACTGGAACCAGCCTCGGTGCTGATCAGACCCTTCAAGGTATAAATCTGCAGGGAAGCGAAGACCATCACGACGCCCGAGCACTGATGCATGGGTTGTTCCGGAATCAAACCAAACATCCAGCACATCCGTGACCTTACGGTAATCCGCAGCATCATCACCAAGTAACTCGCTCGGTTCGAGATCAAACCAAGCATTAATCCCGCCTTGTTCAATTTTTGCCGCGATTTTTTCAAACAGTGCTTCTGTCTCAGGATGCAACTGACTCGTCTCTTTATGCACGAACACAGTGATTGGGACACCCCAATTACGTTGCCGTGAAATACACCAGTCAGGCCGGTCCTGGAGCATCGCAGCGAGGCGATTCTTACCCCAGTTCGGTGTGAATGAGATTTTTGAATCGACTGCTTCTCGAGCCGTCTCGAGAAGCCCCTCACCTTGCATACGAATAAACCATTGAGGGGTCGCTCGATAAATCACCGGTGTTTTGTGCCGCCAACAATGTGGGTAGGAGTGTTCAAGCTTTGCTCGATGAACCAAACGACCCTTGTCTGCGAGGTACTCTGCAATCACCGGTCCGGCTTTTTCAACATGCAGGCCTGCAACGACAGACACTGAATCAGCAAACGTTCCGTCATCACGCACTGGTGTCAATAATTCAATATCGAGCGCTTTGGCTTCATTAAAATCTTCAAGACCATAGGCAGGCGCCGAGTGAACAGCACCGGTACCTGCTTCGAGCGTCACATGCTCGCCGGTAATCACAGGAACAATCCGCTCATCCCATGGTGCTTCACATTGAATTCCAGCGAGTGTGGCGCCCGTGGTGTGACCGAGGATTGTAAATTTATCGATACCATAACGCGCTGACAACGCCTCCAGACGTCCCTCAGCTAAAACCAAGGTCCAGCTTGCGCCATCCTTTGTAAACCGCGCGAGCACATATGGGAGCTCAGCGTTCACTGCGACAAATTGGTTCGCTGGAAGGGTCCAAGGCGTGGTTGTCCAAATCGCCATCGAGGCGTTTGAAGCGACATCTGATGACACGCCAAAGGCGCTTTCGATTTGATTAGTGTTTTGAATTGGAAAGGCGACATCAACGGTCCAAGTCTGACGGTCCTGATACTCGACTTCAGCTTCAGCCAACGCACTTTCGCAATCCATACACCAATACACAGGCTTTGCGCCTTGGTGGAAATGACCGTTGTTGATAATTCGTCCCAATGATCGAACGATATCTGCCTCGACGTTGTAATTCATCGTCAGGTAGGGATTATCCCAATCACCCAAGATACCAAGACGCTGAAAGTCAACTTTCTGTCGCTCGATTTGAGAGGCTGCGTAGTCTCGGCAGGCATTTCTGAACTCACTCGCGGATTGAAATTGATCTCCGATTTTACCAATCGTCGTTTCGACCTTGTGTTCGATGGGCAACCCGTGACAGTCCCAGCCTGGAACATAGGGCGAGTTATATCCCGCCAGTCCTTTGGCTTTGACAATAATGTCTTTCAACACTTTATTCACCGCGTGACCGATATGAATATCACCATTGGCGTACGGAGGGCCGTCATGCAGAATAAAGGTCTTTTCTCGATTCGCCTGCGCGTCGCGGATCTGCTGATACCAATCGTCCGCAATCCATGACGCAATCATGTCAGGCTCACGTTTCGCCAAGTTTCCGCGCATAGGAAACTCAGTGTCAGGAAGATTCAGTGTCTGTTTGTAATCAGTCATTCAGTTTCAGATCCAGTTAATACGCTCAGTAATTCCAAAGCCTTTGCGTTATCGACCTGAATTTGTGCGGTCAACGCATCGATGCTTTCGAATTTTTGTTCAGCGCGAATAAATACCCGCGGAGTCACGATCAGGGTGCGACCATACAACTCCCCAGTAAACTCGTGCAAATGCACTTCCAAGCTGACCTTTTGGCCAGAGACGGTTGGGCGTGAACCGATGTTGGCGACCCCTGTAACGACCCGTCCTTCTGGAAGCTCAACCGTGCTACCAAACACACCATGCAACGGCGGTGCGTTGGATAGCGCTATGTTAGCAGTCGGGAATCCAATTTTCCGCCCCAATTGTTGTCCGTAACACACCCGTCCACAGAGCGCATATTGTCGACCGAGCAATTGTGATGCGCCATCGAAATCATGGGTCTTCAACAAATCCCGTATCCGTGACGACGAAACCCGCTCATCACCCACTCGGTGAGTATCCGACTGCTCAACCGTAAAACCAGAGCGCTCACCCGCAGCAACGAGGTAGTTGTAGTCACCCTGGCGGTCACAGCCAAACCGAAAATCATCACCGACAACCAAATGTCTCACTTGCTTCGCAGCAACCAACTGACTCACAAACGTTTCTGCCGACATCGGGCGAATATCGGAAAATTTGAGACACCAGGTGCAATCAACACCCAAGGCACTCAGGGCAGTCACTTTGGTTTTGAGATTCATCAATCGTGCGGGTGCCACCCGACCAATACGATCTGCAAAGTATTCCTTTGGCTGTGGCTCAAACAACAACACGGTCAGCGGCAGCTGTAACTGTTTGGCAACCTGCTGGGCTTGCTGAATGACACGCTGATGCCCCACATGCACCCCATCGAAATTACCGATGGTTAAAACATGTGGTGACCGAAACTCGGTATGTCGACCAAAAACAAACTGCATCACATTAACGGGCTGATGGTGGGACAAGCAAGGAAGTATACCGGATCCCTGTCAGCCTCAGAGTCACCAGATACAAAAGTCCAGAAACAATCAGCAGAAGTGCGGTCCAACCAATCCGTTCCATGATCGTATAATCGGAAAGTACAGCAGCCGTCGGTGCCCACCAACCCACCTGAACCATCAGCAACAATGCAAGTCCAACTTGAAGCGCAGATTTCCATGGGAGGCCCCGAATTTCATACCAGCCGCGCTGGTGCAGACCACGCAGCAACAACATCGCATTCACCCAGGCAGAGAGGGATGTTGCAAGCGCTAAGCCCACATGATCTAACGACCACACAAGAATCAGGTTGAATCCCATATTTGCGGTCATCGCAATTAACCCGATTTTCACTGGCGTCTTGGTATCTTGGTGCGCAAAGTAATGGGGCGCGAGTACCTTAATCATCATGAATGCCGGCAGACCTGCAGCATAGGCCATCAATGACAATGCAGATGCTTCGATATCGGTGACAGTCATCGCACCGTACTGGAATAAGGTCGACAGAATCAGCTCGGCAAATACAGCGAGCGCTGCTGCGCACGGAAGCCCTAAGACCAGAACCACCCAAATGGCCCAGCTTTGCGTTTGCCGTGATGCATTGAGGTCATCTTGCGCAAACTCACGTGACAGCTTCGGAAGAATGACGGTGGAGACAGCGATCGCAATGACACCAAGCGGTAGCTCCATCAGGCGGTCTGAGTAGTAAAGCCAAGAAACTGACCCAGAGACCAACAACGATGCCAACACTGTATCCAGTAACAAATTGATCTGACTCACGGAAACACCAAACAGCGCGGGTACCATCAACTTCAAGATTTTTGAAACACCCGGATGATCTGCTTGCAAGGACGGTTTCGGCAGTAACCCCGCTGCGATCAGTGGCGGTATCTGGATGAGAAGCTGAATCAAACCAGCGATCGCAACACCGATCGCGAGCCCCATGACCGATGGTGAAACCAGCGGTACCAAAAACAGTGCACTGCCAATCAGCGACAGATTAAGAAAAATAGGAGTCGCTGCCGGTACAGCAAATCGACCTACGCTATTTAAGATGCCGCCAGCAAAGGCGACAAAGCAAATAAATCCAAGATAAGGGAACGTCCAGCGTAAAAGATCAGCAGTCAGCGCGAGCTTCCCTGGATCATCAGAAAATCCAGGTGCAAACAACATCGCAATCCACGGTGCCAGAAGCACACCGAGGATGCTAATCGCCACCAGGATGAGGCCAAAGCGCCCGGCGACCTGATCAATTAAGCGTTTGACTGATGCTTCACCATCTTTTTCGCGTGTTTCTGAAAACACAGGAACAAACGCCTGTGCAAAAGCACCTTCACCGAAAAGACGACGAAGAAAATTTGGAATCTTAAACGCAACAAAAAACGCGTCAGCGCCAGCAGAGGCACCGACTGAGTTCGCTAGAACGATATCTCGTACCAACCCGAGCACGCGAGACCCGAGCGTCCAACCGCCGACTGTTATGCCAGACCGAACCATCTTTTCTGTCGTCACGCTTTACTTTCCTTGACCTCTGACTCCATATTCGGTATCTTCCCGCGCCTTGAATTTCCAGTTATTTCAACTGGTTTGAAGTTTAGTGTAAGGGAGCAACCCCGGTGGCAAATAGTCCCCAAGCGCGTAAGCGCGCGAAGCAGGCGGATGTCCGTCGTAATCATAACGCCAGCCTGCGTTCACGGGCTCGTACATATGTTAAGAAAACACTGGCAGCAATTGCGACCGGTGAGCAACAAGCTGCGACGGATGCTTTCCGTGAAACCACGCCAATTCTTGATAGCATGGTGACCAAAGGCATCTACAAGAAGAACAAGTGTGCTCGCATTAAGAGTCGCCTGAACGCAAAGATTAAGGCAATCGCGTCTTAATGCCGACATCGGTGCTGAATTAGATCAGCGCCATATTGTCTCGGTGCACTAGTGCATCACCTTCCATGAGCAACTGATTTTCGTTCAGTTGCTTTGTTGTTTTTCCAAACATTTCGAGCGCTTGGGTGGATCCATAATTGACCAGACCGGTCGCGAGTCGCTCTCCACCTGTGGTCTCGATTGCGACGATATCGCCGCGATCAAACACACCTCTTACTTCAGTCACGCCCACAGGCAACAAGCTTCGACCCTTTGCTTTCAGAGCATCCGCCGCTCCAGCATCAACCACAAGAACGCCTCGCGTTTGTTTATGTGACGCCAGCCAACGCTTTCGTGCAGCCTGCGGTTTTAAATCTGGATACAACAATGAGCCGACCGACTCACCAGCACGTAATTGCTCAAGCACACCCTCGATCCGACCATTGGCGATCACAGTCATCGCACCTGAACGAGCAGCTTGCTGAGCAGCCATGATTTTGGTGTACATGCCTCCACGACCTAACGCACCCCCGTCTTTCCCAGCCATACCCAACAGGCGATCATCCAAGGCGCGCGCTTCTGGAATCAACTGCGCATCCGAATGGAAGCGCGGGTCTTTATCAAAGAACCCATCTTGATCAGTCAGGATGATTAACACATCTGCTTCGAGCAGGTTGGTCGCTAGAGCGCCAAGCGAGTCATTATCGCCGAATCGAATTTCATCAGTCGCAACCGTATCATTTTCGTTCACGACTGGAATCACACCGAATTGACTTAACGTTTTCAGCGTATCACGTGCATTGAGATACCGTTTACGGTCAGCAAGTTCTTCATGGGTGAGTAATACTTGCGCTGTCTCGCGACCACAGGCTGAAAAACAGCTCTGCCAGGCCTGGACCAAACCCATCTGCCCAATCGCAGCAGCCGCCTGTAACATGGGGAGCTCTTGCGGGCGCTGATTAATCTTAAGCGTCTTCAGTCCCACTGCGATCGCCCCAGATGAGACCAAACACAATTCGACACCGTCATCGATCAACGCAGACATTTGTTGGACCCACGCCTGCATTCTCGACACATCAAGGCCCTGGCCGTCGTTGGTCAATAATGCGCTACCGATTTTAACGACCCAGCGCTTACCGGATTTGAGTTTGCTGCGTTCAGTCACGAACTACAATGACCTCCATCTCGTGATCATCGTCGTCATCATCATTATCTTCATCTTCCGCGTCGACTCCTTTTCGCTGCATACGTCGTGTTTCACGAAGCTCAGCAATCCGCTCATGCGCTTCTTCTGCCATTTGATCCAGCCAAGCGCGCTCGGCTTGCTCGGCATCTGGATCTTCACGCCGCTCGATCGCTAGTTCTTCAAGACGACTCATCAAATGATAAGCGAGCAGCTCACATCCTTCGCCTGTGACACCAGAAATTAAATGCACAGGATGTGGCCAATTGAAGGCATCTTTCAATGCCGCAACAAACTCGTCACGCTCGTCGGCATCCACCAAATCGACTTTATTCAGAACCAACCAGCGTTCTCGAGCCGCGAGCGATGGACTGAATTGCTCGAGCTCATCGGCGATCAGTTCGACAACTTCCACCGGATCCTTTTCATCAACCGGGGCGACATCCACCAAGTGCAATAAAATCCGCGTTCTGGTGAGGTGTTTTAAAAATCGGGTACCAAGACCAGCACCATCCGCAGCGCCAGAAATTAATCCAGGGATATCTGCAATGACAAAATTGCGATGTGGCGCCAGCGACACAACACCCAGCTGTGGTGCGAGTGTCGTGAATGGATAGTCTGCAATTTTCGGTTTGGCGGCAGATAACTGACTAATTAGTGTTGATTTACCTGCATTTGGCAGACCAACCAGTCCAACATCAGCCAGCAATCGTAGCTCAAGTCGCAGTTTAAACGCCTCACCTGGGTTCCCGGGCGTGGTTCGACGAGGGGCGCGGTTGGTTGAGGATTTAAATCGCGTATTACCCAAACCGCCACGGCCACCCTCAGCCACCGTCATCACGTCGCCATCTGCAACAACCTCACCGATCAGTGTATTGGTTTCATCATTGTAGACTGTCGTCCCAACCGGAACTTTTAAAACCAGATCGCTCCCACCAGCACCTGTTTTATTACGACCTGCACCCGGGCGGCCGTTGTCAGCGCGATAGCGTGGTTGAAAGCGATAATCAATGAGCGTATTTAGATTCTCGTCGGCCAGAAGGATGACAGAACCACCGTGGCCACCGTCACCACCATCTGGTCCGCCTTTTGGGATGTATTTTTCACGACGGAAGCTAAGGCATCCTGATCCGCCCTTTCCAGCTTCGACTGTGATTAACGCTTCATCTACAAATTTCATGGGTCGTCCAAAACGCAAAAGCCCCGCACAAGCGGGGCTTTTTGATCAGTGATGCGCTTACTTAAGCAGAAGGCACAACACTGACGAAGCGGCGCTTGTGTGGCCCCTTCACTTCAAACTTCACTTCGCCGTCCGCTTTTGCGAAGAGCGTGTAGTCTGTGCCACATCCGACGTTCACTCCCGGATGGAACTGTGTTCCACGCTGGCGCACAAGAATGTTACCAGCCAACACTTGTTGACCACCGAACTTCTTCACACCAAGGCGTTTACTCTCTGAATCGCGTCCGTTACGGGTACTACCACCAGCTTTCTTGTGAGCCATTTTTGTCTCCTACCTTAACCGTTGATCGCTGTGATCTTAATTTCAGTAAACCACTGACGGTGTCCCTGGCGCTTCATGTGGTGCTTGCGACGCTTGAACTTCACGATTGTCACTTTATCACCACGGCCATGCTGAACCACCTCTGCTGACACTTTCGCACCGTCTACGACGGGTGTGCCGACTTTGATTGATTCACCTTCTCCGACCATCAGTACACGATCAAAATCGATGGTCGAACCGGTCTCGGCTTCGATTTTCTCGACCTTGATAAGCTCGCCCTCGACAACGCGATGCTGTTTGCCGCCTGTTTCAATGACCGCGTACATGTTCTCACTCCGTTTTCAAATCACGGTGGCTTATGCCACCCGAAAGGCGCGTAATAATAGGGAGTTCCTTGGCAGATGACAAGTTTTAATTTCTCTTTTTCTCAACCGAATAATCGTTAGAATACAGCCTCGATTAATACCGGACGAATTCATGCCGACTGCTGACCAACTCATTGATCTGATCCGACCAGATTTTGATGCATTAAACGACTTACTGATTTCTCAACTCGGATCGGATATCGATCTCATTGAACAGGTGAGCCAATATTTGATTCAGTCAGGGGGAAAACGAGTTCGGCCTCTCGTGACGTTAATGACGGCACGCGCACTCAACACTCAAAATGAGCATCACATTCCGCTCGCAGCCTCGATTGAATGTCTCCACACCGCGACACTATTCCACGACGATGTCGTCGATAGCTCAGACGCGCGGCGTGGGCAACCCAGCGCAAACGCAATATTTGGCAACAGCGCCAGTATTTTGGTCGGCGACTTTGTGTACTCGCGCGCGTTCCAGATGATGGTTTCGGTTGGACGGCTCGACGTGCTCAAACTCCTCGCCGATACAACCAATCAAATTTCTGAAGGTGAGGTATGGCAGCTGAAAAACCAGCATCGTGCGGATGTCTCTGAGGCGGAATATGATCAAGTCATCACACGGAAAACTGCTGTACTTTTTGAGGCCGCTGCAGCCTGTGCGGGTCTTGCAACGGATCAGCCAGATGAGGTGATCGGCGCACTCAAAACCTATGGGCTGGAACTGGGATTCGCGTTTCAGCTAATCGATGACTACCTCGACTACGCTGGAGACTCAGACGATCTTGGCAAGAATTTGGGTGATGATCTGGCGGATGGAAAATGTACGCTTCCGTTAATTAGAGCCCTGACAGAGGCCTCCAAAGAGGAGTCCGATCTCATTACGCAAGCGATTACTTTTGGGGATCGTGATCGATTTTCCGACGTGGCGGCAATTGTAACCAGAACAAGCGGACTTACCTATACCAAAGAACGTGCGTTATCCGCTGTCAAAAAGGCCAAGCAGGCACTTGAAATACTACCTGACTCAGCCTTTAAAGATGGGCTCATCGGGCTTGCGGATTTGTCAGTCAGTCGTGGTAATTGAGGTGAAGTCATGGCCAAAGCCTATTTCGCAGCCGGGTGCTTCTGGGGTGTCCAGCAGCGCTTTTCCAAATTAACAGGAGTAACAAAGACAGCGGTTGGATATATGGGTGGTGCATTGCAATCTCCCGATTATCGCTCCGTTTGCACGGGTCAGACTGGTCATGCCGAAGTGGTCGAAATTGAATACGATCCAACACAAATTGACTTCTCTACCCTCATGTCGCGCTTTTTTGAATGGCATGACCCAACGCAAGTGAATCGGCAGGGACCGGATGTTGGCACCCAATATCGAACTGCAATTTTCCCGCAAACCGACGCGCAACGGATTGAAGCGCAACAGATGATCAATCAACTCAACCAATCCGGCGACTACCGCCAACCCATTGCAACGACCATTGAATCAGCAGATACGTTCTGGATCGCTGAAGACTATCACCAACATTATCTCGACAAGCGTGGCCTCGGCCACTGTGGAATCTAAAATTGGCTCGCGTTCTCGTCACGGGTGGCTCGGCGGGTATCGGTCAAGCCGTTGCAGAACAGTTAATCAAACAGGGACATGAGGTCATCTGCACGTCGCGCTCGGTTCAGTCGGGGCAGAGTTCAGTTGAATGGTTCACTCTAGACCTGAGTGATCCTGAAAGTGTGAACGCGTTTTGTCAGGGCCCTGTTTGGGACAAACCGATCGATGCTGTTTTTAACAACGCGGGCTTTGGCCTGATTGCACCCATCGAATCAGCGTCAGACGAAGCCATACGACAACAATTCGAAGCCAATTACTTCGGAACCATGGCGATTACGCGACGCGCAATGGAGCATTTCAGGCAACGCGGTCGCGGCAGATTAATGGTCAACACATCGATCGGTGGACGGATGGCATTCCCCTACTTTGGCTACTACAACGCAACCAAACATGCGCTGGAGGCTTCCTATGAGGCGCTTTGGTACGAATGTCGCGATTCAGATATCCAAATCAAAATCATCGAGCCAGGATTCACCCAAACCAACTTCGCGACTCATGGCATGCAAATGTCAGGAGAGACGAGCCCCTACCATGTCAACGGCCTCTCATGGCTTGCTCAGTCAATGCGAGAAGGCACAACGGCAACGCCACCAACAGAGATCGCCCCAGTGATTGTCAACGCCTTATTCGACACCAAGCATACGCTGAGATATCACGCAGGAAAGCACAGTGGTAGCCTGTTGTTATTGCGAAAACTGTTGCCAGACAGCTGGTTTCAGGCACTCATTAGTCGAGCAGTCCTACGCGGACAAGAATCGACTTAAGCCTGCGACCGCGTGGTCAACTGTTTTCTTGAATCCAATGGCTAAGAGCGGGTCAAGCAAGTTGTAGGGAAATGCGAGTTGAATCTCTGCGACATAATCGACCCGAGTCCCTTGCTCGGTGGCTGCGACCTCAACCCGATCGATAGCAGTCGCTTTCGGTGCAACGCCAGTTAAGACGGCGCATACGCCTGGCTCATAAACAGTAACGGTGTAAACCATATCGATCGGATTACCGCTGAACACGACGCGAACATCATATTGTGATCCCTGAGCAAAAATATCATCACGGGCCACGACTGACTGTACTGAGTCATCCCATGCTTTCAAATTCCGGAAGTCAGCGATCAGACGCAATGTCTCCTCTGGTGATTTTGATGCATACAATTGACGTTTAAATCGCATCAATCACGCTCCGCAAACGGGCGTCCAACGGACAGTGTTACTGATTGACGGCCACCTTCTGTCCGTCCGAAAGAGAGATATCCTGGACCGACCGCGGTATCTGCACCAACAAATACAGAACCACCAGAGAGTGTATTTCCCCAACGAATTTCATCTCGGTCTTGGAAGACATTTCCAGCCTCAAGCGAGAATCCGATGAATAGTGGTTGATCGACCGGAATGACCGCACGCTCATTCAAGCGCTGATAGCCCATGAACGATATCAGACCGGCGTGACGGCCTGAAATCTCATTCGGGCTGTAGCCTGATAGACGTGTAAAGCCACCCAAGCTGTAACGCGGCGTGACGTCGGTTACGGCTGTTTCGAATAAATAACCAAAATATCCTTGCCCAATGAGGGTCCTACCGTTTCGGTGGTAGAAGGGATACAACACGTCAAGGGTTAGCCCATCATATTGGCGTGTCGCCCCCAGTTTTGCATCATAAATCGAATACTCTCCGAGGACGCGAACTCCTTCTGTTGGAAATCCCAATGAATCGAGCGTATCAAAGCCAGCGCGCGCAAAGTAACGCGAATCATCGACCTTCGTGCTCAAAGAATCCGCACCCAATAATTTATTATTTTTGATATCAGCCTGACGGAAGCCGAGCCGGAATTCGCCACGGGTATCGAGCGAATAGCCAGCATCAAAGCCATACTCGCGTGTCTCTGTCGAGTAGGTCGATGTCAGCGTTCCTTCTTCATACAACGCGCGATCCTCGCGGACGAATCCAACAATTGCAGAAACGAACCAATCCGACCCGTAATCAATGGGTTGGTAGAGTTCAGAGGTCACCCGGGTCTTATCACCGAGGGTTAATTCAGTCCGCCATTCACCCCCAAGCGGATTAATATTCGTGGCCCGAACCACGCCGTTAAGATTATAAGAAGCACGCCCATCCAAACTGTCCTCGAGCGTGAATCCGAGATCCAGATAGTCAGGCCCCCATGCTTTCTCTTTGGTCTCGAGCGAAAGACCCACTTGATCCTCTCTCTCAACAACAGATACCTCGACTTGATCAATTGTCTCGAGGGCGTAGATTTTTCCAAGATCAGATCGCAATCGTTCATTATCGAGCGGCTGCCCTGGTCGAACCGTTAATCGATTGGCAATGGTTTTACTGGAGGTTCTTGGTGCATCGCTGATTACCTCAACGAATGCCAGTGTGGGTGGCTCGCTTCGATTTAAACGCCCCGCATTCCAAGCTTGGTAGGACGCTGTGTCATCTCGAAATGCTGCAAACACATCAGGTACCGCTGCGAGCGACTTTCGACCAATGGCCAGCGCATCCTCAGCCTTACTGAAATCTGCTGTTCCGATACCCTCAGGAAAAATCTCAATCAGTACATCTTGATCGGTCAGGTTTTCGAGTTGCGCCTCGGTGTTTCGGCGGGTCAGCAGGTTAGTCAACTGATCAACCACTGTTACAACCGAGGTCAACTCATTGGTTGAGTATCGCAGTGACGAGGTATCAACCACAATGACCCGATCTGCACCCATATCACGCGCCACATCCACCGGGAGGTTATTGGCCACACCGCCATCCACGTAGAGTCGACCATCGATTTCGACAGGCGAATAAACGACTGGAACAGCCATGGACGCTCGAAGTGCGGTCGCGAGCGATCCCCGATCCAACACCACAGCATCCCCCGTCGCCAAGTCTGTCGCCATCGCTCGAAATGGAATCGCGAAGGAATCAAAATCAGTCACAGTCGCTGTCTCGAGAGTCAGCGAATTAAGTGCAAGCGCCAGTTTTTGACCGCGAAGCGCCGCCAAAGGCAATCGTACATCACCCGGCGCGACACCCAAGTCGAGACCTAAGAAATTACGGCCTTCAAAACTTTTATTTCGAAAACTTCGCTCATTTCGATCAGTCACGTCACGCAACGTGGAATCCCAGTCCACCGACAACAATTTGTCGCGAACTTCTGATGCAGTTAAGCCCGATGCATACAGCGCACCAACGACTGCTCCCATCGATGTTCCAGCGATGTAGTCAATTCGCACCTGATTGGCTTCCAATGCTTCAAGAACAGCGACATGCGCAAACCCACGCGCACCCCCACCGGATAAAACCAACCCAGTTTTCTCGCGTGCAGAGGCAATCTCAGTAATACTGAGCGCTACCAGGACGACAAAGACGACATGGAATGGTCTGAACATGGGGCGTAATTTCGCTTCATCACGTAATAAAGACACCATGGTATCGAAAAAAAGCCGCCACCGTGACCCCTTGATCATCAGGACACCTCAGGGACTGTACTGCCCAAAAGCGGCGGCGCATATCGATCCTTGGCGTCCGGTTGACTGCGCTCTAATCACACATGCTCACGCCGATCATGCGCGCGCTGGATCAAAGCACTATCACTGTGCCCTTGGAGGTGAGGGATTGCTCGAGAAGCGGCTGGGTCCGCAGAGGATTGATGCCCACCCATACGGCGAACCTTTCGTGCTTGGTGATGTGCAAATCAGTTTTCATCCAGCAGGCCATGTGCTGGGTTCAGCTCAGATTCGCATTGACGATGGCGATGCTGTGTGGGTGATTACCGGCGACTACAAACGGGACCCGGACCCAACATGCCAGAGATTCGAGCCGATTCACTGCGATGTCCTCATTACAGAGGCGACGTTTGCACTACCGATTTATCGCTGGCCTTCGATGGATCAAGTGATGGAACACATGTTTCGCTGGTGGGACCATCACATTCGAAATCAAAGAACCCCTGTTCTGCTGTGCTATTCGCTTGGTAAAGCACAGCGGATCATGGCAGAAATTCGACAGCGGTCTGATCGATCCGTCCAAGTTCATGGTGCCGTTGCAAATTTAAATCTCGAATATGAGAAACAGGGCGTTGCGCTGTGTCCTTGGCAGCGCGCAAGCGAATCCGACAAAGGTGTTTCGACTGACCTTATCATTGCGCCCCCACAAGTGGCTGAATCATCGTTTCTGAAACGTTTTCATCCGACCGAACTCGCCATGGCATCCGGATGGATGCAAGTCCGTGGTGTCCGCCGAAGATCGGCCATTAATCACGGGTTTGTGATCAGTGACCATGCAGACTGGCAGAGCTTGATTCAGACCGTCCAACAGAGTGAAGCCAGACAGATTTATGCAACACATGGTGAAACACGCGTGCTCACCCGCTTTTTGAACGACCACATGGGAGTCGCAGCTGATCGCTTAGAAACGGCGTTCGGAATCGAACAAGGTGCCGATCAATGAATTTCGTCCAGCTGTTTCAGATTCTGGATACCAGTCAGTCAACCAATGCGAAACGGAATGGACTCGTTGAATTTATCCAGGCAGCTGATCCGCTTGAAAGCGCACTGGCTGTCGAGGCGCTCACAGGTCGCCGTGACCGTAAGCAACTGAAACCAAGCCTGCTCAAGCAAGCGGCATATCAGGCATTTACTGACGAGAGCTGGTTGTTTGATGAATGCTACGCGGCGGTTGGCGATCTGTCGGAGACCCTGGCAATCCTATTTGCTAACCAAGACGCGGTCTCGCAAACAGATCAACCGATTCTCGACCAATGGCGACAGCGCCAACATGCATTATCTCAGCAAAAACCCGAGGTCCTGATTTCGGAGCTTCCTTCATTGCTCAATACCCTGTCACGAGATGAAGCTTTTCTGTTTTTAAAACTGTCGTCAGGAGGGTTTCGAGTTGGTGTGAGTAAAGGATTGGTCCATGAAGCAATTGCGCGTGCCATTGATATGGACCGTGCGGTCATCGAGGAACGGTTGATGGGTGACTTCTCTCCTGATCCAGATTGGTTAGACCGACTCAAAGCACCTGTTACTCAGGATGAACTTGATGCAAAACCATTACCATTTCTTCTTGCCAATCCCATGTCTGAGTCCGAGATATCTGCGCTTAACCCAACAGACGTGTTGGTGGAATATAAATGGGATGGGATCCGCGCCCAATTAATCAAAACGCATGAAACCATCAGACTCTGGTCACGTGGTGACCAGGACATCACTGAGCAATTTCCAGACATCGTCGAAGTCGCTACAACACTGCCTTCACAAATCATTCTCGATGGCGAAATTCTCGCGGGGACGACCGAGCACCTGCAAACCTTCAACGATCTCCAAACACGATTGAATCGGAAGCGCATCACGCAAACGCTACTCAAAACTCACCCGGCATTTTTTAAAGCCTATGATCTGTTAAGACTCGACGGTGAGGATCTGCGAGGTCATCCACTCATCGCTCGCAAGGCTGCTTTAAGCAAGATCTCGGTCAGTCAAAGTCTGACAATTGATCCGATGTGCACCGAAACCATTCACTCCATGCGCGAGGAAGCTCGAGGAAAAGGCGCCGAAGGAGTCATGATCAAAGGTAAGCAAAGTTGCTATGTCGGTGGTCGAAAAGCAGGTCATTGGTGGAAATGGAAACTTGACCCAATGACTGCAGACTGTGTGTTGATTTATGCCCAAGCAGGACATGGACGCAGAGCAAGCCTACACAGCGACTACACTCTGGCCTGCTGGAATCAGGATAACGAACTGGTCCCTGTGGCTAAAGCATACTCAGGCCTGACGGACGCCGAGTTAAAAGACATGGACCAATGGATTCGAAAACACACGCTGCAAAAATTTGGTCCAGTACGACAAGTTGAAGCATTTCACGTGTTTGAGATTGGGTTTGAGGGGATTGCGCGTTCAACCCGGCACAAAAGCGGTATCGCGCTGAGGTTTCCGAGGATATTACGCTGGCGACAAGATGTTGGGCCCAAGGATGCTGATCACTTAACGCATTTCGAAGCATTGATGAGCGACGCTCATGCCGTTTGAACACATCAAGCGCTACTTTGAAACGAAAGGGTTTCAACCATTCCCATTCCAAATTGAAGCCTGGACACAATCCGCAGCAGGCATACATCAACTGATCCAATGCCCAACCGGCTCCGGTAAAACCCTCGCTGCAACCGGTGCGATGATTGATCGCCTTTTGGCAGCGCCCGACTCCAAAGGACTTCGGCTGCTCTACGTGACACCGCTACGGGCGATGACCAAAGATCTCGAATTAGCGCTCAAAGATCCGCTGGCAGGTACCGACATTCGGGTCTTGGCCCGCAATGGTGACACGTCTGCTAAAGATCGCGCGAGCCTATTCAGAACACATCCACAGGTATTGATGACGACGCCAGAATCACTCTCAGTCATTTTATCATCTCCAAAATCACACGACTTATTTGCAGAGCTAGAATCAATCGTTGTCGATGAATGGCATGACCTCATGGCGACGAAACGTGGTGTCCAAATGAGTCTCTGTTTACAGCGTCTCGTGAAGTTAAGCAGACGGGTCACAATTACGGGAGTCTCTGCAACACTGAAAGATCCCAAAGTGGCACTTCAGGTATTACTTCCTGACGGATGGACAGGGCAGCTCACGCAAGCGGATATTGATCGAACGGTGACGCTCACAATTGCCGAATCAACCGAGGATGCCAGACTCCCATGGGCCGGTCATCTGGGTCTCAGCCTGCTCAAACCAGTCAGTCAGACACTGACTCAAGGTCGAACGACACTGTTGTTCACCAATACACGTAATCAAGCAGAGCAATGGTTCCAAGCCCTCAGTATCGTGCGGATGGATTTATCCATTGCGCTGCATCACGGATCACTCGCGAGCGCTATCCGCCAGGACGTTGAAACCCAATTGAAAACGGGCTCCATCGACTGTGTTGTCGCGACCAGTGCACTGGATCTCGGCGTCGACTTTCAGGCGGTCGAACAGATTATTCAGATTGGTTCACCACGTTCAGTCAGCCGTTTAATTCAACGCGCAGGTCGCGCAAGTCATCGGCCTGGAGAAGGAACTGACGTACTCCTCGTACCGACCAATCGTCTGCACTTGAATGAATATGCAGCACTTGCGGATGCCCTCGATACTGGCGCGCTCGAACCGATTCGACCACCCGAACATTGTCTCGATGTGTTAATCCAACATCTCGTCACGATGGCATTGCAGGCCCCTTGGCACCCGGATGAGATGTTTCAGGAAGTTACGAAATCCTGGGCCTATCGACATCTCACACGAGATCTGTTTGATCGACTCTTAACGGTACTTCTTCGAGGATCAGATTCACTCAAAGAATACCCAGAATACCGTCGACTCGTCGAACGCGACGACGGCCGATTGATACTCGTCTCCAATCAAGCTGCCAGACGGCACCGGATGAGTATTGGAACCATCGTGGCGCATGCACACGTGCGGGTCAAAATGCGACGTGGTGGAAGTCTGGGCGAGGTCGAAGAATCATTTGCAGGCCGACTTCAACCGGGCGACGTCTTCCGGTTTTCGGGTAAACGCCTGGAAATGGTTCGCTTTTCGGATGGTGAACTGGTTGTCAAACCGGCTGGTTCCCGCAAAGCCAGTGAGGTCCCACGCTGGACAGGAGGTCGGCTGCCACTCTCTGAAACGCTCGCCACTCGGGTTGTGTCCGATTTTGAAAGAACCACGCCGTTATCGACTCGAATCCAAAATGGATACTGGTTGGCCGAAGCGCTGCAACACACGGCAACGATTCAAGCTCAGATCAGCAGTTGTCCAAAACTCGATGTTGCGATTGGCGAGCGCTTCAAGTCACGCGACGGCTACCACTTGTGTATTTATCCATTCGCTGGCTGGCTCGTTCATCAAGCACTCGGACCGCTGATTGCCAGCAGAATCGCAAAATTAACCCCTGCAACATTAACGGTCACCGTGAATGACTATGGTATCGAGCTTCTGAGTCCCGAGCCTCAGCCGCTTGAGATCTGCACTGATCGATGGTCATCGATTGTGCAACACGACAATATCGACCAAGATCTTGAGCAAGCACTGAACTTGTCAGAGCTGGTCCGACGTCAATTCCGCGCAACCGCCCGTATCTCCGGATTGATTTTTGAAGGTTATCCGGGCCGTCAGAAATCCTTACGGATGCTGCAAACATCTGCGGGTTTGTTATATGACGTATTGTGTCAATACGATCCAGAACACGTATTACTCCGACAAGCCAAAGATGATGTATTGCGGGATGAATTCGATGTTGAGAGGCTTTCAGAAACACTTTGCGTGCTCGAAAAACAACCGATCCGAGTCAAGCAGATCGCACAACCGTCACCACTCGCTCTACCACTTGTGATCGATCGATTGAGTTCGAGGCTGTCGACCGAGACAATTGCCACACGGCTCGACCGGTTCACTCGGAGTTTCGATGCAGCATCTTGAATTTGGTGATTTGGAGTTCATCGCGAGAGCCGATCGCACACTTTGGCACAAAACAAGTGACACGTTATTTTTGAGTGATCTGCATCTTGGAAAAGGCGCACACTTCAGACAGGCTGGAATTCCGATTCCTGCAGCCAGTGAAGTGTCTGATTTGGATCGACTGATCGAAGCAATCAAGGACACACAGGTGACCACCGTTTGGGTGCTCGGCGACTTATTTCATCAGCCACAATCAATCACCAACGCTCAAATGGATCGCTGGCACGACGTGCTCGATCCGTTGCAGGTCGAGCTCAACGTCATTCTCGGTAATCACGATAGACAAGCCGAATCCTTTGCTGACGCGCTAGGGTTTGCAATTCATCCTGAGCCAACCCTTTGGCGTGGAATTGAATTGGCTCACCATCCTGATGATGACTCAGCCTATCGCATTGCCGGTCACATCCATCCACAGGTTGAGTTCAAAGCGGCATCTGACCGTCTGAGTTGTCCCTGCTTTGCCATCAAACATCAACGGCTTCTTCTACTGCCTGCATTTACTGCGTTTTCAGGAGGCCCTCGCTTTCAACCGAAAGATGCGCGCTGTTTTGCAATCGTCAACAACGATGTATTGCCTCCAACAAATTAATCCCCATGTCTTTAAAAAAAGCGGAGGTAGATTATGCGTTGGCTAATCGTTTTATCCCTTGGAGTGACGTCGGTCGCTTTTGGCTACGACAAGACTCCGTCCCCTGAGTTATCCCCCAAAGACGTGGTCGAAATTGTGCTCGGAAGCATGGCAAATAATGACAGTCCGAGCCCTGACGCCGGGCTACAACAGGCATTTGAATTTGCTAGCCCCTCGAATAAGCGATCGACGGGTCCATTTTGGCATTTCAAAGCAATCGTTGAGCAACCGGCATATGCCCCACTGATCAACCATACCCGTCGCACACTGGGGGAACCCGAGTTTGCCGGAAACAATACCGCATCGATTCCCATTATGGTCGTTGGTTCCAACGGTGAGGTCGCGGGATATCTTTGGTCTCTTTCAAAACAAAGTGGTGGCAACTATCAGGACAGTTGGATGACTGACTCTGTTCGGAGGATTCCACTGGGTCCAAAAATGAATGCGCTCTGATGTACACAATTGTTACCGAACCTGAAAATGTGGCTCGTCACGCTCGTGAATATCAGGTGTTGTTAGCCTGGTTTACGCGTCGCCAACACGAACTTGGACTTGATCAAATGAATGGTGGGGATCCAATGGATCCCCACCATCCATACAACCAAGCATTCGACGCGTTGTGTAAGGAAGCAGAGCTGCATTGGCGTCAAGAGCGAAATTATTGGCCGTCCCCCTTGCAACTGTCGCACGCCTTCTTTCAAATGGAGGATCCTATTCGACCGGATAACCTCACAGCATGACTGACCCAATACTCATCACTGGTGGCGCAACGCGCTTAGGCTTTGCGCTTGCCAACTATTATTTGAATCACGGGCAATCAGTTGTGATCACGTATCGGAGTCCACGACCACAAATCGAGCAACTGACTGATCTGGGAGCTCTCTGTATACAAGCCGATTTCTCCACCGATGATGGGGTCTATGCAGCAGCTCAAGAGCTGCAAGACAAATGTCCCGTACTCAATTCGATCGTACATAACGCATCGAGTTGGTTCACAGATCCTGGTGGACGTCAGAATCTCGATCATCTCGCTCTGATGATGCGCGTTCATGTGGGCGCTCCCATGGTACTGACAGAAATGCTGGTACCTGCGCTGCTTGGTTCAGATAATCCATCGGTGATTCATCTCTCTGATCATGTCGCCAACCGTGGGAGCGATCAACACATGGCCTACGCGGCTTCCAAGAGTGCGATGCTGAATCTCACCAAAAGCCAGGCAAAAAAATATGCACCGGATATTCGAGTCAATGCATTGTGTCCGGCACTCCTTGAATTTCGTGATGAAGATGACGCGGCATATCGCGAGCGGACGGTTGCTAAAAGCGCGTTAAAAATCGTCCCCGGATTTGATGTCGCGATCGAAGCCATTTGCTATCTCCAATCGAATCGCTACACCACAGGGTCAGTTCTTCCGCTTGATGGTGGCCGCCCACTCGGAATGCCCTGATGATCCAAGTTCCAACGACTGTTGCGGCCGACGTGCGCCGGGCGCTTGACGAAGATATACGGACCGGTGATGTGACCGCGGATCTCATTCCAGCAGACGCCGATGGACACGCATCACTGCTGACACGAGATCCTATGGTGATCGCTGGAATCCCTTATGCGGAGGAGGTCTTCAGACAACTCGACTCCCGGGTTGGTATCGATTGGCTGGTGAGGGAGGGCGATCATATTGAGGCAAACACTCAGCTCGCCAGATTCACAGGGCCTGCCCGGGCGCTGTTAACCGGTGAACGCATAGCCCTTAATTTTATCCAAATGCTCTCTGCAGTTGCCTCGCGAACACGAGACTTAGCGATGCTTGTCAAGGGAACTCCAGCTCGGGTTTTCGATACACGTAAGACCATTCCTGGTCTGCGTGATGCACAAAAATATGCAGTCAAAGTCGGTGGTGGCAACAATCACAGGATTGGTTTATTTGATCAAATATTAATCAAAGAGAATCATATCGCATCGGCTGGAAGCATCACCCAAGCGATCCAAGCAGCGCGTCAGATGCATCCAACGATCAAAGTCCAGGTCGAGGTCGAAACCTTTGTGGAACTCGAGGAAGCATTCAACGCTCAACCGGACATCATCATGCTTGATAATTTTGACATCAACGCACTAAAAGAAGCCGTTCAACAACGGGCGAATGCTGGACTTCAGCACATTGAGTTAGAGGCGTCCGGTGGTATCACTGAAGAGAATCTCAGTGCAATTGGCACAACTGGTGTTGATCGAATTTCCCTTGGTACACTGACTAAAGACATTCGAGCAATTGATCTCTCAATGAGGGTTGAATTGTCATAAAAAACATGTAGCTTTTGAGCAAAGGAGCGCTCATGCACGAAAGGATCCTGCGTTTAAATATTGCTGGCTCCCCAGTCGAATGGTTGAACTGGGAAGATGCTGTGACCCTACAGGCGCGTGGGATGGTCGCATGGACGCTCGGCTCACCGTGTATGACCGTCAGAGGTGGACGATCGAGACTGACAGGTATGCAGTCGACACTTGTCCTGCACTCGATCATGGCTTGTGAAGGTCGAGTGTTTGATCTCGCAAGCCGGATCCCAAACCTGACCAACACCTCCCTGTTCCGCCGCGACCAACACCTCTGCCTGTATTGCGGTAAACCAAACGAAGATCGTCACCTCACGCGAGACCATGTTGTTCCCATTTCGAAAGGCGGGGAAGACACTTGGATGAATGTCGTCTCTGCATGCCGTCGCTGCAATCAGTTCAAAGGCAATAAATTGCTTGATGAAACAAATATGGAATTGCTGGCGTTGCCGTACACGCCAAATCACGCAGAGTATTTGGCGCTGATCAACTCGCATCGAATTCGAGCAGATCAGATGGAGTTCTTGCGACCCAGTTTTAGTCGACAAAGCCGCTTGCGTTAACCACACCAACTCGGTAATTCTTATCTCTCAGTCAATGATGGTGTGAACATGGATCCTTGGATTGTCGAAATATCACGCGGGCAGCGCGTTGAAAGCTCATCTCTCGGTCACGGCATTGTGGTCAATGCAGATGGAGAAACCATACTGGCTTTTGGTGATCTCAAACGGGAGACCTTCCCGCGCTCTGCGGCGAAATGGATCCAGGCGCTTGAACTGGTTTTGAGTGGAGCGGCCGACGCGCTTTGTCTATCTGACGAGCACCTGGCAATCGCCTGCGCATCCCATAACGGCGAACACGAACACGTCACTCTGGTGAATCAATGGCTGACTCAGCTAAATCTCGATGTCGATGATCTAGAGTGCGGAATCACGCTCCCCTTTACTGAGCCTGTCCGCTTAAAGTTGAGTCATGATCATGTCACGGCAACCCAACTTCATCACTGTTGCTCTGGGAAACACACAGGCATGCTATCGGTCTGTCAACATGTTGGCTGGCAAACGAATGGGTACACCGCATACGACCACCCGCTTCAAGCCAGGATCCGAGAGCATATGAGCCTGATTTTTGGGATCGATGCGAATGCACTCGATTACGCGTCTGATGGCTGCTCTGTACCAACCTATGCACTGCCACTGGATATCATGGCACTGGGATTCGCGAAGCTTGGCGCTGAGCGCTTTTCCGATGAATTCAATGAGGCCTCTCGCAGACTGCGTAACGCACAAGCGAGTGCACCATTCATGGTTGCCGGCTCAGATCGATTAGACACCCAGCTTCTTGAGGCAGGACAAGGACGCTTGCAAGTCAAGATGGGCGCTGAGGGAGTCTATCTTGGAGCCATTGCTGATCGCCAAATCGGGTTTGCTCTAAAATGCGAAGACGGCTCACTGCGAGGACAAGAAGCGCTCGTCGTTGAGTTACTCCGGGCAATTGGTGAGGACGACTTAGTCAACCGTCTACCAAAGGCTTCCAGCCAACCTGTGATTGAGACGGCCCGCGGCGAGTCGGTTGGTCAAATCTCAGTTCGACGTGGTCGCTAGATCAATGCTTTGACTCGTCGCGATCGATTGACGGTCGTCACACACGACAAGTTCGAGCATTGATTCGACATTCGATTGTGCCTCTCGCGCAATCACAGCTGCCGCATCAGTCGGCGCAATAGCCGAACCAATGGCAACGCGACCACGAATAAAAGGCGCCTGACACAACCGCGTCATGTGAGACACAAAATCATCATCGCCCGCATATGAGGCAAACGCTTTACCGGGTCCATGATAACTGAGCGCCATCGGTACGATAGGAACACCAGCGCGACGCGCAGCTTCAATCAAGCGGCTCCGAAATTTAATCGGCATCGGCCCACGAGTGGATGTTCCTTCTGGGAAAACCACCACCTGATCACCTTGTTTCAACGCAGTTTCAATATCATTCAACGCGATCTCAGCAGATTGTCGGTCACCACGGTAAACAAATAATGTCCCAGCACCTTTGGCTAATTTCCCAACGATTGGCCAACTTGCGACCTCTGCCTTGGAAAGGAAGCGCACATTCATCATTGACCCAATCATCAGGATGTCGATCCAGGACAAATGGTTCGACACAATCAAACAAGGTCCTTTGGGAATATCGCCAACGAGGACTCTTTCAAGACCAAAGAGGTGCAACGCTTTTCGATGCCACAACTGCACTTTGCGACGCGTCAAGCGTAGGTCTTTGCGCTTCTCGAGTCGCTTTAATGTCCACAGACCGCGGAGCATGTGAAGGAGAATACGAGTACATTTCATGCGGTGATTGCAACCTCTTGTGGCTTGCCGACTTGATCAGCAACTTTCGACTCACGACCAAGGAAATGTCTGAAATACCGATGATTTAATTCACGCATATCCAAAAGCACCATCAAATCCGCAACACCAAATTCTTCATCCAAGCTCGGCTCTCCGCAAATCCATGCGCCCAACCGTAAATACGCTTTTAACAGAGGCGGCATAATCGCACCATCCACCTCGCTGCCCATCGGAGTCACCACGGGAACCCGAGGTTCTGCTCGAAGTCCCACAGGACTTAAGTGTTTCGTCCGGAGACTACTCATGAGCGTGTGTACGAGCTGTCCATCGTCACGACAGGGCACGCTCGCACAACCGAGCAAATAATCGATCTCCCAACGTTTCATCAGTTGTGCGATACCGCTCCATAACAACATGATGCCGCCACCTGAGCGGAAATCGATATGCACGCAGGTACGGCCCAGTTCGACCACCTCACCATCCAGGCGACCAATGAAGCTGGCTGAAAATTCGGATTCCGAGTAAAACCGTCCAATGGTTTTGGCGTTATTTTTTCTGAGCAGTCGCGTCGAAGCGACGATGCGACCAGTTTCAAGTTCTTCGACCAACAAATGATCGCAATGAGGGTCAAAATCATCCGACTCAACACCTGGCTTGGTCGTGTGGACTTGAGCACCCATTTCTCGAGCAAACACGTCGTACCGAAGACGCTGTGTTTTTTCAACTTCTTCCT
Source organism: gamma proteobacterium HIMB30 (assembly GCA_000227525.2). Classification (GTDB taxonomy): domain Bacteria; phylum Pseudomonadota; class Gammaproteobacteria; order Pseudomonadales; family Litorivicinaceae; genus HIMB30. The sequence goes on from AGIG01000007.1 coordinate 170,979, forward strand.
GAGTACTTGCTAAACGAACTGAGAAGCCTTGGCTTCGATTGAGTTCTGCGGTCACCATGCATCGTTTCCTTGCCAGTTTCGCGCAGTGTAAGAATCCTAAAAGACACTTCGATGAACGATTGATGACAGTTTTGTTAACAGCTCGCTGGCTTGTCAGTCAAACAAAAACAGTGACGTTCAATGTCATACAAATGCAATACAAGCGTCATATAAGAGAGCAACCAATGAGGATTGATATGACGATTCCAAATACAATTGCGATTGTGACAGATGCCTGGTTTCCGCAAGTCAACGGAGTCGTAAGGACGCTCTCCAGAACCAAACAAGAACTTGAACACCGTGGTCATCGCGTTGAAGTGATTAGCCCCGAAGGGTATCGCTCGGTTCCCTGCCCGACCTATCCTGAGATACGTCTTGCACTATTTGCAGCACGGTCAGTGAAACAGCGTCTCACCGCACTCAAGCCCGACGCGGTCCATATCGCCACAGAGGGCCCTCTTGGGCTGGCCGCCAGACGCTGGTGCCGGAGGAATCGTCTGCCATTCACAACAAGTTATCACACACGGTTCCCGGAATATGTCAGGCTCCGAGTGCCAATTCCTGTCAGTTGGTCTTATGCTTTTTTAAAGTGGTTCCATGGTCCAGCACACCGGATGTTGGTCGCAACACAATCCATGGAAAATGAACTCATTGAGTGGGGGTTTTCAAATATTGGTCGCTGGTCCCGCGGCGTGGATCTCGACTTATTTCAAACCAACCCTAATCGAGAGACACCAAAGACTCCAATCCTCTTATATGTTGGGCGCGTCGCACCAGAAAAAAACATTGGTGCGTTCTTAGATACGCCATGTGAGGGAATCAAACGCGTTGTTGGCGGAGGCCCTGAGCTTGATGAATTGAAAGCGAAATATCCGGATGTCGAATTTGTCGGATATAAGCACGGTGAAGAGCTTGCCGCCTGTATGCGTGATGCCGATTGTTTTGTTTTCCCGTCACTCACCGATACCTTTGGTCTTGTGATCCTTGAATCACTGGCGTCAGGCGTCCCAGTTGCCGCATATCCGGCACCAGGACCGATTGATTTGATTCAAAATGGAAAAAACGGCTGGATCTCTGAGGATCTTGCTGAATCGATTCGTGAAGCGCTGAAAGTTGATCGAAATGCCTGTCGCGCGTTTGCTGAGACATTTTCTTGGGAACGCTGTACTGATCAATTTGCATCGCAGCTGAAGCCCGCGCCGCAAGCACTTCTTGATCAAGCAGTGTCATAAAAAGTTCATCAAAACGACGCAAAGACGTCATCCCCACTTCATACCATTGGTGCATGAGTGATCAGGGGAATCTCATGCAGACATCAGGTTGGACGCAATTCTTTCGTCACCTCGACCGGGTCGAGAGACCATTATGTACGCTCGCGAATGCTCTCGCGGACACCCCGTCGATCCATCGGACATTTGAATGGTTCTCAAAGCTCGGTGATGGACCTGTCTGGGTCATACTGTTTGTCGCCATCGGTCTCACCACACCAGAGGCCGGCAATCTTCCGGCTGTATTGATCGGTGCGTGTGCGTTCAATCTCGGGTTATACAAGTTGATCAAGGGACAAACCTTACGCAATCGTCCGTGCACAACATGGGAAGCCATCAACCCAAAAACGCCACCACTAGATCACTACAGTTTCCCAAGTGGTCACACACTGCACGCAGTCACGATCACCCTGATCGTATTACCTGTGCTTCCGCTGTTGGGTCTTCTATTAATTCCAATCACTGTGATGATCATGCTGTCTCGGATTATTCTCGGATTGCATTATCCGAGTGATGTCTTGATCGCAACCGCAATTGGTTGGGTTGTTGCGTCAGCGGCAGGCACTCTCTTCGCACTGTAGTCGGCGTTTATCCCACCAAAATAACAGCGGCGCGAGCACGTGGTTATACACCACAACGGCTAAATGATAGATCCCTGGGATAGCAACCAACCGCCCCAAAGCGCGATAGATCGGCATTTGCGCCCAGAGCGCAAGAAACGCATCGACACCGACTTTCACTTGCCCATCGACTGTACGCACATGGAGCCGCTTCTTTGCATCGGTCACGGATAAGCCTGCGGATTGAAGCATCGGCCCTTTCTCTGAAATCTTTTCAAACCCCAGATCAATCCCACGCTTCACGCACAAAGCCCGGTAATGTTCAATCTCAAATGAACAGACCGGGCATTGGTCATTGTATAAAACAGTCAGTCGCTCCATCCCTCAAAAGTGGGGAGCGAGCCGATGTTTTACAAGTTAGGCTGGAACACGGCAATCTGCCGGGACATATTGATTGAGCGCAGATGATGACGCGCGACAAGTCCAGGTGAGGTTTTGATTCGATGTCGATGGTTCAAAAATCAGCGATCCTGCATCCAGTGCTGCAACCTCAGTCCCTTGGAGCTCTATTGTAATAACTCCACTACTCACCTTCGCACTCTCAACATAGGTTGAGGTAATTTCAGTTTTTGCAGGTAAACCAGCTGCAGCATTACTGGCTGGCAGTGATCCATTCGAGATGTAGGCCTCGCTCACTGAAGCTTTGACTTGCTTATCTAGTCGTCACAAAGTCTGCCCAGATACCGCGTTCGATCGCTCATTCCGCGCTGACTGAGTATCGATTCTTCAGACGCCAATCAGCCTACCCTAAGCGCCTATCGACAAAAGAGATCATCAGCCTAGTCGCAGTGTGGCTTCTCACATCCATCGGACCATTCAACATCGATCAACCGATTTTATGGCAAGCAATGACACTGATTCTGACTGCCGCTTTATTGACCGGCGCAATGATCGATTACCGAACAGGATTACTGCCATTTAAAATCTCGGGCGTCATTGGTATCACCGCTTTGCTCTACACCTCTGTGAGCGCACCTATGCAGATGACAATGCACTTAATCACAGCGCTCGGTGTTGGTTCCGCCCTCTCTCTGATCAATACGCTCAGCCAGCGCTTATGGCATGTGATACCGCTCGGTGGTGGAGATATCGCGTTACTCACATCGCTTTGTCTTTGTTTTTCACTACCCGAGATTGCCGCTATTGTTTGGATCGCTTCAATGACAGGACTGATTGAATCTCGATTCAGACGACTAGCAATGATTCACTTTGGGCCACATTTAGCAGCGGCCACCTTGTGTTGTTGGTACCTAAAAGTCATCCTTTAATAAAGGAGATTGATTTGAAAACACCTGTCTACGGACTCACAGGCGGTATTGCTTCTGGCAAAAGTACGGTGCTCGCGCAATTCGCTGCACTTGGTATCGAAACCCTTGATACCGATCAACTGGCACGTGATGTCATCGCTCAGGGGACTTCCGGAGCTTTACAATTAGAGACCGCAATTGGATCAGAATACTTTCAAGACGGATGTTTGGATCGTGCACGCCTAAGATCAGACATGTATCAATCCGCTCACCTGAAAAAGACGGTTGAAGGGATCATCCATCCGCTGGTTCGCAATGCGGTCAATCAATGGCTCGATCAACAAGCAGGGTCGCCATATCGAATTTTGTGCTCACCGCTTTTAATCGAAACCAATCAGCACGCGATACTTGATGGAGTCATCGTGATTGATGCACCAAAAAGCGAACAGCTAAAACGCGGCATACAACGAGATACAAAGTCAAAAGAGACTATTCAGAACATCATCGACGCTCAAATTTCGCGGCAGGCGAGACTCGTTCACGCCTCCTTTGTGATCGATAACTCCGGTGGTTTAGACTCCCTCACTCAACAAATCCAAACCCTACACGAGAAACTGAGTCATGACTGATGACAAAGGCCATATCGTCTCTTGCCCGACTTGCAAACAGGAAACACGTTATCACGCGGATAACCCGTTTCGCCCGTTTTGTTCAGAACGTTGCCGCTTGATCGATTTAGGCGAATGGGCCGACGAGGGGCATCGAATTCCAGGACAACCTGTCCCTCCTGAATTCAACGATCCAGACATCGATACTCACTGAAAACCCCGAATTCCCGCTACCCCAAAACCGGCATGCTCAGTCACTATCGATTGATCCTCTCGGGTCATACCACCCAACGCATACGCTGGTACACCGACATTGCGTGCAAGTTGTGAAAACCGCTCCCACCCGAGGGGCTGCATATCGCCGTGACTTGGTGTCTCGCGCACCGGGGAGATCAGAAGCGCATCCGAAGGCCACATGCGCTGCCTTTCGATATCGCGTTCATGACGAATCCCGGCAGTGATTGGCCAAGGGTCATTGAGTTGATCCAGTTGATCGAGCGCATCAGCCAAATGATCAGTTTTTCGTAAATGCACACCACATCCGGATCGAAAACAAAGAAGCTGATCCAGTGTCAGAATCACCTGATGTCCGCAACTGAGCGCAGCATCAATTGCAGTGTCAAGTTCAACACTCGGAGGCAATCCACGAAAATACAAGAGACACCGATCCTCAGTCTGTGTGCCCCATATCACTGGTTCAACCATCAGTGATGAATCATAGATACGCAGCATTCTTGGCAAACCAATCGCACGAACGATCGCATCATTCGCTTGTGGAAATTGAAGTGTCTTCACAGCGTCTGCAGAAAACCATTGCACCGCTTGACCCTCAAGACCTCGAGGTTCGCCTTCAAAGACAAACACTTCATACACCCAGAGGCGAATTGCTTTATCACCATAATCCCATGGGATTTGGAACATAAACGCTGCATCTTGCATGCGAATCCCGAGTTCCTCTTCAAGCTCCCGGTTCAAACAGGATTTTGGATCTTCGCCAGTTTCAAACTTTCCGCCAGGAAATTCCCAGAGACCACCTTGATGCGCACTTTGATGACGTTTTGAGAGAAGGATTTGTCCATTACGCCAGATCAGCGCACAGGCAACCTGGATTTCAGGTTCGGTATTCGGCATTGATCCGAACATACTCTTTGGTGAGATCGCAGGTCATCACTCGACAATACCCTGATCCAACACCCATCGAAATCCGGATGTCGATATCGACAGGATTCATTGCCGCCTGACCTGCTTGTTCCGTGTAATTGGGATGACGACCACCGTTTTCGACGATCTGCACGTCGTTAATCCATACATTCACACGATCGATCACAATCTGCGAAATTGGCGCCCGTCCGACAGCTGCAACAATCCGACCCCAATTCGGATCCGATGCGGCTAACGCTGTTTTCACCAAAGGCGACAGCGCCACTGTATTTGCAATGGCATGCGCATCTTGGTCACTGCTTGCAGCCTCACAGATCACCCGAACAAATTTGGTTGCACCTTCGCCATCGCGCGCCAACATTTCGGCAAGGTCATCTGCCAGTACCGATAACGCGCTCGCAAAAATCTGTGCTTCAGGACTCGCCGGATCACAAATAGTTTCGTGCCCTGCCATCTGAGTCGCAACAATCGCGCAGGCGTCATTTGTTGAGGTATCACCATCGACCGTAACGCAATTAAAACTGTGGTTCACTGCATGTCCAAGCAGTGTTTGTAAGCACTCAGCGGTCATCGCAACATCCGATGCAATCAGACCAAACATGGTCGCCATGTTTGGATGAATCATGCCTGAGCCCTTGGCCATGCCGGTCAATGTCACCGTTTGACTACCAATCTCGCATTGGATGTGTCGTAATTTTGGATGTGTGTCGGTGGTCATGATGGCACGTGATGCACGTTCCCACGCAGCGACAGACGAGTCACAGGTGTCATAGGCTTTCGGGATCGCATCACAAATCGCCTGCACGGGTAGCGGCTCACCAATCACGCCGGTCGAAAATGGCCACACGGTATCACTTGAGGTTCTGGTAAGCGCCGCTAGCGAAGCGATGGTTTGACGACACGCGTCCATCCCAGACTCGCCTGTGCCAGCGTTCGCGTTTCCGGCGTTCAGTAGCCAGTAGCGAACATGAGGAGTCGATACCAAATGCGCTCTCAAAAGATGCACAGGAGCTGCACAAAATTGGTTGGCTGTCGTCACACATGCACCGACAGACCCTTCGTCAAAAGCCATTAGCAACAGGTCATCGCGATCCTTGTTCTCATAGACAGGTGCGCGAACTGCACCCAATCGAACACCACGGACTGGCAACCCACCTTCTGACGATTTCATCTGACTCTCACGCTGCACAACGGAGCACGCGATAGCACATTAACCGATGCGGCCATGACATTGCTTGTATTTCTTTCCGCTGCCACAGGGGCAAGGCTCGTTTCGCCCAACTTTGTGACTGACTGCGGGCATTGGCTTGTCTGGGACTGCGTCAGGAGCACCATCTTCTTTTGATGTTACAGCATCATGGGTCGCTTGGGCTTTCGCCAGCCGCTCAACCGCTTGTTGTCGTCGTGCCTCTTCCTGTGCCTCTATCTCCTCCTTGGTGGGGACTTGCACCGCGGTCAGAACGCGCACTGATTCACGCTTGATTTGATCGAGCATCGATGTGAACAATTCAAACGCCTCGCGCTTGTATTCCTGCTTCGGATTTTTCTGTGCATAACCGCGGAGGTGAATACCTTGGCGCAAATAATCCATTGCCGCTAAGTGATCCTTCCATTGATTATCAAGCACCTGAAGAAGAACCTGCTTCTCAAACCGACGCATGGTGTCTTCACCGACAATGCCAATCTTTTCCTCATGACGTCGAGCCGCCTCGTCGATGATCTTCTCGAGAAGCGTCTCTTCATACAACGACTCATCGTCATCGAGCCACGTTTGGATTGGCATCTCGAGGCCAAACTGCGTCGCAAACTCGTCGGTCAGACCCGGAATATCCCACTGCTCAATCAGACTTTGGGGTGGGATATAGGTTGCAACGACAGAGGTGAACACGTCTCGACGAATCGCATCAACGAGATCGGATAAATCGTCCGTATCCATTAATTCATTGCGCTGCGCGTAGACTTGCGTCCGCTGATCGTTGGCGACATCATCGTAATCCAATAGCTGCTTGCGCATATCGAAGTTACGACCCTCAACCTTCTTCTGTGCCTTCTCGATCGCATTGGTCACCATTTTGTGCTCGATGGCTTCACCACGTTGCATGCCAAGACTTTGCATGATCGAGCGCATTTTCGGTGAGGCGAAAATACGCATGAGGTCGTCTTCAAGTGACAGGAAAAAGCGAGAGGATCCAGGGTCGCCCTGACGACCGGAACGTCCGCGCAACTGATTATCGATCCGACGTGACTCATGACGCTCTGAACCAATAATATGCAGACCTCCGGCTGACAACACCTTCTCATGTGCCTCCTGCCAAACCCGTTTTATCCCCTCGACCTCCTTTTCAGTCGGGCTATCGAGCATGTTGACGTCGGCCTGCCAATTACCTCCGAGAACAATATCGGTACCGCGACCGGCCATATTGGTCGCAATCGTCACTGCACCAGGACGACCTGCTTCAGCAATAATACGAGCCTCTCGCTCATGCTGCTTCGCATTCAGCACATTATGCTGAATGCCTTCTTTGTCGAGGAACTGTGACAGTAATTCAGATGCTTCAACAGACGCCGTACCAACAAGTACTGGACGGCCTTTATCGCGCTCGGCGATCACATCAGCCACGATCGCTTCGAACTTTTCTTCCATTGTCATGTAAACCAAATCGTTATAGTCGATTCGCTTCACAGGCACGTTGGTTGGAATCACCACAACATCCAAACCATAAATCTGTCTGAATTCATACGCTTCAGTATCGGCGGTCCCAGTCATGCCCGACAGACGATCATACAAACGGAAGTAATTCTGAAATGTGGTTGAGGCCAATGTTTGACTCTCAGGCTGGATATCGACGCCTTCTTTCGCCTCAACCGCCTGATGCAGACCTTCAGACCAACGACGGCCTGGTATGGTCCGCCCGGTGTGTTCGTCAACGATCACCACCTGGCCATCTTGAATAATGTAATGCACGTTTCTCTGAAATAACGTGTGTGCACGCAAGCCGGCATTGACATGGTGGAATAACGCAAGATTTGCAGGGTTATAGAGACTATCACCCACCTCAAGCAGGCCCATTTCGGCAAGCTCAGCTTCGATCAGTTCATGACCAAGCTCTGTCAATTCAACCGAGCGGTTCTTCTCATCGAGTAGGTAATGCCCTTCAACTTCGAACCCTTCGCCATCTTCTGACATTTTTGCTTCGGTGAGCTTTGGGATAATGGCGTTAATTGCTTGATAGCGCTCTGAGTGATCATCCGCTGGCCCTGAAATAATCAAGGGTGTTCGTGCTTCATCAATTAAAATTGAATCCACTTCGTCCACGATCGCGAACGACAACTCTCGCTGCACTCGGCCTTCCGGCGAAAAGGCCATGTTGTCTCTTAGATAATCAAAGCCAAACTCGTTATTCGTACCGTAGGTAATATCAGCGCCATAAGCCTCGCGTTTTTCTTCTGGGCTTTGTCCAGAGCCTATCACTCCAACCGTCAGCCCAAGTCCTTCGTACAGTGGGCGCATCCAGTTAGCATCGCGGCTGGCAAGGTATTCGTTCACAGTTACGACATGAACACCATTCCCTTCAATTGCGTTGAGGTAAGCAGGCAAGGTGGCGACCAGCGTTTTTCCTTCGCCAGTCCGCATTTCAGAAATTCGACCTTCATGGAGGGTCATACCACCAACCATCTGCACATCAAAATGCCGCAAGCCGAGCGCACGCCGACTGACTTCTCGGCAGACCGCAAAGGCATCTGGAAGGATTTGGTTCAGCGTCTCGCCAGCATTGATCCGTTCACGAAATTCCTCGCGCTTCGACGCAAGTTCTTCGTTGCTTAACGATTCAAGGGTGGATTCTTGCTGATTGATCGCCGTGACTTGCTTCAGCATCCGTTTGACTTCCCGGTCATTTTTGGAGCCGAAGATCTTTCGGACAAATGTCCCTAACATGCGTATCCTATGGTGTCTGTAGTAATAAAAACGGCATTGTAGCGAATTGCGTGACCCCGGACAGCTAAAAAGCCTGAGAACTTTGATCAATCGATCAGGAAGTCACCTCGAGACACTTCAGCTTGAAGCATCGATTCAGGCGAAACGCGCCCAAATCATCGAATCCCTTCTGCCTACTGAGCTTAAACATGAGGTCGCAACGGGAGATCTCAATTCCGGACTGCTGACTTTATACGTTGCTCAAGCCGGTTTAGCGACCCGACTACGTTTCGAGGAGTATAGTCTCATCGACGCCTTACGGAGCGACCCACTGTTTCGTGGTATTCGCAGAATTCAATGTCGGGTCAGACCTCGACATCATGAACAAAATACGGTGGTCACCAAAACCATTCAGCCCAGCATCAAGGCGGGCTCATCGATTCAAGAATTTGCAGAGACACTGACAGATGATGAGCTTAAACGTCAGTTTCAACAATTGGCTGCAAGGGTATCGGGCAGTCTGCCGCCCGATCGAACGTAACCACCTCATAATTGCTCGGGTCTGCGAACAACTGACGAAGCAACTTATTGTTTAACGCGTGCCCGCTTCGGTTGCCTGAATAGTGACCGATAATTGGCCGACCAGCTAAATACAGATCCCCCAGTGCGTCAAGGACCTTGTGCTTTACGAATTCATCGTTTTGACGCAAACCATCGTCATTCAGAATGCGATCCTCACCGACGACGATGGCATTCGCCATTGAACCACCGCGGGCCAGGTTGTTTGCTTTCAAATAATCAAGATCACGCATGAATCCGAAGGTTCTGGCACGACTCACCTCACGGATGAACGAAGCCTCATCAATATCAACCACCGTCTTGCATTCACCTTGATCGACAACTGGGTGATCAAAGTCGATTGAAAAGGTGATACGAAACCCATTGAAAGGCTCTAAGCGTGCTACTTTTCCCTCATGCTCAACTTCAACAATGTGGGTGATTCGGATGTACTCGCGCGGTGCCGTCTGCTCTCGCACGCCGGCAGACTGAATCAAAAAGACGAACGGTGAGGCGCTGCCGTCCATAATGGGAAGTTCCGGGGCATTGCACTCAACGAGGACGTTATCGATACCCATTCCCGATAACGCCGATAACAAATGTTCGACGGTGGAAACCTGAGCACCGTCAGGCGAAGACAAACAGGTTGAGAGGGTCGTCTGAGAGACGCTGTCTGCATTCGCCCGGATGAGCTCAGGCGGATCCAAATCCACTCGTTTGAATTGAATGCCATGGTTCTCAGGGGCCGGCCTCAACGTGAGGTATACGGTGTCACCTGAATGTAAGCCCACTCCTGTGGCCCGCACGACATTTTTCAGCGTTCGCTGTGCAATCAATTCAACTCTCCTTCCCTAAGCCCGCTAGTTTAACAGGCTTTTCTCCGTTGCATCCTGCAGATCGGAGCGGAAGCGTGGAGTTTTCTCCATTAGTCCGCCTGACGACGCAGGAATGCAGGAATATTCAAAATTCGCTCCATTTCCTGACCATCGTTGCGCTCCTCGACCAGATCTTGCGCAAGTGCGGTATTACCTACCGCTTGAGTTCTCAAAACCTGTGGAGCTCCGCTACTGGTCGGACTATAAGCCTCCCGAGTTGCTCGCTCGAGATGCGCATTATCAACGACAGTTTTTGGTGCTTGTGCACCACCAAGACCTGTTGCAACAACCGTTACGCTAATCTGGTCGCTCATTTCAGGATCGATCACTGTACCGACAACCACATTGGCGTTGTCATCACTGATTTGTTCAACCACATGACCCACTTGATCAAACTCACCCAAGGTGAAATCTGGACCTGAGGTAATATTGACCAAAATTCCGCGAGCACCCGATAGATCAACGTCCTCCAGTAATGGTGATCGGATCGCCATCTCCGCTGCCTTGGCAGCGCGATCTTCACCTGCAGCGATACCCGTGCCCATCATGGCCTTACCCATTTCACTCATCACTGTCCGGACGTCAGCAAAGTCGACGTTGATCATGCCTGGACGAATAATCAGATCTGCAATCCCGCGCACAGCGCCTTGCAGCACATTGTTCGCTTCGGCAAATGCAGCCATGAGCGACGCATTCTTACCCAGTACTGGAAGCAATTTTTCGTTCGGTACAACGATCAGGGAATCCACATGCTTCTCAAGCGCTGCGATACCTTGATCAGCGACATGTGTGCGGCGACGCCCCTCAAAACCAAACGGGCGGGTCACAATCGCCACCGTGAGGATTCCCATTTCCCGAGCAATTTCAGCAACAACCGGAGCAGCACCTGTTCCTGTACCGCCACCCATGCCTGCAGTGATGAACACCATATCAGTGTCTGTTAGGACTTCAGCGATTGCATCGCGGTCTTCGAGCGCCGCATTACGGCCTACATCAGGGTTCGCTCCGGCCCCCAAACCTTTCGTGATATCACCACCAAGTTGCAGCGTTCTATCGGCTGGAATTGCTTTCATCGCTTGCGCATCCGTATTGGCAACAATGAACTCAACGCCTTCAACCGCGTGTTTCAACATATGGTTGACAGCATTACCGCCACCACCACCGACGCCGATCACTTTAATGATCGCGTTTGATTCGATTTGATCAACGATCTCGAACATTTGATTACCCTCTCAGTTAAAAATTTCCCTGGATCCACTGCCGAACCCGATTAAACATGCTTCCCTGCGCACCAGACCAACGCGGTCGAGGTCGGACTTCTTGGTCGCGTCCATACGCCAGAAGACCTGCCAGAACTGCGTTGGCTGGATCTTGTAATAACCCATCGAGTCCCTCTTGATGGGCTTGTTTCAGTACCCGACATGGACACTGCAACATACTTTCAAAAACCTGTGCGATTCCCGGTAATGCGGCCGTTCCGCCACACAACACAATGCCTGTTGAGGCTTCTTCAAATCGTCCGGATTGACGAAGCCGCTCGCCTAAGATTTCAGCGATTTCTTCAACCCGTGGCTGAATGAAGGCAGTTAACTGTTGCAAGCTGATGGTTTCTGCTGGCCGATCGGCAAGCTTCTTGACCTGCACCGTTTCAGCCGGTGGTGCAAAGCGCGTGTGCGCATAACCGCATTGCACTTTCAGATCCTCGGCATCGCCGAGTGGAGTCTTCAATGCGACCGCGAGATCGTGCGTCAACAGCTCGCCCCCCATAGGCATCACTTGCAACCAAGCGGGTGCGCCTTCTGAAATCACCATGACGTCAATCGTGCCGACACCAATGTCGGCAACACACACCCCAAGCTCGCGCTCGTCTGGTAACACTAACTGACTCACCGCAAGCGCAGACGGAACCAAGACGGAAACTTCAAGGCCTGCAAGTTTTAAGCATTTCTTCAGATTGTTGATGACGTGGGTCGCACCAGTAATGACGTGAACATGCGCATCCAACCGATTACCTGTCATCCCCTGAGGTAAGCGAATACCGGTCTGACTATCCAGCGTGAACGATCGCGGAATGACACTCAAAATCTCCCGTTCAGGCACTTGCGCTTGGGCCTGTACTTGTTCCATCGCTTGGGTCAAGAGGATATCGGTCACCTCACGATGATTGAGCATCACCGTGCCTGAGATATCTTGTCCCAGAATGTGCGATCCACCCACAGAGACCAACGGATCGGTGAGTTTGGTCCCAGCCATTTGATTGGCTTCAGCCACCGACCGAACGAGCGCGTCCACCACTGAATCAATCTGAATTACCACGCCTTGCTTCAAACCACCCGAACGTGCCCGACCAAGACCTCGGACAACGATCCGACGATCGTCCGTGATCTCGGCAACTGCAGCTGTAATTTGGCTCGAGCCGATATCGATGACCAGTAGATGACTCACTGGGCAACCCTCCAAGCCAAGGCAACACCATTGTCATAACGCGCATCAATTTCTTTCAGCTTCGCGAGCTTCTCATCATCTAAGCGGTTTAAAACATCACGCGCGCGTGCAAGCCGCCCTAAAATATCAACGCGCCCAAGCCGCAGATTAATTCCGTTATCCAAGGCGATTTGCCATCCCATATCATGACCTCGCGATACAGACGCGACCTCCGAGAAATCGGATAGACGGTCTGAAAACACGCCATAATGGCTGTAAACCTGCATGGTTTCAGATAACGCACCATAGAGTCGTGGCAGTGGCTCGTTGACCGGAGTCGGCGGCTCGAAAAGATCGCCGGATAATCCCAGGTACTGCGTGTCGTTATAAATTGCGACCGGACGTTGCTCAGCGATTTCGATCAACAGGGTGTCAGGCCATACGCGCCGCGCTGATGCACTCGCAATCCACGGATGAGACTCAACTTCGGAGATCACCTGCGCGAGTGTGGTTTCCAGATAATTCCCATTGAACCGAATACTCAGATCGCGGGTCAGTGCTTGAGCATCCAAGTAGCGCAAATCACCTTGCAATTGAACCTGCCGAATCTGTACATCCTGTAACAAATGGCTCAGCCCACTCGCCGCGATCGACCCCGTCAAACCAAGTCCCAGCACAAGCAATACCAGTTTCCAATGTGTGACTGTTCGATTGGCAATCTGCTTCATCGTCATGGCGAAACCTCCGCATCAAGAAGGATCTGTTCAATCAACATCGGCATGTCCATACCCGAGGCTCGGGCGGCTTTCGGTACCAGTGAATGACTTCCCATGCCAGGCACCGTGTTGCACTCGATCAGGAGTAAATGACCTGTTTCATCCATCATGAAATCGACACGACCCCAGGTCCGGCATCCAAGCGCATCGAACGCTTCAAGTGCCAACTGCTGTGCCTCTGCCTCAAGCTCGGGACTTAAGCCGGATGGAATCTGATATTCAGTATCATCGGCCTGATATTTCGCTTTGTAGTCGTAAAACTCAGAACGTGGCTGAATTCCTATCACAGGAAGCGCCAAGCCTCGGACAATACCCACAGTGATTTCCGGTCCTGGCAGCAAGGGTTCGACCAATACCCGCGAATCATGTTTCAACGCGTCGACAAGCGCTGCCTTTAACTGACCGCCACCGTGAACAACATGCGCACCAACTGATGAACCCTCGTGTGCTGGCTTCACAAACAATTCAGGGCCCAAGCGCTTGATACAGATATCGGCTTGTTCGAGGTCATTCACCACAACCATTGGTGAGGTGGGTAGTCCGAGTGATTCCCATACTTGCTTTGTTCTTGGCTTATCCAAGGCCAGCGCTGAAGCACCGACGCCTGAGCCCGTGAACGGGATACCGAGCGTACATAACAATCCCTGTAATACGCCGTCCTCCCCAGGACGTCCGTGAACCAAATTGAAGACACGTGTTGGATTCGCAGCCATCAATGGTTCAACCAGTCCATCTTTGAGATCAAGCTCAATTGGTGTGATTCCCAATTCACGCATCGCGGCTGCCACGGTTTCTTTTCCATCACGTGAGACATCTGCTTCAGATCCAAACCCACCGTATAAAAGTGCAACCCGTTCACTCGCCCAGTTCATTGCTCACCTCCAAGCGTTGCAACCATCTGGGATGGTAGTCGTCCAATTGAGCCGGCACCTTGCACCAACACAACATCGTTTGGCTCTACTAATGCGCCGACCCGCTCAATGACCTGTTCAAATTCGCCTTCAACATAAGGTCTGCAATGACCAAGTCGGCGAATGCTCTGTGCAAGATCCTTCGATTCCGCTCCGACAATGGGTGATTCACCAGCGGGATACACGGGCATCAGGACGAGCTCATCGGCACGGTTCAACACAGAGACAAAATCATCGAATAAATCTTGAGTTCGGGAATAACGATGCGGCTGGAACACACTGACCAGACGACGACCCGGATATGCGTCACGAACTGCATCAAAGGTCACTTCGAGTTCCTTCGGATGATGTCCATAGTCATCGATCACGGGAATCTGTTGACCCGCATTGTCAATAAACCCTGCCAACTGGAAGCGGCGGCCAACGCCTTGGAATTCGGAAAGTGCTTTTACGAGCGACCCATCGTCAACTCCCAAGTGGTCGGATAATGCGACCACAGCGAGCGCATTTAACACGTTATGGCGACCGGGCATCGAGAGCGTGACCTGAAGGTTCGCTTGGTCAGGGCGCACAACCTCAAAATGGGTCATCAAACCGTCAGTTGTCACGTTCACGGCCTGGTAGTCAGCTTCAGCGTCGATACCGAACGTGAGGAATGTCCGACCGACAGTCGGCAGGAGCTCTGTGACAACCGGGTCGTCAGCATTCGCTATCACCAGGCCGTAAAACGGTAGATTCTGAAGAAACTGAACAAAGGTTTGTTTGAGTCGTTCGAAGTCACCGCCATAGGTCGACATATGATCAGCATCGATGTTCGTCACAATTGCGATCATTGGCTTCAATACCAGGAACGATGCATCACTCTCATCAGCCTCAGCCACCATATATTCGCTGGCACCTAAACTTGCATTGGTATCGGCTTGATTGAGTTTTCCACCGATGATGTAGGTCGGGTCCAACCCACCTTCAGCAAGCACAGATGCCGCCAATGATGTGGTCGTTGTCTTGCCATGGGTTCCGGAAATCGCAATGCCATGTTTAAAGCGCATCAGTTCAGCGAGCATCTGTGCTCTTGGAATGACTGGGATCCTCGCAGCCAAGGCGCTCGCAACTTCTGGATTGGTCCGGTCAATTGCGCTTGATACGACCACCACCTCTGCGCCTTCAATGTTCGACTCGCGATGGCCGATATGGATGGTTGCACCCAGACGCGTCAGTCGCTCAGTGACAGGCCCTTCTCGTAAATCTGAACCCGATACCACGTATCCTTGGTTCAAAAGGACTTCTGCGATACCGCTCATACCAATTCCGCCAATTCCAACGAAATGCATGCATTGAATCTGTCCCATCCGATTAACCATAAGCCACCTCCATCACGCGATCAGCGACCTGTTGTGTGGCTTGAGGTTTTGCAACAGAACGTGCGGCATGCGCCATCTGCGTCAAATTATCCGGCGCACGAAGGATATCGGAGAGTTTGGCAACGAAGATGTCGAGATCCTTTTCCTGGATCACAACTGCTGCACCTGCACTTTGCAATTGCTGACCATTTTTCGTTTGATGATCGTCGACGGCGTGCGGAAATGGGATGAGTACCGATGGCATGGCAGCGCCTGCTAATTCAGACACCGTCAAAGCGCCAGCACGACAAACAACGATATCTGCCTCTCGGTAGGCTTCATCCATCCGACTGATAAAAGCGACAACAGTTGCATCAAGATCAAGTGCCTGATACTGCTTACTGACATGCTGCTGTCCTGACACACCCGACTGATGGGTCACTTCAATTCCGAATTGACTCGCTACGGCTTGAAGCTTATCGGGTAATTGCTCATTTAAAGATTTTGCACCTTGTGATCCACCGACCACCAAGATCCGGGTGGTTGTACCGGGTTGACGCTCCTCAGTAATCCGCTGACGACCCACTGAATCGATTTCTGGGCGAATTGGATTACCGACACACTCAGCCCCCGGGATGACATCCGGAAATGCAGTCAATACCTTGCTTGCGAATTTCGCCAAATATTGATTCGTCATCCCAGCCACAGCATTCTGTTCATGAATAACAACGGGAACCTTCATGATCTTCGCAGCGATCCCGCCTGGACCTGCCGGATAACCACCGAAACCAACGCATACCGATGGTTTGAGGCGCACCATGAGCATGAGCGCCTGTATCAGTGAAATACCCAGTCGTATCGGACCTGTGATCCGCTGGAGTCCATGTTTGCCGCGAAGTCCGCGAACCGCGAGGTAATGGATGGGTATTTGTTTTTCGGGGACCAGTTGTCCTTCGAGACCGTGCTTTGATCCGATCCAATGGACCGTTTCACCACGCTTGATGAGCTCTTCAGCCACAGCCAGCCCTGGGAAAATATGCCCTCCAGTGCCGCCAGCCATGATGCAGATTGGTTGTTTCATGACCGTCCTCCGGGCAGATTATCCGCGCTAATTCTCGCGATCACGCCGAGACTAACCGCAGTCATGACCAGTGAACTGCCGCCATAGCTCAATAATGGAAGGGTTAAACCAGTGGTGGGTGCCAAGCCTATATTGACCGCCAGATTAATGAGTATTTGAAGGGCAATCAGAAGCACTAACCCGTAGGTGAAATAGGCAGCAAACGGGCGACCACCCAACTCAGCGCGTCGCCCGATCAAAAGGCCACGACAGATCAGATACGTCATGACAGCAACTGTAGTCAGTGCACCAATAAGCCCAAGCTCCTCAGCCAGGATCGCGAAGACAAAGTCGGTATGCGCCTCTGGCAGGTAGAATAGCTTTTGAACCGAATTACCGAGGCCCATCCCAAGCAGCCCTCCTCGACCAAATGCGAGAAGTGCCTGAGTCAGTTGGTAGCCAGCGCCGTATCGATCCGCCCACGGATTGAAGATGGTTTCAATTCTCTCGAAACGATATGGCTCAATCACTGCCAAAAAGACCAGGCCAAGCACCAGTGCTGAGCCAAAAACAAGATATTGGGTGAACGGCGCGCCGGCGAGTAGTAACACCCCCATCACCGCACAGCTCAAAACCAAAAGAGTGGCGTAATCCGGTTCCAGTAACAGCAGAACCGCAATCAGGCCAACCACAGCCATTGGTTTCACAAACCCGCTGAATTGACGGCGAACTTCTTCAAGCCGTCGAACGAGGTAAGAAGCCAAGAACAACATCATCGTAAACTTTGCAATCTCCGATGGCTGTAGGTTGAAAAAGCCAAGGTCTAACCATCGGGTTGCGCCCTTCACCGTTAGGCCGATACCTGGGATCAAAATGATGGCGAGAAGCATGATCGATAGCAGTAGAAAATGCGTCGCGTAGTGGTACCACCAGCGAGTCGGAATCAAATAGGCAACGACACCACCGACCGATGCGATGGCAAGAAATAACCCATGCTTCATTGCAAAACTGAATGGCTGACCATGCCGATCTGAGGCAACCTCAATTGAACTCGACGCAACCAATAACAACCCAAGACATGCGAGCGCGCAGGCCGCGAGAACAAAATGAATATCCGGTAGTCCTAAGGGCACGAAATCAGAGCGGCGTATCTCAAACTTCACGATGCGCCTCCACTAAGGTCTCAAAGTAATCGCCACGCGCTTGGTAATTCTGAAATTGATCAAAACTCGCGCAAGCCGGGCTCAACAGCACAACATCGCCAGCGGCCGCCTGTTGGACAGCCAAAGTGAATGCCTCATCCAGCGTTTCAACAGCCGTGGCCTGATCCCCCAACGCATCAATCAACCGTTGCCGATCTCTTCCAAAAGCAAATACGTGATGACAATGGACGCGAACTGTTTTTGCCCAGATCGCAAGATCGGCATCTTTGCTCTCGCCGCCGGCAAGCAAGTACACGTGACCGTCTGCTTCAACACTCGAAACTGCGGTTGCAGAGGCTCCAACATTGGTCCCTTTAGAATCATTGATAAATCGCACACCTTTTACCGGGGCACGCTCAACCATGCGATGCGGCAGGCCGGCGTATTCAAGCATGGCAGCAACAGCAATCGCCTTATCAACACCGACGAGATGACAAATGCCAAAAGCTGCCATCGCATTTTGAATCATGTAACGACCAGACATCGGTAATTCAGAAACAGCCATCCATGGTTCGGCACCTAAAGAGATCCATTCCTTCCCATCAACCACCATCACTCCAAACTGATGAAAATCCGGATGCTGTAGCGCAAATTTAATGGTCGGCGTCTGATCAGGAACCAAGGGCTGCGATAATGGATCGTCCGAGTTGACGACGATGGCACCAACACCCTCGAAGATTCGATGTTTTGCTTGATGGTAGGCGATCATTGAACCGTGCCAATCCAAATGATCAGGCGACATATTCAGACAGGTCGCGACGGTCGCTTTCAGGCGGCGTGTGCGTTCAAGTTGGAAGCTCGAGAGCTCAAGTACGGCAATCGATTCATTTGTGCGCTCTGCCAATAAGTCGAGTGCTTGTGGGCCAAGGTTGCCTCCGACTAACACATGTCTTCCGTCAGCTTTCAGGATCTCCGCAACCAATGAAGTCACGGTCGACTTGGCGTTTGATCCGGTAATTGCGATCAGCGGTTGATTCTCAGGCCAAGCACGCCTGAATACCTGAATATCACTAATCAAGTGCGCAGAAGTTTGCTCCAAACCGTCGGTCGTTGGCGGGACGCCCGGACTCACAACAATCTCTTCAAAACGATCCAGGTAATCCGCTTTTAACGGTCCAAAATAGGTTGCAACACCCGGAAACTGTGAACTGAAGTTTTGTTTCAACGCATCTGATTGCCGGGTGTCGGCAATCTCAAATTGAATTCCTAACTCCTGAAAATGCCGCGCGACAGCCTGTCCGGTGGGGCCGGCACCGATAATGAGGCGTTTGCTGCTCGCGATCAAAGACATTGATTACCTCAACTTCAAGGTGGCAAGACCCACCAGAACCAACATCACGGAAATAATCCAGAACCGCACAATCACGCGAGGCTCCGGCCATCCCTTTAATTCAAAGTGATGGTGAATTGGAGCCATGCGGAATAGGCGTTTGCCAGTGAGCCGGAAACTCGCGACCTGCAGCATCACCGACACTGTCTCGAGCACAAAAATTCCGCCCATAATAAAGAGCACCAATTCTTGACGAACCATCACTGCGACCACACCAAGCGCTGCGCCAAGTGACAATGCCCCGACATCGCCCATGAACACCTGAGCGGGATAGGTGTTAAACCAGAGAAAGCCTAATCCGGCACCGACCATTGCGCCGAGGAAGACAACCAACTCACCGGTCCCTGGGATAAATGGAATGAAGAGATACTGAGAAAAAATCGCATTACCGGTCAGATAAGCGAAAACACCGAGCGCTCCAGCGACCAAGACAGTCGGCAAAATGGCTAAACCATCCAAACCATCAGTCAGATTGACGGCGTTGGATGTTCCCACAATCACAAAATAGGAAAGGATGATGTAACCAAAGCCAAGAGGGATCAAAAGATCTTTGAAAAAAGGCACAAGGAGCGTGGTCTCAGCCGGAGTTTTCGCAATTTGATACAGCGCGACGGCGGCCACGAGTCCCACAATCGATTGCCCGAGATATTTCGATTTCGCTGAGAGTCCCTTTGAGTTCCGTAAAACAACTTTTTTCCAGTCATCAACCCAACCGATGACGCCAAATCCCAACATCACAAGAAGAGCAATCCAGACATACTCGTTGGTTAAGTCACCCCACAGAAGCGTTGAGGCAGTGATACAAACGAGAATTAACACTCCCCCCATTGTGGGAGTCCCCTGCTTCGAAAAATGTGTTTCAGGTCCATCACGCCGAACCGACTGGCCAATCTGGCGCGTTTCAAGCGAGCGGATTACCCAAGGGCCGACAAATAACGCGGTGATTAATGCGGTGAGAACACCTAAAATTGAACGAAGGGTCAAATACTGAAAAACAGCAAAGCCCGGCTCAAATGTACTGAGATAATTGGCTAGCCAAAGCAGCACAGCTACCACCCTCCCTGTTGAAGTTTGAGTGTGTCAATCACACGATCCATACGCGCCGATCTTGATCCCTTCACGAGAATCACATCCGCGTCTCGAGCGCTTTCAATCAAGGATGCACTGACCTCGTCCTGGGTCGGGAAATACAATGCGTTCTTGCCATAGCCCTTAGCAATTGGATTCGCGGTCCCCGTTGCAATCAGTCGATCAATCCCTTTTGTTTTGGCGTAGACGCCGAGCGCATGCATTTCCTGTTCGGCCGAATCGCCAAGCTCACTCAGACCACCCATGGTCAACACACGAATCCCAGAACGAGTCGCCAACCAGTCAATCGCAGCCCTCACAGCTTGTGGACTCGCGTTGTAGGTGTCGTCGATCAATAGGGTTTGTCCCATTTGGATTGGGGTCATGCGACCCGGCTCGATGGATGCTGTTTCAAGACCTCGGATGATTGCTTGATCAGTCGCACCGGCAGCGATGGCCATCGCCGACGCAAGTGCTGCGTTTTCCATCAAATGGAGACCGAGCGTTGGCAATGACGCGTTGATCTCCCGATCGGCATACACCATCCGGATTCGTTGATCAGACACTTGAGACCAGGTCAGATCCGCATGCGCTCGTCCAACACTGATGATATGACGAGGACCAGCTCTCTCCACCCATTGCTGATACGCAGGCTCCTCGCGATTGAGAATGACTGTGCCGTTGATTGCTGTGTGATCAATGATTTCACCTTTGCCTTCAATCACACCGTCGAGTGACCCAAAACCCTCAAGGTGAGCAGCTCGCGCATTCAGAAGTGCTGAGATTTGAGGTCGAACAATCGAGGCCAGATGATCAATCTCACCAATCGCGGACGCCCCAAGTTCAAATAAGGCGTAGCGGTGATGGGAACGAAGTCTTGCCATCGTCAGTGGAACACCCAAATGATTGTTTAAATTGCCTTGCGTCACGAGAACCGACTCCGCGCTCGATGCTGTGACCATCTCGGTGAGAATTGATGCCAAAAATCCGCGCGTGCTGGTTTTCCCTTGGCTTCCGGTGAGGGCGAGGACTTCACCCGCAAATGAATCACGGATTGCGCGTGCGAGATCACTCATCGCCACTTCGGTGTCTTTGACGAAAATAGATGGCAATGTTGTTATTGGCTTTGATACCAGTGCTGCAGACGCGCCACTTTCAGCTGCATTCTCAATGAAGTCATGGCCGTCACGCTCAGCCACTAAAGCAACAAATAAATCCCCTTCAGTCACCTTTCGGCTATCGATTGCCAATCCAGAAATCACCGGATTTCCCTTAGCAGTTCCACCGACAACAGACGCGAGATCACACAATGCACTAGGAAGCATGCTGCACCTCCGAGTTCATCAAGCCGAATAATCTCGCCACCTCTGCGCGGTCGGAATAGACCGCTGTCGTCTGTCCGATGGTCTGAGTATTTTCATGACCTTTACCAGCCAGCAACACCCAATCATCGGTGGCCGCACTTTCAACCACAAATCGAATGGCTTGCGCTCGATCCAATTCCTCTAGAACCGGCGCTTTGGTCATGCCTGATCGAATCTCGTCAATAATCTTTTGAGGCGACTCAGAACGCGGATTATCCGAAGTCAAAACAACATGATCCGACCATTCTGATGCCACACGACCCATCAACGGTCGCTTGCCGACATCCCGATCTCCGCCACAACCAAATACTGACCAGACCTCGCCATCACAATGGGTCTGACACGTTTTAATGGCATTCTCAAGTGCATCAGGTGTGTGCGCATAATCGATCACAACGGTTGCAAAATTTGGCACCCTGAACCACTCCATTCGCCCGGGGGCAGCCTGTAATTTTGGAATGAGTGCCAGGACTTTCTCGATATCTTCAGGGAATAAAGTGATGATCGCGGCAATCGCAGCCATCATGTTCGATGCGTTAAAGGCACCCAGCAAACTCGTCTTCAGTTCATAACCCACGCCATTGATCGATACCTGGATTGTCGATCCATGAGCGACGGGCTGAATCGCCTGTATATCGATATGCTCCGCACCGTATCCATAGGTGGTGACAGTTGCTGGTCGGGCATGTTCTGTCAGCGTACGACAAAACACGTCGTCAACGTTGAACACCGCCGCCTGCAAATTAAAATCTCGGAACAACCGCGCCTTCGCTTCGCCGTAGGCCGCCATTGTTTGGTGATAGTCCAAGTGGTCGCGCGTAAGGTTTGTGATCAAGCCGACAGTGAAAGGAATACCATCCACACGACCCTGATCCAGTGCGTGCGATGACACTTCCATCGCAACGAAGTTCACTCCTTTGTCACGAAGTACAGCAAATATCGAAGCGAGCGTGATCGCATCTGGCGTCGTTCGGTCTGATTCGATGATCTTTTCCGCACCAACCGAGACACCCAGTGTTCCAATTCGTGCCGCTTTCAGGCCAAGTTGGTCGGCCAGTTGTGCAATGAAGTGAACGGTTGTCGTTTTTCCATTGGTTCCGGTCACGCCAACAACGCGCATTCCCGAGCATGGGTTTCCATAAAATGCGTGCGCGATACGCCCAATCTGACGTCTCAATCCAGAGATATGCAACGCTGGGATCATGTTGGGAACTGCCCCATCCCAATCATCATAGATCACTACCGATGCGCCAGATGCGATTGCGGCGTCAATGTAATCCATTCCATGCCCAACCGAGCCCTGGATGGCCACAAAAAGTGTTCCATCGGCCACTTGGCGTGAGTCAAGAGTAAGCCCTGCCACCTCCACACCTGAAGCTCGGTGATCTTCAATACCGATCGTTGCGAGCAAGCGATCTAAACGCATCAGGGTTCCCTCCCCGCGAGCATCGACTGATCGAGTTTGTCGGGTGGAATGTCGTAAATTCGCATCACATCATCCATGACATCAGCAAATACAGGGGCTGCAACCTGCCCGCCGTAGTATTGTTGTGATCTTGGATCATCGACGGAGATGGCCATCACAAACCGAGGATTGGTAATTGGTGCGAGCCCGACGAAACTCGAAATATACTGACGGCTGGCATAAGATCCGTTGGCATATTTCATCGTTGTTCCGGTTTTGCCACCAACGTGATACATGGGAATCTGGGCTCGTCGCGCTGTACCACCTTCCTCGGTCACCGCTTGCAGCATTGGCAAGACTTGCTTCACGGTCTCTTCTTTGAAGATCCGAGTCGGCTTCGGTGTCACACCCTCAGCCAACAAGGTCAATGGCTGCAAAACGCCACCATTGGCAAACACGCTGTAAGCTTGAGCCAACTGGATCGTTGTAATATTCAAGTTATAGCCGTATGACAGCGCTGCACGATCAAGATCCCGCCAGGTCGCATAACTCGGTAAAAAACCCTCTTCCTCACCAGGAAATCCAGTGGCAGTCGGTTGCCCAAGTCCCAATAACGCCAAACGATCTCTCAATGCAGAGGGTTCCATCATCATCGCAATATTGGTGGTACCCACATTGGATGACTTAGCGATCACTGTATTGACATCAATCTCGCCGTAATTACTCATGTCGGCAATGACATGCCCTTGCACCTTAAGCCGGCCCGGGGATGTATCGATCAATGTGTCTGACTCAACCAAACCCAGATCGAGCGCAGTCGCAACCGTAAATGGCTTAATCGGGGAGCCTGGCTCCATCAAGTCAGTCACCGGACGATTGCGGATGCGTTCCGGTGTTCGAGTCGACATGTCATTTGGATTGAATGCGGGCTGTGCTGCCAGAGCCAGCACTTCACCGCTCCAAGCATCCACCAGAACCGCACTACCACCGGTAGCCCTTGCTCGCGCAACGGCCTCCTTCAGTGCACGGTAGGTTAAATACTGAAGACGTAAGTCGATTGAGAGTCGAAGGTCTCGACCTTGTTGAACCTCCTGACCTGCGCTGACGTATCGAACAACGTTTGCACGACGATTTTTGAGCACATGACGCAGCCCATCCTGACCCGATAGCCAGTTGTTGTATGAGAGCTCGAGGCCTTCTTGACCCTGGTCTTCAATATTGGTGAATCCAACGAGGTGAGATGCGACCTCTCCGGCAGGATAAAATCGACGAAACTGTCGAACGACTTCGACACCCTCAAGCTTCAGATCCTCAATCTGACTTGCGCGCTCCGGCGTCACATAACGCGACAAATACAGAAAAGGAGAGGGACTTCGAGCAACCCGGTCACGTAGTCTTTCCGGGTCTGCACGCAGCAATGGCGCAAGCTTTTCAGGCCACGCAGAGTCTGCCAGTTTTTTCGGTCTTACAGCGATTGCGGCGACTGGCGTCGAGATCGCTAAAGGCTGCGCAAAACGATCGGTAATCATGCCACGATATGCTGGAATTTTTTGATAGCGAATCGTGATCTCATCACTGATATCACGCAGGTGTTGTGTTTCAAAGACATGCAGCCAGACCAGACGGCCACAGACTGTTGTCACTAACACCCCGAGAATGGTTCCGACAAACCACAGTCTCCAACGACTTGATGCCTGACGAGTTTGCGTACTCATTATGGACGCTCCATCATCATGACGTTGTCGCGAGCTGGCGAGTGAAGTGATAAGCGATCACGGGCCATTGCATCGATACGCATGTCAGCCGACACTGCACCACGCTCGAGCATCAATCGCCCCCATTCAATCGTGAGGCGATTGCGTTCCGCGCGGAGGTCCTGTAACGCTGAGTACATCTGACGCGTTTGATATGCAGTTTCGATGACATAAATCGAAGTCACGAGCACACTGATGGCCAGTAAGATCGACAGCCAAATGTCTGATCGATGAAACCACTGCATCAGGCTGCCTCCGTCCGTTCAGCGATTCGAAGCACTGCGCTTCGCGCTCGCGGATTCAGGCGAAGTTCATCAGGGCTCGCTTTAATCGCTTTGCCAACCAGCTTCAATTTCGGTTGTGCAACGCTGTCAGGCAGAGGCATCCGCGGATCGCCCTTCGGTGGACGCGATGCGTCACGCAAAGCCCGTTTCACTAACCGATCTTCCAGAGAATGGAAGGAAATCACAGCCAATCGCCCACCAACCTCAAGTCGATTCATCGCCGCCTCGAGGCCTTGCTCGACCTCAGTCAACTCACCGTTGATATACAAACGAATCCCCTGAAAGGATCGGGTTGCAGGATGTTTGTTCTGATCTTTTTTTGGCTGCGCGCTGGTCACAATTTGACTGAGCTGAGTAGTCGTTACGATTGGCGTGAGTTGACGAGCTTCGACGATTGCTCTGGCAATTCTTCGCGAAAACCGCTCTTCCCCAAATACCCAAAGCACATGTGCAATCTCATCGGCATCCGCACGCGCAATCCAGTCAGCTGCTGATTCGCCCGTAGTCGGATCCATCCGCATATCCAATGGGCCATCTGCCTGAAAGCTAAAACCACGCTCAGCCTCATCAAGCTGAGGAGACGACACACCAAGGTCCATCAAGATCCCATGGACACGACTGACTGCGAGAGAATCAAGCGCCGTCTCAAGTTCTGAGAAAGCCGTATGCACAATCTCAAATCGCGGATCCTCTTGCGCAAGATCTCGAGCCACAGCGACAGCCGATGGATCACGATCAAATCCGATTAATCGACCATTCGCGCCGAGCTCAGTCAAAATGGCGCGTGAGTGGCCTCCTCGGCCAAATGTGCAATCGAGATACACCCCGTCATGCTGAATACAGAGGGCAGTCAGCGCTTCGTGAAGTAGCACTGGTATGTGACTCATCGCACCCTCCCTTAAAGCGACAAATTGATCAGTTCAACAGAGGCATCGTCATCAACTGTTTCGCTGAGGTATGTCTCTGTCATCGAAGTCCAGCGCGCCTCACTCCAGATTTCGAACTTCTGACCCTGACCGACCAGAATCAATCGTTTATCGAGTTCTGCGTGGTCTCGATGCATTGCAGGGAGGAGAAGACGATTGGCTGCATCGAGATCGAGTTCGGTGGCGTAACCCACCATCAGGTGCTGAAGGCGCCGCGCCTGACGGCTAGTTGAGTTCGGAAGCGCATTGACTTGGGATTCAATGACCTCCCAGTCGGCTAGCGGGTACAGCAAGAGACAGCGATCGAACGGATGCACCGTGAGGACCATATGGCCATCACAACGGTCGGTCACGCGATCCCGGTATTTAGCCGGTAACGCCACGCGCCCTTTTGCATCAAGATTGATCGGGTTGATCCCGCGAAACACTGCCTTCTCCTTGGTCAATTCTGGGTCAGAACACGGTAATTACCCACAACTCACCACTTTTTCCCACATCGGAACTCTATTAACCCACCTAGAGACAGTCAAATCATCGATGCACCATTACTCCGAGACATTGAAAATTGATATTCAAAGAAAGATTTAAAATATTAAAAAATATAGGAAAATTAATTTGATCAGCAGTTGAAGAAACGCGCAAAAATTCAGTGCTCTGACTTGTGGGGCAAAGTGGAGAAAATTGAGTTAGCCGATAAGCCGGGTTCTGTCGTGGACAATCATTCATCTAGGCATAGCGTCACCGCTATGCTCAAGCAACCTACCCGAATCCAACGCGAGGCACGCCGAACGGATTCCTATTTGGTCTTGCTCCAGGTGGGGTTTACCTTGCCATCACGTGTTACCACTGATGCGGTGCGCTCTTACCGCACCCTTTCACCCTTACCGACAGTGTCGGCGGTCTGCTCTCTGCTGCACTTTCCGTAGGCTCACGCCCCCCAGGGGTTACCTGGCACCTTGCCTCGAGGAGCCCGGACTTTCCTCTCCTGTCAAACAGCAGCGATTGCCTGGCTAACTCGCGCGCAGTGTCTATGCTCCGGGCTCGTCAGTCAATCGGCGATACAAGATTCGTTTCGGTACTCCAGTGAGTTCAGACGCCAATGCGGCCGCTTTGGATGGCGGTAATGCACGAGCAAGTACACGAAGAATCTGCTCTGCATCAACACTCGATTGGGTTCGATCAGCACTTGCAGGCCCCACCAGGACAACAAATTCTCCTCGGATCCGATCAGGATTGGCCACAAACCAGGCCGCGCACTGTCCTGCAGCGACACGAATCAGTTGTTCATGGATTTTTGTAAGCTCTCGAGCAAACACAACTTTTCGTCCATGAGCTGTCCGATCCAGTCGTTCCGCAAAGTCCACAATACGGTGTGGGGCTTCGTAAAAAATCAACGTCCCGTCGTAAGATAGCGCGCGCTCAAGCTCTTGCTCGCGCGCACTCGACTTGGTTGATAGAAAGCCAAAGAAATGGGATGGCGCGGCTGGAAAACCACTCACTGACAGCGCTGCTGTCAACGCCGAGGGACCGGGAACAGGGATCACCTGAAATCCTTTCTCAACGACTCTTTCAACAAGCAAACGTCCCGGATCACTAATCCCGGGGGTCCCTGCATCAGAAATAAGGGCTAACGATTGGCCTGACTCGAGCGATTCGATGACTCGATCCGCCTTCCCCGCTTCGGAATGAGCATTCAGTGAAACCATCCGAGTCGAGACATTCACAAATTTTAAAATCTGGCCGCTCACTCGGGTATCTTCCGCTAAAATCACATCGACACGATCTAAGACATCAATTGCTCTCGGAGAGAGATCAGTCCATTGGCCAATCGGCATTGCGACAACATAAAGCGCTGATGGTAAAGTGATGGCTTGATCATTTTGCGACACTGTAGGGATCCATTTGTTGTTACGCGTCAAGCCTGCACGAAAACCCACGATGAGAACAAGCGCTTTAGTCGGTCTGGTGTTTATCGCCGGATGTCAGCAACAGGTGAAGCCCCCAGTGGTCGAGATCCCTCGCGCGGAGCAGACACCAAAAGCGCCCGAAATGCCTGTTCAGCCGGACGAACAACCGCAGATCGATGTATTGCCAAAGCAAATCGATTGGAACCGTGGTTCCCGTGAGATTGCGCGAACCGAAGTATCGCAGACGGGTCGCAACGGTTCCCAAACATCTCAACCAGAAGGCGTGATCTCACAGAATCCATCAACGACGATTGAACCGAACGAATCAGAATCTTCAGAAGCAATTGCACTGGCGGTCTTACCCTCGATCAAGCCGATCGATGAAACACAAGCAATCGCTGCACAACTAACGACGTCGACTGACATTCGCCAACCAGAATCAGATCGTGCGGCCATAACAACCGAACGGGCCGATCAGAACCAACTCACAGTCGATGACTCAGTGAGGACAGCAGCTAATGAGTTGGCTGACAATGAGCCTGAACTGGCGATACTGACAATCAACGCGATCGACTCAAAATCACTGTCGAGTCCTCAGCGAGCTGAAGTTCTTCGGATGAAAGGAGAGGCATACCGACAACTGAATATGTCGATTGCCGCCCTTCGTTTCGATGCAGAGCGGTTGCGATATCTCGACGATCAGACACTCAGCACAGCCACACGCAGTATCCTTGAGGCGCTGGCCGAACTGCCCGATCGTTTACGGCAGGATTTGAGTGCTGGAACTGATCCATTGGCGGGCCTGGCCCACGCATTATCCTTGCGAATGGCTCCGTCCGAAGACGCGATATGGCAGTGGCTTCGGAAGTACCGGACTCACCCACTGCTTCGCGCGGAACTTCCTGAGTACAGTTTCCTCACCAGCGTCAATCCACCTAAGGACTTCCATGTCACTGTATTACTTCCGCTGTCCGGGGATCTTGGGAACGCTGGGCGCGCAATCCGTGATGGCATGCTCTATGAATACCAACGGCAGCAATCTGACTTCGGCATTGCGCTGCGGATCCTTGATACGGAAAAACTATCAAATACAGAGATGATTGCGATTGGACAATCCACAGAGACAGAATTCATTATCGGCCCGCTGCAAAAAGACAAGGTGGTCGGATTACTCGAGTCAAAGCCACGCGTACCTGTTCTCGCTCTGAATCGTGTCAAAGCAGATGCACTGGATCTCTCAACGCCATTTTACAGTCTTAGCCTCGCGATCGAGGATGACGCGCAATCGACCATCAATCATGTCGCGCGCGAGGTGGATCGGCCTCGAGTTTTAGTGTTCCATACTGATTCACCGCTCGGTGAGCGTGCGGCAAATGCGATTCAGAGCCAACTCACAACGGTTGGCGGCACGTCTGGCGGTCAATTCGCTCTCGATAGCAAAAAACCTGAAACAGCAATCACTGCAGCGTTTGGGGTGACAGATAGCGACAATAGGCGCCGACAACTATCGAAAGCATTGGGTTTACGCCTCGAACATACCACCAGAATTCGACAAGATATGACTGCGGTAGTTGTCCATACAGATCCAAAAAGAGCGCAACAAATTCGACCCCTCCTTGATTTCTATTATCTGGATGAGACTCCCGTCTACCTGATCGGTGCCTATCGGCCTGACATCAACGAGATTGCTGAAGATCTTCGAAATAGCCAGTTAATGGTCACTCCCTGGGACCTCGGAACAGACGAAAAACAAATGCTGGCGGATCGAACAAATGCCCAAGGCGTCTTCGGCTCGCTGGTTGGTATTGGCATTGATGCAGTCCGCATGGCCATGCAACTTGGGTTTGGTGGATCGACCTCGATTCGAGGACAAACCGGATATCTAACGCTGGGTCCTGACTCAATGATCCATCGTCAACTCTCAACGATTCGGATTACCAATACCGAACAAGTCATTGCGACCGACTGGGAGCCTGCGCCCTCTCTGCTGAATCCGGAGTTGCTTCATGCAAACTGACGAGATTCTGGAAGAACGGATCGCAATGCGGATTGCCAAAGCGACGGATGCGTTACAGCAAAGTTTCGAACTTGCGCCACGGTTGGTGGCTGCGGCAACACAACTCACCAATTGTATTTTGAATGATGGGAAAATCCTGGTGATCGGATCTGGCTCGTCTGCTGCAATCGGTCAAATCTTTGCAACGCATCTGATGCATCGATTTGAACGAGATCGGCCTGGGCTTCCGGCCATTGCCCTAAATGCCGATGCGATCACCATGAGCTCCCTGACTGATGAATCCCGTTCAGAAAAGTATTCGCGACAAGTCAAAGCGCTCGGAAAAGCCGGTGATAGCATGTTGATCGTTTCAGCCACCGGTACACGCTCAAGTTTGGTTCAGTCGGTGATTGCAGCTCACGAGCTGGAATTGCCGGTAATCGCCTTGACTGGCGGTGGTGGTGGTGAAATTGCACCATTACTCAATTACGGAGACACAGAGATTCGAGTAAACTCTGACCATCCGACCACGGTTCGCGAACAGCACTTGATGCTCGTGCATTGCCTAAGCGAATTGATTGATTTACAAATATTTGGCTAACTCAAGGAGTTGATGATGCGTTTACCTTTGATCCTGGCAATTCTCACGCTTGGTCTTTTAACAGGCTGTGCGACAGTCATCGATTCAACCACCGAAGAGCCGATTTCGGATAGCCGAGGCAGTCGGACAGCCGGGCAATTTATCGATGATGAAACAGCTGAAGTGACGATTGCAGTGAATCTTAAAAAGGCCTCACCTGAGCTGAAGGTCAGCAACATCAACGTTAAAGTCTACAATGGAGTGGTGTTAATTGCGGGACAGGTTCCGTCTGAGGATGCACGACAGATCGCCGAAAAAGTGACGTCACAACATCGCGGTGTGGTCCGTGTGATTAATCAGCTCGAGATCGCAGGAAAAGCGACGATTATTTCCGAAATCAATGACCTCACCATTTCAACACAAGTCAAAGCACTCGTTCTCAAAGACCTGGGACGCAATGTGTATCAGCGAACCTTGATCACAACCGAAAACAGTGTGGTCTATGTGATGGGGTTTGTTTCCAGAACCGAAGCGACTGCGCTTGAGAATGTTGTGAGTTCAGTGCGAGGGGTGAAACGAATCGTACGCGTATTCGAGTATATCGATTAGTCGTCTGATTTCACGATTCGTAATGCGGGCCGCTCGCGCTTGGGCGGCTCAGATTCCGCAGGAACGTCATCCTGAGCGGGTTCAAAGGTCGGTGCAGAGACGTCGGTGTGAGGTAATTCGGGCACCCCACCTGGCTCCTGACCGAACGCCATTCCAAGACCTGATTCCTTGCCATAAATCGCAGTAATTGCACCGTAGGGTAAAACCAAGTCGGTTGGAACCCCACTAAACCGTGTCTGGAACATCAAGCCGAAGTCTGACATCTTCCATGCGTTCAAGGCCCTCGGCGCAAGATTGAGAACAATTTGGCCATCTTTCACATGCGATTCCGGCACTTCCACACCTGGGTAGAAGCAGTCAACAACCACATAAGGATCCTCGCCCCCATCGACTATCCAGTCATAAAGAGCACGGATCAAATAGGGGCGCGAGGAACCGAGGGCCATAAGTTAAGAACGCGGCATTTCCCGTTCGGCCTCAGACAGACTGGCCTGGAACGCATCCCGGTTAAACATACGATATTGATAATCTTGCAGTCCACGGGTTTGCTTCGGGGGTAATTCGACACCCAAATGTGGGAGTCGCCATAAAATCGGCGCGACGGTGCAGTCAACAAGTGAAAACTCCTCGCTCATGAAATATGGCATTTCCTCAAAGATTGGAGCGACCGCGACCAATTGCTCTTTCAGCTCTTTAGCCGCTGATGGTGAGCGCTTGTTATTGCGCTTGGCAGCTTCGATCGTTCGAATCAATGGCGTCCACTCTTTCTCAATCCGATGCAAAAACATCCGGGCATTGGCGCGCGCCACTGGATAGACAGGCAGTAACGGTGGATGCGGAAAGCGTTCATCCAGATACTCCATCATAATGTTGGGTTCGTACAACACCAAATCACGATCAAGCAATGTTGGGAGATTGTTATACGGATTAATCTCTGACACTTCCTCTGGAATGTCATCCGCATCGCAATCAACGATATCGACAGTGACTCCCTTTTCCGCCAGCACGATCCGTACACGATGGGACATGTGATCCGTTGGATCCGAGAAAAAGGTCATGGTTGAGCGTTTCGTCACAAGTGACATAAATATTTCAATCTCCGTAAACAGACAAAACAGCCGGCGTGAGCCGGCTGTTCGTAGAACTTAGGCTTGGTTGTACTTAATGCACGTCTTTCCAGTATTCACGCTTCAGCAAGTAAGCAAATACAAAGAAGATCATGATAAACAACAACACGTATATTCCCATGTCGTGGGCTTTCGCTTTCGAAGGCTCTCCGACATATTCCAAGAAGTTTACCAGATCGTAGATCAACTGGTCGTATTCAGCTGGCGTCAACTGTCCGGAGCCTTCAACAACTTCTAGAATTCCGCACTGATTTTCAGTGAGCGGCTGCCCCGAAATTGAATCTGTTTGCACCGTTCCATTCACGCGAATCGGCGCTTCCTTACAGACTGTGCGCTGGACACCCTGAAGTGGCTCCAGTACGTGCGGCATGCCAACTTTCGGGAATACTTTGTTGTTAACACCCAGTGGGCGCGATGGATCGACATAGAATGTCTTTAGATACGTGTAGATCCAGTCTGGTGAGCGCTTTCGAGCGACGAGTGTTAAATCAGGGGGCGGTGCGCCGAACCACTCAGCAGCTCCTTTCGATGGCATAGCAATCGTCCCTAAATCACCAATCTTCTGATCCGATGGCACAATCGTTTGCACCATCACATCCGTGTCGATACCAAGATCAGCAGCTGTGCGTTCGTATCGTTGATAGCTCAACGAATGACAGCCCATACAATAGTGAGCATAGGTCGCGAGGCCTCGTTGAAGCGAGGCTTTATCGTCGTAATCAGGCTGGATGGTTTCGAGCGGGTAGCTGGGTCCGCCGGCAGCGATAGCGACCGACGAGACCAATGAGAAAATCAGAGTCCATACTAATTTCATTTCGTTACCCTCTCAGGAACAGGTTTCGTCGATTCCCATCGGGTATACCAGGGCATCGCAAGGAAGAATAGGAAATAGATCGCCGTCCCTAACTGAGCCAACGCTGTTCGCACTGGTGTCGATGGCAACGCACCTAAAATACCCAACATCACAAAGGCGATTGCAAACAACACCAACATGATCTTCGACAGATTGCCCTTGTAACGAATTGAACGGACCGCACTCCGATCAAGCCATGGCAGAACAAATAAAATCGCAATGGCTGCACCCATGACAACCACACCCCAGAACTTGGCATCAAGGCCAAACATTGGGAACGTGATCGCGCGAAGCATCGCGTAGAATGGCGTGAAATACCAAACAGGCGCGATATGCTCTGGTGTCTTCAACGGATTCGCCGGTTCAAAATTTGCGTACTCGATGAAGTACCCGCCCATCTCAGGGAAAAAGAAAATCACCACTGAGAACACAAACAGGAACACCGCGAGACCAGCAACGTCTTTCACCGTGTAATACGGGTGGAAAGCAATTCCATCGAGTGGTTTACCATTCGCGTCTTTGTTGTCTTTGATGTCAATGCCGTCTGGGTTGTTCGAGCCAACTTCATGCAACGCCAAAATATGGAGTACCACAAGGCCAGCAATGACCAACGGTAACGCAATGACATGCAGTGCGAAGAAACGATTCAGCGTAATTCCACTGATGAGGTAGTCACCCCGTACCCACTGCGCCAAATCCGCACCAATCACAGGAATCGCAGAGAACAATGACACGATCACCTGTGCGCCCCAGTATGACATTTGTCCCCACGGCAGCAGATAACCCATGAACGCTTCGGCCATCAACAGCAAGTAGATTGACATTCCAAAGATCCAGATCAGCTCACGCGGCTTCTGATACGAACCGTACATAATCCCACGGAGCATGTGCAAATAGACAACAACGAAGAAGGCAGACGCACCAGTCGAGTGCATGTAGCGAATTAACCAACCCATCTCCACATCACGCATGATGTATTCAACAGAGGCAAACGCACCCTCAGCACTCGGCTCATAGCTCATTGTCAGCCAAATACCTGTGAGGATTTGATTCACCAACACCACGAGTGCGAGTGAACCGAAGAAATACCAAACATTGAAATTTTTGGGTGCCCAGTACTGTGCGAGGTGATTATTCCACGCATCCATAATCGACAGACGCTGATCGACCCAACCGACCAAACCAGTCGCTTCAGTTTTCCGTAAACCCATTACGCAGTCTCCTCATCAACACCAATGATCAGCACGTTGTCACTCTCATACGAGTGTGGCGGCACGAGTAAGTTCGTCGGCGCAGGGACCGCTTTGTACACGCGTCCGGCTAAGTCAAACTTTGAACCGTGGCATGGACAAAAATAACCACCTTGCCAATCATCACCCAGATCTGGAGCACCGACCTCAGGGCGGAACTGTGGAGAACAACCCAAATGCGTGCAGATCCCAACTAACACGGCGATTTCAGCATTGATTGCGCGCGCTTCATTAGCGGCATATGCCGGTTGCTGTGGTTGTTCACTGTTTGGATCCGCGACTTCATTACTGATCGCTTTGAGACTTTCCAACATCTCTGGCGTCCGGCGCAAGATGAAAACTGGCTTACCGCGCCATTCCGCCCGGATTTGTTCACCCGGCAGGATTTTTGACACGTCGACTTTAACAGGCGCGCCGGCTGCTTTCGCTTTTGCGCTTGGATGCCATGAGGCGACAAAAGGTGTTGCAACACCAACTGCACCAACAGCGGCCATCGCCGTTGTTGCTCCAACCAGAAATTTACGACGCGAAGTGTTTGCTAGATTCTCCGCTTCAGATACGACTGCATCACTCATTGATGTGTCCTTAGAACGTTGATGGGGGCAAAAATTTGCAGGACATATTTTAGAGACTGAGGCCAACTCAAGCAAGCGCGTTATAGCCTTTTGATCTAAAAGTCCAAGACGTTATGGCATAAAAAAACCCGCAGAGCGGGTTTTTTCGAATTGGCTGATCTCTAGCGCTTGGAGAACTGTGGACGCTTACGCGCTTTGCGTAGGCCAACCTTCTTCCGCTCAACCTCACGCGCATCGCGAGTCACGTAGCCGGCGCGGCGTAGATCACCTTTCAAATTCTCATCATATTCAACCAGTGCACGCGTGATTCCATGACGAATCGCACCCGCTTGACCTGATGCACCGCCACCTTCAACCGTGATCGTCACATCAAACTTCTCGACCATATCAACCAATTCAAGCGGCTGACGAACGACCATACGAGACGTCTGGCGTCCGAAGTAGTCGTCAAGTCCCTTACCATTAATGATGATTTGGCCAGAGCCTGGACGTAGAAAGACACGCGCTGTGGAAGTCTTTCTCCGGCCTGTTCCATAATTCTGTGTAGTCGCCATCGTTTATCCTATGACAAAGTCAGAGTTTCAGGTTGCTGCGCTTCATGTGGGTGCTCCTGACCCGCATACACTTTCAGCTTCCGGTACATTGCACGTCCCAGAGGATTGCGTGGCAGCATGCCTTTCACAGCGAGCTCAATCACTTTCTCTGGTGAACGTTCGATCATTTGCGTGAAGTTCGCTTCCTTCAAGCCACCTGGGTGGCCTGTGTGACGGTAGTACATCTTGTCGGACGCTTTACGCCCCGTCACTTGAACTTTCTCTGCGTTCACAACGACGATGTAATCACCTGTATCGACGTGTGGAGTGTATTCTGTCTTGTGCTTACCGCGTAGGCGACGAGCAACCTCAGTTGCGAGACGGCCGAGTGTCTGTCCATCGGCATCGATCACATACCAGCTACGCTGTACGGTTTCTGCTTTAGCGCTAATCGTCTTCATGTTTGTCTTCTGCCTTTAGCGGCGTTCAAAATTCAAAGAGCCGCGGATTATAGTGATGGACGACACTTTGCGCAACAGTCTTTTGTCAATCTGGTCGATGTGGTCGCTCCAGATATTCAACGGATTGCATCTCCAACAAACGTGAGCAACACCGCTCCATCTCAAATGCCAAGCGTCCAGACGCATACAGTCTGTCCATCAATACATCAGCACCCACAATTAAATTCACCGAGCGATCGTAAAATTCGTCCACTAGATGCAAAAATCTGCGGGTCGAGTCATCGCCAGCAATACTCAGATTCGGCAATCCGGTCACAACCACTGTGTGGTAAATTTTCGCAATCTCAATATAGTCAGGAGCAGCGCGACCCGCACCGCAAATCACATCAAAATCGAACCAGACCACATCCTCAGCCACGAAACGTACAGCCAATTGACGCCGATTGATCTCCACAAAGGCGCCTTCACTTTTTGTCGCCTCAGGCGCCAGCGCCAGAACCGACTCCCAAATGGCGTCAATCGCGTGACTGTCACAAGGCGCGTAATACAGCTTGGCATGCTCGAGCGTTCGCAAGCGATAGTCAGTTCCCGAATCGAGATTGTAAATTTGGCAGTGCTTCTGAATGAGCGCAATCGCTGGCAAAAAGCGGTCCCTTTGCAAACCGTCTTTATACAAGTCATCCGGTACAATATTACTGGTCGTTACGAGTGACACTCCACGTCTGAATAGTCCGTCAAAGAGTGTGCCCAACACCATTGCATCCGTGATGTCTGACACGAAGCACTCATCCAGACACAGCACCTTCGCTTGACGCGCGAATTCATCAGCAATCACTTCAAGTGGATTCTCCGTTCCCTGTAAAGCAGTCAGCCGCTCGTGGACTTGATTCATGAATCGATGGAAATGCAAACGCATTGCAGTGCCTTCAGGCAAAGAATCAACAAACAAATCCATCAAGAACGTTTTTCCTCGACCGACACCGCCCCAAATGTATAAACCTCGCTCTGGTCGATCCCATGACTGACGCCGAAATAATCCTTTCCGACCGCCGGACCAGTGCTTTTTTAACCCGAGCTTGACCGCTAACTGATCGAGTAATGCAAGAGCGGCTCGTTGATTCTTGTCTGGGCTGATCTGCCCAACTTCGACAAGTCCCTCATAAACATGTGATGCAGGGATCCGCGTCATACAATGCCCCGCTGCAGATAGTGGGATGAAATCACCTCCTTCAAACGAGTCAGCTCGCCATGAAAGAAGTGACCCCCTGTCGACGCATGGATCAGTTGTGCCTGAACACCGATTGCATAGGCGTGTATCGCTTGAGGATCGACGACGTCGTCATCTTCGTTGTAAATCACCGTTCTTGGCACATTGCCGAGTGCCGAGTGCTCGATCGGAAAGTTTTCAACGGCAGGGGCCACCTGAATGAGATCAATGACTTCAACATCGAGGCGCTCGTTGCGAATTGTCTGAATGAGTCGCGCCGCAATCGATCCACCAAATGAAAATCCTGCCAGACACAATTTCGAGACACCATGACGAACCATTAACGAGGCAACATGAAAGGAATCCATCAATTCACCCTCGCCATGATCCCAAACACCCTCGCTACGACCTGCGCCACGAAAATTAAAGGCAACAGCGGGTAATCCTGCATCGCGGGCGACACGAGCAATTGTGGTCACAACCTTGTTACCCATTGTTCCGCCATGTAAGGGATGTGGATGCAGGATCAAAAGTGCTTGCTCTGGCATTGGTTGCAAAAGGTCGCACAATAATGACGCGGTCTCGATACGACCGACCGGACCATCGATACAATGGATTACTGGCGTATTCATGAATCTCCTCAGGAATGCGAAGTCTAACGACTCGCCGAAACAACGCAAACTCCGTACACTAGACAAAAATGGAGATGACATTGTGGAATTAAATGCCTTCACTTTAGGAGTTATTGCTCTCGCGTTTATCGCAGGTGGTCTGATTGGTTGGTTTTCGCGCCAGCCAAAAACTGTGACTGTTGCACCGCCAGATCTTGAGCGCGAAAAAACACTCGCTGAAGCCAGACATGAGAGTCTGATGGATGATATTGACAAGCATCTCAATGCCACCAAGGATGCACTCATTGAACTCGCTGATCGGCAGCAACAACTCGCCGCAGAATTACGCGGTGAACAAACACCTGTTGAAGTGGAGCCGGAAACCAGTGACCAAGATGCGGTTCTCCCACCGCGCGACTATGCAGATGCGCGAGGACAACTTCAGTAATTAAGCGGGATTATGGTCGTCGAAAAAAGCCGTCTCGAGCCCCATTGTTTGACTGATTTTAGAGCCCAGCGCCTGTACGCCATACCGTTCTGTTGCATGATGGCCGGCCGCAATATAGTGCACTCCAAGCTCGCGCGCTTCATGCGTTGTGCGCTCAGAAATCTCACCTGATAGATAAATGTCTGCTCCGTAGCGTTGGGCTTTGGTAATGTAATCCTGGGCACCACCGGTACAGACAATCATGCGCTCGAGACGATCTTTTGCCTGTGGAGACCGGATCACCGTCGGCGTACGATCTAAGCGGGATGCGATCCGATCTGCCAATTGATCAAGCGACAACTGACCGTCAAGCGCAACTGACCACAGAAGCCCTCCCTCCCCGTCAATCGGAGATCCGTCCGGTAAATCCAGCTGATCGAGTAATGTTTTGTTATTCCCAAATTCAGGATGACAATCAAGTGGCAAATGATAGGCAATCAACGACATTTGATTCTCGAGCAAAGCCCGAATTCGACGACCTTTGATCCCGGTCAACGTGGCTGACTCATTTTTCCAAAAGTATCCGTGATGCACCAGGAGCGCATCCGCACCCCACCCCACCGCTTGCTCGATCACATCTGCCGATGCGGTCACACCGAGAGCGAGTTTATGAATCGCATCGCGGCCCTCAACTTGCAGACCATTGGGCGCATAATCTTGAAATGAATCCGCTTGCATCCAATCATCGAGCGTTTGGATCAGTGTGTGTAAACTAGTCGTCATATCGTCTCTCTTTCAGGACAATCCATGCTACAACAAATTTCGCGAATTCTCTGGCCTGTCATCACGGGTATTTTGATTGCTCTTCTAGTGATCCGTGAATTTCCTGAGCTCACCGGTCGGACGGGTGGTGTCGAACTCAACATCATTGATAACAGTGCACTGGTGAGCCAGATCCCAGCCGAGGGGCCTGCGAGCTACGCTTCCGCGGTTGAGCGAGCGGCGCCGGCAGTCGTTAATATTTATACAACAACCATTGTTGAAACTCGCGCCCATCCACTGGCACGAGATCCGCTGTTCCGAAATTTCTTCAATTTACCGAGTGAACCGCGCCGTAAGCGGATGGAATCAAGTCTCGGCTCCGGAGTTGTTGTTTCTGGTAACGGATACATTCTGACTAACCATCACGTCATTGCGGGTGCAGATGACATCGTTGTGGAATTGAAAGACGGACGAGTTTCTAAAGCCTCTGTGGTGGGAACCGATCCGGATACCGATATCGCAGTGTTGAAGATTGAAATGACCAATCTTCCAAAATTGATTCTCACAACGTCACCGGGCCGGGTTGGCGATTTGGTCTTCGCCATTGGTAATCCGTTTGGCGTCGGACAAACCGTGACAATGGGAATTCTGAGTGCAACCGGCCGCAACCAGGTTGGCGTCACCAATTACGAGAATTTTATTCAAACTGATGCTGCCATCAACCCGGGTAATTCTGGTGGCGCATTAATCAATGTCCGCGGTGAATTGATTGGCATCAATACGGCGATATTCACGCGGAGTGGTGGATCCAATGGAATCGGATTTGCCATCCCCGCGTCTATTGCCACCGATATCATGCAAGAGTTAATCGATCATGGGC
Organism: gamma proteobacterium HIMB30; assembly: GCA_000227525.2. Classification (GTDB taxonomy): domain Bacteria; phylum Pseudomonadota; class Gammaproteobacteria; order Pseudomonadales; family Litorivicinaceae; genus HIMB30. Next base: position 210,893 of record AGIG01000007.1, read on the forward strand.
AGGTCATCCGTGGCTGGATTGGTGTTGAGACACAACCATTAACTGACGACTTGGCGAGATCGTTCGGCGTCGGTAAAGATGCTGGTGTTCTCATCTCAGGGGTCTATCGGCGAGGCCCTGCCGCGAATGCCGATATTTTACCGGGGGATATTTTGACGCACATGAATGGTCAAAAAATTACAGACGGGCGACTGGCCATGAACCAAGTTGCAGATTTTAAGCCAGGCACGCAAATCCCGATCAAGCTACTCCGTGAGGGTCAAACGATCGACCGCATGATCACGGTCGGCCAGCGTCCCAATTCAGCGAGCAACTAATTGATCAAGCGCTGACAAGAGCGCATCAGACTCGTCGGGAGTGCCGACGGTCAAGCGGAGCGTATTGGTCAACCGCGGGTGTGATCCATCCAGACATTTCACCAGCACTTGATGCTGTTTCAACCCCTCAAACAGATCACGAGCAGCGTGCACCCCACAGTCCATCACCACGAAATTGGCCTCCGAGTGCCACACTGAAAATCCTCGCTCGCTCAATCGCGACGATAGCCGCGAGCGCTCTTGTCGAATGAGCCCACTTTGTTCTTCAAGAATCGATGCATACTCAAGTGCGAACTGGACAGCGGTTTGTGACATCACATTGATGTTATAGGGCAATCGAATTTTGTCGAACTCAACAATCCATTCTGGATGTCCAATCAACATGCCAAAACGACTTCCTGCCAATCCAACTTTTGATAAGGTCCGCATCACGACAACATTTGGATATCGCTCCGCCCAATCCAAATAGTCTGCGTCAGTAAATGCAGTATAGGCCTCGTCGATCACAATCAGCGCCTGCGTTGACTCGACGATCTGTGCAAGCCGATCTTTGGAAAATAAATTACCGGTTGGATTATTCGGTTGTGGAACGAAGATCAGGGCAGGATCCGCCTCCATGAGACCATCCATCCATCCGTCGACATCAATATCGAACTCAGAATCCAGTGGTAATGCCCGAAATGGAACCGAATACTGATTCGCAAGTACCTGGAACATCACGAAACTCGGATCTGGAGCGCAGACGCTACGGCCTGTGCCAATCAGGTTGGAAATCAACAGGCCGATAATTTCATCCGAACCGTTCCCAAATAGCAGATCGAGGGTCTCTGGAATTTGCATCCATTGCGCAAGTGGAGCTCGAATTGAATCGGCATGTGGGTCCGGATACCGATTCAACGCGCAATCAGCCAACCGAATGGCGAGTTCATCACGGAGCGATTGTGGCCATCGATACGGATTTTCCATCGCATCCAGCTTGACCATCCCAGTGGCATCAGGGATCTGGTACGCAGCTCCTTGCCGCACCCGCTCCGGTATCAATGCCTGGATCAGCTCGTCACGCGTCACGACGGTACTCGGCTGAACGCGCGTGCGCGGTCAGACTCTCCGAATGTGCCAGGGTCGATGCAACACCAGCAATTGTTTTTGAACCATCAGCCGTACAGTGGATAACCGATGAGCGCTTGATAAAATCATAAACGCCCAGTGGTGATGCAAATCGTGCTGTCCCTGAGGTCGGCAATACATGATTTGGGCCTGCACAGTAGTCACCCAAAGCTTCAGGCGTATGACGTCCCATGAAGATTGCACCAGCATGATCAATCTCAGGCAACATGGACTCTGGATCGTCCACACACAATTCGAGATGCTCTGGCGCCACACGGTTGATGACAGCGAGCGCGTCTGATCGATCCGATGCTTCGATAAATACACAGCGGTTGTTGATTGACTGTTCAATGATCGACGCGCGCTCGAGTGTTGGCAATAAACGATTCATTGACTCCAGTACTGCGTGCGCAAATGAAGGATCGCAATGGACAAGAATTGGCTGCGCGTCCTCGTCATGCTCAGCCTGACTGAAGAGATCCATGGCCACCCAATCTGGATCCATGGGTGGCTCAACATAGACGAGAATTTCCGATGGCCCGGCGATCATATCAATCCCCACCTTGCCGAAGACTTGCCGTTTTGCAGTCGCCACCCAGGCATTGCCCGGTCCAACGATCTTATCAACTGGTAAAACATTCGCTGTTCCGTAAGCCAGTGCCGCAATCGCTTGCGCCCCACCGACAGTCACAACACGATCCACTTTCGCCAGATGAGCAGCGGCCAATACCACCGGATTGAGCTCGCCTGCTGGTGCCGGGACAACCATTTGCACCATTGAAACTCCTGCGACTTTTGCAGGAATTGCATTCATCAGAACAGATGATGGATAGGTCGCCTTGCCGCCTGGGACGTAAAGTCCAACTCGACTCATGGGCCTGACTTCCTGACCCAGGATAATGCCATCGCCTTGGTTGGGAAGGCGCCAACTCGATTCTTTTTGCGCTTCATGGAACGCCCAAATCCGATCCCGCGCTGTCGTCAGCGCCGTTTTCAAATCCGGAGAGAGGCTATGGAAAGCGGTCTCAAGGTCTGATTCATCTAAAACAAGATCCGATGCCATCTTCACTGGATTCTGATCCAACTCACGCGTCAAACGCACCAGAGCCTCGTCACCTTCAGTCCGTACTGCTTGAATGATTTCGGCAACGCGAGTCTGGCGACTCAGATCACTCACAGACTCCCAGGCAGTGAGCTCTGTTAAGCGCTCATCGAAATTAGCATCTCGTGTCGCTAGCGTGACCGGCTTAAGTTGCATGCTGAGTTTTTACCCATTCATTCAATTGTTCAATGATCGGAGAGATATATTGGTGGCGGGTCTTCATTGCAACCCGTGAAACCACCAACCGAGCACTGGAGTGCGCAATCAAATCCCGTGCTTCGAGTCCATTCGCCTTCAATGTATTTCCGGTATCCACAACGTCAACAATGACATCGGCTAAGCCCACGATCGGAGCCAATTCCATCGCTCCATAGAGCTTAATTGGATCAATTTGACGACCTTGCGATGCAAAATACTGACGCGCAACATTCACGTATTTGGTCGCAACCCGAATTCGACCGGTCGCCGGAAGTTCAGATCCCTTCTTGGTCGCAGTCATCAGCCGACACTTCGATAGTTGCAAATCAACAGGCTCGCATAGCATGTCAGACCCGTACTCCAGTAACGTGTCTTTGCCGGCAATACCGAGGTGGGCACCACCGCGTTCAACGTAGGGAGGGACATCGCTTGCGCGGAGCACTAGCAACCGAACGTCGGGACGATTGGTTTCAAACATCAGCTTTCGACTGCCAGTCAAGGACTCACTCGGCTCGATACCCAATGCGGCCAGCAAGGGGAGTGTTTCATCCAACAAGCGGCCTTTAGCTAATGCGAAGGTCAGTGGCTGACTCATACCCGGACTCGCTCAATGTCTGCACCTAAGCGTCGAAGCTTCTCTTCAATTCGCTCGTAACCACGATCAATGTGATATACCCGATCAACCACCGTTTCACCGTCTGCAACCAAGCCTGCGATCACCAGCGAGGCAGACGCACGGAGATCTGTACTCATCACTGGCGCACCTTTCAGTCGATCGACACCTGTGGTGCTTGCAGTGGCTCCATGTAAATCAATCTGTGCACCCATGCGTTGCATTTCAGGAATATGCATCATGCGATTTTCAAAGATGGTTTCAGTCACTCGGCCTGACCCTTGAGCCACCGAGTTCAGGGCAACAAATTGCGCCTGCATATCGGTTGCAAACCCTGGATACTCGACAGTCGTAATATCAACAGCAGTTGGTCGGCGACCCTGCATATCCAGAGTAATTGTCGATTCCGTTCGATCAATCTGTGCACCGGCTTCTTCAAGCTTCAGAAGCGTTGCGTCCATATGCTTTGGCTCACACTCTGTGAGAGTACAAGATCCGCCAGTGGCAGCAGCCGCCACCAAAAATGTCCCAGCTTCGATGCGATCGGGGATGATTCTGTGAGTCCCGCCATGCAGTTGCTCGACCCCTTGAATACATAATGTATCCGTTCCAATCCCTTCAATCTTCGCCCCGAGTGCGACCAAGCAATCAGCAAGATCAGTGACTTCAGGCTCACGTGCAGCGTTCTCAATAATCGTCTCGCCTTGCGCGAGTACTGCAGCCATCAAGACATTTTCAGTGCCTGTCACGGTAATTTTTTCGAACAGCACTTTCCCACCAACCAATCCGCCCGGCGCGCGGCCTTTGATGTAGCCATCGGTCACTTCAAACTCAACGCCCAACCGTTCGAGCGCTTTGACATGTAAATTCACAGGGCGCGCACCGATCGCACAGCCACCAGGGAGAGAGACTTCGGCTTCATGAGCCCTTGCCAGCAAAGGCCCTAAAACAACAATACTCGCTCGCATCGTACGCACGAGATCATAAGGGGCAACAACTGAGTTCAATTGTGATGCGTCGAGTTCAACTGAACCCGTATCATCAAGCAGAACCTCGACTCCCATCCGCCCAAGGAGTTGTAGCATCGTGGTAACGTCATTGAGGTGCGGTAGATTTTCAAAGCGCACTTGACCGGGGACCATCAATGCGGTCGCTAAAATTGGTAATGCCGCATTTTTCGCACCACTGACTTTGACGTCGCCACCGAGCTGACGCCCACCACGAATTAACAAACGGTCCATCGTTAGATACCCAGTCCTTGGCGCTTACTTTTTTCTTCTGGTGTCAGCGCTGTGACTGTGATCGCATGCAAGGTTCCTTTGGCGATTTCATCGGCGATTAAACGCAAAACAGCCTGCTGTCGCTTAACCCGAGTCATTGACTCAAAATCTGCACTGACTGCTTCAATCTGAAAATTACGCCCCTCACCCTCGACGGCGAATTTCCATTCGGTGTTTTTCGATTCCAATAATGCGCGCACTTCAGTGGCCAGCATCCGATTCTCCTGTCTCAATACACATCACGCCACCAAGTTCAGCCAGCGTCTTAAACGTGGGATTCAAACCAGTCACTGTCAACGACTGTTCCATCGCACGCGCAGATTTCCACCAATACACCATTACCGCCAGATGTGCGCTCGAAGCCTCTGTCCATGCACTGACATCGATGGTTGTTTCTCCACACCGAATCGCATCAACACCCAGCGTTTTGAGTTCAGCCCACGGCTTGGCGTAGGCACTTGCATCAACAACGAGCACGGTTAGTTTGAGCTCACTGATTCGAATGACCAAGCGTCGATTGCGCCAGATACACTACCTGTCGACTTCACAAGGTCCGCAAACTGATTGCGCAAGGTCAAACCGAGATTGATACCGGCAATGACGACATTCTCGACCAACCAACCTTTTCGTTCTTTGTGGCCAAGTGCAAATTGAATCGGTAATGCCTCACGACCTGGACTTTCTAGTCGCGCCTCAACCACCGCTCGACCAGGCTTTAGGATCACACCTTCGTCGGGAAGCGTCAGTTTCTCACCACCATAGGCCGCAAGACCCCTTGCATAGGCATCCACAAGGCTTGTTTCCAATCGATCGGTGAATCGATCACGCTCGTCTTCGGTCGCCTGACGCGCGAATCGACCCATGACACGTAAAGCAACCGTCCGGTCATTGATAAGCGGCGCAAACTGTTCCGAAATCCGAGTCACAAGCTCCTCTTCGGTCAACTGACCTGCTTGAAACTTTGATACATCCTCATAGAAGGTATCGCGTGCAATTTGAAGCGGCTCAACCACAGCCTTTGGATCACTGTCACCAAACGCAGTGATTGAGAAAAGAAATGCCAAACAGCCGGCTAACAACGTTTTCATTTGTCGCTACTCATATTCAGTAAGAACTTACCGATCAGTTCCTCAAGAACGATCGCGGACTGAGTATCATAAATCACATCACCGTCTTTGAGGTTGCTCGGATCACCACCAGTCAATAATCCGATGTATTTTTCACCCAACAGTCCTGCTGTCAAAATCGATGCGGATGTATCTTCTGAAAATTGCGCGAAGTCTTGGCTGATTTCCATATCGACAATTGCCCCAGCCGTTGTGTCATCGTAACGGATACCAACCACACGACCGACAGTCACACCCGCCGCACTGACCTTTGCACGCGTCGTTAAGCCAGCCACATTGTCGAAACGCGCGCTCAGTCGATAAGATCCAGTATCGCCCGTTTGCGTCAAACCGCTCACTTCGAGCGCTAAGAAGGCAAGGCAAAGTGCGCCCAATAAAACAAAAGCCCCGACACTCAATTCTAACCGACGCGAATACACTTACACCTCCCCAAACATGACTGCCGTCAGGAAAAAATCCAACCCAAGCACGGCCAACGAGGAATACACCACCGTTTTCGTTGTTGCGCGTGCGATTCCTTCGGATGTCGGAACCAAGTCATATCCCTGATACACCGCAATCCAGGTGACCACAACGGCGAACACCACCGACTTAATCATACCGTTGAACACATCATCAGAAAAATCCACTGACGCCTGCATGTTAGCCCAGAATGATCCTGAATCCACTCCGAGCCAACTCACACCCACAAGGGCCCCGCCCAAGCAACCAACACTCACAAAAATAAGGGACAGTATTGGTAGGCTAATCACGCCTGCCCAAAATCTTGGAGCCACCACACGTCGCAGCGGATCGACACCAATCATCTCAAGACTGGCAAGTTGCTCGGTGGCCTTCATCAATCCGATCTCAGCGGTCAGTGCTGAGCCGGCACGACCGGCAAAGAGAAGCGCCGTGACAACGGGTCCTAATTCTCGGGTTAATGACAAAGCGACCATTTGTCCAAGGGCTTGTTCGCTGCCGTAATCCGTCAAAATCGTATAACCCTGCAATCCAAGGACCATTCCGATGAATAAACCGCTCACGATGATAATACTCAGTGATAACACACCAACCACATGGATTTGATCAATCGTTAAACGCCAGTGAACACCGACATTTGATCGACCAAAAATGGCCTGCATTAGAATCAATGTCGCGCGGCCCAAATCAGAGAGTTGTGACAGCGTCGATCTGCCAACACCTGCAATCCAATTCATCATGACACTGAATCCTCAAGTGATGGCGCGGGAAAATGGAAACGTACCGGGCCGTCTGGACTGCCATGAAGAAACTGCTGTACCAATGGATCGTCCGATGCCTGCATCACATCTGGTGAACCCTGAAATGCGACTCGATTGTTTGCAATCATGATCACATGATCCGCAATCGACAGTGTCTCCTGCAAATCATGCGAGACCACCAACGAGGTCAAGCCAAGCGCCTGATTCAATTGTTTGACCAACGAGAGCAAAACACCAAGACCAATCGGGTCCTGCCCAACGAACGGCTCGTCGTACATGATCATTTCAGGATCCAGTGCGATCGCTCGTGCGAGAGCAACCCGCCGTTGCATCCCACCAGAGAGCTCTGATGGCATCAAATCAACCGCACCGCGAAGACCAACGGCCTCCAACTTCATCAGAACCACTAAGCGAATCAAATCGTCATCGAGATTCGTATGCACACGGAGCGGAAACGCGACATTTTCGAAGACGCTCAATTCAGCAAACAGCGCACCCGACTGAAACAGCATTCCCATCCGTTTCCTCAAGTCGAACAGGGCTGCGCGTTTGAGCGACTGGACTGACAACCCATCAACACAGACGTCACCAGCTTCAGGTTTCAGCTGCCCACCGATCAAGCGCAGTAGTGTCGTTTTCCCAGTCCCAGAAGGGCCAACGATCGCTGTGATTTTTCCTCGAGGGACTGAAGCCGTCAGACCATCGTAAATCACACGTTGGTCGCGACGAAAAACAACATCTCTAATCTCAACAAAGGCTTCTGTTGTCACAATCGATTGGTTTCGCTTCATTCAAATAATCTGGCGCTGAGTGTAGCAGAGCTTCGCCACAACATGTTTAATGTCGCATTACGTTCGGGAGTCTTCACATGATTTGGGCCACGGTTGCCGTCGTTCTGGGTATCGCACTGACCGTCATTAGCGCAGACAAATTTGTTGAGGGCGCAGCAAGCCTCGCTTCACGACTTGGCATGAGCCATTTTCTGATTGGGCTCACCATTGTTTCCATTGGCACATCGGCACCCGAGCTACTGGTATCCGCTGTCGCAGCCTTCGATGGCAGTCCCGGGCTTGCGCTCGGGAATGCACTTGGCTCAAACATCACCAACATCGCAATGGTGCTTGGGGTCACAGCCTGTATCTTCCCGCTACTTGTTCCAAGACTCTTAGTGCGACGTGAACTGCCGTTACTGATTTTTATCTGTCTCTGCATCTATGCATTAGCGGCTCGAGGCACGTATGACTTGTGGGCGGGAATGGCTCTGGTAGCGACACTGCCCATCGTGCTGTATCAGCTCATGAAAGACGAAGCGCAGATCACTGAAGAAACAGAAATCTCCGAGTTGTCGCTACCCATGTCCTTGATCCTGACCATTGGTGGGCTGTTGGTCTTGCTTGGTAGCTCTAAAGCGTTGGTCTGGGGAGCCACTGAAATCGCGCGTTTTTTTGGCGTCTCTGAACTCATCATCGGGCTGACAATCGTTGCCATCGGAACCTCACTCCCTGAACTCGCAGCATCCATTGCGTCTGCTCTGAAAAACAAAACCGACATGGCACTTGGAACAGTCATTGGCTCAAATTTCTTCAATTTCTTAGGTGTTATCGGCATTGCTGCCATGATCTCACCCTTCATAATCGAAGCAGATGTATTCACTCGAGACCTTCCTTGGACTCTCGGTCTGACCATCCTTTTGTGGCTTCTCGCCCGCTATGGATCACAGGGAACGCTCAATCGATCACACGGAATCCTTTTGATTCTGCTGTACCTAGGCTATCTTTGGCACATCAGTGCAACGATCGTGCCGAATTAATGAGCTTTATCGAATCCGCGAAACGTACCATCCGACTCGAATCCCAGGCGATCGCCCAGTTAGCCGAACAACTGAACCACGACTTCAGTAGTGCCTGTGAACTCTGTCTGCATTGCGAAGGCCGGATCGTCGTCACGGGGATGGGCAAATCAGGTCATATCGCAAGTAAAATCGCTGCAACGCTCGCCTCAACTGGGACTCCAGCTTTCTTTATGCACCCAGCAGAAGCCTCACATGGTGATCTGGGGATGCTCACATCAAAAGATGTTGTACTTGCGTTATCGAACAGTGGGACCTCGGCCGAAATTGTTTTACTGCTTCCACTGATGCAACGGCTCGGGACACCATTGATCAGCCTGACCAGCGATGCAAACTCAACACTTGCTCGAGCATCCGATGCACATTTACTGGTCTCTGTTGCCGAGGAGGCCTGCCCACTGAATCTGGCACCCACCTCGAGTACAACAGCTGCGCTGGTGATGGGTGATGCGCTAGCGATTGCGTTACTCGAAGCGAAAGGGTTTTCACATGAAGATTTTGCGTTCAGTCATCCAGGCGGCGCACTCGGACGCAAACTCTTATTGAAAGTTGATGACATCATGCATACCGGTGAGTCTCTCCCATCGGTCTCTGAGGCCGCAACTGTGTCAGAGGCACTGCTTGAAATGACCGCCAAACGGCTTGGCTTCACAACTGTTTTAACTGACGACGGCCAGTTGATTGGCGTGTTTTCAGACGGTGACCTGCGCCGGGCCATCGAGGCGGGACATGACCTCAGAGATCGACAGATTCGGAATCTGATGACGCAGGGTGGCGCGACAATCGAACGCGGAGCCTTGGCTGCAATGGCTGTCCGCATCATGCAGGACAAACGGATCAATGCGATTGTCGTGGTCGACAACGGATTACCGGTCGGTGTGCTCAATATGCATGACCTGTTGCAAGCAGGGGTTGTATGAGCGCGAAAACGGTACAGCTCATGGCATTCGATGTTGACGGAGTGTTTACAGACGGCACGCTCTATTACGGTATCGAGGGCGATGCTCTGAAAGCCTTTAACATCTTAGACGGGCTTGGGTTAAAGCTCCTGCAAAAAGCGGGCATCAAAACCGCAATCATCACTGGCCGGCAATCACTAATGGTTGAGCGACGCTTTTCAGAACTGGGAGTCGATTTCATTATCCAGGGTCGCGAAGACAAAGGACATGCACTTCAACAACTCGCCGACCAACTCTCGCTCCAGCATCAAGAAGTGGGGTATATGGGAGACGACTTCCCTGACCTGACAACACGCGATCGTGCTGATTTCTTTGCAACGGTGCCAAATGCACCTGCACAAGTTCAACACGCTGCGTCGTTCGTCACAGTGAAATCAGGAGGTCATGGTGCGGTGCGTGAGCTCTGTGAGTTCTTGCTCCAATCACAAGGCGTCGATCCGCTGAGGCTCTATCAAGGGGACCCATCGTGAGCAACTGGTGGCAACTATTCCTCAACTCACTGGGCTGGGGACGCGCAGCTGGGATCGCACTTGGAATTGTATTCGTCGTGATTGGACTTTCCAAACCCATCACAAAAACAACGCTCGATCCGACGCTCAAAGAAATTGCCGACCTGCGCCCTGATGCATTCATGGAGGGGGTCCATCAACGCCAATTTGACGCGAACGGACAACTCGAGACAACGCTCGTGGCAACCAGCCTTCTCGATTTTGGTGATCGCGCAAATGCGGAACTTGTCGACCCTCAGCTTTGGCTCGAGCGCCCACCGGCAACTTGGTATATTGAAGGTGACCGAGGCGAATTAACTGCCGACCGAAATCGACTGCATCTCACGGATAACGTGATTGCCAATCGATTCGAAGACGGCAAAGACCCATGGCGCCTGAGTGGGGAAACCCTCAACTGGGACCAGACAACCGATCTCGTCACATCCAAAACCACGACCAAATTGGTCCAAGGCGAATCAAAGAGCATTGGTGATGAACTCGTCATGAATCTCAACACCAATGAATACACCCTAGGAGAAAATGTGAGGACACAATGGCGAAGCGCTACTTCATCGCAATAATCTGGCTGATCGCACCCTCAGTTTTTGCACTTCCCGAGGATCGTGATCAACCGATTGAAATCGCTGCCGATAACGCAGTCATCAACGAAAAACAGAATCAAGCGGAGTACACAGGCGCTGTTCTCGTGACGCAAGGCACACTGAAGCTCGAGGGTGAACTCGTCAATCTGAAAACCAATGAAGCTGGTGAGGTTGAAACTTTTGTCTCCAAAGGACAGCCAGCACGCTTTGAAAACTTACGTCGAAAAACAGATAAAGAGCCAGTCCGCGGTCGCGCATTGACCATTGAATACTCATACGACACCGATCAAGTGGTCTTGACTGGCGATGCAGAGATCACCACAGAAGATTCTGAATTTTCAGGCCCCGAAATCACATATGACCTCAGCACCGGGGAAGTCACTGCATCCGGGAGTCGCTCTAAACGTGTCAATATGACCATGCAACCGAAGAAGAAATGACAGATCTTATCGCTCGACATTTGAAGAAAGCGTACAAGGGACGAGAAGTTGTCTCTGATTTGTCGATGACTGTAAGCCCCGGTGAAATTGTGGGTCTGCTCGGCCCAAACGGCGCAGGTAAAACAACAAGTTTTTACATGATCGTTGGTCTGGTCACGCAAGACGCTGGTCAAATCTCGATCGGTAGTCAAGATATCACACGCACCCCTATGCATGGACGCGCGAAAGCAGGTCTTGGATACCTCCCTCAAGAGGCCTCAGTCTTTCGAAAACTCAGTGTGTCGGATAACTTGATGGCGATTCTCGAATTACGTTCTGACTTATCGAAAAATGATCGGCAACAAGAACGCGAGCGTCTGCTGGATGAATTTCACCTTGGGCATCTCTCATCGACCAAAGGGATGGCTCTGTCTGGCGGTGAGCGACGTCGCGTTGAAATCGCTCGGGCGCTGTGTTCGGCTCCCAAATTTATGCTGTTGGATGAACCATTTGCCGGCGTCGATCCGATTTCTGTGGCTGATATTCAAGACATTATTAAACACCTGGCTGAGCGAGAAATTGGTGTATTGATCACTGATCACAACGTGCGCGAAACGCTTGGTATTTGCCATCGTGGGTACATTGTCAACGCAGGTCGGGTCCTGGCAGAAGGTCCACCGGCGAGCCTATTGGCGAACCAGGATGTGCGTAAAGTCTATCTTGGTGAACAATTTACGATGACGCTTCCCGAATGAAACAGGCGCTGCAACTCAAAATCGGGCAAAGCCTGACGATGACGCCGCAATTGCAGCAGGCGATCAAACTGCTGCAGATGTCGACGCTTGACCTACAACAAGAAATCTCGCGCGCACTTGAAGAGAACCCCTTGCTTGAACGCGAAGATGAGATCGAGCAACCACTCGAGCCCACTGATCATGCGATTCGCGAACAAGAGACTCCGCTCGAATCCGTTGAAGTTGCAGTCGAGACCGATTGGTCAGACACCAATCATTTTGACTTAAACCGGCCGATGACTCGAACAGCATCTGACGATGAATACGACAGTTTCGAAAATCGAACATCTGAGGCCCTTACACTTTCTGATCACTTGCTGTGGCAACTGAATCTAATGCCTTTGACCGAGCGCGACATGCTGATCGCGCGGGTGTTGATTGATTCAATCGATGCCGATGGATTCCTCGATGCCGACCTTGAAGAAATTACCGAGGCGTTGGGTGAGGAGCTCGAGGAGCTCGAACTGGATGAGGTTGAGTGTGTGCTTCATCAAATTCAACGACTGGATCCTGTCGGAGTCGGTGCCCGCGGAATTGCCGAATCACTTGCGATTCAGTTGGCTGCACTCGGTTTACTCGGCGGCGACGTTTCACTGCCTCTATCCCTGGTCCAAAACCATCTTGATTTATTGACCAAGAAAGATCGTGCTGGACTCAAGCGCGTCTTGAAATGCACAGATGACGCCTTGGACCTCGCACTGGAATTGATTCGATCGCTGGATCCAAAACCAGGCAGTCACATTGGCAGTAGCGAACCTGAGTATGTCACACCCGATCTCATTGTGCGTCGCAGCGAAGAAGGCTGGGTTGTAGAACTCAACCCCGACGCCTTACCTCGTGTCGGCATCAATCAGACGTATCAGAATTACATCAAGTCAGGTGACAAAAGCGAAACCAATGACTACCTCAAAAACCAACTTCAAGAAGCTCGCTGGTTCGTCAAAAGTCTGAAATCTCGTGCAGAAACGCTACTCAAAGTCGGTACTTGTATTGTCGAAGAGCAAATCGAGTTCTTT
>AGIG01000006.1 GCA_000227525.2 gamma proteobacterium HIMB30
AATTTTCTGGGCGTGTATGCCGATACCTTTTCAAATGGTCGGTGCAGCAATCAGCGCGTTAATACTCAGATGCAACGTCCCGATCTCTGTAGGTCTTTGCTGGCTAACGAACCCAATTACAATGCCGCCCTACTTCGCGCTTGCTTATGCTTTGGGCGCTTGGGTATTGAATTCCGAGCCTTTGTCGCTTCCTGACACTGTGACCCAAGCCTGGATACAAGAGCAACTCTCATTGATTTGGCTTCCTTTACTTACTGGCTCCCTTTTGATGGGCGTCTGCGCGGGATTATTGGGCTTGGTTGGTCTTCGCATATGGTGGCGATGGCGTGTGAACTATGACTGGAAGAGACGCCGCCAGTCGTCTCGATACCCTAAAAAGGTTTCAGCTCACCATGATGTAACTCAAACTGTTGATCGGTCTGAGTAGCGACGCGCCGATCGTGGGTCACAATAACCAGGCTCGTTTGCGTCGTTTCCGACAAATCAAGCAACATCGTCAAGACCTGGTCTGCTGTTGTCTCGTCTAAATTCCCGGTCGGCTCATCCATCAGCAAGACCTTTGGGTGACCAGCTAACGCACGCGCAATCGCAACACGTTGACGCTCGCCACCTGATAATTCTCCAGGCCGATGAGCCAGTCGATGCCCTAGACCAACCTGATCCAGAAGCTGGCGTGCCAACTGTGTTGACGCCGCCACGGTCTGGCCGCCAAGGATGGCAGGTAATGCGACATTTTCTTCAGCCGAGAACTCGGGTAGCAAATGGTGAAATTGATACACGACACCAATCGTGTGACGACGTAATGCGACACGCTTGGCATCATTCAGTCCCGTAATATCAATCCCCTGCCAGACGACCGACCCCCGTTCAGGTATTAGCAATCCGGCCAAGATATTCATTAACGTACTTTTACCTGAACCACTCCGCCCGACGAGCGCGAGACGCTGTCCCGATTCAACACAGAAATTGACATCGTCGAGAACCGGAATACGACTCTGTCCGTCACCGTAGCCAAAGCTCACGCGCTGGAGCGCTAGCAATGAACTACCGCTCATGATTTAAGACCTCCGCGGGAACGATTCGACTTGCTTTCAACGCCGGATAGAGCGTTGCAACGAGAGATAAACCGACACTCAGGGTGATCACCAGTCCAACATCTGACCAGCGGAGCTCAGACGGTAGGTCGGAGATAAAGTAGGCACTTGGGTTAAACAGATAAAAGCCGAAAACAGATTCCATAAATGCAAGGATTTCTGTGATCGAGAGAGCCAACGGCACACCTAAGATCACACCAAAGACCGTACCGGTCACGCCAACCAGCGTTCCCTGAACAACAAATATGCTCATCACACCCCTCGGTGGGAGCCCGATGGTTTTCAGGATCGCGATATCGGCGCGCTTATCGGTGACCACCATGACAAGCGTCGAGACGATGTTAAAGGCAGCGACGGCGATGATGAGGGTCAATAATAATGCAATCATGGTCTTTTCGAGCTGAATTGCTTCAAACAAGTTACCTTGCGTTCGTGTCCAATCTTGGTAACGAATCGGGCGACCAAGCGAAGTGCTGACTTCTTGCGCAATTGAGCGGATCAGTTGGGGAGCATCAAACAGATTATCAAACTGTAATCGAAGCGCTGCTGCTCCCTCCCCGAGCTTAAAAAGTCTGGCCGCATCAGACAGCTCAACAAAGGCAAGCTGATTGTCGAGTTGTGCGCCAACCTCAAACAGACCGACCACCTGAAGACGTTTCAGTCGTGGTGTGACTCCCGCCAGGCTCAGTGTCGCTTCTGGAATCAAAAGCGTGACCTGATCACCCGGAATAACACCCAGATTGGCTGCAACACCGGATCCCAAAATGATCGAAAACCGTTGGGCATTGAGGTCAGTGAATTCGCCTTGTGTCATGTGTCCCGGAAGAATCGATACGTTGGATTCTTGCTCGGGGTCGACCCCAAGAACCGCAACGGAAACGGTGCGTCCATTGGCAACTAATAAACCCTCACCCTGGTTCAGTGGCGCGACGCCAACGATCGATCGATTACTCCGCAATTGCTCCGCGATTGGATCAAGATCCGTTCGGGCATTTTCAAACTCAAGTAAGGCATGCGGCACTGTCCCCAGAATACGAGTGCGTAATTCGCGATCAAATCCGTTGAGCACAGAAAGCACGAGAATCAGAACGGCGACACCAAGCGTCAATCCAGCCATTGAGACAGCGGATATGAACGAAATAAAATGGTTCCGACGCTTAGCGCGGGTGTACCGCAGACCAATACACAGAGTTAACGGTTCGAACATCACGCAAGTGTAACTGGCTTCATGCTACAGTTTCTAAAACTTTAAGGGATTTTTCATGAACGCTTTGATTTTGGCCGTTGCCGCTCTCCTTTTCAGCCGCCTTGTTGCATCTGATCGTATTGAGCCGTATCGCCTGCAAGTAATCGGCACGATTGAAAAAGCCACTGACGCTCTACCCAACACCTTGCGACTGCCAATCATCGTTGGTGGCGCCGTGACACTCGGTGCGATCATTGCCTACATGCCGTTAATTGGAGCGATCGTCACGTTCAGCGCCTTGGTGCTGATCCTCGAATACGGTCGAGTGACCGAGGACTCTAAAGCGATCTTAACTGAACTTCGCAGTGGTTCGTTTTCGCAAGCACAGATCAAGCTCTCCGAATTTTCGGGAACAGATGCAAGCCAACTCGATGAAAATGGCGTCGCTAGAATCACAGTTGAGACACAGATATTAAAACTCGCCCAAAAAGTGTTTATTCCACTGGCCTGGTTTGCACTTGGGGGACTACCAGGCATTCTGCTGTATTGGACATCGACAGTCATTGCCGAGCGCCATGGTTCGGGTGAAACATCCGCGCGCTGGGTCGCGCTTCTCAACTGGGTACCCATTCGGTTAATGGCTCTGACACTCGGATTTATGGGAGATCGCGAGCGTTCACGGGCCATTTGGACTCGGCAAGCAAATGATTTCTCAGACCAAGAAGCCGGCGTACTGATCGCAGCCACGGCGGGAGCACTTCGCGTCAAACTCGGTGGCTCTCGTTGTGTTGAGGGTCTTATCAAACAAGAGCCGCTCGTTGGCAATGGCGATGATGCCGCGCGTTATCACATCGAAGAAACGCAATCTCTCGCCGAAAGGTCACTGCTATTGTGGGCAGTCGCAGCACTCGTTATTACTGCCTTATAGCCGAAAGATGAGTTGCAACTGAACAAGCGGTCTCTATACTCACCAGCTCTCGTTAGGTGGCCGAGCGATCGGCATAACAGGGAATTCGGTAAGGCCTAGCCTAGTCCGAAGCTGCCCCCGCAACGGTATGTTCAGTCCCGAGTCCTCACGAATACCACTGTCATCAATGATGGGAAGGTGTGTGTGATTCGGCAAATGGAATTGCCCTGAACAAGCCCGGAGACCTACCTAGCGTGTCACGAACTTAAAGCGTGCGGTGGGCGCGTTGATGGAAAATCAATTGAAAAATACGATCCGAGGTATCGTTTCGGTAACGTTTTGCACCCTGGTGTCGACTGGTAAAGCCGAGGAAGCCGATATCGTTATTGAAATCGATAGTCGAGTTCCCTCCTCGATTTTAACGGCGTCGCCATTCACACATGTGATCTCTGAGAACGACATCGAGAGCTCAGGTCATTTGAACCTACTCGATTTACTGTCAGGCTCAGGTGTTTTAACCATTACCAATGCTGAAAGCGGCACCACTCAAAGTGGAACCCCTGATCTGCGGGGATTTGGAGAAAGAGCAGCGGAAAACACCAGAGTCCTCCTAAATGGTAGAACTCTGAACAACCCGACGTTAGAAGCACCGAACATAACAGCAATACCACTCTCTTCGATCCAAAGAATCGAAATTCTCAATTCCTCAGCAGGCGTCTTATATGGTAACGGGGCCGTTGGCGGTGTCATCAATGTAATAACGAAACCAGCTCAAAATCTGGGGCCAGAGAGTGTTACTGCGTCGAGCTCTGTTGGCTCATTTGGTGCGGGTTCTGCGAGCATAGAGATATCTCAATCTGTTGACGATCAGTCCCAAGTAACGATAGTTACGAATGCTGAAACATACGACGGCTATCGCGATTTCGAGGAGAGCACTAGGTCTTATGGATCGATAAGTTATTCTCATTCATCCGGTCTCTCCGCATGGAACATGGGATTCGATCAATCGAGAACAGATGGGTACATGTCAGGGAAAGTCATTGACGCGGAGTTACGAGCCGATAGAACTACCTATCGAGAAGCATCCGTCCAAGACCGCAGATCTACCCAGCAATCACTCTGGCTAAATTACAACCAGACGCTTTCAGACTCTATAGATTTCAGCGTTGATCTCGCCAGGCGCTTATCAAACCAGGAGGGTTCTTACATCAACGGGGGCAGTACAGTCGATCAATTGCTAACGACGAATACGTTGAACGCTAAAATCGTTGGCCAAACCAAGATGTCAACAACACCGATCGATTATGTCTACGGTTGGGATCACGTGAGTAGTGACTTTTTTACAACGAGCTACAAAACGCGTGAGCAAATAATAAACTCGATCTACACAAGAAATCAGATCTCACTCAGTGATTCTTTGATCACGACGGTAGGTGCAAGGTACGCTGAATCTGATGAATCGCTGCTTTTCACCTCTCCTTCGACGAAAAATTCTGCTTATGAGATCGGTATTGAAAAAATCACCAAAACTGGAATTCTCTCGATACGGCTTGATACCAATTACCGCCTAGCAACGCTTGATGAAAAAGCAGCGTGGCCTTACACGAGTGATGTCGATTTATCGCCACAAGAGGGTAAATCCCTTGAGTTAGGTTGGAAGTCGAAGTCTGCGCAGCTTGGATTTTTTGTAGCGCATAACGACAATGAAATCTTCTTCGATCCTGCAACTTTTGCGAACACCACGGTAGAAAAGACTCGACGCTCTGGTGTCACAGGAAGTTTACAGTTTCCATTAACCCCTCAGGCCGAACTAAAAATGCGAGGCGCACTCACGAACGCTAAATTTGGCGCCGGCACCTACAGTGGTAACACGATTCCTCAAGTATCACGGCTCACTGGAAGCATCGAAGTCGTGAAACATCTTGGCGATTTGACCAAACTCCACTGGAACACCCGATATCAGTCGGCACAATACTCCCAGAATGATCAAGCTAATCTGAATAAAAAACGCAATGCTTACTCAACAAGTAATGCTAGTTTCATAAGAAATGTTGAGTTTGGAGATATTAGATTATCAGTGGTGAATATATTCGATAAAAAGTATGATCAAAATCATTTTAGAGCGAGCGCTGGCGCGGGAGACTTATACCGTACCGTATCGAATCCCCGATCCTTACAGTTATCCATCTCGAAGCAGTTTTAGGTGAAAAATCATGAATAACCGTGTCCTGACGATCATAGCTATTTCTTCTGCAATTATGCTCCTAACCCGGGGTGCCCATTTTTCAGGCTTCAATGCCCTACCTGAGGCATCTTGGATGATCTTCATGGTGGCTGGAGTACTTTTGCCCGCCTGGTCCTTTGCTTGGTTTATGTCTCTTGCAATCGGCATTGATGCTTACGCATTTACCTTTGGTGGCGTACCGGGTACTTGCTTCTCTGTTGCCTACAGCATGCTGATTCCAGCGTATTTCTCCATGTGGATGGCTGGTCGTCTGAGTAAGCCATACTTCTCATTCAATCTATCGGGCTTCGCTGTATTTTTCGGCTTCGCAATGGTTGGTACGTTTGCCTGTGAGCTGATCTCGAGCGGCAGTTTCTACTTGTGGTCTGGGAACTTTGAGCCAACGTTCGCTGAGTTTGTCAGCCGTGAATTGGCCTACGCACCCGCCGCGTTCTCGAGCTCAGCGTATTGGGCAGTTGCATTTATTGTGGGTACGGCCGTTTACCGAATCTACCAGCAAGCAAAAGCACTCAACGCCCCGTCACACTAGCGAAAAAGGGCTTCCGAGGAATCGGAGGCGCCTAGAGTCTAGGAGACTGAGCGCTTCGCCGCCTCGAGGGTATTGGCTAGCAGACAGGCAATTGTCATAGGACCAGGGCCGCCCGGAACTGGAGTGATGGCGCCTGCTACAGTCGAGGCGTCATCAAAATCGACATCACCAACGAGCTTCCCTTTCCCGTCTTCTGTTTCAATCCGGTTAATCCCAACGTCTAAAACGACTGCACCAGGCTTGATCCAATCCGCTTTAACCATCTGAGGACGACCAACTGCCGCAACCAAAATATCTGCCTGTCGGCATACTGCTGGCAAATCCTTGGTTTTTGAATGCGCAATCGTCACAGTCGCTGATTCATTTAATAAGAGTGCTGCCATCGGACGGCCCACAATGTTTGAGCGGCCAATGACAACGGCATTCTTCCCTGCGATATTCGGTTCAACTGATTTCAGAAGCTTCAGACAGCCGAGTGGTGTGCAGGGAATAAAAGGTTCTCCAGCCGTCCATAACTCACCGACATTACTTGTATGGAATCCATCAACGTCTTTCGCTGGATCAATTGCCTCAATTACATCTCTGGAATCAAGATGATCTGGAAGTGGTAACTGGACCAAAATGCCATGCACCTCTGGATCCCCATTCAACGACTCAATGATCGACAAAAGAGACTCTCGAGAAGTCGTTGCATCGAGAACATGATGAAATGATTGCATACCACAGGCTTCGGTCTGCCTGACTTTATTGCGAACATACACTTGGCTCGCTGGATCCTCGCCAACCAAAACCACGGCCAACCCGGGAGTTACACCATGAGATGCTTTCAGAGCTTTCACACCCGCGGCAACTTCTTCACGAACTTGTTCCGCAAAGGCCTTACCGTCGATTCGTGTTGCCGTCATTTCAATACCACCGTTTTGTGTCCATTGAGGAAAACCCGATGCTCACTGTGTGCTTTCACAGCTCTAGAGAGTGCATAGTTTTCCATATTTCGACCGGTTGCCAACAGTTGTTCCGGTCCAAACGTGTGATCAACTCGAGCGACCTCTTGATCAATGATTGGTCCCTCGTCCAAATCCGCAGTGACATAGTGCGCGGTCGCACCGATCGCTTTGACACCTCGCTCGAACGCTTGATGGTAAGGGCGAGCACCCTTGAAACTCGGGAGAAATGAATGATGGATATTGATACACCGACCGGCAAGATCCTGGCATAACTCATCAGAGAGCACCTGCATGTAACGCGCAAGTACAACCAGATCCACGCGCTGTTCATCAATCAACTCACGGATACGCTCTTCCTGCGCGGCCTTAGTCGCAAGTTTCGATTTCCCGCTGGGAAGTACCACATAAGGCGCCTGATGAAACTTCGCCAAAGGCTCAAGATCGGGATGATTCGATGCAACAGTTGTGACGTCGATATTCAATTCACCTGTCTGTTTTCGATACAACAGGTCGTTTAAGCAATGATCAAATTTAGACACTAAAATCAACGTACGGTGGGGCACCGCGCGATCAATGAACCGCCAGTCCATCTCAAACCGTGAGCCAATTTCTGAAAATAAATCTGACAGCTCGACCGGCGTCAGGCCAGATTCAGGTTTAAAAAATTCAGCGCGACAGAAAAAGCGACCCGTTTGAATATCATCAAACTGTGAGAGCTCGGTAATAAAGCAGTGTTGATCGGCTAAAAAACCCGTAATTGCTGCGACCAGCCCTGTCCGTCCTGGACAGGTAATCCGGAGCAGATAACGTTGTTCAGTATTCATTCCTATCCTTAGGCTTTTGGAAGTGTGACTCCAGTTTGTCCTTGATATTTGCCTCCACGATCACGATAGGTCGTCTGGCATCGCTCATCGGATTGAAAAAACAGCATTTGCGCAACGCCCTCGTTGGCATATATTTTCGCGGGCAAATTGGTGGTATTCGAAAACTCAAGCGTGACATGTCCCTCCCACTCAGGCTCAAGTGGAGTGACGTTCACAATGATCCCGCAACGCGCATACGTCGATTTACCAAGACAGATCGTCAATACATCCTCAGGAATTTTAAAGTATTCAACCGTACGGGCGAGAGCGAAGGAGTTTGGTGGAATGATGCAGACATCTGACTGAATGTCCACGAAGCTTTTGTCATCGAAATTCTTAGGATCAACCACCGCTGAGTGGATATTTGTGAACACCTTGAATTCGTCAGCACAACGTACGTCGTAGCCATAACTTGATGTGCCGTAAGAAATCAATTTTTCACCATCACGCTCGCGTATCTGGTTTGCCGCAAATGGTGAAATCATGTCTTGCGATTCAGCCATTTGCTGAATCCAGCGATCGGATTTAATAGTCATGAATTACTTATCAGTCCCTTGGGTTTTGGTAATTAAATTGCTCGAACCATCACGCTCAGCAAAGAGTGCAAGTCTGGCGCCCGTCCGTCGAGCAATGTCACGATACGATTGCGCGATTGAACCATCGGGATCATTAATGACCGTCGGTTTGCCAATATCAGTTTGGTGGCGAATACTTAAATCAAGTGGCAAAGCCCCAAGCAATTCAGTCTCATATTCTGCCGCAATTCTGTCGCCACCGCCTTCACCAAATAAATGTTCTGTATGACCGCACTTTGAGCACTGATGCAACGACATGTTCTCAATGACCCCGAGGACCGGAACCTCAACTCGTCGAAACATCTCGATCCCTCGACGTGCATCCAGCAACGCGATGTCCTGTGGCGTGGTCACAACCACCGCTCCGTTTACAGGAACTTGTTGGCTCAATGTCAGTTGAATATCACCGGTTCCCGGCGGCAAGTCGATCAATAAGTAATCGAGGTTACCCCAATTGGTCTGACGCAGCATTTGGGTGAACGCACCGCTGACCATCGGCCCACGCCAGATCGTTGGTGACCGCTCAGTCAGCAAAAACGCCATCGACATCACTGGGATACCATGGGCAATCACCGGGTTAAACGATTTCCCATCCGGTGTTTCAGGACGTTGGCCCTGAACACCCAACATCAGCGCTTGGGAGGGTCCATAAATATCCGCATCCAATAACCCAACACGCGCACCCTCTGCTTGTAGGGCCAACGCAAGATTGACGGCGGTGGTGGACTTGCCAACTCCACCTTTTCCCGAGGCGACACAAATCACTTGGCGAACTCCCGGGATGGATTCAGTGCCCTCACGTGCCGGGCTGACGGGGATTACATGGCGCACGCGAATAAATGCTTCGTCGACATCCTTGATCGCTTCAAGCTTCGGTTTCAACTGTTTGACCAACGAACGGGTCATGCCCGCAAGAGGGTAGGTAAAGGTCAGTTCAATATCGAGCTCACCATCCTTCAATTCGCATCGAGTCAGGAGACCACTGCGACTCAGATTTGCCTCACGATAAGGATCATCATGCTCTGAAAGAATTGCGATCACACGATCATGGATGGAAGTCGACAAAATCATCTCCGTTTTCGTTAAGAGTCGGCCAAAAAACCGGCCTTTAGCGGTATACTTGGGGATTCACTTGCACCGCAACAAGGAATTCATTCTGTGCCGACAGACAGACGCACCATTTTAGTCACGAGCGCCCTGCCCTATGCCAACGGTTCGATCCACCTGGGCCACATGCTTGAGTATATCCAAACCGACGTCTGGGTTCGCTATCAAAAGCAATCTGGCCATCAATGCGTCTATGTGTGTGCGGACGACGCGCACGGTACAGCCATCATGCTTCGTGCGCAAACACTCGGAATCACCCCGGAACAATTAATCGCTGACGTCAAAGCCGAGCATGAGGCCGATTTTAATGGGTTTCACATTGGATTTGATCACTACTCGTCAACACATACTGATGCCAATCGTCACTACTCAGAATTGATCTATTCTCGAGTCCGCGACGCCGGTGGAATTGCTGTCCGAACGATCTCTCAGCTATTCGATCCGGAGCAAGAATTGTTTCTTGCTGACCGCTATGTCAAAGGAACTTGCCCCAAATGTGGCGCTGATGATCAATATGGTGATAACTGCGAAGCGTGTGGCGCAACCTACCAAGCATCGGAATTGAAGAATCCAAAATCCACGCTGTCTGGTGCGACTCCCGTTCTCAAGGATTCGCAGCATTTGTTTTTTGAACTCGGCCAACACACCGAGTTTCTAAAACAGTGGACTCGATCAGGGCGGTTGCAACCAGAGGTTGCCAACAAACTCTCCGAATGGATCGAGGGAGGCTTAAAAAGCTGGGATATTTCTCGTGATGCGCCCTACTTCGGCTTCGAGGTTCCGGACCATCCAGGCACTTATTTTTATGTTTGGCTTGATGCACCAATCGGCTACATCGGCGCCTTTCGGGAATGGTGTGATGCAAACAACTTTGACTTTGATTCAGTGTGGGCACCTGATAGTGAAGCAGAGGTCTATCATTTCATTGGTAAGGACATCGTGAACTTCCATTGTTTGTTCTGGCCAGCAATGCTCAATCAAGCAAATTTCCGTACCCCGACCGGTGTCAATGTGCATGGGTTTGTCACGGTTGACGGTCGGAAAATGTCGAAATCACGAGGCACTTTTATCAAAGCGCGTACCTATCTGGATCACTTAGATCCAGAATACTTGCGCTACTATTTCGCAACGAAACTGTCAGCTCGCGTCGAAGACATCGACCTGTCTTTGGAAGATTTCGTCCAAAAAGTGAACTCAGACCTGGTCGGTAAGCTGGTTAATATTGCAAGCCGAACTGCGGGATTCATTAACAAAAAATTCGACGGTCAACTTGCCGCAGAGCTTGCTAACCCCGAACTGATTGATGCGATCCGCGCGAAAGGACCCGAGATCCGTGATGCGTTTGAAAAACGCGAATTTTCAAAAGCGACGCGCGATATCATGGCGCTCGCCGATGACGTCAATGCATGGATCGCAGAGGTTGCACCCTGGCAACTTGCAAAACATGAAGAATCACTGGCTCAGGTTCAACCAATCTGTACAACAGCGATCAACGCCTTTCGTTTGCTCACCCTTTATCTACAACCGGTGATGCCAACCCTTGCAGAAAAAGTACAACGCTTTTTGAACATCGACTCACTGGCCTACGAGACACTCGGCGATACACTTCTTAGCCACCAGATTGAGATCTTTCAACCGCTTCTGACGCGGATCGAAATGAAAGATGTCGAGGCCATG
The DNA here is from genome assembly GCA_000227525.2 of gamma proteobacterium HIMB30. Taxonomy (GTDB): domain Bacteria; phylum Pseudomonadota; class Gammaproteobacteria; order Pseudomonadales; family Litorivicinaceae; genus HIMB30. The sequence continues at coordinate 11,131 of AGIG01000006.1, forward strand.
ATTCAACCCGATGTCACCGAGATCAAAGACACACCGAAGTCAGAAAATGCGACTGATATGGAAGCAATCGCTCCCGAATGTACGATCGATGATTTCGCAAAGGTTGATCTGCGCGTTGCAACGATTGTCGCTGCAAAGACAGTTGAAGGTGCCGATAAGCTCCTGCAATTAACGCTCGATCTGGGTGGAGAAACCCGCCAGGTATTCAGCGGGATCAAGGCAGCCTATCAGGCCGACGATCTGATTGGACGCCAAACCGTGATGATCGCCAACCTCGCGCCTCGACAAATGAAATTTGGAGTATCCGAAGGCATGGTACTCGCTGCCGGGCCAGGTGGTTCAGAGCTTTATCTGCTCGAACCTGATCAAGGTGCTCAAGCAGGGCAGCGGATTCGTTAACGAGAGATTGATAGAACTCATGATCAAAGCAGTTACCGAACACATCAGATCTTTAATATTTGGCAGCGCTGCAACGACTTGGAGGCGACCAGTTGACTGACTTGTTGCTGATTATTGTTTCAGCGGCACTGGTCAACAATTTTGTATTGGTCCAGTTTTTGGGGCTCTGTCCGTTTATGGGTGTGTCGTCCCGTATCGATAGTGCACTCGGTATGTCTCTCGCGACCACCTTTGTCCTCACACTCTCCTCGGTTGTCGCTTACCTTTTGCAGACGCTGTTATTGATTCCGCTCGATGCAATGTGGTTACGAACGCTTGCTTTTATTGTCGCCATTGCAGTGGCTGTCCAGTTCACAGAACTGGCTCTGAAAAAAACGTCACCGCTGCTCCACAGCGTGCTCGGAATTTATTTGCCACTGATTACCACGAATTGCGCTGTTTTGGGTGTGGCGCTACTGAACACAAATCGAACGCATACACTCGCCGAGTCCGCTTTTTATGGAATTGGTGCAGCGCTTGGTTTCTCGTTGGTTCTCATTTTATTCGCGGGAGTTCGCGAGCGATTACAACTGGCGGATATCCCAGCACCCTTCCAAGGTGCATCGATTGCACTGATAACCGCCGGCTTTATGGCACTTGCCTTCATGGGTTTCACCGGCATGATTCGGCTATGACAGATGCACTTTGGACAATTGGTGCGGGAGTCGCTGGGCTGTCGATGATCGGTTTCTTGGGCGGAATTCTGTTGCACTATGCGTCCAAAGTTTTCTCAGTTGATGGGAACCCATTGGTCAACTCAATCGACGCGTTGTTACCTCAAACGCAATGCGGTCAATGCGGTCATCCGGGGTGTAAACCCTACGCCAAGGCAATTGCTGATGGTGAGCCAATCAATCGTTGCCCGCCGGGTGGGCAAGAGACTGTTGATCGTTTGGCGAGTTTATTGGGTGTCGACACGCTTCCATTGGATGCAGACGACGAAACGATAGAACAAGACTTGGTAGCGATCATCATCGAGAAAGACTGCATTGGTTGCACCAAATGCATCCAAGCCTGCCCGGTCGATGCAATTGTTGGCGCTGCCAAACTGATGCATACAGTGATTGTGGATGAATGCACTGGATGTGATTTATGTGTTGAGCCGTGTCCTGTCGATTGCATCGACATGATCCCACGACCCAAATCCCCTGATTACTGGATGCCTGTGCGTCCAGACATTATTTCATCGGACCGCTTCGGGCAGATAGGCATGCAACATGGCTGATTATCAAATTCGCCGTTGTGAGCGCCAACTGGAGGGTGGAATTTATCCAGAGACACACAAGGCACTCTCAACCACCGATTCGTGTGTCTTTGTCGACGATCCGAAACGCCTTGTCTTTCCAATCCACTTTTCTGGAGGAGGGCCTGGTGAAGCGCTCGTTGCCGTCGGCGACACTGTGTTTCAGGGAACACCGATTATCAAATGCCAAAGCGGTATTACACACGTAGCCTCTCGCTCGGGTAAAGTCATCGAGATCACTGATCATGCAATCACCCACCCATCAGCCACCAAGAGTGCCTCGATTATTATTGAGCCCAATGGACTGAAGGACCAAGACTATCTTGATCCGCTCGTCTGGCCATTCGACGCCGATACACTGAGAAATCGTGCAATCGAGGCAGGAATTCTCGGTCTCGGTGGAGCGGGATTCCCGAGTTTTAAGAAGTGGTCCGACGGAACGCAGACCCTCATCATTAACGGCGCTGAGTGCGAACCCTATTTGACCGCTGACGATACGCTCATGCGAGTTGACACCCACTCAATGATTCGTGGCGCTTGTATGCTGTCTCAATCACTCGATATCAAAACAATCATTATTGGTATTGAAGACAATAAGCCCGAGGCGCTTGAAGCAATTGAGAGCGCATTGAAAGAATCTCGCTCAGATTGTTTCTTCGACATAGTATTACTCGATACAAAATATCCATCAGGATCCGAACGCCACTTAGTCTGGCTAACACTCGGAATTGAAGTGCCAACAGGATCACGCGCTATCGAATCGGGAGTCATCGTACACAACCCCGGTACACTGGCGGCTCTATCGCGTGCGATCGATGGTAAACCGATCACCGATCGAATCGTCACCTTGACTGGCGAGGCGCTCACTGCACCTCAAAACGTGATCGTCCCGATTGGTACACCAATCAGCCATTTGATTGAGGCCGCAGACACCAATCCGGATTCACTGGCTTCAATCGCTATTGGCGGTCCAATGATGGGATATCCAGTGACGGATTTCACTGCCGGAATCACTAAGACCACAAACTGTTTGCTGGCTCGCGAGATTGAGGTACCTCCCGAGTCACCCTGTATTCGCTGTGGGGCCTGTGCCACTGTTTGTCCTGTTCGGTTGCAACCGCAACAAATGGTCTTTGCTTTGAAAGGTGGATCACTTGATCGTGCCGTTCATGAAGGCCTGATTGATTGTATCGAATGCGCCGCTTGTAATGCGGTTTGTCCGAGCCACATACCACTTGCTGAATGGTTCCGCTTAGGACGATTTGAGGCACGCGATAAAGCCAACGATCAACACCTTGCAGCCGAGGCTCGCGAGCGTTTCGAAGCACGAAATCTGCGGCTAGAACGCATTGCGCTCGAGAAGGAAGCAAAGCGTGCAGCACGTCAGGCAAAAACTGCGGATGCGTTAGAAAAAGCGCGCAAAGCACGGAAAGAAAGCGCATGATCAAGCGACCGGATTATCCGCCTGCGGACACACAAATCGTGATGCGCTCGGTCCTGATTGCCTTGATTCCTGGGATCATTGCGATGACTCTTTTTTTCGGAATCGGAGTCCTACTCAACCTGGCAACAGCGATTCCCGCTGCACTGGCCGCCGAGGCAGTGTGTCTGGGTCTTCGTCGGCGATCAATTTCACCGCGGCTCAATGATTTATCTGCCGTTCTCACCGGTGCCCTCATTGCACTCTCACTACCGCAGGCTGCTCCATGGTGGTTAATCATACTGGCCAGCACATCGTCGATCGTGCTTGGTAAACATCTCTACGGTGGGCTCGGGCAGAATCCTGTCAATCCCGCAATGCTCGGATACGCACTCATGCTGATCTCCGCGCCAATAACAATGACAACACTGTGGGTCGATCCGCTAGTGACACCTGACCTAGCAACGGCATGGTTGGCTTATCTTGGCCAGTCGAATGATGCCGTCACGGGAGCAACCATGCTCGACCTTTACCGAACCGAATTCCGTGTACTCACAGCAGCAGAAGCATCACAGAATCCACTGTTTACGCAGGCTCATCTGGGCCTCATTTATGGGTATGAATGGGTCGCTTTGGCATATCTAGTCGGCGGCTTGTGGCTGATCTATCAACGTGTCATTACATGGCACACACCTGTGGGACTCTTGGTCACATTGGCTGTTGTCTGTGCATTTTTTAATTTTGATCCAGACACCGCGACACCGGTTTGGATTCATCTCACTGCAGGAGCTGGAATTTTCGCTGCATTCTTTATTCTGACAGACCCAGTCTCTGGCGCGACAAGTCCGAAAGGACGACTGTGGTTTGCGATCGGAGTTGGCATCCTCACATACCTCATCCGGACGTATGGACTGTATCCAGATGCGATCGCATTTGCGGTGTTATTGATGAATTTCGCCGTGCCCATGATCGATCACTACACCCGACCACGTATCATGGGTCGTAGCTCGAGTATTCGAGGTTCCGGGGGTCAATCATGATCTTCCGTCTGACCACATTCGGTCTGATCACCAGCCTGTTTGTTGGTGTCATTTACGTCATCACTCAACCCTTAATTATTGAATCCAAGGAACAAGCGCGACTCGAGCAACTCTATGCACTCGCGAAGCCGTTATTGGCAAACGGCGAAATCCAGGCTTCAACCACTCAAACATTACCAAGCGGCTCACCTGTAACGCTGAGCAATCCGATCGAAATCACTGCAATCACCAATGCAACTGCCCAAGTTGGTACCGTCATTCCTTTTCGATCAACAGAGGGCTACAGCGGAACGATCCACATGCTGATGGCGCTCGATGACAGACAACGCATTGTTGGGGTTCGCGTCGTTGACCACAAAGAGACACCTGGGCTGGGTGACAAAATCGATACCCGTAAGTCTGATTGGATTCTTCAGTTCAATGGTCTGTCCTACGGAGATCTGTCACCGAGCGACTGGGCCGTCGATAAAGATGGTGGACGATTTGATAGTTTTACTGGTGCAACCATCACACCACGTGCGGTCGTGAACGCACTCAAAGAAACACTGAATTATCTTGATGCAAACCCACAAATCCTGGAGACCCAGCAGTGAAAGTCATGACTGTGTGGCTCGATGGCCTGTGGGATCGAAATCCGGGATTGGTTCAACTGCTTGGACTCTGTCCCCTGTTGGCGGTCTCAAATACCATCGATAATGCGGTGGGACTCGGCCTCGCAACGATCTTCGTCTTGGTGTTATCGAATGCATCGATCAGCCTCATCAGACATCTGGTCGAAGACGCAATCCGCTTACCTGTTTTCGTTTTGGTCATTGCAGCCTTGACCACCTGTGCAGAACTTTTAGTTCAGGCATTTGATTATCCGCTTTATCAATCGCTCGGTATCTTTTTACCGCTGATCGTTACGAATTGTTTAATCCTCGGACGCGCCGAAGCACTCGCTCGGCGTGAACCATTTGTGATCAGTACCATGGATGGGCTCGCACAGGGACTTGGTTTCTTTATGGTCTTGGTCAGTCTGGGTGCCCTCCGTGAATGGGCATCCTCGACCTTGATTCTGGCAGCCCTACCGCCCGGTGCATTCATTGCGCTTGGTTTGCTGGTGGCGCTACATCAAATGATCCAATCCAAACTGAAAGACCGAAGAGCGAAATTGACCGAGAACAGCAAAGACCGTCGCGTACGAACCACTGGAGATATCTCGTGAATAAAGCAATTCGAACGGAAATCTTCACACGTCTTCGGGATCAAAATCCCAATCCAACCACCGAGCTTGAGTGGAATACGCCCTTTGAACTGCTGATTGCAGTATTACTGTCCGCACAAGCAACCGACGTATCGGTGAACCTCGCCACACGAAAACTCTATGCGATCGCGAATACGCCAGCCACTTTGCTGGCGCTTGGGATCGACGGCGTCAAAGAGTGCATCAAAACGATTGGCCTCTATAACTCCAAAGCAGAGAATGTGATGAAGACCTGCGCCATTTTGCTTGAGGAGCACTACGGAGAAATACCGAGAACACGCGAGGAGTTAGAGGCCTTACCCGGTGTTGGGCGCAAAACAGCCAATGTGGTTTTAAATACTGCGTTTGGCGAACCAACCATGGCGGTTGATACACATATTTTTCGACTCGCAAACCGAACCCGAATAGCGCCAGGGAAAGACGTCAGAGCCGTCGAGGATCGACTTGTACGCATGATTCCCAAAGAATTCCTCAAAGACGCGCATCATTGGATGATCCTGCATGGACGCTATGTCTGCAAAGCTCGAAAACCAGACTGTGCCAACTGCCTGATTTCCGACCTTTGTGAATACAAAGGCAAACCAAGCCTCTGAATTATTTCCGTAACGAACGACCTTTCTTCGCCGCGGTACGCAGACGCAGTGCATTCAGTTTAATAAAGCCTTCTGCATCTTTTTGATCGTATGCACCGGCATCGTCTTCGAAAGTCGCAATCGCTTCATCAAACAACGACTGATCGGAACGGCGACCCGTGACAGCAACCGATCCTTTGTACAGCTTCAAACGGACATCACCATTGACGACAGCTTGCGACTCATCGATCGCCGCCTGCATCATCTTGCGCTCTGGTGACCACCAATAGCCGTTGTAAATCAAATCGGCATATTTAGCGATCAAACTGTCTTTGAAATGCGCGACTTCACGGTCCAACGTGATCGATTCCAGTGCACGGTGGGCCCTGAGCATGATGGTTCCGCCGGGTGTCTCATAACAGCCGCGGGACTTCATGCCGACGTAGCGGTTTTCAACAATATCCAAGCGACCAATGCCATGACGACCGCCGATGTTGTTCAGCTCAGCCAGCAAGGTCGCAGGAGACATCACCTGACCGTTGATACTGACAGGGTCTCCGTTCTTAAAGCCCAGTACGATGTCTTCTGCTTGATCCGGCGCAGCCTCAGGAGAAACAGACCATCGCCACATCGCTTCTTCAGGCTCTGCCCAAGGATCTTCGAGAATCGCTCCTTCATAACTGATGTGAAGGAGGTTCGCATCCATCGAATAAGGTGACTTTGTTCCACGTTTTTGCTCAACCGGAATGCCGTGTTGTTCGCAGTAGGCAAGCAGTGTTTTTCGCGATGTGAGATCCCAATCACGCCAGGGTGCAATGACCTGCACAGCCGGATTCAGCGCATATGCGCCAAGCTCAAAGCGAACCTGGTCGTTGCCCTTCCCTGTGGCCCCATGACTGATTGCATCAGCCCCCGTTTCTTCAGCGATTTCAACCAAACGTTTCGCGATCAGTGGTCGCGCGATGGAGGTCCCAAGCAAATACTCGCCCTCGTAAATTGTATTCGCGCGGAACATCGGGAACACATACTCAGAAACAAATTCTTCGCGTAAATCTTCGATGTAGATTTCCTTGACGCCAAGCGCTTCGGCTTTTGCTCGGGCTGGCTCAACTTCCTCACCCTGCCCTAAATCAGCTGTAAAAGTGACTACCTCACACTGATAGGTCTCCTGAAGCCAACGCACAATCACGCTGGTATCAAGACCACCGGAATACGCCAAAACGACTTTGTTAATGTCCGACATTGAGAGAAATCCTAAAAAATCATGAAAAATCAGGCCGCGCATGATACCAGAGCGCGCGAAAGTTGCAGAGTGTTTCCATTGAAACGGATGAATGAATGGTCATTTTCCTCTACTCTATGACTCATCGAATAAGGATTGATACGTGCAACTCACCCTCACACGTCCTGATGACTGGCACCTGCATTTACGCGATGGCGCAGTATTAACAACGACCGTCCCAGATACCGCACGGGCTTTTTATCGTGCAATCGTGATGCCGAATCTCAAACCACCGGTCGCGACAGTCGAGGCGGCGATCGCCTATCGTCAGCGAATATTGGCCGCACTGCCGAAAGGGATGACCTTCGATCCGTTGATGACACTGTATCTGACACCGGATTTGAGCCCCGCGATCATCAGGCAGGCCGCGGCGTCTGAGCACGTCTACGGGGTCAAACTCTATCCCCAAGGCGCCACAACGAATTCAGAGGCTGGTGTCGCAAGTCTCGAGGGTATGTTATCGACACTGGAAGCGATGGCCGAGACCGGATTTCCGCTGTTAGTCCACGGCGAGGTAACCGATCGCTCGATTGATATCTTTGACCGTGAGGCGGTATTTTTAGATCGGACGCTTGGTCCGCTGATGCAACGCCTACCGGACCTCAAAGTGGTTCTTGAACACATCACTACCAAAGACTCCGTTGATTTTGTTAACGAACACCCGACCATGGGCGCGACGATCACCGTGCATCATTTGATGTATGAGCGTAACGACATGCTCGCTGGAGGTATTCGTCCGCATCTCTACTGTCTACCCATTCTGAAACGAAGCCTACACCGCGACGCGTTAATCGAGGCGGCAACATCGGGGGCGTCACAATTTTTCCTCGGTACCGATTCTGCTCCACATGCGATCGGTGATAAAGAGTCCGATTGCGGCTGTGCTGGATGCTACACCGCACCTGTCGCGCTCGAGCTCTATGCCGAAGTGTTCGAGGCACAGGGTCAACTCGATCGACTCGAAGCATTTGCGAGTTTCAACGGCGCTGACTTTTATGGTTTGCCCAGAAATACAGAGACCGTCACTCTCACAAAAACTGAGGCATCGGTCCCAATCACGCGGCCGTTTGGTGACACTGAAGTCCGTCTGCTACGTGGCGGAGAAACAGTCGCCTGGAGTCTTACATGATTGAACCGGATGTTGTCTCCGATGATGGTCATTCAAATGATCTGAATAAGCCGAAAAAGAAAACGCGACTGGGTGAACGGTTTCGAGGCTTTCTACCCGTTGTCGTTGATCTCGAAACCGGAGGGTTTCACTCCGAAACGGATGCCCTTCTTGAATTAGCAATGGTCATCCTCGACATGGATGAGGATGGAACGTTATTTATTCGAGAGCATGTGCATGCGCATATCGAACCCTTCGAGGGCGCGAACCTTGAGCCGGCAGCCCTCGAATTCACGGGAATCGATCCATACCATCCGCTGCGAATGGCCGAAAGCGAAAAAGCAGCGTTAACCAGGATGTTCAAGCCGATTCGCGATGCGATCAAACACCACGGTTGTAATCGCGCCGTACTCGTCGGGCACAATGCACACTTCGATCTCGGTTTTTTGAATCAGGCCATTAAACGGTCAGGGGTCAAACGAGCGCCGTTCCACCCATTTTCTTGCTTCGATACGGCAACACTCGGCGGGCTTGCGTACGGCCAAACAGTCCTTGCACGCGCCTGTGATGCAGCAGGGTTGAAATTCAATCATGACGAAGCCCACTCAGCGCGGTATGACGCCGATCTGACTGCGCAACTCTTCTGTGAGATCGTCAACAGGTGGCGTGACTTAGGCGGGTGGAATCCGCACCAAGATTCAGCCAGCCAATGACTCAAGATCCAGAGAGCGAGCAGCGATCACGGCTTGTGTCCTGGAGTGAACTTTCAGCTTTCTCAAAATTGCCGTGACGTGGGCTTTCACGGTGGCTTCACTCACATCCAACTCATAGGCGATTTGTTTATTCAGTAAGCCTTGCATGAGCATGACAAGGACACGGAACTGCTGTGGCGTCAACGAGGCAATACCCTCAGCAATCTTTGCTTCTTTGTCATCGACAACAGAGGCATCGAGATTCACATCTTCAGGAATCCACGCTTCACCTTCCAACGCTGCCTGAACGGCCTCAACCATCGTTTCGAGCGCCACGCTTTTTGGAATAAAACCGAGAGCGCCATATTCGATAGAACGACGAATCACGCTGTGGTCTTCATTACCGGAGACAACAACAACAGGCATCTCGGGACTTTGCCCTTTCAGGTAAACCAGGCTTGAGAAGCCACTTGCGCCGGGCATTGTCAGATCAAGGAGCACTAAATCCGCGTCATTATGCTCTGAAGCCGCATCTTGCAATTCAGCCATCGTTGATACTTCAACGATATCGACTTGCTTGGCCGCCTTGGAAACGGCTTGCTTTAGAGCCGCACGAAATAAAGGGTGATCATCCGCGATCACAATCTTGCAATGATGCATAACGTAAATCCGTTACTGATTGAGACTTTAAGATAACAAACTTTAGACGTTTTGCGAAAACTTCAGCACATTCTTACGATTCCAAAAAAACACCCGCAGGGTAATGACCCGGCGGGTGCTGTCATGCGGAACCGCGATTAACGATTCATGCGATTATCGATCAACTCATCGACAACAGATGGATCGGCGAGAGTCGATGTGTCACCCAAGGCTCCGTAATCATTCGCCGCAATCTTTCTCAAAATACGACGCATGATTTTGCCGGAACGCGTCTTTGGAAGACTTGGCGCCCACTGAATGAAGTCAGGCGAAGCAATTGGTCCAATCTCAGTGCGCACATGATTACGCAATTCAGTGCGTAGCTCTTCGGTAGACTCAATACCCTCCTGGAGTGTGACATACACATAGATACCCTCACCTTTGATATCATGCGGATACCCAACTGTAGCTGCCTCCGCAACTGCCTCATGAGCGACCATGGCTGACTCGATCTCGGCGGTGCCCATCCGGTGGCCAGAGACGTTCAACACGTCATCGACACGGCCCGTAATCCAGTAGTAGCCGTCCTCGTCACGACGCGCACCGTCACCTGTGAAGTAAAGATTCGCATACGTTGAGAAATAGGTTTGCTCGAAGCGCTCATGATCACCCCAGCAACTCCGCCCTGATGATGGCCATGAATCAAGAATCACGAGGTTACCGTCGGTCGCGCCTTCGAGAATATTGCCCTCGTTATCAACCAATGCCGGCTGAACACCGAAGAATGGACGAGCAGCTGAGCCAGGCTTAGCGGCGGTCGCTCCCGGTAATGGAACGATCATGATGCCCCCGGTTTCTGTCTGCCACCAAGTATCAACGATCGGACATACTCCTTTTCCGAAGACACGGTGGTACCACTCCCAGGCCTCTGGGTTAATTGGCTCACCAACCGATCCGAGAAGACGTAGTGACGACAGATCGGAATCACCCAAAACGTCTTCGCCTTTAACCATCAATGAGCGCACCGCAGTCGGCGCGGTGTAGAACTGGTTGACCTTGTGCTTCTCAATGACACGACCAAAACGCGAGGAATCTGGGTAGGTTGGAACACCTTCAAACATTAATGTCGTCGCACCGTTCGCGAGTGGTCCGTACACGATATACGAGTGGCCAGTAATCCAACCCACGTCAGCTGTACACCAATAGACATCGCCATCTTTGTAATCGAACACATATTGATGCGTGAGTGACGTATACACCAAGTACCCACCAGTGGTGTGCTTGAGACCCTTCGGCTTACCTGTTGAGCCAGAGGTATACAGAATAAACAGCGGATCTTCCGCGTTCATTGGCTCAGGGTCGCAGTCGGTCGACTGATCAGCACAGACATCGTGGTACCAGACATCTTTAGGGCCCATCGCGACGTCACCACCGGTGCACCTCACAACGATGACTTTTTCCACACCCCGACATGCATCCGTTGCAACCGCTTTATCCACATTGGTCTTTAATGCGACAGCACGACCACCGCGGCGACCTTCGTCCGCCGTGATAATGACTTTCGATCCAGATTCTTCAACACGGACAGCCAATGCATCTGGTGAGAACCCACCGAACACGATCGAGTGGACAGCACCAACGCGAGTACAGGCCAACATGGCAACAGCTGCTTCAGGAATCATCGGCATGTACAGAGTGACTACGTCACCCTTCTTCACGCCTTGCGCACGGAGACCGTTGGCAAAACGGCAGACGCGTTCGTAGAGATCGCGATATGTGATGTTTTCGTCAGAGTTTGGATCATCACCTTCCCAGATAATCGCGGTTTGGTCGCCACGAGTCGCTAAGTGACGGTCCAGACAGTTTGCTGAGACGTTGAGCACACCATCTTCGTACCAACGAATATCGACATTGCCAGGAGCGAACGATGTATTTTTGATTTTTGTCGGAAATTGGATCCAATCAAGGCGCTTTGCCTGTTCAGACCAGAATGCCTCTGGGTCCTCGATGGATTGGCGATACATCGCTTCATAAGTTGCTTCGTCTGCCCACGCATTCTCTGCAATTGCAGGATCAACCGGATAGACCTTGGAATCGGTCATGGAAACTTCCTCAA
>AGIG01000005.1 GCA_000227525.2 gamma proteobacterium HIMB30
AATCCTTGACGAAAAAGGTGCCCACGATCGCGGTCAACCCCGAAATCCCCGCTGCGAGGTACACCATTAACGGCGGGAGATAACTCCAACGGAGTGAACGCAAGAGCCCGATAAAAGCACTGTGTAAATAGCTTTCATTTCGATTCATTGGATCGTGCCCTTCTCGTTATCATGTACCTCACAATATACCCTAGGGCCGGCTTTCGCACGTCTACCGCACACGATCAACCCGCAAATCTGAAAGCCGGCGGTCCACCTTTCGTGGATTCAACGTTCAGACGATATAAAACGTCATCAGGCTACAAAAACATATCAGGCTGGGTCGCCTCAAAATGTTGATACAGCGTCTGAAAATGCAACCAACCGATGTAGTCACTGCCGACATGTTCACGACTGTAGGCTGCTGTTTTGTCATCAAGCAGCTGCGGTTTGACGCCAGTCGATTCGACAAGCATTTGCTGCTGACAGCACCGTTCAAGCGCAATGAACCAAAACGCAGCGTCGTCAATACTGTGTTGACTGGTTGTTAAAAGGCCATGGTTTTGATGAAGAATCCCACGATGTGCACCCATGGCTTTGGCAACGCTCAGTCCACTTTCTTCTTCGACAGCAACAGCGCCGCTTGACGCGCCCACGACCACGTGACTGTTGTAAAAAGCGGCCACATCCTGGCTAATCATGTCCAGCGGTCGTCCCGTTGAGCACCAGGCTGTGCCATAGACGGTATGCGCATGACACATCGCAATCACTTCTGGGTATTGTTCATGGACCGCCCCGTGCAGGACAAAACCTGCCCGATTCACTGCATAATCGCCTTCAATGACCTGACCTTGGTGATCGACCAGAATCAAATTTGACATGCGTACCTGAGAAAAATGGATACACATGGGGTTCGTCCAGTAGAGTTCTGGAAACTCAGGATCACGGATCGTCAGGTGCCCGGCAAATCCGTAATCAAAGCCGTGGTAATCAAATGCCCGACAGGCTGCAACCAGATGCTTTTTCCGATAGTTGCGTTCATCGGCAACGCTCTCAAAATCTGGAATTTCAGGAAATATCAGGCCTTGTTGGTCAGGTTGATACAGGGAAATTTTTTCTGCCGTTGCATTTTGGGTCGACATGACGTTCTCCGGGGTTTAGTTGCAGTGACTGCCGAGGCCTTACTATACGAATCTTTAGCGAATGAAGGTACTAATGGGTTACTACGCACCCGTTCAAGCTCTGAAAATTGAATCCGATTACCTAACCAGGTCGGGCATTTTGAGCCCGTCCAGTCAATCGAATACAGTCGCGTGAGATTCAATGCAAGTTAGACCATCATGAAAAAAAAGATCCTTATCGCCCTTGCTAGTCTTGTCGTTCTCGGTGGCGGCGGGGGCGTCTATTTCTATATCAATGCGAATTCGGTCGACCCTTCGAAGTCTCTGGGCTCGAGTTACTGGGGTGATGTCTGCGGGTTATCGCCGACTGGGTTTCTCGTTTGCACCAATGAATTCGGAGTCCGATTTGACGCATGCGTCGCCGACCAGAAGAAATATCGGCTCAAAGTTTCGGTGACTGAGCCGCGATATCACCCTGTAAGCCTCGAAACATGGACCGAATCGCCAAATACCTACAAACGATCGACCGAAGCCGAGATTTATACCGATGGCGTTGATGCGTGTTACCACGAAGGATTCCGTTTCACCGGTCCTGATTTAATGATCAACCGCGGATCGAGTTGCAATACGCCATCAGGTGCTCCGGAGGGATTCATGGTGATGTTCTGGGTTGGCGAGCAAGCCGGCCAACTACAGCCGTGCACCTTCAGCAATCAAAAACCGCCCGAACCAGAAGATGCATAACATTGTGAAAAGGCATACCCTCGGGCCAAAACCATCCTGGCCTAAGCAACGCACTTAATCTTTCAGAAAAGCTGACTAGTTTTGATTACCAATCCAGTGAAAATCATAAGGGTCAAGTTCAAGGGTCCTGCTGCGGTCAATGAATTCAACTCCGCTGATCAAATCAATCCAGCGCTGCTCGATGGTCAGATTTAAAGTCTCCATCGGAAGGGTTCTCTTCTCTTTACTGATGTTGAATATCGCGAAGATTTTTTGTTCACGATCGAGACTTAGTCTCCAGAACCCCAACAATCCAGGTCCCAGATTCAGCGTGAACATGGTCGCATTCGGGTGAAAGGCTTTTTGTTGTTTTCTCGTTTGGATTAACTCTAGGAGCCTTACCAACACCTTGCGATGGTGGGACTCTTGATTTCCTAGATATAACTCGAGCTCATCCTGGTCCCAAATATGACGATTGATCGAACGTAGATTGCCTGTATTTTCAACCCGGGAATGGTCATTTTTTGTCGCCAAAAGGCTGTGGATGTAGATTGCTGGAATACCCTCAAATGCGAGGAGTATTGCGTGCGCACAAATATACCGGTCGAATTGGAAGTCATCTTTGCCCTGTTTGTCTGTCCCGGCAAGCGCATCCCACAGCGTAATATTGATCTCATAGGGTTGATCGGTTTCGGATTGCGTCGCGCGATAGCTAAGCCGACCCCCGAACTCCACCATCGTATCCGTCAAATTCTTTAATTCGGCTGTCGACAGAAGCCCCTCCACTGGTCTGAGTCCGACTCCATCGTGCGATGCCAAAAAATTGAAATACGCGTTTCCCAGCTTGGCTGATGGCATCGTCATCATCCAGCGCTTCAGCTGCGTTGCGTCACCAGTGATGAGCGTATTGATGAGCAACGGCGGAAGTGAAAAGTTATAAATTAAGTGAGCTTCGTCCTGATCACCGAAATAGCTCAAATTCTCAAGATTCGGGACATTCGTTTCTGTGATGATGATCGCGTCTTCCGATCTATTCTCAACCAGCAACCGGATCAACTTGATGATCAAGTGGGTATTCGGGAGGTTGATACATGAGGTACCCAACTCTTTCCAGAGGAATCCAACCGCATCGAGCCTGAACCAAGAAATACGATGTTCAAGATAACGACGAATGATTTTCAAAAACTCAATCAATACCACAGGATTTTTAAAATTGAGGTCCACTTGATCGTGACTGAAGGTGCACCAAACGAAAACCTCACCGAGGGTGGTACGGGTCGGCCTCAGCAGATCTGTGGTTCGCGGTCTTACGACCTCTTGAAGGGCTGCATCTGGTTTGACGGTGATAAAAAAATCTTTCCCGGGATTCCTTCCCTCTTTAAAGTTTTCGAACCATAAGCTACGCGCTGAACAATGATTTAAAACCACGTCTCCCATCAATTTAAAATTCTCGCCAATCGCTTCGATCTGATCCCAATCGCCATGACTTTGATTCACTACCGAGTAATCAATCACACTGAATCCATCATCGGAACTGTACGGAAAAAACGGGAGAATATGGATCGTCGAGATGCGTCCGGCTAAGTATTGATCTGCAAAGTACCTCAAGGTTTCAAGTGGCGTTCTAGACTCCGATGTAATGCTGTCTGCATAGGTAATCAAAACGATCTCTTCACAACTCCAGTAATCCTCTCGACCCTTCGACACGGAACCAGCCTCAGTGATCTCCATCGCAGCCAGGCATTGGTCAGTCAATTGCGTGATGTCGTGATCAGGGTAGAGCTCCCCAAGATAACCAGTCACCTTTTCAATCAATTCTAAATTCACCTAACTAAAGTCTCGCATATCCGCATCGACACTCTTCAACAGCTCATCCATAAGGCCCGGTAAGGCACTATTGACTCGGTTCCAACTGGGGATGAAGGGCCTCTCAGTCGGGTTTTCCAAGAAGTGGTTCCCCGCTTTCATTAAGTTCAAGGCGAACAATTCGACCGCCTTCTCCTCCCGATGCAAATCCAAATCCAGTCCATTGATCGCGGCATCGTTTTTATAGTGATCAACAAAGTCGAGGGCGACGCGGTAATACATCGCTTTGATGGTTCTGAAAGTCTCCTGATTGAAAACGATTCCATTGGTGGCAAGTTTTCTAAAAATGGCCTTACTGATGTCGATCGACATTCGAGACAGACCGGTATTCGCATCATCTTGCGATAGCTCCTGATGCTTATGGTCATAGCGATCTGCGATATCGACCTGACAAAGACGTTTTTGGGAATAGTTCCGCGTCATTTCGCTCAAAATACCGATCTCAAGCCCCCAATCTGATGGGATACGGAGATCCTTAATGACATCGCGATTGAAAGACATCTCACCAGCAAGCGGATATCTGAAGCTGTCCAGATAATCCAAGTATTCCAACGATCCAAAGATTTGCTTGAGCGTTTGCAACAGCGGTGTCACTAACAACCGGGTCACCCGCCCATTCATTTTTCCATTGGAAACACGGGCATAGTATCCCTTGCAAAACTCATAATTAAATTGTGGATGGGCGACTGGGTATAACAAGCGAGCAAGTAACCCGCGATCATAGGTGACAATGTCACAATCGTGAATCGCAAGGGCGTCTGCCTGGTTTGAACCAAGCGCGTACCCCATGCAAAACCAAACATTCCGCCCCTTCCCCATCTGATCTGGGGAAAGTTTTGCGTCTCTTAATTTCTGATCAATCGCACGCAGTCTTGGTCCATCATTCCAGAGCACTTTGGTCTGGTGGGGGAGCTGGTTAAACACAACAAGAGCCTTTCGATACTCTTCTTCGTTTGCACAGTCGAGTCCGATAACCAACTGCGAAAGATACGGAACACGGCTCAGTTCTCGAACGATATTCGGCATTGCTTCGGTTTCGAGCTCGGAGTAGAGACAGGGAAGTATCAACCCAAGCCGTTTATGTTTCGAGAAAGCCAAAAGCTCGGACTCTAGGGCGTCCGTAGGGCGCTGTGTGAGATTGTGAAGCGTGGTCACAATTCCTGTTTGGTAGAAATCTCCCATCCGCTAGTCCCTCAAATCAGTTGTTGTGAAAAGATTCTCCTGACCGCTTCGTGCCAGCCGCTTGGACCAGTGCGAGTCGTTCGATAGATCGATGCCTTTGTTTTGATGGTTGGAAATCCATGTTTCTCGGATCGGATCAAAACGGGGTAGTCGGCATCTGCCAGCATTTGTGCGTCATTTTCGCTATCGCCCAGAGCCATGACCTTGAAGTCTTTGCCGTGGATTCGCCTCATTTGGTTCATTAGCCAACGTTGCGCCAAATTTTTATCGGTTGCTCCCATCAAGTGGATAAAACGTCCACCCATCACCAGATGGAAACCCGCCGCTGCCGTCTCCACTGCAAGCGTTTTTAGAGCGTCCTCGCTGTCAAGCCAAAGGAGTGGCTCCGAGAACTCACGTGTTTGCGCCATGACCACATCAGTGCGAGCCAGGCCCGTGACCTTGATACATTCGGCTTCTGACATCTCAGTGAGTGGTTTATATCGAAACTTAGCCTGTATCGACCTCAGAAAGCCATGAAGCCGTTGACGAGCTTCCCCAAATACATAGCGTCGATACCCATGCATTGATTCAAGCCCCTCGACAGCTGCGATTTCATGATCAAGTGGTACGTAGACCGCGGATCCATTTTCAACAACAAACGGCTGATGATTCCCGGTCAACCGTCTGATCTTCATCATCTCTGGGAACGTCTTACTCGAATTAAAAATAACCGGTACGCCATGACTGTCCAAAAGATCAAACAGCGAGTCGGCCGGAGACGCTGTGTAACTCTCCGCGTCCAAGAGAGACCCATCGAGATCTGTAAAGATAATTAACTTGTTCATAAGCCCCGTCTGCGCCTCATTAGCAATTAGCAAGTGGGATGCCAGTCTGGATCAAAGCGCCTGAACCGACACAGCGAGCGGCCTAAACCTTGATCAAGAGTTCACAGGAGCGTGGGGATGATGCGAAATTGACCTCATTTGGTGCAGCGAGAAAAAAATTGCACCGATTGAAGCATTGTCTCGCGAGAACCACTGTCCTCTTTAAATCGCTAACGCCGTCATTTAGTGGTCGAAGCCACGGCCGTCGTTGTTATCTCGCTAACCAATGCTTGCTGCACTTATAGTCACAAACGTAACCCTGACTCTCCTCAAGTTGTTGGCACTCGACCTGCGCCGTATCTAACCCAGTATAGGCCTCGCATCGTTGTCTCATTGTCATGAGGGGGTAGTTTTTGCTTGCCGAAAATAGACGTCCCGTGAATCGGTTCTGCTCACTCGGATCAAACAGTTCGAGACCTTGGGTCACTTCGCTTTCAGCTGGGGTCTCATCGGCGAAGGTCACAGCCATATGCAGTTGGGCAATGACACACACCACGACCGCGACCAAACTGATTGGAAGAGCGCTAAACAGTGGGAATCGTGCTGGTACAACTGGTTGCGATCTGGTGGGCTTCTTTGTCATCGCTAATCCTCGTCAGCGATCAGTGGTCTCAATTTTTGATATTTGGTATTCGCCCAAGTCAAAACAGCAAACGAAACCGCCAGAAGGAAAATAGCACCCGCCTCAAACAGCAGGATCGAGGGATCAAAGTCTTTGCCCTGGAGAATGATCAGCCGTGTTATGCCGGTGATCGCAATTAAAACCGGCAGGGTCACTGGCAGTGTTTGTGCGCGATAGTAAGCAACCGCCATCCCAAAGACTTCGAGATAAATGAACAATAGCAGCAAATCAGCCAAGCCCACCGATTGCGATGCCACCAGCTCGGTAAGTTCCAATACCACAGCCACACAGGTCAGGAGTGTAATGATGACAAGTAAGACCTTCTCGCCGACCACGAATGATTTCTGGATCAATGTCTCCAAAATCGTTCCTCCTATCTACCTGGTAAGTCAGATATAGGGTCTTATGACAAGTATTGCTACCAGCAACTACCCTTGAGGTGGAACGTAATTGGCTAATGTGGTTTGCGCGAGGGTTGCTGCCTTCGAGATATCGATCGATTCAAGAATGTGGAACTGATCAAACGACCCTGTTGAGCCCACAGCAATCTTAATTGCCATCGCCTGTTCGATAGTCCCCTCACAAACAGCAACAAAATCAAAGATGCCTCGAGTAATTTGGAAGTCGACTAATTCAATCCCCGTTGAAGCCGTCATCGCTTCAACAATTTGTTTCCTATCCTGTGCCGGATTCGCCACAAAGCCCTTGAGCGCTGCCGACGAATAAGTCCCAACGCAATACATAGTAGCCATACCAATACTCCTTCCTTTTTTCTCGTTATTAAGATTTGGACACTCTCGGCCTTAAAAAGTTCAGGGTCGCCAATCGCGGCAACATATTAAAATCTCAGCTGATCGTGCTGAGAAAGAAGCCGCTTGCATCAACGGGTGATATCCGATCAACGCGAGCGTGTTGGGAGTCAGCTCAGGTTTTGCTAAGGAGTCCAATAGGGCTCGGGCTTACCTCCCACCGACTTGCAGCCCTCCAGGCTGATGGATTCAGTCGAATCGAAACGACGAAAGTTGCGAGCCGTCATCGCCGTGCCAGGTCACACGCTCCAGTCCAGATTGAGAGATCACCAGCACTGCGTAGTGATTCTCCCGGATCGGAGTTCCCACTTGATTCGGTAAATACTCAGTCGATTGACTCCAAGCCATGTTTAAACCACTCGATGTCACTTCGATAAACCGCTCGTTGCCATGCTCAATCTGATAAACACCTCCCAAATGCCGATCACCTGAGAGTAACAACAGATCACTCGATTCCCGCTGTTTCAGGAGCTCGAGCAATCGGTCACGCTCATGCGGAAGGTTCCCCCAACGTTCCCAACCGTGACCTTCAGCGATCACCTGAATCGAACTCATGATAATTCGGATGTCTGCCGGTACAGCCACCTGATCCTCTAACCAAGCCCACTGCGTCTCACCAAGCATGGACTGAGACTCATCCGAATTCGGGACATATCGCTCAGCGCCTGGCGTGTTACGGATCAGTGTTGGCTTGAGTCGACCTCGAAAAGAACGCGTATCAAGCGCAATGATCTGAACTTGATTCCCCTCGATTTCACGAATCGCCGAATTGTAAACGCCCTCCGACGCGGGCTGGGAGACGCCCATGTGTGGGCCGAAAAACTGCCAAAATAGCCGTTGGCTGACTAGTCTCTCGCTAAAGTCCGCACCCCCATCGTTCCGACCGAAATCATGGTCATCCCATGTGGCTTGGATCGGTCCCAAGCGATCCCAGGGGATCACTTCACTGGCTTTTGAGTATGCGGTTTCGAGTTTGGCTCTACTGAAATTGCGCGAGGCATAGATGTTGTCGCCTAGAAATAGGAAACCGTTGAGGTCAGAGCCACCGATTGCCTTCCAAATCTCGGCGCTCTTTTCTTGATTGAAGCACGAGCCGAAACCAATCCGTGTATCGGCAGAGACACCCATCGAACAGACGAAAAGACAACAGACAAAAAGCCGCATTTCTAACTTAAAAACCCAATCAGTTTCTAATCAATTTCATATTCATTCCACGATCATAGGTTCTTGCTGAAATGAACGATAAACGGCCATTACTTTGTGAACTCAGGTGACCATCGTTTCGAAGAGTCTCAGCCGGCCCAAGCCGTCTGACTTGCAGGCTGACAACTTGCATGGGCCTCGAGCCATAAAGCATCGACATTTGCCAAGGCATTTGCATCAAATTGCTCTGCGCACTCCCAGTAACGTCCTGACGGAACGTGATAGCCCAGCGTGCGCTCCCTCATCAGTACGTGATCGATTGCCTCTTGATCGGGTTCTATACACTCGACATCTGAGAGGTTCTGAAGCGTCGCACGCGGGAACACCAAACGACTTCGATCGCTAGAGAGATTCAAGCAAGAACAACCATGTCTTGCTGCGATCAACTGTAAGCGTGCCGCTTTTGCCTCAAGGGACTGGAGCGTGACATCCTTGCGAAGCGGATCCGGCGTCCCTGTCCCATAGAAATGTGTCGGCCCAGATTCAGGATAGACAAGGTCACACCCAAAAAATGCCATCACGTCTGGTTTCAGTACGCCCAACGCCCAGTAGGCGGTGGTGAAAATCATGGTGCCGCCCGCATAAACCACACCGCCAAACTGGTTCTGCTGCGGCACGAATTGCTCTGCTTGGATTAACAGCTGATTTAAAGCTGGATCGGGCGGTCGATTTTTATCTGGGAAATCCTCCGGAAATACGCAGGCATCCCAGTCAGCACGGATCCGCCATGCATTGTTGATGACGACCAGCTGATTCCAAAACCTTGCATCCCACTCGGCAGCCTGGCTCGCTTTCGGACCGCTGCCAAGGATAATCACGATATTGAGAGCATCCCGGTGATGCAGCGCATTTGTAATGAGTCGTTGCATATAGCTTCGCCCCTTCCCTGGGAACACGTGATAGGACCAATCGAGTTTCGAGGATACCGCTTGTCAGCGAGACAGCAAAGCAGTGATGGCACAGAGGTCCATTTTGTCGGGTTGGATCCCTGCAAATGTTGGCTGATACTACAAATACTTTAAAGACTATTTAGACGCCCCCGTCCCTTCGTTAAACCTACCCCTCATACTCAAACCCAAGCAAATCAAGCGAGAAGCTCAGTGGTACAAAAAGTGGTGTACGAACTAACTAAATGAAGTCTGTTGGCTCTAAAACTCTCTAAATACAGGGGATAAGGAAATAAAATGGTGGAGATGCAGCCCGCCATATTTATTAATTAAGCAATTGATTTAATTGAATTTATTAATTTTTTGTAAATTATAGTCCCACAATATATCCCACACTTGGTAAAACCACGCTCCCGCGCGAGTCGTGACAACAAGCGTTAACGAGGTATCCAGTCATTCGACTCAAAAAACAGTCATTTCTTTCATCGACATCCGATGATCCAGTTTGAATACCATCAACTGTTGAATGGCCTTCATTTAAGATGGCTTGCAAGCTGGTCATTGCAAACGGTCGCGTTGGCAGTATCGAACTAGGCCTGCAGACGCTCGATACAAGAAATGGATTAAGCGAGCAGATGACACCGAAGCGGATATTTGTCCCGTTAAGACAGTTTTCGAACTATGAAATTGGTTATTGTATTCCCGACAGGAGCCAACGTGATAACAGCTAAGGCTGCTATCGGCCATCCGAATAGCCAACCTCGCACCCATCGCATAACAAAATCGTCGCTAAGACCAACATTTAAACAAGTAATAAATCCGGTGACGAAAAAAACCACCATAAAGGTCGTCACTATCGGCCCTACATACTTAGCGCATTTTTCCATCTAATCTCCAAGTCCTGATGGTTTGCTATGGAGCCTACCCTTTGCGTTGTGGCATTCATGGAACAAGATACGCTACAAAAACCTCAGTACTTACTGGCTAGCTTTCATTTTCGATAGCGATTTGTGGCTGCCCCATCATCTATCCTGAGAATCCGTCAATAATCACGAGAGCCCGTTCGATAAACGGGACCGCATTGGATACGATTTGCTGATAGTCTGGATCGTTATACCAATCTTCAGCATGTTGTCGTGATGGAAACTCAATCACGATCAACCGATCGTAAGGGAAGGAGTTCTCCATATCAGTTTTGTGACCACCTCGAACCAGAAACGTCCCGTGATATTTTTTTACCAACGCGCCAACGTGATCTTGATAATAAGATTTATATCTCACCGGATCGTTGACTTTGACATTGGCTAACACGTAAGCCTTAGGCATCATCGAATCACGCCCACTTAACTCTAAGTCGACTTACATTCAGCCAAAATGTTTCGGGAGCACCGAGCTTATGGTTTCGTCGTCCATGATCGCAGTGATTTCTATTTTAATGAGACCGTTCCAATCCAGAGCGTAATCGGCCAAAGCTGCTGAATCGGTGGTATCAAGGATAGCAAAACCACCTGTCCCGTCTAAATTATGATACCTAGACAGCAATGAGACGCCTTTTGGCGGCATCCCACCGGTAGCCATAAATTGTTTTATCGTTGTGTCCCTAGCCTCTGGCGTGTGAGTCCACGCTAGCTTGAAAAGCATTTTTGATCTCCTGATACCTAACCCGTCTGTTAACGCACTACACTATAGAACGTAGTATCCAGTGACAACTAAAGTTTATTTGCTGGCTCTTGTGGTTCTTATGCTGCTACTGGGACAATTTCAAAGGGTCTCAGCTAAGGTAAACACATTCCCGAAGACGGAACCATATGTTGAGACAGGGGGAGTAAAAAGAATTTTCTTAGATAGATAAAATTCAGTTCATGGCACAAGAAACCAGCATATTTTTAACCTGATTATGCGGTCAAATTTGTCTTACGAATACTCGCTTATACTGGTAATAAATCGTCGGTGGCTGAATATCGCGCTTGCTTATAAATAGATTAAAGTACTAAGCTCGGTGCATCCAACTTCGGTGGAGCGATACTTGGGAGATAGAAATGGCTGATGGCTTGACGGGTTGTACTGTCTTGAATGCAGTTTGGACCGTACCGGATGATGTGCGGGATGACTTTTTGGAGGTTGTCCAAATGCACTTTGAATTCATGGAACTCAAATCTACGCAACAAGGCGACAATGAATTGATATCCTACTTCTGGGCTGGTGGAGATATCTATGAAGACCCTATCGATATGGATTCCCCAAAAAAAGAGGGCATGCGGTTGGTCTTGCATGAGGTATACCGCAATGAAGCAGGACCAAGGCATCATTGGTCAGAGTCCGAGACGTTCGCACCAGCTTTGCAGGACATGATGGCACGAGGCGTGCAGATTGAATTTCATAACAACCTGAAGGTCTTGAAAAGTTTATGGGACTAGCAGCAACCCCATAAAAACTGACGACGACATTTACGAGTCATTGAAACGCACTGAGTCGGGGGTTTGTAGTCGTTGTCTTCTACACTAACCCTTGTCGGACCATCGCCACACGCCAAGCTCGTGCAGCTAATTTAGCGAAGTAAAAATGCAAGGTTCAGCGGACAACAGCAGACTAACAATCCAAGTTTTCAAAGAACTGAATAACCGCACAAGGGATGTGTTTTATCTAAACTAAGGTAGTTGCCATCGTCTTTGTCGCAGCTTAAATTTTCAACTCGCACCCAGTGAAGAAGGCGTTTTATAACTAGCAAGCGCTTCACTAGCGAGGATAGCAGGTTCTTTCAGGTCAACCTCCTCCAGCACATGCACGTTAAAGAGTGATCCCGATGCCATTGTTGCCATTTTGATAGCTAATATCTGTTCGCTTGTACCGCGACCTAGTGCAACGAAATCATGTTCGCCCTTCGTAAGAAAAAAGTCTAAAAGTTCGGCTCCCACGGCTTCTGAAATCATCTCTGCAGCTACTCGCCTGTTCTGGTCAGGTTGGCTGATGAACCCCTTCATTGCCTCGGGCGTGTAGTTACCATATATAATAAACTTATCCATTGATTCTCCTTTTGTACTTTGTTTTAGATCGGACGCCATCTCTTAGCCACCCTTTCAAGTTGTGAGGAGTCGGCTCACCTCTGTAACCAGCTGAGCACGTCTGAGTGGCTTTGATACATAGCCTGAGAAGCCCTGGCTTAAATAATTTTCTTTATCGCCCTCAACAGCATTGGCCGTAAGCGCAATCACTGGAAGCCCTGACTTAGGCCCCTTCATTTCTCTGATCATTAGAGTCGCCTCTAATCCACTCATTACAGGCATCTGGATATCCATCAACACAATCGAAAGGTCGTCACAGCTCTGGATAAACTCCACCGCTTCAGCTCCGTTATTTACGATGGTGAAATCCAAACAACCTAGTTTTTGTAGCACCTTCCTGATCACGAGTTGATTAGTACTGTTATCTTCGGCAACTAATATTTTTAAGCCCGCAAAGTCGCCTTCTGGTTCGGTGCGACCAGCACTTCTGCTCGCTGGACCAAGATTACTGACATCACCAAACATGCAACTTGATACCACTGATTTGAGCCTATCTTCCTTGACAGGTTTACTGAGCATGCGAGTCACGTCCAATGCTTTCATCTCATCTGTTAACCCTGAACTGGATAACATAATTATCGGTACGGTTATTTTCTTGTTACGAATTTCACGACAGAGATCTAATCCACTTAATTCGGGCATATTTAAATCTGTAATAACAAGATCGAGGTGAACCTTCTTTGATTCCAGATCGTTTATTTCTTCTAGAGCTTCTGTGGCCCCAACCGCCTCAACCACCGTAGCACCAGCTCGCAACAATGGGCGCTTAATGATCGTCCGGTTGAGCTCAATGTCATCTACAACAAGAATACATTTGCCTGCTATCTGAAGTTCGCCGTTAGCTCCAGTGCTTTGGCTAGCGTCTTGATCCTCAATGCATTGGAGCTTAAGTTCTATCGATGTAGTGGTGCCTTGACCAAGGACCGAGGACACATCGATCTTACCGTTAAACGCTTCAACTAAATTTTTTACAATCGCCATCCCGAGTCCAGTTCCACCGAAACGACGGGTAATAGAGGTATCTGCCTGAGAAAACTTCTCGAATAATGTTTTGACACCTTCTTCATCCATACCTATACCGGTGTCGATCACCGAAATTCGAATCAAATCTTGAGATGGATTTTCCAATTTAATTTGGACAAAACCAGTCTCGGTGAATTTCACAGAGTTACCTGCAATGTTGTACAGAATTTGCGAGATGCGGACCGGATCACCGATTACTTTGCTTGGGAAGTCTGGGTCTATCTCTAAAATGATCTCGATATTTTTTTCATGCGCCTTGATCGACAGGTTATCTGCTGTCTTAGCTAACTCCGATTTCAAACAAAACGGGACCTCCTCATAAGTCATCTGTCCCGCTTCGATCTTTGATACATCCAAAATATCGTTGATGATCCGAAGTAAGTTTTCAGCACTACCTAAGAGAGTTTCGGTATATCCCAACTGCTCCTCATTGAGACCAGTATCTTTAAGAATTTCAGCGATCCCAATAACGCCATTCAGAGGCGTACGTATCTCATGGCTCATATTCGCCAAAAATTCAGATTTAAAATTAGCCTGTTCTATCGCCGCGATACGCTGCTTTTCTAGCTCGGCCGCCAGGTTTTGTCTTAGCTTCGACTCCAATTCCATCTTTTTGAGCTGATACCGTGCCGTTTTTGAGGTCTCAATGTGCACAATTTCGCGGTAAGCGATTTGCGCTAGATTCTCAAGTGCTTTTACCTGCTCATCGGACATACTAGACTGCTGTGTAAAATCGAGAGCACAAACAGAGCCTAGTGCTTCGTCGTTCTCAGTTTTAATCGGTACACCCGAATAAAACTGGATATTCGGATACCCATTAACGGTAGGGTTTTCTTGAAATCTCGGATCAGTCGATGGTGACGTCACTTCAAAATGCTGGTTACCCGCCACAGTGTAATTGCAAAAAGCGTCGTGTCGGGGCATTGTTTGCGGGACCGTGTCGGCCCGCTGGTCACCTGATTCGGAGAGCTGATGGGCCAGAATGATTTGCTTATCATTAGAAATGATTGTCACTGCAACCATCGAAGATTGGGTGATTAAAGCCGCAAGCTCGCATACTTTCTCGAGGATTTCCGACTTTGGAAACTGTTCCAGAGACAGTTCTGCTATACGCTTGATTCGCGCTGCTTCATTTTCAGGAATTGGAAAATCTGGATAAGTCCAATTTGACAACCAATCAGTTGTGTTCACCACGAAGACCTCCAGTTCAGGTCAAAACCTGCTCTACTTTTTTAAATCGGTCACTACCCGCTCAACCATGTCAATCAGACGGTTACTATCTTCTTCAGAGAGCTCTCGGGTCTTCGCTTTTTGCTCGACGTAAGCGGCCAGTTCGGCACACTGCAAATACCCAAAATTTCCACATGCGGAGACGATTTTATGCGCATTCTTCGCGACAACGTCGAGGTCGTCAGACAATAACCTAGCCAACAGCTCCTCGATATCAGTGACAGCTTCTGTCAGGATTTCCTCAAGATCTTCCTGATCAAAGTCGCCAAAGTTGTCATCCCAAAATTCTTGATCAAACCAGGGTTCAGCCATCGTTTTATTGTCCTATCAGCTGCATAGCCTTCATGCCTATCGCAGATTTTGAGAGTGGCTTATATATGAAATTCGAAATTTGACGCTCAGCATATGCTTGGCGAGTTGCTTGTGATTTATCGCCAGTAAATACACAGACCGTCGCGTGCTGAATGTAAGCCGCGATCTCATCAATAATTTCATAGCCATAGACGTCGTCAATATTGTGATCCAGAAGTATCAAATCAAAGCGACGCGCTGTGAGCTCTTTTATAGCCTCGATAGCGTCATCGGCAACATGAACCTTGTAGCCAAGATCGTGACAGGCCTGGCCAGCTAACTTCAACGCCACTTTATCATCGTCGATAACCAAAACCAGTTTCTTCAAAACTAAAGCTCCCGACTCTCTTTACGTCTCACTACACGGGTTAATCCCAAAGACTGTGAATTACGCGCCCGTTATTAAAGAACTCTACTGTCATTCCCCTTTTAGCCATTTCTTCAACAAAAGGAAAAAACATTGCGGCTTCCGTCCAATGATGACGAAGCCCTTGTTCGGTTCGATATAGCTCAGTGAGCACAAACTGATAACCATCAACTCGATCCGAGTCCATATCAGTTGGATCTGCAATCCTTACGTTTTTCGCCCACCAAAAATGGACCAACTCTAACTCACCAGATTGCTGAGATTTTTCCACCATAAATTCGGCATGAACATTAGTGAATTCTATAAATTCATCATGCATTTCATCGGGAACACCCCAAACCCCTGTAAGGGCTACTAAGTCCAAATATTGATTGGCCATCGCTATCCGCTCTCTCAATTCTTACACCACGAGCCTTCCCCGTATCACGAAACCAACTAGCAATATTCACCCGACTAAAAAGTTGGCAATACTCAATATCGAATCATGATCTTGTGAAGTCGATTACGAGGTTCACTAATTACTAGATATACACCCTACACGGAACGTGAACAAGGTGAACATGATTTATCTGATATACAGGCCACAGGAAACGAATACACTTGGATCATTGTTGCTAAACGACAGGCCATACTTCCTTTTCACCTGGTAATAGATTCCAAGATAAGCGCACTTCGTTTTAATTTTGTACTCCATTCCCTTTCCATCTGAGCTTTTGCGAAAAAAATCGCTCGGTGTGGAAGCGCCCTTAGAGCTGTTGATACGACTGCAAGTGGGCACGTGGTTCAGTTTATCGTTCGCAAACGCTATGCGCTCTGTAACAGACCAACGACCTGCGCCGCTGTAATGGGCATCCTTTAACGAGACGACATGGTCGATGTTGGTATCGCAGGTATAGCCAGTATAAAACCCACGATTAGTCCGAGTTGGATAGCTTTCGTAAGCGTACAAATCTCGGTTGTAACCAATCATCGGACGTTCTGATTTCTTGGGCTCTTCGATAATTGGCCTCTGTTGCAACTGATTTGGTTTCGGCTGGTTCGCTTTGGGTCCACGGTGGCAATGATAGTCACCTGTTTTACGGTTGTTATGACAACCCTCGGAATTCAGGCCACCACCATGTGCTTGAGCCTGTTGCACAGCCAACAAAGCACCAAAGACGATCAAGCACATTTTGCAGAGGTAGAACTTTTTCACTGTCTTGTACCCTTGAACCCGCCGCACTGTTTGAAATCAGGTGGAAAACAGATTGCTCCAAGGCAGTCCGCCAATTTATTTATTTAAAATATTGATTTAAATCAAATTATTAAATAGCAATTATAATCCGTCCCACAATCTATCCCACACTTGGTATAATCGTGCGTCCGCGCGAATCGCGACAGGAAGTAGTTCCTAATTAGATGGACAATATCCGCCGGTAATTTAATTCGGGTAGATATCACCTCCATATTGCCGCCTCCACCGTATGATAAACGTCAATGCACTCATCGAACTTTAGTGTTATTTAGTTAGATATTCGAATAGCTTTGCGACCGCCTCAGCGCCAGGATCTTTATTTCCTCGAAGTTGCTCAGCAGACAAGTAGGTCGCTCGCCCAACTCTCGCACTCGCCATTTCGGCCGTCGAATCTGCACCAGCCCTAGATGGCATTGCTGGATCTGAGCCCTTAGCAAAAGCCTCTAAACCGGGTTCTAAAGCGTCGACCATCGATCGATCGCCCAATCGAGCGCCACCAATTTCCTTCATTCTTTTGAGTCCTGCGAGTAAAGAATTCGCAATATTCGAACCGCTAGATGACGCATCTCCGGCAGCTGCGAAGAATATTGCTAACAGGACTCCTGAAGATCCGCCCATGGTCTGACTCAGTTCTTGTCCCAATGCTCTGAAGAGCTGCGTGTGATCAGCAAGTGGTAGCTCGTCGACTTTTGAAATCAGCGCACGTGCAGCACTTGCTAGTGTAGAGCCTGTGTCTCCATCACCCGAAAAAGCATCCAGGGTATTGAGCTCCCGCTCACTATCGATCAGAACTTCACAGCAACCGATTATTAGTGCCCGTGTCTCATCATGAGCAGATGCAACCGGCGGTTCTGGTGTCAATCCATCGGGCATTTCGATGATCGCAGTTGAGGAAATTGCATTACATCCCGGCCATGCCCAAGGCTCTACTGGAGCCTGCAAGTATTGGAGCTCCTCAGCATTGATCGGACACACGGTAATCGAGATTCCTTTCATATCTAAAGACGTCATCAAACATGCAGGCCCAATCACATGTGTCATCCTTTCACCAAGTTGGGATCGAAATATTTCATTAGCTACAATACTCATCTCGAGGCTCGAAACACCGCCTAAATTGTTGAGCAGTACCACCAGGTCGCCTTGATCAACGCTCTTAGCTAACTTTTGAACCATCACAGCAACCGCAGCATTCACACCTGCATAATCGATCTGCTCAATACCTGCCTCACCGTGAATTCCGAGGCCTAATTCCGCGCAATCATTGGGTATTCTGTCGATTTTCTCAGA
Organism: gamma proteobacterium HIMB30; assembly: GCA_000227525.2. Lineage (GTDB taxonomy): Bacteria > Pseudomonadota > Gammaproteobacteria > Pseudomonadales > Litorivicinaceae > HIMB30. The sequence goes on from AGIG01000005.1 coordinate 17,813, forward strand.
GCCTGGAACCACACAGGTATCGAGAGACAATCCAATCGTCTTCACATTACCTATGATTCGCTCAGCGACCGCAGTAATCGTCTCAAGCGACGCACCTTCAGCAGCAAGAGCGCCCGCGATTTTGTGGACAAATAAGGTACCAGCAAGCCCTCTGGGTTGGGGGATGTTAGGTAATGCGATGTCGTCATCAACAACCACCATACTCACCTTCAGACCAATACTCCTCGCTCGCTCCGCCGCGAGCCCGAAGTTCAGTCGGTCTCCCGTGTAGTTTTTAACAATTAAAACGCACCCTTGCGGTCCGGTTACGGCCAATATAGCGGCTAACACAGCATCTACCGAGGGAGAGGCAAAGACATCACCGCACACCGCAGCGGTTAACATCCCCTGTCCCACGAAACCCGCATGAGCGGGTTCATGACCGGAACCACCACCCGATATCAAGGCTACCTTGCTTTTGTCCCAATCACTGCGAACAACTACTTTGATATGGGGATACCCATCAAGCCGTGACAACTTACCGCCCGAGCCACAAATCAGGCCATCGATCGCTTCAGTTACCACATTATTTTTATCATTAACAAATAACTGCATTGCATTGTCCTCTTGTTAAATTCGTTTCCCATCTGCGTCAAAGAAAAATGGGTTGTTTGGTTTAACCGAAATCAGGCATCCTGCTTTCAGATCAGTGTGCGGGTCAGTCACTGTGACGATACTGTTATCCCCCAGACTTAAATGAAGGCGGGTTTGATCACCTAACCGTTCAACCCGCTTGACCACTGTCTCGAGCCCATCATTTCCGAGAAGAAGTTGTTCCGGTCTAAAGCCAATGAGCTTTGCCACTTGCGGACTACCAGGAAAAATCGACGCATCAAGAATATTGATTCGAGGCTGTCCTAGCCTGGCAGCTACACTCACTGAAGCAGGATCATCATAAACTTCGCGTGGTGTTCCGAATTGGATCAATCGACCCTCTTCCAAAACCCCGATGTGAGTCGCCATAGTCATCGCTTCAATTTGATCATGGGTGACGTATAAGAACGTGCCACCAATATCTTTTTGAATTCGCGTAAGCTCGATCCGGAGGTCTGAGCGTAATTTTGCATCAAGCGAGCTGAGCGGTTCATCCATCAGATAGATATTTGGGTTACGCACCAACGCTCGTCCAATCGCGACTCGTTGCATTTCTCCGCCAGAGAGCTCCGTGGCCTTATTGGATAGTTTGTGATCGATTTTCAGTGTTTCAGCAATTGAATTCACTTTGAGATTGATCTCTGATTCACTCATGGAGAGTAAGCGAGACATCAAAGGAAACGCGAGATTCTCTCTGACTGACATATGTGGATACAGCGAATACTGTTGAAACACCATGGCAACATTTCGCTCCGCAGGTGTTTGCTGAGTGCAATCCATATCATCGATAACGACATGCCCCTCGTCGGGTTTTTCTAAGCCGGCTATCAGTCGGAGTAATGTCGTTTTCCCCGCACCCGTGGGACCTAGTAAAACCACGAAGGAGCCGTTGGGCACTCTCAACTCAATATCGTCTAGGGCCATGATCCCACCGAATCTCTTCGTGAGATTCCGGACTTCAATACTAGCCATTAATGAGCACCTCCTGATTACCCTCGCTCAGAAGGGCTCTACCAGAGTGGTGATCGAAAAGTGAAATATTACGAGGGTCAAAATGTAAATTAGTTGTCGATCCAATCGCATATTCTTCACCGGAAGGGACACGAGCCTTCAATATCGTTTGTTCAACTTGTACCGAAACAATTTGAGTGGTCCCTAGGTATTCAGAAGCCACCACAACCGCTGAGATTCCATCAACCTCGCGAGAAAAACTAATATGTTCTGGTCGTACACCAATATCGATAGAGCCATCGAAGTCTTGGACACTCGCTGGTACTTGAATGGGGTACTCCTTGAACATCACAGTATTTTCGCCAATCCCCAGCTCTTGATGGCCGATCTCGAGAAAGTTCATGGCCGGAGATCCAATAAAATCTGCAACGAACTTAGTAGCAGGCCAGTCATAGATATCTTGTGGCACGCCAAACTGTTCAATGATGCCGTGATTCATCACGACGATCTTGTCACCCATCTGCATAGCCTCGAGTTGATCATGGGTAACATAAATCGTAGTCGCTCTCATTCGATCATGTAGAGCTCGTAACTCCTCAGCCATTTCCTCGCGAAATTCAGCGTCTAACGCACCCAAGGGTTCGTCCATGAAAAAAGCGGCAGGATCTCTTACGATCGCTCGTCCGAGGGCAACTCGTTGTCGATCTCCGCCCGATAAACGACCGACTGGTGAATCAAGGAGTTGTTCTATTTTGAGAATCGCTGCTACTTCGGCGACTTTTTCTCGGATTAGACTCGACGAGGCTCTTTGGCTTCTCAGTGGATACTCAAGATTTTGTCGCACGTTTAAGTGCGGATAAAGGGCGTACATTTGAAAGACGAACGCGATATCACGATCGCGGGCACGCTTAAATGAAACATCTTCGCCGTCAATTAAAATCTGCCCTGAGGTAGGTAATTCAAGCCCTGCCATCATCCGAAGAGTTGTGGTCTTCCCACAGCCTGAGGGACCCAACAGCATAAAAAATTCACCATCCTCTACCTTAAAAGTAGAGTCCTCGACCGCCACAAATTCGCCAAACTCTTTCCTGAGATTTTTAATTTCAATTTCGGCCATCGGTCTAGTCTTTAAAATGGCTACAAATTAGATACATCACCGTTCCCGCTAAAATCACTGAGAATGAATAGGTAAATACGACGAGATAAAATGGCTGCATTAGCATCAAAACTCCTGCAATGATCAGGACTGACGCAACCGCCTCCCAAGGGCTTCTCCGGAACAAGAGCAGACCCTCAAAAAAATGTCTCATTTTCGAACCGCTCCAAACGTAATACCCCTCAGCAAGTGTTTTCTGAGTAGAACCGTAAAAACCATCACTGGAACCAAGAACAGTGTTGCGCCTGCAGCCACTGCCGGCCAATCCTTCCCGCTGACCCCAATAATCGTAGGAATGAAGGGTGGCGCAGTTTGTGCGTCACCTGACGTTAAAAGCACAGCGAATGCATATTCATTCCACGCAAAAATCAAACAAAAAATGGCTGTGGAAGCGATACCGGTGATCGCCTGGGGCAACACAACTTTTAGGAACGCTTCAAAGCGTGTGTATCCGTCAATCAACGCGGCTTCTTCGTACTCGACTGGTATTTCATCCATGAATCCTTTCAATAGCCAAACCGAAAGTGACAGATTGACCGCCGTGTAGAGCATGATCATACCGAGGTATGTATCGTTCAATCCTAAGTTCTTAAACATCAAAAATATTGGTATTGCCACGGCGATGGGCGGCATCATTCGAGTCGATAAAATGAAAAATAATAGGTCATCTTTGAGAGGAACTTTGAATCGACTAAACGCGTAAGCCGCCATCGTCCCCAAAAGCATGCATAAAGCAGTCGAGCCAAAACCAATAACTGTGGAATTCAGGAATCGCTCGCCGTATTTCGATGGGCCTGCAATCATTTCGCCCTTCTTATTAACGATTTCCTCATACCAACTCATTGATGCTGGCTCTTTTGCTACCTGGTCGGATGGAATTCGAGTTCTCGTCGTAAATAGATTGACATACCCCTCTAGAGTTGGCTCAAACAACACTTTCGGTGGATAGTGAATCGAATCCTGTCCAGACTTAAATCCTGTGGCAATAATCCACAGAAGAGGAGCCAGAGTAATCAAGGCATATAGACTGACAACGAGTCCTGAAAAAAGCTTCGTTCGCGAAGAGGGAGCCGTGACTGAGTAACTCATCGATCTTTCACCTTATTCAAGGCCTTTACGTAGATAGAAGCCAAACCGAAAACAGTCACGAACAAAATGACTGCATAGGCTGAAGAGTAGCCCGTCTTCCATTTTTCAAATGCTTCGCGCTTCAAATCAATGGAGGATAGCGTGGTCAAACTACCCGGACCTCCCCCTGTGAGTTGCACTACCAAATCAAACATCTTGAAATTCTCGATCCCTCTAAAAAGAACAGCGAGCATCAAAAACGGTAAAACCATCGGAACGGTGATGGTCCAAAACTGGCGCCATTGCGAAGCCCTATCGCATTCCGCGGCTTCATAAATCGAGTCTGGAATAGAACGCAATCCGGCGAGGCATATGAGCATCACAAAAGGAGTCCACATCCAGGTATCAACAATAACGATCGCCCAAGGCGCGAGATGCACGTCTCCAATCATCGAAAACGAACTGGGATCGATGCCAGAAAAGAAACTAATTACATAGTTAAAAAGTCCGATCTGCGGCTGGTATAGAAATGTCCAAAAATTTCCCACGACTGCTGGACTTAACATCATTGGTAATACAATCAGCGTTGTCAGCAGATCATTACCTTTGAATTTTTTATTAATCAGAAAAGCAAGCGTGAATCCGATAACTACCTGAAGAACGATCGTCGAAATGAGGAAGTGGGCAGTCGCTTGCATTGTCTGCCAGATGTCGCTGTCGGTCAGAATTCGCTCGTAGTTACGTAAATCTACCCATTTTACATCTCGGTTCGGCCTGTTTACGCGATAGTTAGTGAAACTGAGGTAAATCGTCCAAATGAGCGGAAAAATATTGATAGCCAATAGCAAAAGAATCGTCGGACCAACAAACAGCCATGCTAACTTCTTATCTGATAAACCTCTGACCCGACTAGAGACACTTGATGGCGTCTTTTGAACGAGTTTATCGATGAAAGGCTGCAGCACAGACGGCTCCCTCACTTATTATTATTGATCGGCTTTAATTGGAACAGAGATGCAGAACGTCTCCGCTCTGCATCTCTGGTAGGAGGGATGCTCTACAGCTTACCCTCATCTTCAAGAACCTCAGTCCAATCCTCGACGAGGCCGTCCAACGCATCTTGTGCACTACCTTTACCAGCAATCACATAATCATGGATACGCTCCTGCATCGGCAACAGTAGATCTGCGTATGCTGGCTCAGCCCAGAAGTCCTTTACGATTGCCATCGAATCAAGAAACGTCTTCGCGTATGGCTGACTAGAGACAAACCCTGGATCTTCGACAACCGCTTTTAACGCAGAATACCCACCGGCTTTCCACCACTTGTCTTGCACTTCTTTTTGCGCAAACCATTTGATGTATTCAAGTGCCGCATCTTGCTTATCTGACGCAGCGACAACAGAAATTCCCTGTCCACCTAACTGCGCAAAATGCCCACCGGGTCCAGGTGGGTTAGGGAAATAACCTGACTTACCGCCACCGACGTTAGGATCCGCTTCAACACCTGGCCAAATAAATGCAAAGTTCATCTGTAAAGCAACCTGTCCAGATTTGTATGCATCAATATTTTCACCCATGTACCAGTTCGATGATCCTGGCGGTGTCGCTGTGTCGTAGAGTTCCTTGTAGTATTCGAGACCGGCAGCAGCCTCTTTCGAATTCACAAAGCCGTCGAGGTCATAGGGCTTGGCAGGATTGGAATATTCGAACCCGTAGTTATACAGCGCATTAGTCACACCCATCGTAATCCCTTCGGACCCACGCTCCGTGTAAATCGCTGCCCCGTAAACAGTTTTACCGTCGATTGTTCGATTTTGGAAAAACTGAGCGATATCCTTCAATTCGTTAAGGTCTTTTGGAACGCCTAAATCGCGACCATACTTCGCCTTATATTCTTTCTGCAGTTCTGGACGCTCAAACCAGTCCTTTCGATACGTCCAACCGACAACATCACCGAATGCTGGTAATGCCCAATAATTCGGCGTGCCTTTTGGCCACTCGGAATACCCAGTCACTGTCGCTGGGATGAAGTCACCCATATCGATTCCTTCTTTAGCGAAAAAATCGTTTAACTTGATGTAGTGTCCGTTTTCTGCAGCGCCCCCTATCCATTGGCTATCTCCGATCATTAGATCACACAAGCCGCCTCCGGAATTAAGCTCATTCAGCATCCGATCAGCAAAGTTTGGCCAAGGCACAAACTCGAAACTCATCTTATGACCACTCTCAGCTTCAAAATCTTTACTCAATTCAACCAAAGCATTCGCTGGGTCCCAAGACGCCCAGCATAAAGTCAGGTCATCTGCGGCGGCCGTCTGGATCGAACCAGCCATCACCGCGATCGCAAGTGCCTTCACTCCGATTTTCGTATTCATGTTGATACCTCTTATTTTTTTACTCGGCTAACGCGAAAATTTCAGGGCTAAAACAACTACGCCTAAACCCTTCCGGACACGCTAATGAGGTACGTACCTCATGTCAACCCCTTTACTGATGTCCGTACCTCAATTATTCTCTGCTTGATCTGAATTTGGGAAAAACAGCGAACCGTGAAGCCGACCACCAAAGACTTAGCCCGCGCCGCCGGTGTCAGCCTCGCAACGATCGATCGGGTTCTCAACGATCGCCCTGGAGTCACCTTCAAGACGAAGAATGCAGTTGAGGAAGCGATTCGAAAATTGGGCTTCGAACGTAACCATGCCGCTGCTGCACTCTCGCGTAATCGATATTTCAAATTCATCTTCGCACTCCCCAGCGCCCGCGGCGATTTTGTGATGCAAATCAAAAGAAGCGTGGAAGAAATTGAATCCAAAGGTTTCGGGACGATGATGCGGTACGAAATATTAGATATTGATGAGACCGCACCACATGACGTCGCGACCACTCTTAGTAAGCTGGATAGGAATGACTGTGATGGGATCGCAATTATGGCGATTGAGCATCCTGAAATCAGAGATGCCATCACACGATTGACAGAACGCGGGGTCCCTGTTGTCTCACTCGTTTCTTATCAATCTGCCGCGAATGTTTCTGCCTTTGTCGGAATACCCAATTTCCACGCAGGTCAAACAGCCGGACGGCTGATGCTCCGTTTCCAAGAACATCCAACTGGATCGATTGCAGTTATGACAACAACCATCAGCTCGAATGATAGTGTTGAAAGGCGTCGCGGTGCTGATCTTATTTTTTCCACTCAGAACGAATTCCGATTATTACCTACCACCGAACATTTCAATGATCCACATAGAGCCGATGATATAGTTCGGAAATTAATTAAAAACACACCCGACTTGCGCGGAATCTACATCATGGGCTCTGAAGCCAGGCTCCCAGTCGAAGCGATCAAGCGATATGTGACCGATCACGACCTAGTGGTTATTGCCCATGAGCTCACTGAATTCACAAAGGGACAGCTCACGAGTGGAACGCTTGATGCAGTTATCTCTCAAGATGCAGGTCATTTAGTAAGGAGTTGTGTTCGCAGACTCAAAGCGATCAACCAAGGTACAACTCCGATTTTATCTCAAGAGCAGGTGCGAATTGAGATACTCATAAAAGAGAACACTCAATCTCAATAGCCTGAGTCTCGCCTCAGGCAATAAACACTATCAGTGAAGGTGGCGGAGAGGCAGGGAAACTAACTTTAATTTTCTCTAACTTTACGAAAAGCCATAAAGTCCTATCATATAGGCGATTTGACTAACTTAATAACCTCAATTTGTCTTACACAGTATTTCTCTATACCATCAAAACGTAAGTTTATTGATGGAATTATTGATGGAATACCCTGCGCGATGCCAAAAATAACTAAACCTCTAACGGTTCTGCAGATTAAACAACTACCGACTGGCACCCATGCCGTTGGCGGCGCATCAGGCCTGTACCTAAGGGTTAGTGATACCGGTGCTCGTTCATGGATCTATAGAGCGATGATCAAAGGTAATAGACGAGATCTTGGCTTAGGTGCTCTTTCCGCAGTATCAGTCGACGAGGCTCGAAAAAAAGCTGCGCAACTCAAAAGCGACATCAAGCAAGGAATTAACCCAACCGAGATAAGGAAAATTCAACGCAAAGAGATTGTGCTCGCTCAGGAAGTGGCAGAACGAGGCATCATTACATTTGAAATTTGTGCTGAGGAATATTTGCCAACACGGTTAAGTGAGCTTTCAAATAAAAAGCACAAACAACAATGGCGCAACACCCTCGTAACCTATGTTTATCCGTCGATCGGGAACCTTCCAGTCGACGCAATCGATCAAAATCAAATAGCCGATCTACTCAAGCCACATTGGCATCAAAAACACGAAACGATGTCACGCGTAAGGCAACGAATCGAAGCAGTATTTGCCTATGCCATCGTAAAAGGTTACAGGGAAAAAGCGAATCCAGCCTTATGGAAACATAATCTTGAGTACCTACTTCCGAATCTCGGCAAAAAACATCGCAAAACACCTCACAGATCTATGCCTGTCGATGAGATTCGCGCTTTTATTGAACTCCTCGATTCGATCGGCGGATACACGGCTCTCGCAATCAAATTTATGATCTACACCGCGTCTCGTTCTGGATCGATCCGTACAGCTGAATGGAGCGAAATTGATTGGGAACGGAAAGTCTGGGATGTTCCTGCTGATCATATGAAGGAAAAAGAATTTCATCGTGTTCCTCTATCGTTAGGGGCTATCGCAACGCTTAAACAAATTCCTCAACAAGCAGGAACGAATCTCATCTTCCCAAATTCCAAAGGAACCCCTCTAAGTGACAACACCCTCAGTTCTCTCATGAGACGCCACAAAATCAATGCCGTTCCTCATGGATTTAGGGCCTCGTTCTCAACATGGTGCGCTATGGAGACTGACTATCAAACGGAGCTTCGTGAAGCGGCCCTCGCACACAAAGTACAAAACATGGTCATTGAGGCTTATCAGCGCTCAGATTTGCTGGAAAAAAGGCGCTCACTGATGGAAGACTGGAGTTTGAGGATCACCCCATGAGCACACTTGACGAGGCGCTTGCTGCAGCACTTCTTCCCGACGCATTCAAAACTGGAGGTAGCGGTCAAGAACTGTTCCTTCAGATTTACACTACTTTAAATTCCGGTAATACACCCACCCCCTCGCAACTGGAATACCTGCGGCAGGCGTTCTCGCGCGTTGTAACCGAAAACCTCCCACCAAACGAAGCCTTCGGATTGCTAGGTAAGTCAGGAAACAACAAACCACTCTTTGCTGATGTTTGGGACTTCACCGATAAAGACATTCGCCAGATGATTATTTGTACTCGTTTTGAAATCGTCGGCCGCTCAGGAATAAAAGGGACAAAAAAAGAGGAGGTGATCATGGACGAATTTTCAATCAACTCGAAACAAACTATTTACAACACGTTAAACAAACACCCTGATTTTGTAGATCGATTGAAAAATAGTAGCGTAGCGGCTTTAAACGACTTATTAGAGGAACTCGAAGAACGGATCAAAAAGCCAGTTTAAAACACCCCATTTCTCTACAGTCTAAATCGCTAATTTAACACGCTGGACTGACTACTTTCTTTGGCATTTATACCTTTTGCAGTGTCGTTTACAGACAAGCAACCGCAGGAGGAACTATGTCAGACGATTACAAGCAATCACGAGTCATTCGACTCAATCAACTCGCGTCCACACCGACCCAAGACGGGATACTTCCTGTATCTCCATCAACAATTTGGCGGTGGATAGCTCAAGGGGATTTCCCTAAAGGACGCAAACTTGGTCCCAAGGTCACCGTTTGGGATGAGTACGAAATCAATCAGTGGATTAAAAACCAAAGTAAGGAGGGTGAGCATGGGAATTAATATATGCCCCAACCTTCCGCCACGTAACTTTGAGGAGATCAAATCCAGCATCTTCAAAGATCAAGATACGCAGGTTCGACTCTTCCAACAATTGACTGGCTGGGAACTCTCCCCCACCGCAGGCGGTTACAAATCAGCGCGCGGTAAGGAACCGAGTTCATTGAGCGCTCGCCCCTGTGCATCGAGACCAGAGAAGCTCATTTTCAAGCGCTGGAGCGGTAAAAGTGAACCCATCAATGGCGGTGATATCATTCAGTGGGTAGTCGATCAGAATCGTTGTAGCTACGAGGAGGCAATGGACTATTTGGGCGAGAGAGTCGGCATAGTAGACATACCCCCACACCCCCCCACGGGTGGTTTAAATCGGACCACTCATTACACGTACCAAAATGCACATGGGGCTGACGTGATCACCGTGATACGAACTGATTTTACCAATGCCAGTGGGATGGCCCAAAAACAATTCAAACAGAAAACAGCTGCTGGGCTACCACCATCAAAAGATCCTAATTACAAGCCTGTTCCATACAGGCTTCCGAAGTGGGCCGACGGTACAGACACCATACTTATCGTGGAAGGGGAAAAGTGTGCAGATGCTCTAGCCAACATTGGATTTCAAGCGACGACCAATGTGGGCGGCTCAGGAAACTGGTCACCCGATCTGAACCCTTGGTTCAAGGATCGCGACGTCGTGATCCTTCCAGATAATGATCAAGCGGGTGAGAAGCATGTGTTGGCCGTCACAGAGGCTCTACAAGGCGTCGCCAAATCTATACGAATATGTCGGTTACAAAACCTTCCTGACAAGGGAGACGTCGTCGACTGGCTGGCTCAAGGTAACTCAGTAGCCGAACTGAAGCGGAAGATCCAAGAAGCGCCCACTTACAAATTAGAAACCAGCCTGGATAAGTTGCGCGAAATGAGAATCACTCGGGATGAGATCTCAAAACTAGCCAATGCAAAAGAAATTATCCCAGGTCTCGTTGTCAGCGGACATTTGATGATATTTCCAGCACCTGCAAATGCAGGTAAGACATCTCTTTTTATGTATCTCGCAGGACTCATGGCTCAGCAAGGATACGAAGTGTTGTACATCAATGCTGATCTCGCAGCTTCTGATGCACATATGCACCAAAAAGCTGCAGAAGAGAACGGCTGGACACTCATCATTCCCGATGCGCGCAATGGAGACTCCGTCGAGATGGTTATTGGCTATTTGAGAGACATCGCAGCCAGCCATAACGACTTATCCAAGATTGTCATCATTCTGGATACTTTAAAAAAGTTCACTGATATTCAAAATAAGCAACTAGCCAAAGAAGGATTTATGCTATTCCGTGGACTCACGACTCAGAACGCAACAGTCATCGCTTTAGCCCACACAAACAAGTATCGAGATGAATCGAAGAATCTCACATTTGATGGTGTAGGTGACGTAAAGACAGATGCGGATGAGTTGATCTACCTTGAATCCATTCGCGATGAATCGGGAAAAACATTAATTACATCCTACCCCGATAAAATGCGAGCATCACTGGGCCAAAGAAGTTTCAGCATTCAATGGGATCAAGAATCTGGACCTCGTATTGAAGAACTGGATGAGCTTGTTGACGTAAAAACGATGGCGATAAGACGCGAACGCATGGAAAAAGATTCCCATGTGGTTGACGCCATCCATGAAGCCTTAAGGAAATACGGCTCTCTGAAAGCCTCAGATCTTGTGAAAACAACTAATGAGATTCTCGTTGGACACTACGGATCCGGTCGCCGAACTAATGATGTGAGCGAATTAATACGCTTAATGGCAAGTGAACCATTTTCCGTTATATCCGCCTCGAGAGGACCAAATAATTCCACAACCTACAGAGAAAAGAGCGTTCTTTAACAAGATAGGGCGCACCCTTTTTTGGATACTATTGATATAACCTAGAAATCACGCCCCTTGATGACACGAAAAACGAAAACACGAATCCCTTAATATCAATAGTATCAACAGAGATAGGGAGCGGGTGGTGAAGATTCTATGTTTAACCCAGAGTCAAATTACATTACCGTTATTGGCTCTACAGAGGACAAGTGTGGTCGGACGCTGACTCAGCTTATAACTATCCGACTTACCAAACGAAGCGCAATTTCTCTAAACGCTGTTTCTTTTCCTCTGAAAGCTTGTTGTTCTTAGCGTTCTGCCGTTGCCTCGCCACCCATGCCCCTAATTTGAATCCTGAAGCCGAGATATGTGACTGATGAACAACACAATCACCGTGTTCTTGATGAAAAGTACTGAGCTCTTTGAAGCCTTCTTCCCATTGTTCAGTCAACATATCCCAAACAAAGCCTATGTCATTTAGACGTTTCTTTCGTTGGTCTGACACCTTGTTCTTCTGAAAGTTTGTTCTTCTTGAAGACATCCCTTTGCTTGTCGACCCAAATCCCTAATTTGAACTCCGTCCTAGTGACATATGACTGCGGAACACAGCTATCACTGTATTTCTGGG
>AGIG01000004.1 GCA_000227525.2 gamma proteobacterium HIMB30
CCCGACAATCACCAACGACGCAGATGGCGACGGAATTCCTGATTCTTCAGACGCCTACCCTAATTTCGCGCAGCCCTCATTCGATCAGTCGATCCCGAACCAGCTTTCGGTTGACGTATCAGCGAGTGGTGCGCTTCAGGTTTTTGGTGCCTCTGCTGCCGATGGTGCCTCCATATCCTACTCGGTAACTGGGAGCGCATCATTTGAAATTGATAATGCAACCGGGATGCTCTCGATTGCGGCAGGGTCCAATCTTGTGGGCTCACAGTCTCCGATTTCTCTGACGATTAGGGCTGAAAATACCCCAGGTAATTCGGTTGATCACTCTCTGACGATTTCCCTAGTGAATGGGATGTTAGATTCAACGGTTGCTGAGCTTAGGAGCGGTAACGTTCCCAGCGCTGCGCAGATCCAAGGTGCCCTTGTTGGCGCCGGCGCCAACGCGGACGCGATCAGTACATTCGTTGGTGAAAATGTCTGTGGTGCAGCGTTCGATCAAAGTTGTGCGTCGGTGCTCGTAGGTTATGGAACCGACTCAGCTTCGCTAACTGGAGATCAATCTAATTTACTCAGCTTTTTCGAGCGGGCGTTGCAGGCCTACGTGGCTGCGGTGGACGCCACGCTTGTGGCCGCTGGACAACCGACTGACTCGAGCGCGGCAACCTGTTCAGCCGGCGTCACAGTCGAGGGGCCTTTAATTTGCGATTATCAAAATATTTTGCCATGGCGCTGTTCTACAGCGACCAGCGGTTGGACTAACTCAGGGCGGGATTTTACGCGCGGCTCATTTACGGGTGTAAGCGCCGGGTCTCAGACCCTGAGTATTCGTGTGGAGCGTGTGGCCTGGGCGGGAATAGCTGCCCCAGCGCTGCATATATATGATTACAATTATCCGGTCCAACTGTCGGTCGACCAGCCGTCATATACGTACACGCGGAGTCGAGGCAATGATGCGCACGGGGCTGCGCTTGCCTGCGCCTATTGGGGAGACGGTAACACGATCGCAAGTGAGCAGGAGTTTTTGGATAATAGAAGTGTTTTAACGTCGGGCATTACAAATGCGATGTTTGTTCTACCGAGCTCACCAATTCACGTCAGTGATTGGCCCGGTGATGAATCAAGCGTTACCTATCAGGCGAGATATTGGGCCAATTGGCAAACGAACGACGATACCACTTCGTATACGGTAGGTTACACAAACGAGCCTGCTGGAAATCCAGTTGGCAGGGTACATTCGTCAATTCGTGACACAGTGGATTTTAGTCCTACCACCAGCGGCCGTACGGTTGAGATGGATAGTAGCTACCCATCTGGTAATAATGTTCACGTGGTCTGTCGTCAGACGGTCAATACATGCCAATAAAAAGTAAAACTG
>AGIG01000003.1 GCA_000227525.2 gamma proteobacterium HIMB30
CGCAACACTGTCTGGTGATATCGACGGTGACGGTATAGATGACTCAGTCGACACGGATCGCGACGGAGATGGCTTAGCTAACTCTCTCGATCCCGATCCTGACACAGCCGGGGCCTACACCGATCAGCCACAATTAGCAGCGTTTGATGGTAGCTCCGTCATTTGGTCGGGGTCTACGCATGACTTTTCTACGTATGTGAGCGCGTGGGTTGGATCAGGATCCACAAATTGGCGGAGTAATACGGAGTCTGTTTGTACTGTTGCTGCCGACGGCACAGTCACAAAGATAGCTGACGGGTCATGCGAGGTGGTTGCGGATCGAGCGTTTGCAGATCCGTACAGGCCGGCTTCGGCGACCTTTACACTGAGCGTGACGCTATATAATCCACCAACGGTGGTTGCGGGGTCGTTCGGTGATCAGAATGCAAACCTTTTCGAAAGCTTCAGCTACGATATTAGCGGTAATTTTAATTATGACTCTGGTTCTGTTAGTCGCAGCTACTCGCTCGTTTCCCCGCCAGATTGGCTTTCTATAGACAATACGTCAGGGGTTATTTCGGGGACCCCAGAGGCTGGTGACTCTGGTGGGGCGGTGACCGTGCGATTTGACGACGGACAGGGGACATCCCGATCTGTTGTGGATCAGACCTTTAATCTCTACGTTTACGGCCCGCGGTACAGAACCTCAACGTACGAATATGCCAATATGTCGGGCTGGCCCGTTTCGCAGTCAAACGTGGCCTACTCGGGGATAAACCGAACAGACAACACCCGCGACAAGCTGCTCTTTTTTTACAGTGCAGGTACCGATCAAAACGCTGCGGCCAATAGGAAGAGCTTTGCTCAGGCGACCCGGATTCTTGGCGCCAGTAATCTGGCAAATGGGACTTATGACACCAACGGCTTGAGGGATAGCTCCGGTAACTTGATTATCCTCGCGGCCGACAACAGCGACGAGGGCTATCTGCTGGTCGGTATTGGATCAAGGACCGGTGCCTCGGGATACGACCATGCGATTCTGCAGTTCCGGCCGCTAGGTGATTCTGTCGCGGACATCGGGGGTTTGCCGGGTCCACCGGTGTATCTAGGCGCAAGCCTTGACCCTGGAGTTCCTCCTGGAGTGGAGTGCCGCATGGTCGCATACTCAGGGGCGGCAGCCGCCTGTCCATCGGGTTACTCAATGTTGAGCAAGGCTGAGATTAGTGCCGCAGGGAGCGCGTGTCGGAACACGGAGGCTGCTACTACTATTGCCGGGACTGGCGCTGCAGCATATGACAATAACTGGGTCTACGTGCGGGCCTCAGATTATTGGGCATACTACAACCGAGGATCGACCGAGGCGGCCAATAGCCGTGTGCCATATGAGTGGTTGAGGGCGTACAGTGGTTCTACACGAATCTACGCCTCGGTGTGGTATGAATACTCTACGTCAGGCAGCGATTGCTGGGAGATCTGTAACACCCCGGCCGTATCGGCTTCAACGTTCGATACAAGCAACTCATCGGAGCGATATGTTTACTGTGGTCTTGATTAACGAAGCCTTATCCAAATTGTTACGGTAGATACTATTGTGGGGGCAAGGGTGGCTGCGCGTTGATGTTAACTCAGAAATATGGGTCTCACGTTTAGAGTGGTGACCGCAGTCACAAACCGTTTCGATCGTTTTTACCTCTTGTATGTGTAGAAATACGAGGGCCTTCGGCCCAATTCCCTGTGTTCTATGCTGCATCCTAGGTGTGCTGTGATGTATCGAGATCATTCGGTTTTGGCAGAATTTATCTGGAGGCGGGTCCCGCACAGTCATTTTTTAGCTCATCAGGCTTAACCGAGA
Source organism: gamma proteobacterium HIMB30 (assembly GCA_000227525.2). Taxonomy (GTDB): domain Bacteria; phylum Pseudomonadota; class Gammaproteobacteria; order Pseudomonadales; family Litorivicinaceae; genus HIMB30. The sequence continues at coordinate 1,832 of AGIG01000003.1, forward strand.
ATCAAAAAATCAATGCCCAAACACAAGATGTTGTGTCTAGATCTCTTGGCCGCTACAAGAAACGTAATAAAATGATTTGAAACTTAGAAAATAGATAAAAACTGTTTTATTCTAGTGACTTATACCGGCTTTGCGGATTTATTATGAGAAAAGCGGCAAATACCAGGCTGAAACAGTATTTGGATGTGGGATCGAGCGCATCAAATGAGCTCGTCGGGATACTCGCGGGTGCCTTACGTCGAGGCGTCCTTGTACTTGGTTTAGTTTGCGTCCTGGTTCCCATCGAAAGTGAAGCAGAGACGAGCGCGCTCGAACTCCAGCTAACCAGGGAGGCGTGGGCGATTGACCGCGACGCGTTTGAGCAGCAGTTGCAGTCCGCCCAGACACAGATCCGCGCGCTGAATGAAAAACTTTCTGCCCAAGAGAAGAACCTCCAGTCGGATATAGAGTCAAAGGTCGACGCCCTCGACGCCCAGCTGACCCGGGTGAGTAAGGAGCGCAACCAGATGTTTCTGGATAACGAGAAGCTAAGGCAAGAGCTCTCGCAATCAAAAGAGGCCCTGGCGGCGGTGGAGGCACTCGGTGCCAACCGCCAGCGAGACGCTGAGCAATCAAGCAAGCAAGCGATGCAGATTAAGGCCCTAAGCGCGCGGCTCACCAAGCTTGTTGAGGTCTCGAAGGTCCGTCTACAGGAAATCGCAACCTTGCGTGCAGAGAATGAGAAGCTGAGACAAGAAAGTGACGCGTTGCGGCTTGCGCTCGCCCAGACTGAGGCAGACAAAGACGCCGTGCTTGCTCAGCTCCAGGACAGGCTTCTCAAGCTACAGGCACGTGTGGAGCAGTTGAACCAGCTGGCTGGTATTTCCTCGGTGCCCACCCTCGATGATGGGCGGGTGAGCCCGGTCGTCCCGGCCGTAACTGCAACAGCCCAGATCGCACCATCGGAGGCCCCTGCCACAACAAGTGTCGCCCCGAAGGCTCCGATTTCTGTGCCTCCAACTCTCTCAGTCCCAGAGCCGCCATCGTTCGTCGACTGGGTGTTGGCAAAAGCGGTTCAGAACAAGCTCTATGTCCTGCTGACTCTCGGTGTCTTGCTCCTGCTGCTTGGAGCTGCCTTCTGGCTCCTGAGACGTAAGGCTGTCGCGACGGAGATACCGCTACCTGAGGTGGCCGAGTTACCGAGCCCTGGGGCGCACGCCGAGACCTACTTCGATCCGGCCAACCGGGCGCCCTCCAACGACGAGGGTCAGATACTGGAAGAGGCGGTGGACTCGTTGGTCTCGAAGATTCGCGCAACAACGGATGACGCGGAATTCAGTGTCACCGCGAAGGTTCCTGAAACCGATACCGAGCCGATGCCGCTCGCTGACGCTGAGGTTACGGAGGCCATCGAAGGCGGATTGGGCCAGAACGAGGTCTCAGATGACTCTGGTTTGAATCAAGTTGAGGATCATCATTCTGAGTCGCATGAGTCTCCGCACTCCGATGACGTTCTTCCCTCAGCTGATGCCGGATCAGAGCCGGGCGCTCCTGTTGATTTAGATGAGGTGATCGTCCCGATAGACGGGAATGAGTCGATTGAGGTTGTTGAGACCGACCCCGTGCGGCTGTTTGATGAAAAGTCGCAAAACGAACCCAATTCTCGCGCCGGGGTGTCGTTTGTGTTACTCGATGAGCCACCAACCGACGACACAGAGCCGGCGGCAGCAGACCTGCCCGAGGAAAGCCTGGAGGTCGAGTCGTCTGAGACAGCGGATATTAACGCGTCAGTTGGCGATGAGCTGATTGACACAGACATCGAAGCCGATGAGATTCAAGGTCCAGCCACAGAGCAGCCAGTCTTTCGGTCTCAGTACACCGATACGCAGATCTCTGTGGTGATCCCAAGGGTTACCGAGGAGAAAAAGTCCCTGCTTGTGATGGACGAGTTCCCGACATTCGGGGCCTACTCCAAGCGGTATGATGACACGGCCCATGAGCAGCCCGCAGAACGTTTGGCAGTCGTTGCGGATCCTCAATCGGAGCCAGAGGCTCAGGTCTACGGATCGTCTGCCTATGACAGCTACGAGCTTTCGGTTTCCGAGGCCTACCTCAATCCGAGGAAGCCAGCGCTTGCCTTGGGTGACGCCGCGAATTTTGGTGGTTACGGGGCGGGTGATAAGGCGAAGAAAAAACGTGCCTCAACACGTCGGTCAGTCAAGCGAGCCCAATCGAGGCGAACTGGTCGACGTCCTGAGCAAGGGCTGGGCTTCGGTTCACGTGTCTCGCCGATTTTTGATTTGGAGAACAGGGCGCCAAACGAGCCGACACCGACAGAGAGTTTCGAGCCACCGAAGCCACAGTTCGCCCCGAATTCGTTGGTCGCGACCGGCGGTGTCGAGGGCGACATTAAGGCGCCGCTTGTGAGCATCCCGCTGAGCCTGAGCAAGGCCCCAGCCTACGGCGTTTCGGCAACCAGCGAGCAAAACGAAGACCATGTTCTAGCCGGTTCTTTTGAGGTGGCAGATCAAGCCTTTGACGAGATTTCGGGTGGTACGGATGTCGGGCAGCAACCTGAAGTAGCAGGGCCTGATGGCTGGGAACCAGCCACAGACTCCACCGAGTTCGGTTCTTTCGACGCATCCGAAAGCACCGACCACGGCGAGCCATCGGATCTTCTTGACCAACTGATGGCGTCAGGACACCTGGACGAGCCTCAAGACAACGAGCAAGCCATCGATTTCGAGGTGGCCGCGTTTGATGAGGATGAGTCTGACGATACCCCTTCGATCGACGCGCCAGACGACTCAATCGATCACCTGCTGTCGATGGCAGGCCATGACTTGTCTGCCGGTCCGGCCGACGATGAGGCGTTGGGCTCCTCGCCAAGCGATGACTTCGCTGCGACAGACCCGTTCAGTCAAGCGGCTGATGCCTTCGGCGAAGAAGGATCATCGCTCGAAGCCAACTCTGACTCGATGTCACTTGGCGCAGACTTCGGGGACTCCTCCGGGTTATCAGAGTTAAGCGATATAGGTCAGGTTGTTGCCGAGCCCGACGTCGTGTCGTCTGGTGTGTCGGCGGATGACTTTGGTCCGTCTCTGAGCTTCGGGGAGTCTTCTGAGGTATCATCGGCCCCCGATCAACCAAACGGAAGTGAGACGATGCCTGAGAATGTGGTGCTGCACCCGACCTCGCCCGAATATGCCGCGCCTGAGGTTGCGTCGGGTTCGGACGGGACCGAGACGTCAGCCGAGGGATCCAAGGACCCGTTTGACCCGTTCATCCGAGTGTTATGGCTGATCGAGACCGGCGACGTGAAAGACGCACGGCTCGAGCTCGAGGGTCTCCTGCAGAACGAGAACCCGGACGTCCGGCGGATGGCCAACGACTTCAAGGAGCGCCTCAACAAATCCGAAGCATCTCGGGCATAATACCTATGATGAGATTAGTTGCACTAGCGACGTCGATCCTGTTGTCGGTTGTAAGCCACGCTGAGACAATCGGGGGCGTCCGCCATTCTCAGAAACCGAACGGGTTCCGTGTGGTGCTCGACTGGGCAGACAAGATCCCAAACTATGAAGTCGAAGCCGTCGATGGCGGCTCGATCCTTTGGCTCAAAACCGTCTCCCGGGCCTCGGCCCCGTTCCCGGCTCAGATTAAGGGGTGGTCCGGGGACGCGGGATACGAGAGTGGGCTTTACCGGATCACCTTCCCAAGGTCTGACGGGACGATCTCGGTGTTCTCGTTGGCTGGGGCCGACGGAAAACAGCCTCGGCTGGTGATCGACGTGGTGAGGGGCCAACCCGACAAGCCGCAGCAGGCGGTGATGCAGAAACAGCCGGTCACGCCGCTCAAGACCGACATCGCCCCATCAAAGGCCGCCCTCATCGGCGCGGCCTCGATACGAAACATGGAGCGTTTCTTAAACGAGATCGAACAAAAGGTCGCCGCTGGTGAGATCTCTGCCGAGGAAGGCTACCTGCTCGCGCAAAAGCATCGAGCCGCGATGCTAAATATCTTGAAGCGCGAGCTTGAGTCGGAGTCACCGCAATCGATGAGTGGGCAGTAACCATGAAGCGGTTGGCTGTCTCGATGACCGCGGTCGCGATGTCGGTCTGCGCCGCGAACACCATGGCGGCGACCTACCGGTCTGAGACCTACACGCTTGTGGCTGACTTGCTTAACACGATGGTCGCGGTCCGTTTCCCTGATATCGCGATGCGTGAGCCGATTGAGGGTGTCGAGCTCGACGGCACCGAGATCGCGCTTGTCGACTCGAAAGAGATAGCGAAACCGAAAGAGCCGGGCTGCTTCCAGATCTCCGAGATCTCGGTCAAGGACTCAGAGATTTTGAATCGACAGCTTGTCGCGTCGCTGACAAACGAGCTGGTCGGGGAGTGCGCAACCAAAGACGTGCTTGGGGCCGCCCTCAATAGCCTCAACGGTTACCTGGTTGACTCGGGTTACGTCACGTCTCGTGTCTATATCGGCCCCCAGGATCTGGCTGACGGGACCATCGAGTTCACCGCGGTTGATGGGCGGATCGAGAGGATTCAGTACCAGGACAACGACTGGGCCGCACGCACCCAGGTCGCGGCCGCGTTTCCGGTCGGTGAGGGAGATATTTTACGGTTGGTCGACCTGGAGCGAGGGATTGATCAGATCAGCGCCCCCCGGTCTCAGCAAGTGACTATGAACCTGATCCCGGGCACGAGGCCCGGTTACTCGATCGTTGACCTGGTCGACCGCCCCGAAGATCAGCTCGCCAAGAGTGTCCGTTTCCGTGCCGGCATCGATAACTTTGTGACGAAGTCCGAGGGGGCCGAAAAGAGCACGATCGGGATCGATGCGGATAATATTCTGAACCTGAACGACTCATGGTCTTTGACGCATATCGGTAGCTTCGACACCAACGCGCTCGCGGTGTCCGGCTCGTTCCCGATGGGTTACTGGACGCATGGGCTTGCCTACAGTTATTCCGACTACCTGTCGCCGATTGATTCCAACACACAGCTGTTCGGGCGGTCTGAGACCAAGACCCTGAATACCAAGTTCAGGTTCTACAAATCCAAGACCGGGTCGGTGGACTTCACCGCCTCGATCGACAAGAAATTCTCTGACCGTGTCATCAACGACGTCGAGCTCGCGGACCAGAAAATGACAGTCGGTCGCCTGGGTGCGAGCTTCTCGTATCTGAGTAACTACAGCCTCAGTGGAAGCGCGAGCTGGTCGCATGGCCTTGAGTGGTTCGACGCGACGAAGGACGTTGACTTGAGCGGCGCGTCTCCCCGTGCGCAGTTTGATAAGGTCCAGTTCAACGCCAACCTCTACAAGCCAATCAATCAGTATGTTTCGTTGTCGAGCTCGTTGTCGGGGCAGTACGCACGCGACCCGCTGTACTCGTCTGAGCAGATCAGTATCGGTGGCCAGTACTCTGTCCGCGGCTTCTCGACCTCACCGTCGTCGGGTGACTCGGGTGCATATATCCGGAATGATTTGATATTTCGGTTGTCCGAAAACCTCGGCCCCAAGTGGATGGCGGAGTATCTCCCGTATGTGCAGCCGTATCTCGGGTTTGACTATGGTTGGGTCGACGACAACGCGCTGGGTACCCAGAATGGTCTAGGCGGTGTCGGGTATGGGGTTCGCTTCAATTACGGGAAGCTAAGCGCCGACGTCGGGGCCGGGATACCGCTCTACAAGCAGACCGGTGCCTATGTTAAGAAGCCTGACAAGTACACGAGGATTACGTATGACCTGTACACATACTAATCTAAGGGCCCTGGTCGCCACGGTGGCTTTGATGGGGGCTTGGCCACTGGCTGCCGACGTGTCGGACGGCGTCGTTGGGGACGGCTCAGGCTTGGCTCCTAGCGTGAGCGGCTCTGTGAGCGCGGGACTCACGGTCGATATCAACACCGCTAACGCTAACGGTACGTCTCACAATACCTACACGCATTTTAATGTACCTGAGGCGGGTGTGACTCTGGATAACTCGACCGCAGGCGCAAACTTGATCATCAACGAGGTGACGAGCACCAACCAGTCGACGCTGCAGGGCGCGCTGACGGTGTCGGGCGACAAGGCGCATGTCGTGTTAGCTAATCCGAACGGGATCACAGTCGACGGGGGCTCGTTTGTCAACTCGGCGAGCGTGATGCTTACGACCGGTGACATCCACCGATTTACGTCCGTGACGGGGGACACCCTGACCGATCTCGACGACACAGCCCTGAGCGTCGCGAACCCTTACTATGTGGCCTACGTCGATGGGGGCGCGATCCGGATCACCGATAATGGGATCGGGAGCTCGTTTTCGAGGCTCGACCTGATGGCGAAGACGATCGCTGTCGAGGGCTCGGTCGACGTGGACTCGGTTGTGTCGATATTCGGTGGGGACTCGACGACCGTTTTCGAGTACACCACCTCGTCGATCGATCCCTCGTCGTACACGACGCAGGACATTTACCAGTCGAGCTACTCAGGCTCGTGCTCCGGCAGCTCGAACACCGCCGACGGCGACGACTGGGATTGCTCCTCAGTCACGGCGGGCACAGCCGCCTCGGGTACGTCTTACGTGATCGACGTGACCGGGGCGTCTGCGAGTCTTACTGCCGGGACGATCAACCTGACCGTCAACGACTCGGGCGCCGGGTTCCGGTTCGCGGGTCAGAGCCTGGTGTCAGAAACCAGCGACCTGTTTATCAACTCGAACGGGGAAATCGAGATCGCGGCGACCAACGGAGGCACGGTCACCTCGGCCCGTGACGTAGGTATCCGTGCCGCCGACTCTGATATTTCATTCACCGGGTCGAGCTCGACCCAGGCGACGATCACGGCCGCCGTGACCTCAATGTCGTGATCGATGGCGACACCGGAGAGGATAACGCCATCATCAACACCGGGTACGCGTTGCAGAGTATCCTGCCGAGCGGTGCATCGGCGCTTCTGAACGGGTCCGTGGCGATCCGGGCGACGACCTTTGCCAACCGCTCTCTGAGCGAGGACGGGCTGGGGATCGTATTCTCTGCCAGTAACAAGGTTGGCTCCGGGGGATATACCTGGGGTGACTCAGACTCGCGCTCCGGCGGCGTCCAGATCACGACCACCGGGAACCTGTATAACGAGTCCGCGCGGATCATCTCGAACAACGGCGTCTCATTCAACGTGGGCGGTGACATCTATAACCGGGTGGTTCGTGCGTCTGGCTCGAACGACGGTGTTGTCACCTCAACCGAGACAACGTCTGGCTGGTTCTTGTTCAAGAAGACCAAGAAGTTTACCGAGTACGACTATGGCCGGCTGGCTGTCGATGGCCTGAGTTCGTACATCACCGCGTCGTCCGGTGATATCCAGATGGACTTCACCAACAACGGTCGTCTCTATAATGTCGGTGGCGAGATATCTGCGAACGGTTCACAGAACTACGTGCCTGTCCAGGTGCGGGTCACCGGGGCGGACACGGCTTCAAGTTCCGGCCAACTTCAAAACTATGAATTAGTCCTCGAGTCAGGCGACTCGTCGCTCACATACAACACGTTCGCGGGTTCATCAGACAGCGGGCTGGATGACGGTCTCGAGTTGTTGCTTGGGTTTGTTGAGTATGTCGACGATCAGAGAGCGACCGAGGCCTGGTTGTCTGATTTAACATCGATTGAGGTCGTCCGAACCTCAGACGCCTCAGGAGACGGTGTGTATGGCTTGCTGCTCGGCTCAGAAAATGCGGACACCTACGCCTTGTCTGGGACCCCGTCCGGTGGCTCTGAGACTAAGTTCCGGCTCGCGAATGCCGCAGGTGAGGTCGCCGATGGATCGATCTACGTCGGTGGCCTGAACGCGGACACCGGCACAACCAACGCGGTCGCGTCGGTCGTGAACCAGGTCGTCGCCTCAGGCAAGGCGTCACGAGAAGCGTCCTGCGGATGGTTCTGTAACCAGTCCGGCGGGTCAAGCGTGGTGGTGACCGGTGGCCTCCTGTCGGCGCAGAACGAGGTCAATGTCCGGATTCAGGGCATGACGTCGACAGATGCGTCGTTCGCCGACGCGGTTGACTACAGCGACCTCTCGAATCTGTCTGGCACATATAATGCGGCTACCACCGCGTTCAACCAGGGATACTTCACCAACGTCGGCGGTCGCGTGACCGCCCTGAATAACGTCCAGGACGACACCAATAACGCGATTAACGTCTACGCCGCGAACGGCACCGGCACGATACGGGTCCTCGCCGAGGCACTACCGACCTACAACGTCACGAAGCGCAACCAAGGATATCTGTCCCGTAACTTCGTGAAAATTCTCCGCCAAGACCAGGGCGGAAGCTTCTTGGCGAGCTTAGGCCAGATCAATTTTTCAAACCTGGTCGGTAACACCGACGGTGAGGGCGTCCGTATCCGCGGGGGCTCGGTTATCGGAGCCAGCGGTATCACCGCCGATGATGATGAATCGACTGAGTACGACCAGGACGATATTGATCCGAACCGAACCGAACCGGTATCGGACTCCCCAACCTCAAACGACAACATTGGCGCAACAGGTAAGTTGCTAGACCATCTCTTCTAGGAAACAGTGTATGAAAACCTCTCTAATTAAATCGTTATTGGTCTGCGCAGGACTCCTCATTGGAAGCCCGTCGCAGGCCGCCGAGATCCCGCTGCCGGGCACGCTGAAGGCATTCAACTACTGCCTCGACGAGAACCAGAGCCCGATTGTTGCCCCAGCTGACCTGCTCCAGGTCTGTCTCAAGCTGCACGCGAGGGACATCGACAAAGGGGCGGTTGGATTGAGTGGCCGTTACCAAGAAACAGACCAGGGACTTGTGTTCGTGCTAGAGGTCACCAACCAGTCGGAGAGCAAACTCTTGACCGGCCTCGCGGTTGATCTCAAGCACACCAAGCAACCGGAACCGCAGCGACTGAACTTTGGCCCGATGGGTGTTCTTCCTGGAACGGTCGCGGTACTGCCTGTTGGGGGGCTCGCCTATGAGCCGACAGAAAACGAGCGTTCAGCGAACGATGTCGGCATCGGGGTCGCGATCGCCAAAGGCCTCGGCGTCGAACTTCAGTAAGGTTGTTTAGGGATCTATGAAAAGAGTAGGGATCATCACATTGACGGTACTCGCCTGGGCTGGCTCAGCCCTAGGCGCGGGTTCGTTTATTGTTGACCCCTCCGCGAGCGTCGAGTTTGCGCCGTCGATCACGACCTCGACCAACAACAGTATCCCACTGATTAATATCGTCGCCCCAACGGCGGCAGGTATCTCTCACAACAAGTTCCAGAAGTTCGACGTGGGGACCGAGGGTGTGATCCACAACAACTCGTTGACAGGTGCCCAGACCAGTATACTGGATCAGGGTACGCTGTCCGCGAACCCGAACTTCTCGACCCGGTCCGCGACGACCATCATCGACGAGATCACCAGCGCGAACGCCAGCACACTTGAGGGTGCGATCGAGGTCTACGGAGACTCTGCGGGGGTCATCATCGCAAACCCCAACGGGATCTCTTGTAACGGCTGCTCGTTTATCAACGCCCCGAACTCTGCGTTAACGACAGGCGCGGTCAGTTACGGCGACACGGGCCAAATCTCGATCGATACCAGCGGCAACGACTCATCGATCTCTGTAGGTGAGGGCGGACTGAACGCGGCGGGCTACGGGAGCACAACCGTCGGTTCTCGGAACCAAAACCTGAGCCTCATCGCCCGAAAAATTCTCTTGGAGGGGACGTCGGACTCAAAGATTTGGAATACCGAACGTGTCGACCTGATCTCAGGGTCGGTGGAATACGATTTCTCCACCGGGAGCAAGACCGGGAACAACCCCTTGTCTAGCGTCACAGAAAAGACCCCAAGCGGCGCGACTACCGGTGCGCAGATTGACGCGAGCCTGGTCAGTGAGGTTAATGCGGGGAAGATTAATATCGTCGCTACCGAAAACGGTCTCGGGGTCAACCTTGGGGGGACGCTGCAGGCAACGGCGTCAGATGTCGTCATTCGGGCCGACGGTTACTTGCATGTCGAAACAGGCGGTCACGTCAACAGCGAGCGGGACATACTGATCACGACCTCGGATTCGGCGAAAACTCTCATCGAAAGCGATCAGTCGACCTATAAAGATTACCGTGGTCTGTTCGCTGGCCGTGACGTTATTGTTTCGGCCGATAATGATTTCGCTAACTATAACGCCACGGTTATGGCCAGACGCACGGTTTCCGTCAGTAGCGCAGGAAACCTGTCAAACAACGCGGATGTCGCTGGTGCCGCAATCAGTCTCGTCGCGACGGGTCAGGTCTCTAATTCTGGCTCGATCAACACCACATATCAGTCCGCATCGTTCACCCCCGCGAGTGGCGAGACATCGAAGGAGAAGGTCGCGGTCGGTCTCGCGAATGCGATCGGAAAAATTGACGGGGCGTCAACGACGGTCAGCGGAAACGAGATCATCGTGACCCTAGACGCGGGCCTCTCGTCGAGTTTTGGGTTTGACGTCGCGACCAAGGAGAGCGACGGGAAGTCGTCAGATGGCCAGATAGTGTCTATCAGTGGCTCCGGGTCGACCCGGTATGTGAAGATTTATGGGTCAGCGGAGGCGTCAGACATTTTCGACTTCAGGGTGTACGGAGACGCCGCCATCACCTCCACGGGAGACGTGGTCAGCAACAGCGGTACGGTCCGGGGCTATGGTGATTTGACCGTCGTCCAGGCCAGTACCAACCTCCCCGGTGGCACAACCACTGTGCGCGGCTCGTACACCGTGGACTCTGACCTGAAGTCGAGCGGCGACTCCGCGACCTGGTCGTCCTTTGTCCCGAACCGGCTCAAATACACGGGGAGTTATGCGGCCGGCTCGTCAAGCACCGGCTCATACTACCAGCCCAGTACCGTCTCGGTGAGCACCGCCGCGCTTTCAGCCACCTACGTGAACACTGAGCTCGCAGAGAAAGTGGTGGATAAAGACGCGATCATCTTTGCATCGGACCCGTTTGTCGCGGCACAAACCGCGGCGACCAGCGCGCTGGTTACCACCGCGAGCAGCTTTGTGGTGGAGGACCGAGAGAAAGAGATGGCGTCAATCGCTCTTGCGGAGGAGTCTGTGAACGCTGAGCAGGAGCTCGCGCGCATTGAGACCACGGTGGACCTACCAATCATCTCTGTACAACAACCGGTTGGTACGATTCAGTTGGGTTCTGTCGGGCAGAGTGGGGGGATTGTTGGGCAGACAACCTTTGCATCCAACGCCGAGCTGATCTCTATCTCTGACACGGGTGTCGTTGAGGTCGTCGAGACAACCGACCAGGCCAGCGATGAATCGAACGACAGCGAGAGGCCGGCTGTCGAGGACGAGTAAAGGAATTTTGATATCATCGCCTCTATCAATTGGTGAGATGTCGGGTCCCGCGCTCATTGAAACCGCGTCAATCCAATTACAATAGGTGGCTTCTAGGACAATCGGGGGAAGATATATGTCGTCGAAAAAAAAATCGGGTTTGAGCTCCCAAGTCCAGCAACGACTCGCCGAGGCGAGAGGCGTCAAGCGATCGGTTGACGACAAGCCAAAGACTGACGCTTCTCATGTGGTCGACGAAGAGCACGGACTCATAGCGGACCGTGTTGGGCTGATGCGGGAGCGCCTCAAGAGCGGGGCCTATCGAGATAAGTCGGTCGAGCGGATCACAGATGATCTGATACTGAACGAGCGAGAGAGCAAGGCAAGGGCGGAGCGGGAGAAGGAGCAGAAGGCGCTCGAGAAACTGCAAGCTCGCCTAAAGAGTCGCCGTGAGCAGTCCAAAAGAAGTAACTATTTCGCGGTAGATGATGACGCCGAGGCCTCTCAAGAGATCATGCGGAGGCCGTCAGAAAAGAACCCAGGCTTCAACGATGTCTTTATCCCAAAGGGCGAGCCGCTGTTTAAGGAAGGGCAGGTCGCCGACTGTATCTATCTGATCGACGACGGGCAGATTGAGATCTACTCTAAAGCCCAAGACAAAACCTTGGCCGTGCTCGGCGCGAATCAGATCTTCGGGGAGCAGTCGATTTTGTTCGAGGGGCGCCGTTCTGCATCCGCGATCGCGAACGTGGACACACGGTGCCTGGAGGTCGAGGGCGGAAAGTGGAGATCGTTCCTCGACAAGCAGACCCGTCCTGCGGTCCTTGGTTTTAAGGCACTGATGCTTGAGCAAGTCCAAAACAACTTCGTCAGCATGGAGGCACGCAAGCCTCGTGACGACGAGTCTGCACCGCAACCAGATGAGATCGCTGTACCCGAGCTTTTCCTTTTCGATCCCATTGATCCGCTCAGTCTCCCGGAGCAGTATCGGGAGCATCGACACCTACACACGCTATTTTCTGAGATCGCCTTTGGGACCGAGGAGCAGCGCCAGACAGCCTCCTCGTCAGAGGCACTGAACAAGGTACTGAGCTCACACACGGGGCTAATTATCACCGAGGGTAACGTCGAGTTTCAGATGAATGGCCGGAAATTCTTTTGCGGCCCAGGGGCTATCTTTGGCACGGCAAGCAGCATGGCGGGTACTGACTTTGAGATGCTACTCAGGCTCCCGGAGGGTGTCGAGAAGGTTGAGTTTTTGCCGATCGACGGGATGGTTTGCTTCGCGGAGATTCGCCGCCTGAAGTCCGCGCTTGTCCGTTTCACTCGGGCGATCGTGATGCGTATCTTGGGGATCAAGGACCTTCCGGTCGGGATGCGGTAGGCAGCCGGTTCTTATTGTGCCGAGACGGCCTTCGCCAGCGCGCGGAAGTTCACAGACGCCTTTGATGTTGGGAAGATCTCGACCACAGGCTTGTACTGCTTAGCGGCGTCCTTCACTGCGCTGTCTTCTTCTACGTGCCCGACGAAAGGCAACTCAATGCCGAGAAACTTAGTGCAGGCGTTATTGATCCTCGTGACCAGCGACTTTGCGGCGTTCTCTGAGTCGACGTTGCTCGCGATGATCCCGATTGATTGATAGTCGTGCTCGGTGAAGAGTACCTTGATGATCCCGTAGCCGTCGGCGATCGAGCTCGGATCGTCGCGAACCACGATCAATGATTCATCGCATGCCTTCAGTAGCTGGATCACGTTGTCAGAGATCCCTGCCGCCGCGTCAAAGATCAGGTAGTCGATCGGGTCGATCGGGTTCGCCAATCCTTTGATGAAATCGCTAAGCTCCTCCGGCTTGAGGTTCGCTAGACTGCCGACACCAGACGCACCTGGGATAACCATCAGTCCGTCGCCCGTGGTTACCATGATTTCTTTGAGGGTTTTCTCGCCGCGGAGGTAGTGCCCGATGTTGTATTTTGCTTGGAGACCGAGGGCGAGCTGCACATTCGCCAGACCAAAATCACCGTCGACGAGCATGACCCGGTAGTTGGCCTTGGCCAGCGCGTAGGCGAGGTTGGTGGCGACTGTTGTTTTGCCAACGCCGCCCTTACCGCTCGCGATTCCGATGGTTTTCAATGGATATATGCCTCCCAAAAAGTCGCAATATGGTACCTTGGTACCGTTTTATCGGCTAGAGTGACTCAAACTAAATTGCGTTTTGAAGGAAAAAATGATGGCACGGATTATTCGGTCGGCTTTGTTGAGTTTAGCGGGGCTCGTCCCTTTTGTAGCGGCGGCTGAGCCGACGACTGAGGTTCACGGTGACTGGACGGTTGTTTGCCAGGATGCGGCCAACGGTCAGAAGCAGTGCTCGGCGACACAACTGCTCTCACGGCAGCTTGACAACGGTCAGCGCACCCGGCTCCTGCAGACAACGGTCCGCAAGCTCAACGAGACCTCATACCTGCTCCAGTTCGTTCTGCCGCTGGGGGTTGACTTACGTCCAGGCATCGCACTCCAGGTGGACGATAAACAGCAACGTGGCGGGCAGTATTTCGCGTGCACAAACGTGGGCTGTATTGTGCGTATGGGAATGGATCAGGCGTTTATGTCTGAGCTGCAGTCGGGCAAGGTTGCCCGGGTGTTGTACCGCGCCGCCAACGCCGACCAGCCGGCGGCGGTCAACGTGTCTCTCAAGGGGATCACCGCGGCGGCCAAGTCGCTCTAGACCGCATCGCGCAGAAGGGCCTGCTAGTACTTCGCCGTGAGTGGGCTTTTCTGATTGACGGGGTCCCGCTCAAGGACCTTGAGCCGCTCTTTAAGCATCAGGTGGTCCCACTTGAGCTTCAGGAGCTTGCTTCTGATTTCATGATCTGGATCCTCGTTCAGTGCCCTCTCGAACTGAAAAAACTCAGTCTCCAGAACGTGTATCTCAAGGTCGCTAAGAAAGAGCTGCCCGTCTTCTTGAATTTCTGCCATACGTCTCGCGGATCTGATCATTGATATGTTGATTCGAGGGTACTTAAGTTATCCCCCGATTGCTAGCGCTTGGGGCCTACCCATAGTAAACTGTTGAGTCGCATGAATTTTGTGTCTCTCTGAGGGGGTGTTATGCAAATGTTTCGACAGAAGCTACTGACACGTTGCGTGATCGGCGCCTACAGCCTTCTCTCGGCGTCTGCGATGTCAGCGGAGAGTCAGTTTGTTGCGGACCCAACAGCGGGCGCACAGTTCCAACCCTCCTTCAGTACCTCGGCGAACCAGGGTATCCAGGTCATCAACATTGTCGCCCCCTCAGCGGCAGGGATCTCACACAACAAGTTCGACACCTTTAATGTTGGCGAAGAGGGCGTGATCCACAACAACAGCACGACCGGTAACGAGACCAGTGTGCTGGACGGTGGCTCGATCGGAGCCAACATCAATTTTTCAGGCCAGTCCGCGTCAACCATCATCGATGAAGTCACGACCTCGAATACCTCGAGCATCGAGGGTGCGATTGAGGTCTACGGTGACTCCGCGGGTCTGATTATCGCGAACCCTAACGGGATCTCATGTAACGGCTGTTCGTTCATCAACGCACCGAACTCTGCGTTAACCACGGGCGCGGTGTCTTATGATCAGGCGGGTAACATCCAGTTTGATACCAGCGGGAACGCGAACGCGGTCTCGATTGGGTCAGGCGGGTTGGACGCCAACGGGAACCTCGGGACGAACAACTCAAACTTCAGCGTGATCTCTCGACAGATTCTGTTAGACGGTGCGGTTGAGGGCTCGGACCGTGTGGACATCATCTCTGGCTCCAACGTGTATGACTTTACCCAAGGCAGCCAGGATGCCAACGGCCCCAATGGCAGTATCACCAAGAAGGCAGGCACCGGCAGCGTCAACGGGTTACAGATCGACGCCTCGAACGTGAGCTCTGTTCAGGCGGGCAAGATCAATATTGTTGGCACGGAGTCAGGTGTTGGCGTCCAGTTGAATGGTAGCCTGGACGCGACTGCCGGCAATATCGAGATCGATGCCGACGGTAACCTTGTAATCGGCGGGTCTGTGTCTGCGTCGGAGAGCGTCCGTGCGACAACCGGCAACTCTGCCGATATCACAAATCAGGGCTCGATCACTGGTCGGATCGCGGTCGAGATCGACTCGGATGGCGCGTTCGATAACAGCGCGACAGGATCGATTACAGGGACGAGTGTCACGATCGAGGCCGATCAAAACGTAACCAACGCGGGATCAATCCAATCGACCTCACGAACCGCGTCTTTCGTCGCAACCAACGAGACCGATCGCGTGGCTGAGGTCGCGGTTGGCCTGGCGGATGCAATCGCGCAAATGGCTGGCGTCACCTCAGTGAGGGCGTCAGACGGATTGATTCTGATTGAGGTATCAGACGCGGTCGCGTCCGACCCGAACTTTCCGTTGGTGGCCGAGGTTGAGTTACCTGACGGGACAGTGAAGCAGTTCCCGCTCACCAAAGACGGCGCGACTTACACGATTGATTTGAGGCAGACCGTCGCTGAGTCGGGCTTGCCTAGCGATAACGCGGCCTTTAGCCCGGTCGTGGGCGCACAATATCGGCTGCGGTCGACTGGAGATCTCTCGGTGGCGGCGCGGTCGCTCAATAACTCCGGGACCCTCAGCTCGGAGGGCGATGTTGATGTTGCCGTCAGTGGTGCATTGAATGCAAACATCACCAACTCGGGCCGGATAGCCAGCGGCGAGGACATCAATCTGTCGGCGAACTCGGTGACCAACAGCGGTGAGCAGGGCATCGTTGCCGGACAA
Source organism: gamma proteobacterium HIMB30 (assembly GCA_000227525.2). Classification (GTDB taxonomy): domain Bacteria; phylum Pseudomonadota; class Gammaproteobacteria; order Pseudomonadales; family Litorivicinaceae; genus HIMB30. The sequence continues at coordinate 17,926 of AGIG01000003.1, forward strand.
GATATCAATATCGATCTGAACGGATACCAAACGAGTCTGACCAACGAGGGCCTGATCGGGGCGGGCCGTGACCTACAGATCGGGACAGACGGCGACCGAATCTACAGCGTCACCAACCGTGGAAATCGCGCGCTCTTAGCGGCGGGCCGCGATGCGACTGTCTTTGCTGACACGATCGAGAACACCGGGCAGGCGGCGATCTATGCAGGCGGTGATCTCGGGCTGACTGCCTCGCAGTCGATCCGGAACCTGGACGGGTCTCTGATTGAGGGCCGCAACGTGAATCTCACCACCACGGCCCCATTCCTGCGGGGCGAAATCGAGAACAGCGAAAGTACGATCTACTCGGTCAACGATACGACCATCACAACCGATACGTTGCGTAACTGGCGTGGTTCTGGTTTTGTGACACAACGATCGACGTCGGGCTCTGGTTGGACCGAGCAGCAGGGCTTGAGGCGGCACGCTTGGGGTTCGGAAGAGTACGCGTACTTCACACGTGAACGTAGCAGTGAGAACTATGACGCGTCCCGTGAGGCCGCGGCGTTGCTGTCGGGAGGCGACCTCACAGTCTCAGCGTACCTGGTGTTGAACGAAGCGAGCACCATCCAGTCGAGTGGCGATATCACGATCACGGCTGACGAGATCGATAACCGGACGCTGTCAACGACAACTGTCCGTGACGCAGAGCGCAGGCGCTTTTATAACGGAAGCAACAACATTTCGATCTCCAACCTGAGTGATCAATATCAGACCTGTTTGGCAGGGCAAACCAATTGTATCAATGACTCGACGTTGCAAAACCTGCGTGGAGAGACGACCTACTATACCAACGCCGACGGGTCACTTTACGGTGAGGCGCGGATTCTCTCGAACGGTAACGTCACGATTAATACGCAGTCGGGAATCCGTTCAGATGGACGGATCCAGGGCTCGAATGTCGCACTCGACGGCGGTGCGGGCGGCGTTCAGAACGGCGCCGACTCGGGGTCTGTGGTCCGCTTCGAGCGGCAGTCCACTGGACAGGTTGATACCTCTGTGTCTGACAGTTCGGTGGGCCGAGAGGTCCGCCAGGCTGCGGGGCTTATCTCAGACAGCGCGCTATCCGGTGTCGGTGGCTCACGCTCAGCGAGCGTGCCAACCCTCGCGGACATCGAGGCCATCTCTCCTCCGGGCTTCCAGTTAACCGGCCTCTACTCGGTCACCACAGATCCGAACAGCCGCTACCTGGTCCAGTCTCGCGTGTCGCCGGGAATCGGAGGCCTCAGCCAAGATTATCTGCTGGCCCAACTGCAGCAGACAGACGCGGAGAACGTGACCTTCTTCGCGGACCCCTTTGTAGAGCAGCGGATTGTGAGGGATCAGTTACTCCAGCAGACCGGTAGCGCTGTTGCGATTGATGAGGCTGATGACGAGACTGACCAATTGCGTCGGCTGTACGACAACGCGGCTACGTTTGCGAATCAGACCGAGGGTGTCGAGCTTGGTCAGGCGCTGACCGAGACTCAGATTGCGTCGCTGGATCAACCGATTGTGTGGTACGAGAATCAGGTGGTTGATGGGCGTACGGTGTTGGTTCCTCGGGTCTACGTGCCGACGGTCGATGCCCTCGAGCTCAGTCCCGCGGGGCAGATTGTCGCGAGTAATGACCTCAATATTACGACTGAGGGTGACGTCACAAACACCGGTGGGATTCGTGCGGGGAATACGGTCTCGATTGAGGCAGAGAATCTCCTGAATGAGACACTCACCACGACTGCGGTCGCGAGGACCGGCTCCGGGAATGTGGTCTACCGAACCGCAGGGCCCACGGCCTCGATCGAGGGCGGGTCGGTTGAGCTGAATATCAATTCGAGTGACGAAGACGGTGGTAACCTCGTCAACCGCGGTGCCGCGATCCGGGCGACGTCCGAGGATGGGGATCTGGTGATCAATACCTCAGGTGATCTGATCAACGAAGCGCTGGTGGTCCAGCAGGTCTCGGATGTCGAGATCGGTAACCTTGGTAGGTTGGCTGGTAAGCAAGACTTCACGGTTCACGCCGACTTCGTTGGCGCGACTATTGAGTCAGCAAACAACTTAACCATCGACACCGAGGGTGAGGTGGTCAATATCGCGTCAGATCTCGCGGCGACAAACGACGTGTTGATTGACGCGAGAGAAGGCTTCTACCAGCAAAACCTGGCGGACATATACACCGTTGAGGACTCGGTGAATCTCGGCGGCTCATCGAGTAGCTCATCCTACGCGAGAGCGTCAGCCTCAGGCGACAGCTTCGGTAGTTTCGAGGCGAACGCCGAGGCCGGTGCTGAGGGTAGCCAGGACCTGATCAGCGGCCAGTTCCGCCAGGGGTTCACGAACCGGAGCGCCACCGTTCGTGGCGGTAACGTACGGATCGTGTCAGCCGAGGGCGACATCACGAGCGTTGGCTCTGATATCTCGTCGACCGGTGAGACGGTTCTCGAGGCCACCGAGGGTGACATTAACCTGATCGCGGATGCGATTATTACCGAGAGCTCTTCGTTCGCGCTGTCAGCCGGAGGATCAGCGTCTGCGTCTGCGGGAGGTAGCGGTCTGTCGTATCGTGCAGATGCCTCGGCTGAGGGCGGGTTGAGTCTCAGTGGACAGTCGCAGCAGACGGCGAACTTCGTCAATTCCACAGTCTCGGGGAATAACATCACCTTGAGGGCGAACAATGTCCGCGGCGTGGGCGCCGAGGTCGCGGCCGAAAACGATATTAACGTCGACGCCGCCGAAGATGTGACCTTTACGGCAGCCCAGGCCCGCGTCAACAACTCGAGCTTTAGTGTAGGCGCGTCCCAAGAAGTCTATGCGGGGGCTGGAACAGCCGAGGGAATCACGGGTACCCCTGATTTTGAGGTAGGGACTCGGACCAACTACGGACTTGACGTGACTAGCGGTTTTAACACGAGTTCTTCGTCCTCAGGACTCCGTGCTGGCGGCAACCTCAACATCAACGCCGGTGGTGATGCGTCATTTATCGGTACCGACTTGGAGGCGGGCCAAGATATCACCCTAGATGCAGGTGGTGACGTCACGATCGCGGCGATCGCGGAGGAGTCGTCGCAGACGAGCGTTGGGATTTCGGGCTCCATAGGCGTTGAATTGAACGGATCAGGTGCGATACCGACGGGGGATTTTCAAATCGGGGGTAGCACCACTGATGCGACACGTTTCCGCGAGTCGGGAACCACGGCCGGTGGCAACCTGACGATCCGGTCGGGAGGGAACGCTGAGCTTGTCGGGGTCGATCTGACAGCTGGTGGTGATGCGAGTATCGAGGCTGAGGACGTCCGCATCGCATCAGCTCAAGACGTTGTAAATACCCGAGGAGGAAATGTCGGCTTATCCTTGGCCAACGGCGATCCATTTGGTCAAACTCCTCTGTCTGTTGGAGTCGAGCTGTCGGATTCACGTGCCGTCGCCGAGCGGAGTCAGATCAATACGGGCGGGAATTTGTCTGTAAACGCCCGGTCTGGTGACGCAATCATCGCCGGAGTCGACGGCAACGTTGAAGGGAACGTGTCCCTCACTGCCGCCAACGGCGAGTCGGGGTTCCAAGAACTGCGCGATGAGGTCAATACGACTTCCGTGGGTATCGATCTGAGCGTGTCTTCGGCCCTAGGAGATACAGGAGGCGGTCTCGCGGGGATCGCTGAGGGAACGATCGAGGCGATTGAGTCCGGTGACGGCTATGCGCTGCTCAATCAGATTCCGGGCGTTCAACAGGTGGCTACGCTTGCGGCCGGAATCGAGTCCGGCGATGTCACGCAAATCGTCGCCGGTATTACGCCTATCGGCGGACAGTTATTGACTGCAATCGACCAGAGCGCTTTGGATGGACAGATTTCCGCAAACTCCAGAGCCCAAGGTGGCACTGGCGGGACTGGCGCACAGGCGTTCCTGCAAAATCTTCAGTCCTCTGGGAACAACTCCCCGGCTGTGACACCTTTGGGTGATGTCGTTGAGGGATCATCTGTTGGTGACATTGCAGCTGGTGCTGATTTGGTTGAGGTCAACGGTGACATCGACGCACGCTTGGGTGTCGAGGTAACGACGACCCAGTCAGATCGGTCCAATGGCAACAACTTCCAGATTGGTGGTGACCTGTTGCAAGAGGGGCAGACCGTTACTCAGATCGGTTCGGAAATCACGGTTGATGGAGACGCGACACTACGCGGTGACCAAGTCACTATCGAGGCAGGGGTCGACCGTATTAGCTCACAAACCACAACCGCTGGGGTGACCGTTGGCTTTGATGTAATCAATCAAGACGTGAAGGTCGGTGTCGACGGGTCATACTCGACCGAGGACGAAACGATCGTCAACAATTCGTCACTGAGAGCGGGTGGAGACCTTGTGATCGAGGCTCGTGATGCCCGTGTCGCGTCGGCTAACGTTGAGGCAGAGAACATCACAGTGGATGCAGAGAATCTTGAAGTCGTGACCCTCCAGAGCACCCGTGACACCTTGAGCTACGGTGGCGCTGTTGAGGTTGAAGTTGGAATCACCGGCGACTCAGGCGCCGGCGCTGTTGAGGCGAACGGTTCTGAAACCAGCAGCCGCACCACTGGCGAGCAGGCGTCTCTGATCGCACGAAATAATCTCGATGTCGATGTCGACGAGCGGCTCACGTTACGGTCGGCGCAGCTCGGATCGGAGGGAACGACAACCATCACGGCCGACGTGATTGACGCCCGAGCCAATACCGATACTAATGACTCGTTCGGGTTTGATGTTGCGGTTGAGGTTTCTGCGAATCAGCAGGGTGAGGGGCAGTCGGGCGGTTCCGGCTCGGTTGATTTCTCGTTCGAGCAATCGAATCAACGGGGCCCCGCGGCACTCTCTGGGATCTTTGGTGATAACGTCGATATCAATGCCCGTGATGTCTTACTCGAGGACACCCAGGTCAATGGTAATACGGTCGCGCTCGACGTCGAGGAAGACCTGACGATTAGAACCACCGCGACACAGGCGTCCAATGTCGGTGTCGATTTCGAAGTCTCAGCAGGCGGACAGTCGTCTGGGTCTGAAGGTGGCGCCCGTGGTGGGGCGAGCCTCGGTTTTGGTCTGGACGTTGGTGACAGCACGACGTTTGGCCAGCAGGCCGGTATTAATGCCGGAAACCTCACCCTGAACACGGGTGGCGACGTGGCTCTCAATAATGCCGAAATCAATGCTAATGATGCCGCAATTGCTATTGGTGGCGATTTGACGGTCGCGTCTCAACAAAGCACGAGTAACAGCGTTACCGTAGACCTTGACCTTGATCCGGCCGCAAATGCACAGGCGTCATCATCCGCAGTCACTGCCGGTGCTGACTTGGGGGTCGGGTTTTCTTCAGAGAATTCGGCACAGGTGGATCGGCCTTCTGGGATACAGATCGCGAATACGCTCGACCTAACGGTCGGTGGCGACGTCGCGCTGACTGCCGCTGAAATTTCTGGAGACGCAGTGAACGCAACGATCGGCGGCGACGTCACAACAGCCAGTGTTTCGAATTCATCGAATTTGATCGCAGCCAATATCGGTACGTCAGGAGTCGGCTTTGAAAATGAATCCTCTCAGTCGGTCACAACCTCTGGGATAACAGCCCGCTCAGGTCAGCTGAATGTCACTACCAATGCAGCGACTACGACGGTCGCGCAAAGTGGCGACCAAGTCATCGAGGAGGTGGCAGGAACGAGCTTGGCCCAAAGTGAGAGCACGGTCGGATTGCAGACTGCCCAGGCGAGCACCTCAGTTGAGATCGAGGCTGCGCCAGTTGCGCCTCCAGTCAACCCACAGGTTGCGTTGGCGAACAGTCGCGCGGGTAGTTTGGTCCGGCTGATCAGCCAGGCCCCTCCAGCTGTTCGTCAGAACGCTGTAAGACAGATTGCCGAGCAGCTCGCGCAATCTCCTGACCTGACCAATGCAGCAATGCTGGACGGCTTGAACCCGACCCAGAAGATTGAGGTGTTGGAGTCGGCGCTTGATGTGGCTTCGGATAATGACCGCGCGGTGATTGAGCAGGCGATCGAACTTCTGAGGGTCGACGAGCTGATTCTCGGTGCCAATATCTAGGTATTCAACCGAGCCTTGATAACGATTGCTTAGTTGTTGAGGCTCAGCTTTTTGATCTTTGATTCGAGATAGTGGCAACCGGTCAGTGGCCCTGACCAGTGGACGCCGACAACCCTACCACCCTTGTTTGCGGTTGAAAGCCGACATTCTCCGAGGAACAGTTGAAGGTAGCGCCAGGTTACGTGCTTCGTGTCATTGACCCAGACCTCGTCGTGTGGCTGACCAAGAGACTCAACAAGAGCGCCCGAATCTTTACCGATTAAAGACGGAACAAGATGAATCAGTTGCTTCCCAGGTGCGTGATCTGGAATGGCAACACAGCCCGTGACGGATGCCGTGAGGAGAACGCCCACAAGTAACCTGATTGTATTCTGCATAGTCGCGACTCAAGTAGCCCGAAGAGCTTCACGATAAACAAAGTAGCTCTTGTTCACAATCAGACCAAGCGGTCAGACGCATCGCGTTGAATCGGGATATGCTCTCGGGTTGTGTTGTTCGTTAGAAAGGCTTAAAGGGAATCTCATGATGGAAAAATCAATATCAATCGCCGTAGTTAACGCGTTCGGTAAAATTATAGCGACTGTGCTCATTGGCTGTTTCGCTGTTGGAATCACGGCGCTCGCGAACACAGTAATCGGTAAGTTTCTGTTGATCGGGATCTCTGGGTGGATCGCGGTCAACGTTTTTGGATTAGAGCTATCGAGTGTTCGGGAGGTCGCGGAAATACTGCGTAATGACCCCCATTACATTGTGGAGCTCGGTCTCGATGCCTTGCTCTGACTACGATGGCTTGCGCCGCTGGCCACCGTATTTATGGCCACCAAACTCGAATATCTGTGATCATTGATAAGCGCAGTAGGTCCCCTCGTTGACGATGTTGTAGGTTTTATCCTCAGTGAGGTCGACTGTCGGATCCCCAGTCATTCCACCATATTCAACGAGATATCCAGTGATTGAACTTGCGTTGTTAGCATAATCATTCCATGTGCCATCAGAATAAAAATGCAGGTGATCTTCTCCACCGCCAGGTGGGTTTCCGCAACCACCTAAATAATGGTTTGGTTCGCTGCCTTTGAAGTTTTCATAGCTCTCTTGAGAGTTTGCTGTGTCGAAAACATCTGAACCGCGAGCATAGGTTCGTTGCCGACAATTGGAGCTTGAGTTCCCCTTATCATGCCCCATAAAACTAAGCCGTTCTGGGCCAGATATCCAATACCAGTACCCTTCACCATCGCCTACCGAATAATCACCATTCGATGCCAACCACGTGTTGGTGGGTTTGTAGAGTGCGGTAGCCTCGGTTTGAGTTAACCCGCATCTGGTTTGAACAGTCGTGTTCTGTAGTCTGTCACACGCCCCCATCCATCCATAACCTCCAATTTTGGGCTCGATGTAGGTTTGCTCAGCCTGACTTGTGACAGTGGCCAAGTAGCCTTGTAAACCGAACAATGTTGACGCGTCAGCTGCCTCGCGAGCTGCCTGGAAAGTGAGAGTGCCACTAATGAACTCGTAGAAGTGATCAGTGCCACTTGGATGGTTATACGGTACTTTATTGGAAAGTGAAAAAATCAACGAGCGGGTGTTGTCCTCAAGCGAGTCTGTCGTATCGTAAATATAACCAACCTTCTTGAAGATGGAGATCCAGTTGGCTAGGGACGTAGTACCTGAAAAAACGAGCTCACCGGATGCTGTTTGATATTCGGCGGTGATGCCCGACACTCCGAATCCGCTGTAGGTCACGTTTCCGGTAATGCTGTCTGTAGAAATGCTGGTCGACGTTCTGACAAACAATTTATCACTCGAGTCATGATTGCCACTGATCGTAACCGTTGCGCCGGAAATGTTACCGCTACCCGCCGAAAAGTTACCGCTGGCGATGCCGTTATTGATGATACAACCTTTCTCATTTGAGACTGTCAATGAGATGTCAGCGCTATCACTTAGCCCGTAGGTAAGTGCGTTGTTATCGACAACGTTGACCGATACGGTATAGACGCCGGGTTCAAGATCCTCGATATCAGTCCCGGAGGATAGGGTCAGATTTCCATTGGTGTCGATATCGAAGCGATTCATTGCATTCGTATCGCTCGCATGACTCGCGGTGACGGTGACCGTGACTTCAGCGTCACCGCTGCTCATCGCATCGTTTAATCCATCGACGATTCCTAAGCCCCCGCTATGGCTCGAATCGGTCCCAGTAAACGTAAGACTCGATGTCGCGATGTCAGGCTCATTGACGGCGTATGAATTACCTTGGGTTATTGCTGCCTGGATTTGAGTTGCCGTAATTGGTGATGTCATCGAAGACAACTCCGTGGCGTAAGCTTGGGCATAGATACCATCATCGCTGACATTGACGTTCATAATTGACGCCATATTGGCCAAGATATTTGCGAATTCCTGTTCGCTAATAGTTCCATCATTGTCTTCATCAAAAACAGCGAGGGTGGGGTTGGCGGAGTAGCTAAAAGTATCGGCGCTACCAAAAGCGGCCGAAATCGCCGCCAGGTCAGTTAGTGTTATATCGCCGGCGAGAAAGTTATCTAAGATATCGCCGACACTTCCGCCTGCGGTAAATGCTCCCTCTCCAATCTCATGTTTTGTGAAGGCTGCATAAGTTGCGATGCTGGTCGTTGCTACCGATGCCAGCAATAAGGCTTTTGACAACGTTGTACCCATTGATCTGTCCTTTAATTATCAGTTGAAGGCGCCCGGTGAGGGGCATTTTTCATCGTTCGCGGTCACGTCCGACCAGTTCGCTTTACAGGTATCTAAGTCAGCATAGCCGTGGTTTGCATTACTGGTGCAGTCAGTTTCTACATTTGTGGTTATACAACTGTCTTCGCCAGAGCAGAGACAGGTAAACAGTTTGTAGCCTGCAGAAGAGACAGTTGCTGATGCATCCGCGCAACCTACCATCATACGACCTCGTGGGACTTCGATTGTGTCTGAAGTGGTCGTCACAGCGCATGCTGAAAAGTAGTCGACGCTGTTTGACGTGTCGTTATGATGGAGGCTATTCCACGCTCGATTTCCATTAAAAGCAAATGGGCAACTGTCGTCGTGATGACTGGTTTTATTTTGTGTTGTGTTGAGCTCGAAAACGATCTGATCAGCCTGGTCTCGGCAGATTGATTCTGTGGTGATACTGTCATTCAGTGTTGAGGTGGCATTTAACTCCATGTCGATGGATTGCGAATCGGTTTCGACTATGCGATTAATTTCTTCAGCGTCCGCAATGCTGGCCTCATCTTTTGACGCTTCGATATATGCGAGATATCCAATTGTTCCAGCTGTTGCCAAGACGCCAATGATCGCAACAGACACTAAGAGCTCCACTAGTGAAAACCCTGCCGATACCGACCCAAACATTAAACCTGGTCTACTAGTCAACATCTAAGAGAACAACCTTCAAGTGTCTATAATTTGTCATTTCACAAAATCTCAACCATATCGGGCCACCTCACGAATCATTACGCGGTAACCTGAATTGATATGCAATTAGTCAAGGGTCTTACCGAATACTTGATATCCCCGATAATCGGCGGATTAGAATTATCTCGCATTTGTGAAGCTGATCTCATTCACTAACTCTTGTAATGACCAAAATTGCTGCAATTTTTGCCGCTGATGTAGTCACCGGCTCTGACTGGAGGTGGTGCTGATTGGTTTGGTGAGGCTGAGAAGTCTTCTGGGTCGATCCAGGCGTCGCTGTCGGGATCACAAAAGATTGGAATCGAAAACCGTGCCTTTCCTGATGAATTGAGCACTCTGTGGAGGGTCGAGGGCAGTCTCCCCCCGGTCCAGCGTTCAAGTAGGTCACCGACGTTACACACAAGCGAATCGTCGATTGGCGGTACATCAATCCATTGGCCGTTTTGATGCTTCGCCTGAAGTCCGCCGAGAGAATCCTGAAGAAGGATCGTCAATACGCCAAAATCCGTATGCGGGGCTGCGCTGTATGCATGGTTTGCCAGATCATCGTCAGATATGGGCGGGTAATACACGAGCTGGCCTCGACCTAGTGGCCTGCAATATTTCTGATGAAATTTATCGGGATTCTGATCGAGCCCAAGCGCAATGCAATCAAGTAATCGTAGGCCGAGTGACATGGCCGCCTGATAATACTCGAGGATATGTTGCTTAAATTGAGGAAGTGACGCGTCAGGCCATTGATTTGGTGCCACTAACGGAAGTTTTCTGACAACGTCCGGATCATTCGGTGCGACCTCGCGCCCCCAGAAGAACACCTCTTTGACGTCTGCACTTACAGAGCCCTCGAGTCGAGTCAGTCCCTTGCGCATCCAGCCTCGCTGGGATTGGTTCACTGCGATCTGTTGTTTCTGTGCTTCGTTTAGGCTGAAGAATTCTCGAGCGCTATCGAACGCTTGGGCTGCGAGTCGGGGATCAATGCCGTGCCCGACAACGTAGAAAAATCCGATTTGTTCGATCGATCGAACCAGTTGCTTGCCGACAGTCTGACGCGCGGTTGGTGATGAAGCATCGCTAAGGTCGATGATGGGTAAACCATCATCGATCATTTAGTGTTCTCGGGAAGCCAAGTTGCGAGCTCCGGCCAAACAACCAGGATCCCTACCATCACTAGCATGAGACCAACCATCGGGAGGGCGGTCTTCGCGATATAGCCAATTTCATGCTTTGTCATTCCCTGGAGAACGAACAGATTGAACCCAATGGGCGGCGTTACCTGAGCCATCTCGACCACAACCACAATGAAAATCCCGAACCAGATCACATCGATTCCCGCCTGCCGGATCATTGGTTCAACAATTGCCATGGTCAAGACAACCGACGAGATACCGTCCAAGAACATCCCGAGAATGACGTAAAACACGGTCAACGCAGCGATGAGGACAAGTGGCGATAGGTTTTGTTCACCGATCCAGCCCGCCAACGCACGGGGTAATCCTGTGAAGCCCATCGACAATGATAGAAATGCAGCGCCCATGAGGATCAGCGCAACCATCGCAGAAGTCCGGGTCGCGCCCATCAGACTTTGCGTGAACGTTTTCCAGTTCAATGACCCCTGAGCTGCCGCGAGAATCAGTGCGCCAACGACACCCACCGATGCGGCCTCAGTCGCTGTTGCCCATCCAAAATACATGGATCCGATGACCGCGATGACCAGAGAAATTACCGGGAGCAGGAAACGGCTTTCATAGAGCATCTGCTTCAACGGCATGGCTTGTGATGGTTCCGGCCGTTGATCTTTTTTGACGTAATACCAACCGACGATGTAGGTCATGAAAAGGCCAGCTAACACGAGCCCAGGAATCACTCCAGCCATGAAAAGTTTGGTAATGGATTCGTTGATCGTGACCCCATAGACGATCAGCGTTAGTGACGGTGGAATCATCAATCCGAGCGTTGCTGCACCCGCCAGTGTTCCGATGATCATGTATTCCGGATATCCGCGCTGGCGTAGTTCAGGAATCGACATTTTTCCAACAGTCGTCAGCGTCGCTGCCGATGATCCACTGACCGCGGCGAAGAGCGTGCAACCTGCGATATTGGTGTGCAAAAGCCCACCAGGCAAACCGCGCATCCAGGGCGACAGACCCCGGAACATGTCCTCTGATAGCCTCGTTCGGTAGAGGATTTCACCCATCCAGATAAACAGAGGCAACGCGGTCAGTGTCCAACTCGACGCTCCTGTCCAGATGGTCGTGATCATGGCATCGCCGGGAGGCCGCGAAGTGAAGAGCGTCATGCCGACCCAGGCGACACCAACCAGCGCTAGGCCGACCCATACCGAACTGCCTAACAGTGCGAATAACACAAACAGGAAGATGATCGTTGCATACAGTTCTGTCATTCAATTACTTCCTGCTTAATTTGGCTGGTTTTGGTCGCGACTAAGCGGATGAGATGGTCCCAGAGGCAGATCGCCAGCAGGATGGTACCGACCGACATGGTGAGTTGAGGAACCCACATTGGGGTATAGATCATTTCGCCGGTCGCTTTATCCATCAGTGCACTCCACTGACTGGGCGCGGTCCCGAATAACTGAAGCAGTTGTGCGACATAGTCGGGAATTTGATCCTGTCCTTGTGTTCGATCATTGAGCATCGCTGACATTTTATTGGTCTTCACGGCGAATCGCGCAAAATAAGTTGCCACCACCGCTGATGTCGCCAGTGCAAAGACGTTGAACCAATAACGTGTCCAACTGTTGAGATTTAACAACACCGACACCCGGATATGAGAGCCGTGTGACAGTGCATGCGCGAGGGCAAAAAATGATGTTGCAGCCATCGCATAGCCTGCAAACTCGGTCGAGCCCTCAAAAGTCAGTCCCAGCCATCGTGACGACATTTGACCGATGGTGATGAGCAAAATAATGCACATAAACAAAGCTGCGAGATAACCGGCAGCAGTATAGGTGCGATCGAGTAATGACCAGATTGGACTAAAGTGATTTGAAACCCAGTCTGGTTTAAATGCTGCAAAAAGGGCAATGCCTAGAGGTAGTCCGAAGATCCACATCCACAGTGGAAGTCCGATGATGTCCGGCCAGTTATTCATGGTTCTTCTTATGAATCAAAGTGCCCCAGCGAACTGGGGCACGGATTGGATTTACATTTTGTTGTATTCGTCGATGATGGCTTGCCCATCCGCTCCGACAGACTTCAGCCAATCGGCTTGCATGGACGCACCGATTTCTTTCAATTTTTTGAGGAACGCAGGGCTCGCATCCTCAACCTTCATCCCATTGGATTCCAGTTGCTCAAAGTACCAGTTTGCGAGTTCGGCTGATTTTGCCGCACACGCTGCACCCGTCTCGTCGGCGGCTTTCTGGATCGCTACTTTGGTACCACCATCGAGGTTGTCCCAAACGCCTTTGTTGACCATCACATAGTTACGTGGATGCCAAGCATTCACCTTGTAGTAGTGCGACAAATGCTCCCAGACTTTACGGTCATAACCGGTTGAGCCTGACGAGATGAAGGACTCAGCCACACCCGTTGCCAACGCTTGGCTCAGTTCCGCTGCCTCGACCTGCACAGGTAGCATGCCGAGCTCTTTCGCAAAGGTCGCAGTCGCTGAGTTATACGAACGGAATTTAACGCCCTGCGTATCAGCCTCTGAGTTGACCGCCTTGTTGAAGTAGAAGCCCTGTCCTGGCCATGGGCAGGTATACAACGTCACCAGATTCAGATCGGCTAACTGCGCGTTGACTTTGTCTTTTGCAATCTGCCACAACTTTTCGTTCGTTTCGTAGGTAGTCGCAAGGAATGGGAGATTATCCCAGCCAAGAAGGGGTGCTTCGTTCGCGTGGGCTGACATAAAGCGCTCACCGATCGGTGCTTGTCCAGTCTGGACTGCTCTCTTGATCTCACCACCTTTAAATAGTGAGCCACCGGGGTGTACGGTGATATCGATCTCGCCTTTGGTGTAGTCCCTGACTTTATCAGCAAAAACGACACCCATTTCGGAGTGGAAGTTGGTGGCAGCATATGCCATCGGCATATCCCACTTTTCTGCCAGCGCTGTTGCTGAAATTGAAGTTGCGGCGATGGCTGCAGCAAGCGTCGTGAGTTTTCTCATCGGTGAGGTCTCCTCGGTTTGTTTGTCATTGTTATTAGTGAAACCGTGCAGGGTTAAACGGGGTCATATCAATATCAGCGGGCCGTCCCTGGATCAGTTCACTGATGATTCGGCCTGTTTTTGCGCCGCCTGTCAAGCCTACATGCTGGTGGCCGAAGCCTAACCAACAGTTATTCGTGTTCGGTAGCTGTCCAATCAAAGGCAATGAATCGGCAGGTGCAGGACGATGTCCGAGCCATGGGTCGATCCGCTCGAAAGTGACATCGGGAAGTAACGCGCGGACTTGCGATTTAAGAAGCTCAATGGGTTCGGCATTCTCGGGGAGCTCGAGTCCACCAAACTCGACGATCCCGGCGGCGCGAATGCGTCCGGTTAACGGCGTGATAACAAATTTACCAGACGCAACCATCATTGAGTTGACCGGCTCTTTTGACGGGCTAACCAGTTCGATGTGATAACCGCGTTCGGTTTCAAACGGGACCTTGAGTCCAGCTGTACTGACCAGATCTCGAGACCAGGCTCCTGTCGACACTACCAGGCATTCAGGGGTGATGACTCGCCCATCGATTGCATAGCCCATTCCGTCGTTGGTCTTGACCAACCGCGAAACCTGTTTGATCTCTAATTTGCCACCCTGTTGGACGAAGTGGTTGGCCAGTGTTTTGATGTATAAGCCGGGATCCGCGATACGTCCGTGATCATGACATAGCACCACTTTTTCGAATTGATCTGGAAACAAAGGATCGATCACTCCGTAATCCTTGCCATCAATGACGTCGAATCGAATGCCCAACTGAGCTCTCAAATCCCACCATTTCAAATCGCCATTGAATGCTTCGATGGTGTGATACCCAAACGCGTATGGATGCCCACAAATGAATGACTCCGCATCAGTTCCGGAGGCGAGCTCGCGATGCTGGAGCAGTGTGTCGCTGAGTAGTGGCACCATCGATCGAGCGTAATGTTCGACATGTTTCTCGGTACAATGGCTGAGATAGTTCGCCAGAAAGGGAATCATTTTTGGGAGATAAGGCCAGCGGATAAATAAAGGCGAAGTCTTATTCAGGAGCATGCCAATCGCATTCTTTGGAAGCGCCGGCGTTGTGATTGGAATGATCGAGCCTGCTGCGAGTACTCCTGCGTTCCCATAGCTGGCGCCACCGGCGGGTCCGATGCGGTCGATGACTGTGACACTGAATCCTGCACGCTGAAGCCAGACGGCAGTGGAGATACCAACCATGCCGGCCCCAAGGATGTGAACTTCTGGCACGCCATTTCCTTCGTATGATTTGACAGACCCTGATAGTAGGTGGTTCTTTTGAACCTGTGAAGACAGAGATGTGAGGCGGGTTGTTGCTTAATCACCGACGAATAATGGTTGCAATTGCGCTTGGGATGCTTGGTTCCATGATTTGGGGTGCTCATTCGTCGGTTTCTGTTTCTGGGCTCCGCGCTGGGTTTGACAGTTTCGATGTCGCTGCCGCTCGAGTACTTGGGGCGGCGCTTGGGGTTGTTCCAATCCTATTGCTCCGCGGGATGACGATGCTTCCCACCATTCCGCAGATCATTTGGCTAACACTGGGCGCGGGAGTTCCTTTTGGGCTTCTCAACGTTGCTGGATTGCAATTTGCGCCGATTAGTCACGCAGGGGCAATTTCGCTAGGCTGTGTGCCGTTAATCACCGCAGTGATCGCAAATCGTTATTTTGGCGACCGAATTTCATTGAGTCACTTGATCGCGCTTGGGATTCTTCTGCTGGCGTTGGCCGTCATTTGGAGTGCTCATCCGTTTCAGTGGATCCATCTTCTCGGTGATTTGTGCTTTCTTGGGAGCGCCTGTCTATGGGCGAGCTATGGGCTCAATCTGCGTCGCTGGAAGTTAAAATCGATACAGGGTGTGGTCGCGATCACGCTCGGATCGCTTCCTTACCTGATTTGGTATTTTATGACCCGAGAACGAACCCTGCTCAGTGATCTGGATCAGGGGATGTTGCAGGTGATGTACCAGGGGTTTGTCGTTGGTGTTCTTGCAGTCCTGATTTACGGCAAGGTGCTTGAGTTGATTGGGCCGATGATGGGAACCATGTTTTTGGCGATCGCTCCTTTTCTCATCCCGTTTATGGCATTTTTAATCTTGGGTGATCAGATTGATTTGGGTGACGTCACCGGCCTTGCCTTGGTCGCAGTATCGATGATCATCGCATTCTGGAAACCATTCGATCAGCGGAAAGAGGTCGTAGATGGTGGAGTCTGATTGCACCATCGGAGTGATACAACTTAACACCAATTTTCCGCGGCCGATTGGCGATATCGGGAATCCAAAGACCTTTCCCTTTCAATCGATCATTAAAAAGCTAGATCTGGCCTCGGTGGCTGATGTTGTCTCTACTGAAGTGATTTCTGGCAATCGACTCGTAGAGATGATTAATGTTGCTTGTGATCTCGAGAGCCAGGGCTGTGACCTCATCACCACAAGTTGCGGATTTCTGGGGCCTGTTCAGACGGAAGTACAACGGCACCTGAAGGTTCCATTTTTGAGTACTTCGTTGCTACTACTGCCTTTTTTGAGGAGGCTTTACCCCAACAGAGGCGATATTGGTGTTTTGACGTTCGACGCAAGAGCGCTTCGTCCGCATCATTTTGTCGATCATGAGATGTCAGATCTTGAGATCCTTGGTCTTGAAACAGACACAGAGCTATACCGTGTGATCTCCAATGATGAATCTGAACTGCACACAGAGACCGCATTGAATGAGGTCGTTGATCGAGCACAACAATTGGTTAACGAGCGCGGCGTGCGATGTATCATTTTTGAGTGCACCAATTTGTCGCCATACAAAGCGACGGTTCGGGCCGAAACAGGCATCGCAGTGTTTGATTTAGTGGACTTGGTATCCTTCCACATCAATGCGTTAAAGGGTGAGTGACAACAATGGCTAGGATTTTGGTTGCGGGTGCATCTCGAGGGATCGGTAAGACTCTTACCGAGGCGTTCGCTGTTGATGGTCATGGGGTGACTGCTCTTGCACGCAATCGAGCGCACCTCGACGAGATCCGAGACGGTCTGGATGAGGACGACGTATCGCTTGATGTGATCTCGATTGATCTGACAGACAGACACGCGGTGTCGAGCTTTTTCGAAACCCAAAATGAGCCATTTGACGCGATGATTGTGACTGCTGGCATTGCAAAACACCGCCGTTTGCCAGAGATACTTGATGAAGATCTGGACGATACGCTACAAATGAATGTTGCAGTTCCAATCCGATGCACCCGGGCTTTTACGCGTTTGGCGATCAAGCACAATCGACCAGGTTCAATCATTTTATTTTCATCACAGTTGGCACATGTTGGTGCGCCTGAGCGGAGTGTCTATTGTGCCAGCAAATCTGCTGTCGAAGGATTCGTACGTGGCGCTGTTGCCGACTTGAGCCAATATCAAATACGGATCAACACGGTGTGCCCAACCTTTACTGAAACAGAAATGACGCGTGCCGCACTCTCAGACCCTGTATTCCGTCAATCTGTCGAAGTAAAAATTCCGTTAGGACGTCTTGGACAACCTGAGGACTGCGTTGGAGTGTGTCAGTTATTGGTATCAGATGCGGCTTCCATGATCACCGGTGCGTCGATTCGGGTCGATGGCGGTTGGACTGCATTGTGAATCTTGAAGGGCGGATTGAATGGATCTCAGAAGATACGCTTGAGATCCGCCTAGGCGATCCTGTTGCAATGGAAACGCTATCTTTTGCGGAGATGATCTCGAACTGGATTGAGATGGAAAGACCAGCATGGCTGATCGATCACTGTTACGGCTTCGGTATCTTGAGTCTGGTTGTTCGCCCGGCTCTGATTGATGAATCAAGAGTGTTGGAGTCATTAACCCAGGTACTCAGTCGCTCGCTCGATGGGCGCGACTCCAGTGACTCAGGCGTTATCGAAATACCCGTCTGCTATGCCTCAGAATTTGGGTTGGATCTTCAGTCGATTGGTGAGGCAACAGGGTTATCGGTTGAGCAAATCATCGAGTTGCATAGTTCTCGAGATTATCGTGTTCTGGCGACCGGGTTTGTTCCAGGATTTGGGTATCTTGGAGAAACTGATCCTCGAATTCAGTTACCTCGGCGAGACACCCCAAGAACTCGAATACCTCCTGGGTCCGTTGCAATTGCCGAGAACCAAACGGTGATCTATCCCACAGAAACGCCTGGTGGCTGGAATATTATCGGTCGGATGCCTGGATCGATTGTCTCGGTCACTCGGGATTCGATCGACGCCAAGTTCGCGATGGGTCGTTTGGTTCGATTTCAGCCGATCTCAATGGATGAGTTTCAAGCGATTGAGGCCTTAGATGATTCGGATTAAGCAATCGAGTCCAATGCATACCATCCAAGACCTCGGTCGATTTGGTTTTGCAAGCCAAGGGGTCGCGCACGCCGGACCGATGGATAGCATCGCTGCCTGTTGGGCAAATTGGATGCTAGGTAATCCAGTCAATTCACCGTTCATCGAAATTGGTGGCGGAGGGCTTGTGGCAGAATTCACCAAGTCAGCGAACGTGGCGATCGCTGGAGCCTGGGGTGACTTTACGCTCGATGGGCAGCCTTTAATCGGCCCCGGCTGTTACCCTGTTAAGGCTGGAGAAGTTCTTAAAATTGGTCGTCTCAGCAGTGGCCTCTTTACCTATTTTGCGGTTGAAGGAGGGTTTGATATGACGCCTTTTCTTGGCAGTGTGGCGACATGTCAGCGCGATGCGTTGGGTGGTGCTGATGGTTCCGGAAACGCCCTGGCTGCCGGTGACGCGTTATCTCATGAGACCAGCCAATTAAAGCCACTTCGATTAATCCCACGACGCTATCTCGAATCCTATCAAGCGCCGTTGATCTGTGACCTGATATTGCGTAATTCCGAGCACTTTGATGCGACCGTAATTGATTACTTTTTCAATCAAAGCTATGTGGTCGGGAGGGAGCAAAGCCGAATGGGTTATCGACTGGAAGGGCAAACCAGCATCTCTGCAAGGAGGCCGCGGTATTCGATGCCAATCCCGCTCGGTGGTGTTCAGATTCCACCCGCTGGTCAACCGATCGTTCTGATGCGAGATCATGGGTCACTCGGTGGCTACCCAATGATTGGAACCTTGACTCGCCGATCGCTGAGTCGACTGGCACAGAGATCGGCAGGCAGAGTCGTCTCGTTCAGACCGATCAAGCGAGACGAGGCAACGACTGAGTTTTTAAAATATCAGGAATTTTTTGGTGACTTTCGATAGAAGAGACCGTGAAGAGGGTAATCATGAAACTAAATGCAGATGTTGGTGAGAGTTATGGTGTTTGGTCAATGGGGGACGATGCCGCGTTGATGCCGCACATTGACATGGCCAATGTTGCATGTGGTGGTCATGCATCAGACCCGTTGACCATGCGTGCGACAGTGCGACTTGCGAAACAATGTGGGGTCATCGTTGGGGCGCATCCGAGTTATCCGGATCTGCTGGGATTTGGGCGCAGGCCACTTTCAATGCCGCACTCTGAAGCCGCGTTGCACATGATTGCTCAAGTGGGTGCGCTTCAGGCAATTGCCTCAGCCGAAGGTGTGCAGATTGAGTATGTGAAGCCGCATGGTGCGCTGTACAACTGCATGATGGATGATCCCAGTTTGATGGCCGAGCTCATGACAATATTGGCACAATCACAATTCGATATTCCGTTAATGATTCTCGGAACAGCCGATCATGAAGAACATGCGGAGATGGCTGCAGAAATTGGCGTTAAGCTTCTTTTTGAGGCCTTTGCTGATCGGCGATATACCCCTGAAGGGCGGCTTCAATCGCGGGCAATTGATGGCTCGGTCTATCAGGAATCACAGCAAATATTGGATCAAGCTGAGCGTATTATTGGCGATGGCTCGATTGTCGCGAGTGATGGCTCGATCATCCAAATACCGGTCGATGCGCTGTGTGTTCATGGTGACAATGAAGAATCAATTAATACGGTTAAGGGTTTTCGGAAATTCCTTTAGTTTGCGTTGATGATATCAACGGTAAATCTAAGAAGAGCCGTAAACGGTTAACCCAAAATTATCCCAATCTCAGGCAAAAATGTTATTGGACAGTGAATCGGATTGAGAAAGGTGACGTGTCCGCTGTTGTGTTAGTCATTGTCACTGCCTCAGATATTTTGACACCAATATCGATTTCTCGACTCGATTCGTTGAATGTTTGCGGTGACGTAAAGGTTTGGATTGCCAAGATAGCATCTGAAATTACGTCACTTGTTGAGAGGACCGAGGCGGCAGATTCGCTGGTTACCAGATCGACTGTGACCGCATCATCCGAAAATGTATAACTATAGATAGCAGGGGTTAATTCAAAAAAGTTACCGATAGTATCTGTCACGTCAGGTGCAGTTCGTGCAGCCGCGTAGCAACTTATGGTCATTCCAGTCTCGATGTAACAGTAGGGTGTGGCACCGGAACTGAGAACCAGTTCACCCTGCACTGTGAAAGCGTTATCAACTAACACGACGCCATGCGTATAGGTCCCATAGGCAGGTATAGTAAGCGCACTCCCGAAGCTCACTGAGCCACCGCCAGCCAGGGACACTGAAATACCGCCAGATGTCCGTCCATCATAAATTAACTGGCAATTCGACAGATCGTATACAGATGACGACGTCGGCCTTGTCGGCGCCGCGGTACAGAGCCCGAATGCCAGTACACGCATCGAGTGGTTGGTTGGGGTTATCGCGCAGGCACTGGTACCCAGACCGACTGTCGGTGAGCAGGCATTGGTGACCACCGGATTCACTACCGAGACTGTGATGGCACTTGATAATGTGTTGGCACCGTCATTGAGCGTAAAACTAATCGACGTCGACCCACTGAATCCGGTCGCTGGTGTATATGTCAGGCTCAACCCATCTGATGAAATTGCCACCGAGCCACTCCCGGCGCTTACAGAGCTGGTCGAAATGACTGCATTTGATTCTTGGTCTGTGACGTAGTCAGCTACTAGGTCAATCGTCAGGTCAGTCGCGGCGGGCGTTGTGAGTGTGGGAATACTTCCGATCGTT
>AGIG01000002.1 GCA_000227525.2 gamma proteobacterium HIMB30
GATAATATGATCCAAGCCACGGGGAATAATGTGCGTGAATCCCAACTCGATGTAGTCAACGACAAGATCGCTGACGGACCGCTCAACTGCCCGGTCAAGAGATAGTTCATCCGACTCCTGACCGCTTTTGACGAATTGCACTCGAGGCTCAGCATGATCGAGAAATAAACGAACTGCTGTATTGGGCATGGTGTCATTGACACGATATGTCACACTTTCTGCACCATCAGGTAACCCTCCAACGAAATTCAGTTGGGTATCGCGCGGCAGCTCATCATCATCGACGGGGAGTACCTTCAACGTCGTCAGCGTCATTGTAATCGGGAGATCACCTACGATGATCTCAATGACTCGGCTGATATCCCTCCCTTTGTCTCGAATAGCGACCTCCAACTCGCTTGCATCGAGCGCCCGAAAGCGATCGTAAATCGCCGCATTTGGAGAATCGTTCGTATCCGACAGCGATGGATCAACATTGGCGAGCCAAGCCTCCATGTTGGTCACGAGCTCAAGCTGGAGGACGCCTTGAGAATCAACTGAAAGCGAGGCAATTGAGGGTCGCATCTCATGCGCACTTGCGACCCAACTCAAAATCGCTAACAGTACGCCCAACACCACAGGTTTCATCGATTCATTCTCAAATTTTAGGAGTCATTATGACAATAGCTCGTAGCCTAACATTCTCAGTCGGACTTCTGATATGGAGCGCGCAAATTCAAGGCCATGAATTTTGGATCGAGCCTTCAAAACACTACACGACGGTCAACAGCACAATTGAGCTCACTCTGAAAGTTGGAGAAACCTTCCGCGGTAGCGCACAACCCTACTTACCCGTCGATACAGCAACATTCATTATCATCGGTCAAACCCAACGTGAGATAGCCGGTTTATTAGGAGATTCTCGACCCGCAGCCACCGTAACCGTCGACCATGGTCTCAATCGTATCATCCATCAAACCACTCCATTTTCAATACGATTTGGTGACGATGACGAACGTTGGGCAAACTACATCTCACTGGATGGTCTCCAACCTCAACTCGATCAACACCCAGCAATTCCACAAATCGTTCCAGTCACAGAACGCTATGTTCGAGTCGCAAAAAGTTTTATCAAAACTGGACAAGCAGAAGTCAACGATTCGCTCTCCGGAGAAATGCCATTCGAGCTGGTTCTGGAAGGACGATGGACACAGATCATCCCCGGAAATTACGCATTTACGCTCTACGATGGGAACACTCCGCTCGAGAACGTATTGATCAAGGCATTTCGACACAGCGATCGAGCTGTCGTTTCGGAAGCTTACACAGACCCGAATGGCCGAGTGGAGCTCGAGTTACCAAGTCCCGATCGGTATCTCATCAGCGGAGTCGTTATTCGGCCTGACAATGATCCCGACTACGATTGGATGAGCCATTGGCCAACAATCACACTCGAAGTTGTTAATTAAGCAGGATATCGATCGCTTTCGCAGTTGCATGAAATGCAAATACAGCCGTGACGTGTGTGGCTGCACCCAAGGAGCCCGCGCAATCGAGTCGGTTTGCGCCAGCTGCAGGCTTTTGTTGACCGACCGAACCATTCGACTGTAGATACCGGGTCTGCTCATCAGAGTACACAGCGTGCACCGAAAAGCGCTTCCCTCGAGTCCGCGAAAACCCATAACGATTTCTGAGTGTTTGACGCACTGATGCGAGAAGCGCATCACCATCCGTTTTCGCCAAATCACGTATCTGAACCTTGCTTGGATCAATTCGACCACCTGCAGCGCCAATGGTGATCACCGGGACTTTGATGCGTTTACAATGGGCGATCAGTGATGCTTTTGCCATCTGGTTATCACCACAATCGATCACCAAGTCCAGAGTCGAGTCGATTAACGACTCAACTGTCTTATCGGTGACAAAGGCGTGATCGCAACGAACGGTGATGTCAGGGTTAATCGATCGGCAGCGCTCAGCCATCACCTCAATTTTCGACTGGCCGATCGTTGATGACAGCGCGTGGATTTGGCGGTTTGTGTTGGTTACACAGATATCATCAAGATCAGCGAGTCGAATCTCACCGATTCCCAAGCGCGCTATGCTCTCGACAACCCAGGATCCGACACCACCGATACCAACAACATAAACCCGTTTTTGTGAAAGCGTCTGATAGGCATGATCGCCGTAGAGACGATCGATACCACGAAATGCATCAGGTGTATTAATTGGCATCCTCGAGCGCCAAATCGAATGCCTGATGCAAAGCGCGGACAGCCAGTTCGAGATATTTTTCGTCGACCACAACAGAAATCTTGATTTCAGAGGTCGAG
The DNA here is from genome assembly GCA_000227525.2 of gamma proteobacterium HIMB30. GTDB lineage: Bacteria > Pseudomonadota > Gammaproteobacteria > Pseudomonadales > Litorivicinaceae > HIMB30. The sequence continues at coordinate 2,313 of AGIG01000002.1, forward strand.
ATCATTTGGATATTGATGCCCTCAGCGGCAAGGGTCTCAAACATCTGGCTCGCAAAACCCGCGTGTGAACGCATACCAACGCCGACAACTGATACCTTACAAATCTTCGAATCTTTTCGAACTTCTCGCGCTCCCAAATCTTTGGCAACACCTTCGAGCACTTCGTGAGCTGATTCGACATCATTACGATGCACCGTAAAGGTAAAATCAGTTGTCTGATCTGCACCCACATTTTGCACGATCATGTCGACTTCGATATTTTTCGCACCGATTGGAGCCAAAATTTTCGCTGCAACACCAGGAACATCGGGCACGCCAAGTAACGTTAACTTTGCTTCGTCACGGTTAAACGCAATACCTGAAATAACGGGTTGTTCCATGGAATCTAACTCCTCAGTAGTGATCAATGTGCCAGGGCCATCTTCAAATGTTGATAGCACACGAAGCGGCACATTGTATTTGCCGGCGAATTCGACCGACCGAATCTGTAAAACTTTTGAGCCAAGAGACGCCATTTCAAGCATCTCTTCAAAGGTGATTTTCGATAGCCGACGCGCTGATTCAACAACTCGCGGGTCGGTTGTGTAAACCCCATCAACGTCTGTATAGATCTGACATTCGTCTGCTTTTAACGCAGCCGCCAAGGCAACTGCGGTTGTGTCCGATCCGCCTCGACCCAACGTCGTGATGTTGTTGTTGTCATCCATCCCTTGGAAGCCTGCGACAATCACAACCCGACCGGCGCTGAGGTCGGCGTGCATATTTTCATCGTCAATGGCTTGAATACGCGCCTTGGTGTGAGCGCTGTCGGTGTGGATACGGACTTGGCCACCGGTATAACTTCTTGCCGCACAGCCAAGTTCGGTTAATGCCATTGCAAGAAGCGCGATCGTGACCTGTTCGCCTGTCGAGACCAATACATCCATCTCTCGCGGCACAGGCCGCTGACTGATCTCGTTGGCCATACCAATCAACCGATTGGTCTCCCCACTCATCGCAGAGACAACAACAACGACGTCGTGTCCTTGCTCTCGGAATCCCCTCACTTTCTGCGCGACACCTTGAATACGCTCCACAGTGCCGACGCTGGTACCGCCATATTTTTGAACGATTAACGCCATCGAACTTCCTAACTCAATTGTTCTTCAAGCCAACCAGGTACTGACTTCAGCGCCTGAGGTAATGATGCAGGCTCAGTACCGCCAGCCTGAGCCATATCGGCACGACCGCCACCGCGACCGCCCACTTGTGCGGCAACAAATCCAATCAGATCACCGGCCTTGACTTGATCGACCAAGTTGTCTGTCACGCCCGCAATTAAATTGACTTTGTCATCACGGACGGTCGCAAGCACCACAACGCCCTGAGACAAACGATTTTTAACGCGATCGAGCGTGTCTCGGAGCGTTTTTGGATCTTGCCCATCAAGACTTGTAACCAGACACTGCACTCCAGCGACCTCGATCACATCATCTAACAAATCACCGCCGGCAGCTGTTGCCAACTTCATCTTCAAGGCATCCACTTCACGCTCTGATGCCTTTAACCGTTCAGCCATCTGCTCAATCTTAGAAAGCACAGCATCCGAACCAGTCTTCAAGAGCATTGCCGCTTGATCCAATGTGGTCTCAATTGCATGGACATGAAGAAGCGCACCCTCACCTGTCACAGCTTCGATTCGACGAACACCTGAGGCAACCCCGCTCTCAGCGATGATTTTGAAAAGGCCAATGTCACCAGTTCGAGCAACGTGGGTACCACCGCATAATTCAACCGAAAACTCGCCCATTGACAGGACGCGTACTTCGTCATCGTATTTTTCGCCAAACAACGCCATCGCACCGGCAGCCTTCGCTTCTTCGATTGGCATCACTCGTGTAATCACATCCTCGTTGCGACGAATTTCTGCATTCACCATTGCTTCAATCTTGGTGATCTCTTCAGCCGTAACTGGCTGTGGATGCGAAAAATCAAATCGTGTGCGCTCATGGGTCACTAGCGACCCTTTCTGGGTAACATGTTCACCCAGTACAGTGCGAAGTGCAGCGTGAAGCAAATGTGTTGCCGAGTGGTTGAGCGCGGTCGCCTGACGTCTGGGTCCTTCAACCCGCGCATTGACGGTGTCGCCGATCGTTAGCTCACCCATGCCGAGTTTGCCCTCATGACCGAAGTGCGCTCCGTATTTTTTAGTGACAGACACTTGGAATGAACCACCGGCTGATGTGAGTGAACCCGAGTCGCCTTGTTGGCCACCGCTCTCCGCATAAAATGGTGTTTGATTCAGCACAACTACGCCAGACTCGCCGGCTGCGAGTGACTCCACTTGTTGGCCATCTTTCGCCAATGCAACAACGACAGCACTGGCATCGAGATGCGTATAACCCAAAAATTCCGTCGATCCATCCAAATCAAATCGCACTTGGCCTTCAGCTGCAAAACTTGATCCCTGACGCGACTTTTCGCGCTGCTCGGCCATTGCTTGATCAAACCCGTCGATATCAAGCTCAAGATCTCGTTCGCGCGCGATGTCGTTCGTCAAATCAACAGGGAATCCGTGGGTGTCGTACAGTCTGAAAATCAGTTCGCCAGGCAGTGTATTGCCAGCAAGCGCCTCGACCGCATCCTCCAGCACCTTCATTCCTGCATCCAAGGTCTTGGCGAACTGCGCCTCTTCCTGCTTCAGTGCAGCGACAATACGATCCTCATTGTCACGCAGCTCTGGATACGCTTCACCCATTTCGGCAACCAATGTGTGTACGATTTTATGGAAGAAGGGTTGGTCACAACCCAACTTATGTCCGTGGCGAATCGCGCGGCGAATGATTCGACGCAACACATACCCGCGGCCCTCATTGGATGGTAGAACACCATCACAAATCAAAAATGAACAGCTACGGATGTGATCAGCAATCACTCGCAGTGATTTTGCTTCCAGGTCAGTGGTCTGTGTGACATCTGCGGCTGCTCTTAATAACGCCTGGAACAGGTCGATTTCATAGTTCGAGTGCACGCCCTGCATCACAGCCGCAATTCGCTCAAGCCCCATACCAGTGTCAACGGATGGCTTCGGTAACGGTGTGCGTGATCCATCGGCTGACTGTTCAAACTGCATGAATACCAAGTTCCAAATCTCGATATACCGATCGAGATCGTCATCTTCCGAGCCTGGAGGACCGCCAGCGACATCAGGGCCGTGATCGTAAAAAATCTCACTGCATGGACCACAAGGACCCGTATCACCCATCGACCAGAAATTGTCCTTATCACCCAGTCTGGAGAGCCGATTTGGATCAACGCCAATCTTTTGAATCCAAATATCTTCCGCTTCTTGATCGGAATGGTGCACCGTTACCCAAAGGCGCTCTTTCGGAAGTCCCAATCGTTCTGTTAAGAATTGCCATGCGAAATGGATCGCATCTTCTTTGAAGTAATCTCCAAAACTGAAATTCCCGAGCATTTCAAAGAATGTGTGATGACGCGCTGTGTAACCAACATTTTCCAGATCGTTATGCTTACCGCCGGCACGTACGCAACGCTGTGACGTGGTCGCTCGATGATACGGACGGGTTTCTTCGCCTGTGAATACGTCTTTAAACTGCACCATCCCTGCGTTAGTGAACAGAAGTGTTGGGTCGTTGCCCGGAATCAGCGGACTCGACGAGACGATGTTGTGGCCATTTTCCTGAAAAAATTCAAGGAACTGCGAACGGATTTCAGCGCTTTTCATGGTTTTTCAAATGTCTGGAATTCAAATGAGGTGCAATGCTAGCGGAAAATTGCGTCGACTGCTTCTGTTGCATCCGAAAAATTGAATCCACGTGAAGCCAAAAAGCGAAGTGCCTTGTCACGTGTTGGGTCTTTTTTACCACGCATCCATTTTTCAAGGGCAGCAACACAGCGATCAGACTCGGTATCCTCAGCTTGATCGAAGAAATGACCCACATCGTGCGGGTCGATCGCATGTTGTGTCAGTTCCCGTTCGATTCGGCGACGTCCTTGACCACGGAACAATCGTGATCGAATCAACATTTCAGCAAACCGCAGATCGGATTGCAGATTCAATTCCACTAAACGATCAAGCAATTCGTTGCGTTCGGGCTGAAGGAGCTCGGGATGGAATGTTTTGAGTTTGCGATCAAGCTCGACCCGCGAGTGCTCTCGACGGGCCAAGCGATTAATCAATGTGTCGAATGGATCACTTGCCACCGCGTTGACGCATGGCTTCCAAGCGCGCGAACAAGCTCGACGTATCCCAACGACCGCCAGCCATGGATTGCACTTCCCCATAGAGCTGATCAACAGCAGCTGTGATCGGAAGCGCAGAGCCATTTTTGCGTGCTTCTGCTAAGCAGATTGATAAATCTTTACGCATCCAGTCGACTGCAAAACCATGCTCGAACTCATCAGCAAGCATTGTCTTATAGCGATTCTCCATCTGCCATGACTGAGCCGCACCCTTACTGATAACATCTACAACCTTGTGCGGGTCAAGCCCTGCTGCTCGAGCAAATGAAAGACCCTCAGATAACGCCTCAACCAAACCGGCAATACAAATTTGATTGACCATTTTGGTGAGCTGTCCAGCGCCCACTTCACCCATCAGCGTGCATGCACGTGCAAATGCATCGATCACAGGTGCCGCTCGATCAAAATGCACCTGATTTCCACCGACCATCACAGTCAATGCACCATTTTCTGCACCCTGTTGGCCTCCAGAGACTGGTGCATCCATGAATCCAACATGGAGAGATTTCGCAGTCGCATCCAGTTCACGCGCGACTTCTGCACTGGCTGTGGTGTGATCGACAAATAACGCCCCCTCACTTATCCCAGCAAACGCGCCTTGCTCACCGAATGTAATGCTTCGCAAATCATCATCATTACCAACACAAGCAAAAACTATGTCCTGCCCGACCGCTGCGTCTTTGGGCGTTGTCGCAACCTGTCCGTCAAATTCAGCGGCCCACTGATCCGCTTTAGCCGTCGTTCGATTATAAACAGTAACTTCATGACCAGCTTTAGCGAGGTGGCCTGCCATCGGGTAGCCCATGACGCCAAGGCCCAAAAATGCGACTTTCATACAGAAATTCCTTGTTGTTTAGTTAAACGTGCATTAACCCTTTTGCAGACAGTCTGGCTACTAAAGGATGTGCTGTGGTCCAATTCATGGGGGCGAATATCGACTGAATCCAGTCAGATGTGACGTCGTCAACGGACTGGAACCGCCACTTCGGTTTTTTGTCCTTGTCGATCAACAACGCTCGCACACCTTCGCACCACTCACCGTCGGATAAAAACCGCATCCCAAGATCATGTTCGCGAATCACGGCTTGGCTCAAATTTTCATACTTGGTTTGTTGTTGCTGATAGCCTGCAACCATCGCGGCGCCGGGGCTCGCCTGTTCCAACCCAGCAAATAATTCTGGAATTTCCTGGTGCCACTCCTGCATCCGATGCCAGACAGCCAAAGGTGACTGATGGCGGATGCTGTTACCTAATCGCGCGCCGTTCTCTTCCCAAGGCCCTTGTCGAGGTGATTCTGATGTCGCCTGATGAAGAATCTCACCAATCTCTGATAACGCTGTCTCTTTCGAGGCGAATGAAAGGCCAAGAACGGCCTCGAACAGTGCTGATTTCTCAGCACGCGGTAACAACCAATCAGCCAGATTTAACCAACATCCATCGGCTGCACCCACAGTCGCACCGCTCATTGCAAGACAAACACCCAAACCATTTGGTACACGATTTAAGAACCAACTGCCTCCACAATCAGGCACAAACCCAATCCGTACTTCAGGCATCGCTAAATTCGAATGCTCAGTCACACAACGAACATCAGCACCTTGGAACACACCCATGCCACCACCCATGATGTATCCATCACCCCAGGCAAACACTGGTTTTGAACAATGACGCAGCCACACATCCAACAAATACTCATCTGCAAGATAATCCGAAGATTTCGTGAGATCCGTCAGCCCACCGGCTTGCCCATGATTGGTGACATCGCGTACGTCACCTCCAGCACAAAATGCTTTCTCAACCGAGGATTCGATCCACAAACCTTTGATCGTGGCATCTGATTCAACCGTCTCAACGACCTGTAATAGTTCACGAATCATGGTGTGATCAAGTGCGTTGAGGGCTTTGGGACGGTCCATGACAGCGACCCCGAGGACTCCTTCTGCATGATTGAGAGGAACGGTGTGGAAACGAACTGTAGGCTCTGACATCAAAACTCCATTGAACATAAAGATATCTTTATATTATTATATCCAGCATGTGGACATTCTATGATGATTACATCGACGCGTTAAAAGCGATTGCCGAACCAACCCGGTTCAGGCTGACGCGTTTGTGCGCTCAAGGCGAATTGACTGTATCAGAACTGATGCGGATTGTCGGCCAATCGCAGCCTCGCGTCTCACGTCACTTAAAATTACTTCAAGACGCTGGCGTTTTGGAAAGTTTCCGCGAGCAACATTGGGTGTTCTATCGAGTCGCACAAAACGCACATTGCCAACAACTGATTTCGGGGCTTTTGAAACAATTGCCGATGGACGATGACCTCATGGAGCTCGATCAAGCACGACTCAATGAACTGCGTGATGCACGAGCGAAGCTCTCAGAGGAGTTTGTCGAAACCGAAGTCCCCGATTGGCTCAGGCTTCACGAATATCATGGCGATGAACTTCGATTCAGTGACGCCGTCAAGAAAGCCCTAGCGGGTCGGGATGTCGGACATCTATTGGATATCGCAACCGGCACCGGACGCATGCTGAAGATTGCAGGGCCTCTCGCCGACAGTGGTGTCGGCATCGATCTATCGAAAAAAATGGTCATGGTCGCGCGCAACGCACTTGCAGAGGCAGATCTTCCACACCTCACAGTCCGTCAAGAAGACATGTATCAAATGCGGTTTCCTGCTCGGCATTTCGATACCGTTACGATTGACCAAGTACTCTATTTCGCATCGAACCCGGATGCCTTAATCAAAGAAGCGACACGCGTTCTCAAACCGAATGGCCGCCTTCTGTTGGTCGCATTTACTGAAGCTGTCGAGGCCAAAACCCCACCGTCAGTGAGTATCGCAATTTCCGATATTCAACATTGGCTTGAAGAAGCAGGATTAAAGATTACCGCAACCAACGTACTACCTGGCGATGTGCTGGACATTAGTTTGTTGGTCTCTGAAAAAACTAAGGATCGCCCATGAACGCGCCACGCGTGTCATTTGAATTTTTTCCACCAAAGACCTCGGAAGCCGAAGCGAGCTTATGGAAAACTGTGGAGCGACTCGCTCCGTTGAACCCAGAATTTGTCTCAATCACCTATGGTGCTGATGGGTCTACTCGGGAGCGTACGCATCAGGTCATTGAAAGTTTGTTAACAAAAACCAACCTGAAGCCCGTTCCGCATCTGACCTGCGTCGGCGCACCGCAGGAGGAAATTGATTCAATCGCTGACGAATACTGGAATATGGGGGTCCGCCAGATTGTCGCTTTACGCGGTGATCCTGAAGGTGGTGCCGAGGCCGATTATGTGCCGCATCCTCAGGGTTACGCCTACGCATCTGATTTGGTTCAAGGCTTACTTGGGAAGCATCCATTTGAATTATTTGTTGCGGCCTACCCCGAAACACATCCGCAAGCAATTTCTGCAGATGCAGACTTGGAGAATTTAAAGCGTAAAGTCGATGCTGGTGGTCACCGGGCGATAACGCAATTTTTCTTCGATAACGAGATTTTTTTGCGCTTTCGAGACCGTGTCGCCGCGGCGCAAATTGATGTCGAGTTGATCCCTGGGATTTTACCGGTCACCAACTTCAATACGCTGGTGCGATTTGCGGGTGCCTGTGGCGCATCGATTCCACACTCTCTTTCCACCTTATTTGAAGGGCTCGACGAGGATCCGACAACCCGTCAGTTGATCGCAGCACATGCGGCTGTTTCACAAGCAGAAGATCTTGGCCGAGAAGGCGTTGAAGACTTTCATTTCTACACACTCAATCGCGCAGATCTGAGCTTTGCTGTCTGCCACGCATTAGGAGTTCGAGGTTAAGCATGACACGCGATGAGCGCATCCAGTGGCTTGAATCCACACTGACAGAATCGATTGTCATTCTCGATGGCGGTATGGGCACCATGATCCAAGGTGCAGGCCTCGGTGAAAGTGATTACCGCGGCGAACGATTTAAAGATTTCTCGCAGGATTTAAAGGGGAATAACGATCTGTTAACGCTCACGCAGCCAGATCTGATTGCATCGATTCACAAAGGTTATATTGATGCAGGCGCAAGCATTGTCGAAACCAATACTTTCAATGCAAACCGACCATCGATGGCTGATTATGCGATGGAAGAACTGGTCAGCGAATTGAACCGTGAGGCAGCGAAACTCGCACGTTCAGTTGCAGACTCCTACGATAGGCCCGTCTTAGTCGCGGGCGTTTTAGGACCAACCAACAGAACGTGCTCCATCAGCCCTGACGTCAATGACCCAGGTGCGCGTAATATCACATTTAATCAACTCGTCGATACCTACACAGATGCGACACGAGCGCTCCTCGAAGGTGGTGCTGATCTCATTTTAGTTGAGACCATTTTCGATACCCTTAACGCCAAAGCCGCCTTGTTTGCAATTGACGAAGTTGCTCGCGAGACCGGAATCCAAATTCGCATCATGATCTCAGGCACGATCACTGATGCTTCAGGTCGAACCTTATCCGGTCAAACAACCGAAGCGTTTTGGTTCTCAGTCCGTCATGCCAAACCACTGACCATTGGATTGAACTGCGCTCTTGGACCGAAGGAACTCCGCCCGTTCCTATCAGACCTGTCTCGCGTTGCCGATACGTTCGTTTCCGCGCATCCAAACGCCGGGCTACCCAATCAATTTGGCGAATATGATTTAGACGCAGCCGAGATGTCTGAAATCGTTGCTGAATACGCAGATGCTGGTCTTGTCAACATTATCGGCGGGTGTTGCGGGACCACTCCGGAACACATCCGTTTGATCGCAGAAAAAGTCGCAAGTCAAAAGCCACGTGAAGTCCCGATGAAAGCGCCTGTGATGCGCTTATCTGGACTGGAACCCTTTATTGCAGACCAGACGACTGGCTTTGTAAATGTCGGAGAACGAACCAACGTCACAGGCTCTGCAATGTTCAAACGGTTAATTCTCAACAGTGAATTTGACGAAGCACTTGCTGTCGCCCGGCAGCAAGTCGAGAACGGCGCCCAAGTGATCGATATCAATATGGATGAAGGCATGTTGGACTCGAAATCTGCCATGGTGACGTTCTTAAACCTGATTGCGTCAGAACCTGACATATCGAGAGTTCCTGTGATGATTGACTCGTCCAAGTGGGACATTCTTGAAGCGGGTATGCAGTGTGTTCAGGGTAAGGGAATTATCAACTCCATCTCGTTAAAAGAAGGTGAAGCGAATTTCTTAGAACAAGCCCGCAAAATTCGGCAGTATGGGTTTGCCGTTGTTGTCATGGCTTTCGATGAAACCGGGCAAGCAGATACACGGGAACGCAAGCTCGAAATTTGCCAACGCTCATATCAGCTATTAACCGACGTCATTGGCTTTCCACCGGAAGACATCGTATTCGACCCAAATGTCTTCGCTGTTGCGACAGGTATCGAAGAGCACAATAACTATGCGCTCGACTTTATCCATGCGTGCAAAGACATCACTGAATACTGTCCACACAGTTACATTTCCGGCGGTATTTCGAATGTCTCCTTCTCGTTCCGTGGAAATAACCCTGTGCGTGAGGCCATGCACTCGGTGTTCTTATTCCACGCGATTCGCGAAGGCCTCTCAATGGGCATCGTCAATGCGGGCCAGTTGGCGATTTATGAGGATATCGATGCTGAACTCCGGAAGCTTGTCGAAGACGTGATCCTAAACCGTCGCGATGACGCGACAGAACGTCTTGTTGATATCGCACCGAAATACAATGTCGGTAAAGAAGAGGATGACACGACAGTTGCCGAATGGCGCAACGGGTCCTGCGAAGAGCGATTAGCGTATGCGCTGATCAAGGGGATCGATACCTATGTGGTCGAAGACACCGAAGAAGCGCGTCTCAAAGCACCACGCCCACTATCGGTGATTGAAGGACCACTGATGGATGGCATGAACACCGTCGGTGACCTCTTTGGCGCAGGGAAAATGTTCTTGCCACAGGTTGTGAAATCAGCCCGCGTGATGAAAAAAGCCGTCGCGCATCTCATTCCTTTCATTGAAGAAGAGAAAGAAGCTGCCGGAGATACCAGCCAAGAGCATGGCGTGATCATCATGGCGACTGTCAAAGGTGACGTCCACGATATTGGGAAAAATATTGTGGGCGTCGTCTTACAGTGCAATAACTTCAAAGTGATCGACTTAGGCGTCATGGTTCCAACTCAGACGATTCTCGATGCGGCACGCGAACACAATGCAGACATCATCGGGCTGTCTGGCTTAATCACACCATCCTTGGATGAAATGGTGACCGTTGCCTCAGAAATGGAACGCCAGGGCTTCACCTGTCCACTTTTAATTGGTGGAGCAACCACCTCTCCGGCACACACCTCGGTGAAAATTGATCCTGCGTACTCTGGACCCGTGCTGTACGTCAAAGACGCATCACGCGCAGTCGGGGTCGCTTCAAAGTTATTGAGCGATGAGCGTGACAGCTACCATCAGGAAATCGCAACCGATCATGACGCAAAACGAAAAGCGCATGCCGGTAGAGCGCCAAAAAAACTGCTATCGATTGAAGATGCCAACTCGCGTCGGCCTGAACTGTCTTTTGATACCACCACCATTGTCACTCCCAATACCATTGGGCGCCTGACTCTAAACGACTATCCATTGGATGCACTGTTAGACACCATTGATTGGATGCCCTTCTTCAATGCGTGGGAATTCAGTGGCAAATTCCCTGACATTTTAAACGATCCTCGAAAAGGACCTGAAGCGCGGAAACTCTTCAATGATGCGCAGGCGATGCTCGAAAAAATCATCGATGAAAAATGGTTGCGAGCCGACGCGGTCGCAGGATGTTTCCCAGCATACTCCGAGGGCAACAGTATCGTTATTTTGGATCCCGATAATCACGATCGTGAATTACTGAGAACTCACTGGTTGAGGCAACAACGGCCAATGCCCGACGGCAAACCTCAACTCTGCTTAAGTGACTTCATTGCACCGAAAGAATCAGGTCAGCTCGACTACATCGGCGCATTTGCAGTGACCACCGGTCACGGAATTGATAGCCACGTCAAAGCGTTTGAAGATGCGCACGACGACTACCAAGCGATTTTACTGAAAGCACTCGCCGATCGCTTCGCTGAAAGTTTTGCTGAGCATTTACATCGTCGAGTACGCACTGAGTTCTGGGGTTATGCAGCCAACGAGGCGTTGTCGAATGAAGAACTCATCCGCGAAAAATATCGTGGTATTCGGCCAGCTCCAGGATATCCTGCATGCCCTGATCATCGTGAAAAGCGCTCACTGTGGTCACTCCTTGATGTGGAAGCTGCAACAGGGATCTCACTCACCGACAGCTTAGCGATGTGGCCAACAGCATCAGTGAGTGGCTTTTATTTTGCTCACCCAGATGCACGATACTTCACCCTCGGCCAAATCGGGAAAGACCAACTGACGAGCTACTCAGCATTACGAAACGAGGCTGTTGACGAGAATGCACGCTGGCTTGCACCGATTCTTGGATAGGCACTCAACACGTCTCATCAATCGGAGACAGTCGTGTTTTTCTGCAAGCCCCTAGAGATGCGATGGCTCTGATTCGCGTCGTAGGCGATAAGTTTTCCGAACTGAATCAAATAGGTGGGGCTTTTCCAGTTCGAATGCGCGAAATACCGTCTCGCGAAGCGCACGATCCGTTTCAGCCAACGGACAGGCCGTCAGGATCGTATCAATCATGGAACTACCAACCACCCGAATACCACCAACGGTCTCTAAAAATTTTTCTTCATCGAGCTGATTTAACTCAAACCCGAACATCGACGCCGCCTCGTTGACTATCAGTTTTGTTCCCCGATATTTACCCTCAACTGAATGACCCGCGATATGTGGCGATATCCGCCATGCACGACTGATCAGCGCATCACTGATAACGGGTTCATTTGGAAACACATCCAGCACTAAGTCAAAGTGCGTTTGTTTGAGTAAGTCATGCTCGTGCAAAACCTGTCCGCGTGATGCATTCACCAATAGCGCAGATCGCTTGATCTGTGCCAAGACGTTCTCATCGAGAAGCCGGTCAGTCACATAATCACCTGTCGTCATGCGTGGCACATGTAGCGATATGACATCGGCCTGCCGAACGACATCAACCAACGGCAAATGATCGAACCGGTCTCCTGAATCAGCCCGCGGTTGGTCCGAAAGCAAGGTCTTCATCCCCAACGCTCGAGCGCGCTCATCGAGCAGTGAACCCACTGCACCAACACCGATGATGCCTAGCGTTAAATCACTGGTGTTCCGCCCTCTCGATTTTGCCCAACTGAACACATGAGAGAGAACGTAATCAGTCACCGCAAAGGCATTACATCCCGGAGCGGACACAACGCGAATCGCTCTGTCCAATAAGTGCTGAAGCGGAAGGTGATCGGTGCCGATGGTCGCTGTTCCAACCAAACGAATCGAGTCGGGGAGATTATGCGCCGACACCCGTGCCGTCGAGCGAACCAACAGCGCATCTGCACCCTTTAACATAGACTGAGGAATATCGCGCCCTGAGTACCAACGAATTTCGCAATGACTGGGAACAAGCTCAGTCAGTCCCAAAAGTCCTTCGTCGGCCACCATGATCGTCATTGAAAGTTCCCTTAAGCGAAACCATTGATTGTCACCTATACTCTCCTCTCAGACAAAGCCACGACACCACATGCTGACAATTCAACCACCACTGATCGACGCAATACCGAGAGCCGGCAGTCCACTGCAGACACTCTCGAACATTCCGATGAGCGCCATACCACTGGCAATTGCTGAGATCGCATCTCGTTCCAATTCACTAGTCCTGATACTGGTGGAAAAATCGCAAGACGCACAACAACTCGCCAATGCCCTACATTTTTATCTTGGCCAGGAACATCATTTAGATGCCGAAGGAGAGGCCGATGGTTTGGCTGATCTTCCAATCGTCCATTTGCCAGACTGGGAAACACTACCCTATGACAGTTTCTCGCCTCACGAGGACATTACCTCTGAGCGATTAAAAGCGTTGAGTCAGCTCGGCGACCTACATCGAGGGTTATTGATCCTACCAATACAAACGCTCGCACACCGACTTCCACCTCGAGAACACCTCGATGGCCAGCGATTCATTTTAAAAACTGATGATTCATTCGATCTGCATACGGAACGAAGACGGCTTGAAGCCTCGGGATACCATGCCGTGGAGACTGTCCGTGAGCATGGAGAATTTGCGGTCCGCGGCGCCATTCTTGACGTCTTTCCAATGGGCTCTGAGCAACCGTTACGCGTCGAACTGTTCGATACCGAAATCGAAAGCTTAAGAGCGTTCGATCCAGACACCCAGCGCACGGTCACCAAAGTTGAGTCAGTGACTCTACTGCCCGCACGAGAAATTCCACTGACTGATTCCGGAATCGCCACATTCCGACAAAATTGGCACGAAACCTTTGAGGGAAACCCCAGAGACTGTTCGATTTATCAGGATGTCTCATCGGGCCTCGCGCCACCGGGGATCGAATACTACGCACCTCTTTTTTTCAACAAGATGGCGACCTTATTTGATTACTTACCAGCGGACACGCATACGATCCGTATTGGCGCCTTGCATCAAGCACTCGAACAGTTTTGGACCGATGTCACGACGCGATACGAAAGCTTACGATATGACCGCAGAAAGCCAATCATTCCACCGCAACGATTGTTTGTTCGAACCGAAGAATTATTTGCTGATTTAAAGGCCTTTGGTTCGATTGAGATCATCGAACCTGATTCAACGCACGCGCGCATTCGCCCACTTCCTGATGTCACTTTTGATGCGAAAGCAGATGAACCCGCCGCGCGAATCAAAGCGTTAATTGAAAGTGGTCAAACGGTATGTTTCGTCGCCGAATCAGCGGGCCGCCGTGAAGCACTTCTTGAGCTATTAGCAAAACATGGGATACGTCCAGAACCCATTGAACGATTCAGTGACTTTCAATCGAACGATCGAAATGCAGTCATCACGCTCGGTTTATTGGATCAAGGAATCATGGTCGATCAATTGGCGATCGTTCCAGAAAGCCAATTATTCGGCCGCCGTGTACCTCAACGGCGAAGACGAAAACAACATGAAATTGCGACAGATCTTATTGTCCGAGATCTCTCTGAGATCGAAATTGGCGATCCCATTGTTCACATTGATCATGGCGTCGGGCATTACAAAGGACTCGAAACAATCGATTTGGGCGATGACATCAACGAATTTGTCACTGTTGAGTATCAAGGTGGTGCAAAACTGTACATTCCTGTCACCAACCTTGGCGTACTGAGCCGATATGCCGGTGGCGATCCAGATTCGGTTTCAGCGCACAAACTCGGGACCGATCGTTGGAGTAAAGCCAAGCAAAAAGCTGCTGAAGAAATTCGTGATAAAGCCGCTGAGCTACTCGATATCTACGCCAGACGTGCAGCCAAAGAGGGCTATGCGCATCAAATCGATGAGCTGCAATATGATCGATTTGCCGAAGGTTTTCCATTTGAATTGACGCCAGATCAAGAAACCTCGATCGAGGCGGTTCTGAGTGATCTGAAGGCACCACGACCAATGGATCGATTGGTTTGTGGTGATGTCGGGTTTGGTAAAACAGAAGTCGCCATGCGCGCAGCATTTGCCTCGATCAGTAGCGGTAAGCAAGTGTGCGTATTGGTTCCAACAACGCTTCTTGCACAACAACACTTCGAGTCATTCCGTGATCGCTTTGCGGATTGGCCAGTTACCGTCGAAGTACTGAGCCGATTTAAAACTGCGAAAGAAACCAAAGCAGTCATCGACCAGGCAAATAAAGGCCTCGTCGATATCGTCGTCGGCACACATAAACTCTTATCAAGCGATCTCAAACTACCAAAGCTTGGACTACTGATCATTGACGAAGAACATCGCTTTGGCGTCGCGCAAAAAGAACGTCTCAAGAAATATCGATCAGACGTTGATGTCCTCACACTCACCGCCACACCAATCCCTCGCACTCTGAACCTCTCGATGGCAGGCATTCGCGATCTATCAGTCATTGCGACACCACCCGCTCGTCGATTGTCGATCAAAACGTTCATCAAGCAAAAAGATCAAGCGCTGGTTAAAGAAGCGATGTTACGTGAGCTCTTAAGAGGCGGCCAGGTGTACTTTCTCCACAACGAAGTTAAGAGCATCGAACGCGCTGCTGATGACATTAGAAAGCTCGTTCCGGAAGCTCGCATAGTCGTTGCGCATGGGCAAATGCGAGAGCGAGAACTTGAAGATGTCATGACCGACTTCTACCACAAAAAATATAATGTTCTAGTGTGTTCGACAATCATCGAAACCGGAATCGATATTCCATCCGCAAATACTATTTTGATTGAGCGAGCAGACCAATTTGGCCTGGCTCAGCTCCATCAACTCAGGGGTCGTGTCGGACGATCCCACCATCAGGCATATGCTTATCTACTGACACCTGACCCCCGGTCGATGACCGCCGATGCTGTTAAACGGCTTGAAGCAATCGAGGCCGCAAGCGATCTCGGCGCTGGATTTCAATTAGCCACTCATGATCTTGAAATTCGAGGTGCGGGTGAACTGCTAGGGGAAGATCAATCTGGCAATATGCAAACCATCGGATTTTCGCTTTACATGGAAATGCTTGATGAGGCTGTGACCGCCATTCGCGAAGGCCGGACACCTGACTTTGATCAAACCGAATCAGCGCATGCAGAAGTCGATTTAAAAATTCCTGCATTGATTCCGAATGATTATCTGAACGATGTACCTCTCAGACTTGAGCTCTATAAACGGATCAGCTCAGCCCCATCGGACGAGTCGCTATCAGAAATCGAAATTGAAATGATCGATCGTTTTGGACTATTGCCATCGCAAGTCAAAAATCTATTCCTCCAAGCGAGGGTTCGGCTGGTCGCTGAGTCTCTTGGGATCAAACAAATCACGCTCGGATCACAATCTGGACGGATCGAATTTAGGGAAAAGACAAAAGTCGATCCTATGGTGCTCATTAGTTTGGTACAGTCAAAACCTCAAGAGTACAAACTCGATGGAGCAACGGCATTGAAGATCATTCGCGAAACGGTCGGATCTGAGGCTCGTTTGGGGTTTGTCAATGAAGTACTCGATGCACTCAAAAGGCCTGCTACCGCATGACAAATCGGATCATCAGTTTTTGTTTCGCCGCTCTGATGACGTCCGTTGTCCAAGCGGAGGTGAGACCCTACGCTCTTGAAGTATTGGTCTTCGCGCGTCCCGAACCTGTTCAATCCATCACCGAAGTGTTTCCAGCAACAGAACCGAAGCCACCAGAGAGCTTCGACTTATCATTTGCGCTCGATTCGGGCTTTAAGAACCTAGAAGCATTACCGAATTCAAGTCGGATCTTAAGAAACGCAGCGCTTCGAATCCAAACCCAACTCGACGGTCAAATCCTATTCCATAAACGTTGGATACACCCGCTGACTAAAAACCAAAGCTCAAACCCTTGGTTCCGTATTAACGGTGTGGCAGGTCGTGACTTTCAGCTGAATGGCTATTTGCGTTGGTCGATTGATCGCTTCATTGAAGTTGATGCCGATCTGAGAGTCACTCGATCAGGGGTAAGGCAGGCGCCTGATGGATCCTCGCTTGATGAGGTGTATCGTCTGAAAGAATTTCGAAAAATGTCTTCAAAAGACATCCATTATCTCGATCATCCGGCCTTTGGTGTCATCATTGCTTCTGAGCAGATCGTTCTTGCAGAACCTCAGGCTCAACCTGCAGATGCAATGTCTGAGTCGGAAACGCAACCTCCGCCCCAAGCTCAGTAATTAAATCGTAAGTTTTTAACAACACATCTTCTTTGACCATGTGATATTCAGTCCACACGGTGGTGTTGGTGAAACAATAGATAAAGAAATCAAGCGAGCTCGGACCAAACTGATTGAAGTTCACCATGAGCGTTTGTGATGAATCGATGTCCGGGTGTTGTTCAAGCATCTTCTTCACCCGCTCAACGACCACCTGAACTTGGTCGGCATCGTCGTAACGAACACCGATCGTTTCATAAATGCGCCGATGAGACATTCTCGATGGGTTTTCAACTGCAATCGACAAAAAAGTCGCATTTGGTACGTACAGTGGACGCTTATCGAATGTGCGGATCGTTGTCAGGCGCCATCCTAACGACTCGACAGTTCCTTCAATATCCCGATCTGGCGAGCGAATCCAATCGCCGACCCCAAATGGACGATCCAGAAAGATCATCAACCCACCAAAGAAATTAGACAACAAATCTTTGGCAGCAAAACCGACTGCGATACCGCCCAGACCACCAAAAGCCAGGACGCCTGAGACCGAAAATCCAAGCGTCTGCAGAATAATTAATCCGCTGGTAATCAGTACTGTGATTCGGATTAACCGACCAATGGCTTCAACAGTCGTTAGATCCAAATCGTCGGTCTTTGGATCATGCATCATGCGCCGCTGAACACGATCCACAAATCGGATCAGTGCCCAAGTCAGTGTCGCGATCACTAAGGCGGAACGCAGTGGAGCAAAAATCGCCTCAATGTCTAGGCCAACAGAGGCTCGCTCGAGTGCCAATGTCAGACCAACCACCCAAACTAATGTCCGAGCGGGTCCCTGAAGTGCGGCGAAAAATGTATCGTCCCATTGAGACTGAGTTTTTTCGGCCCGGGTTTTTAGCGTTCCGATAAAGCGGCGAACGAAATACGATCCAAAGACGGTGAGTAAAACGATGACAAAAAGTTCAACACCACGAAGGACCGCAACGGGCGAGACACCCATGCCCATCAACGGGCCTTCAAGTAACGAAAGAATGGATTCAATCAGTAATTCAAGCATGTCAGGTTTCCACAATTGAAACTAAGGTTCCCGGCGATACGTCGTCCGCCAGTTCACAAATATCTTGAAGACGCATCCGCACGCATCCATGCGACATCGGTACTCCCATCGGCTCTGATGGTGGAGTACCGTGGATATAAATAAAGCGCCGTTGACTATCGACTCGACCACCGCGATTGATACCCGGCTCATTTCCGCAGAGCCATAAAATACGGCCTAAAATCCAATCGCGATTGGGATACGCATCATGCAGTTCTTCGGTCCAGAGCTCGCCAGTCGGACGTCTGGCGACAAATACTGCGCTTTCAGGCTCACCCAGTCCAACAATCGCGCGGATCCGGTGAGAGCCGCGAGGTGTACATCCAGAACCCTCCTGTTCACCTGGGCCGTTCAGCGCAGTCGAACACGCATAATCACGCACACCGCCGGTCGCAAAAACTCGACAATTTTGCGTTTTGAGATTGATCTCGATCGATTCGATTGCCATAGTCCCAGTCTAGCACTTGGCAATAACAAAACTGGATGAAAAACCAATGAAAGTGATGACTATTTCGGGCTTCGGTGGTCCGGAAGTATTTTCTTTGCACGAAATGCCTGAACCCACAGTAGGTGAAGGGCAAGTGGTGATTGACGTCAAAGCATCAAGCGTCAACCCCATTGATTTAAAAATTCGAGCCGGCGTGGTCCCTCCAGCCACACCGCCATTTCCGGCAGTCCTGCATAGCGACGTCGCTGGAGTCGTGATCGCAGTTGGCGCGGGCGTCGACCACCTCCAAGTTGGAGATGAGGTGTGGGGTTGTGCGGGTGGGTTTCATGGTCTGCCATCCGGTGCTTTGGCTGAAAAAATGCTCACCGATGCGCAGTTGGTTAGTAAAAAACCGAAGAATTTGTCATTTATCGAGGCCGCAGCCTTGCCGCTTGTGTCACTGACAGCCTGGTTTGCGCTTGCTGATCGAGCACAAGTGACGGCTGGTGACAAAGTTCTTGTTCACGCAGGCGGCGGTGGCGTAGGTCACGTTGGGATTCAGATCGCTAAACACTTGGGTGGGATCGTACACACCACTGTCAGTAACGAACAAAAAGCGGGTTACGCTCGCGAACTTGGTGCTTCTGAAACGATTCTCTACAGTGGTCTTTCAGTTGAAGATTACGTCAATCAACACACTGACGGTCAAGGCTATGACATCGTGTTCGATACAGTCGGCGGTGACAATTTGGATGCCAGTTTTGAAGCGGCGCGTTTTGGCGGCACGATCGTCAACATCGCTGCACGTTCAACACATAATTTAGGTCCAATGCACGCGAAGAGTTTGACGCTTCATGTTGTTTTCTTGGTCGGCCAAGTCGCAAATCCGATCAACCGCCATACCATCAGACCGCGTCTTGAAAAGCTCTGTGAGATGGCTGAAAACGGTGAGTTGCGTCCCTTGATTGATCAACAACAGTTCGAATTTGAAGACGTAGCCGACGCACACGCCTATCTTGAATCAGGCGATGCGATCGGCAAAGTTGTTCTTATCCGGTAACTTCGTCCACTAACTCGATCCAGTGTTTGACCGGAGTATTGGCTCCGGTCGACAGATGCAGCTGACAACCGATATTTGCAGTTGCGATTGTCGGAGCACCGGTGGCCTCGAGTGCTTCGACTTTATTTTTTAACAGTCGTTGACTGAGATCGGGTTGCAGAATCGAGTACGTCCCCGCTGATCCACAACATAGATGCGAATCGGCGACCGGCTTCAAATCAAAGCCGAGCTCTCTCAACACTCCCTCGGTCAAACCATTGAGCTTCTGTCCATGCTGTAACGTGCATGGTGAATGAAATGCAAGAGTGCTGGCTTCACGAACCCGCAGTCCACCTAAATTCTCACCAGTCAGGACCTCAGAAATATCTTTAGCCAGTTCGGCAACGCGCTGTGCTTTTTCAGCATACTGCGAGTCCTCAGCTAACAAATGGCCGTATTCCTTAACCATAACGCCACATCCTGAAGCAGTAATCACAATCGCTTCAGCACCTTGCTCAATCAAAGGCCACCAAGCGTCTATATTCCGCTTCACCGCATCATAACTCCGGTGATGGTCGCTCAAGTGATGGGCTACCGCACCGCAACAACCGGCCTCTTTTGCAGCGATCAACTGAATACCCAAACGATCGAGCACGCGAGCTGCGGCTGCATTGACATTTGGAGTGGCCGAGGGTTGTGCACAGGCTTCGAGTACCAGCATTTTGCGAGTATGCGTCGACTGTGGCCAACTGCTTGACGGGGTGCGGCGAGGGATCTTGCGACGGATCGCGCTCGGCATCAGCGGACGAAATAATTGGCCAAGGCGCATCAAGAATCCAAACAACGGCCGATTCGGAATGACGAAAATCAATGCTTTTCGAATCAATGTCTCGGTCAACGACCGGCCGACCTCGTCCTCAACAATTTTGCGACCGATATCGGCGAGACGACCATAATCAACTCCTGAGGGGCATGTTGTCTCGCAAGATCGACATGTAAGACATCGATCCAAATGCCCTTGAGTCGAGGCAGTCGGAGTCGAACCCTCGAGAATTTCTTTAATTTGATAGATTCGTCCCCGTGGCCCATCCAGTTCGTCGCCAAGTAACTGATAAGTCGGGCAGGTCGCCGTGCAGAATCCGCAGTGGACACATTTCCTGAGAATGGCTTCAGCTTCGCAGCCATAGTCAGTATTGGCATACCGCTCAACAAGATTCGTTTGCATGTGTAGCCTCCTCCAATAAGCGCCCCCGATTGATCAGACCGTGGGGATCCATCGCTTGTTTGACGCGACGATTCAATCGCAAGATTCCAGCTTCAAGCGGTTGCATACCTGTTCCCTCACCTCGATGGCGGTCAAAACAAATCGCATGCCCGCCGAGTCGCGAAGCAAGTTCAAATGGTGAATAGTCGTTTGCTGGCGCTGTAATCCAACGTTGTCCACCGGCCCAGTCAAAACAAAATGCATCAAGGGCATCAGTCGGTGTAGACGGAGCAACTGAAATTCGCCAAAGCCAGCGATCGGAAGACTTAAATTCTTGGGCACTCATATCGCGAAGCTCAGACCAAAACTGATCAGCCGCATTAAGTACCTCACCCCCAATCGCCGCAGCCGCTGATTCAACGCCACTTGCAGCACCTGATAACCGAATGTAGAGCGCCTGATTGATCCATGAGGCCGCCGAGACTGGATAGGGTCGACGTCCAATCCGAATGAGCATCTCCAGTGCTTCTGCCTGAGAGCATTCAAGCTTTTGGGTTTGCTCTTTCTCAGGGATCGGTAGGACTTTGACAGAAACCTCGGTTAAAACTCCCAGAGTTCCAAATGCGCCAACGGATAGCCGCGACAAGTCATATCCAGCAACATTTTTCATCACCTCTCCGCCGAACTTAAGATGTTGGCCGAGACCGTTAATCAAACGCACTCCTAACACACAGTCACGCGCACTACCGAGATGCATCCGTCGTGGTCCGGATAGCCCTGAAGCCATTACACCGCCAATGGTCGACGACTCCCCGAGGCGAGGCGGTTCAAAAGGAAGCATTTGGCGTGCATCACGTAAACAGGACTCGATCTCGTGAAGTGTTGTTCCGCTTTTTGCGGTCAATACAAGTTCGGTTGGCTCGTAATTGACGATACCTGCGTGGTCTCTCATCGACACAGGCTCGTCCGTCAAACGGCCCGCCAAGAAAGACTTGGTATTACCACCGATCACAGCGACCGGCTCTCGCGCTGTGAGGCGCTCGCATAGTGTCTCAACGAGGGGCATTAGAATCGTTCCAATTCGGGATGAGGCATTTGCCCATGGTGAATGTGCATTTTTCCGAACTCCGCGCAGCGACTGAGTGTTGGCACTGCTTTCCCAGGATTTAGGATTCCCGTTGGATCAAACGCAGCTTTCATCGAGTGGAACTGCGTGAGTTCATCTGACGAGAACTGAACACACATCTCATTGATCTTCTCAACTCCAACACCGTGCTCGCCAGTGATCGTTCCACCGACCTCAACAGACAGCTCAAGGATCTCAGCTCCGAAATCTTCGGCGCGCTTCACTTCAGCCGGGTTGTTTGCGTCGAAAAGAATTAACGGATGCAGGTTTCCATCACCCGCATGGAACACATTGGCACAACGTAATCCGTAGCGCTCAGACATTTCACGCATCCGCCTTAATACAAGCGAAAGATGTTTCCGAGGGATCGTTCCATCCATGCAATAATAGTCTGGTGAAATCCGACCGACAGCTGGGAACGCACTTTTGCGACCTTTCCAGAACAAAAGCCGCTCTTCCTCATTGCTCGCGATGCGAAGCATTGTCGCGCCTGATTCCTTCAAAATCGCCTCAACCCGCGCCAGCTCATCGGCTACCTCTGCTTTAGTCCCATCGACTTCACACAGTAGCAAGGCCTCGGCGTCGAGTGGATAGCCAGCTTTCACAAAATCCTCAACAGCAGCTACCGCAGGGCCGTCCATCATCTCAAGCCCAGCGGGGATAATTCCAGCTGCAATAATGTTCCCGACAGAGTCTCCAGCCTTGGTCACATCGTCAAAAGCGGCCATGACGACTCGCATTTCTTCAGGTTTTGGTAGTAACCGCACGGTAATTTCTAACACAACCGCCAGTAAGCCCTCGCTCCCGATGGTCAGTGCCAGCAGATCATACCCCGGGGAATCCAGCGCATCTGAACCAACGGTCACGATCGAACCATCATCAAGCGCAATCGTCACTGATAACACGTTGTGAACGGTTAAACCGTATTTGAGGCAGTGAACACCACCCGAATTTTCAGCGATGTTGCCACCGATCGAACATGCGATTTGCGAGGATGGATCGGGTGCATAGTAGAGATCGAGGTGACTGACAGCTTCTGAGATTGCGAGATTGCGGACCCCTGGTTCAACACGGGCAATCCGTGCTTCTTCGTCAATTTCTAAAATCTTGCTGAACTTGGACATCACCAATAGAACCCCATCGGCATGCGGTAAGGCACCTCCAGATAAACCGGTCCCAGCGCCACGTGCAACCACAGGTACGCCCAGTGATTTACAGGTTTTGAGGACATGACACACTTCATCTCGGGTCTCGGGGAGTACCACTACCTTGGGCTTCGCTTTAAACATCGTTAGCCCATCGCACTCGTATGGCGCGGTATCTTGCTCGCGGAATAAAACGCGCTCAGATTGAACACCAGCCGCCAATGCTGCGACTAATTGCCCGGTTTCCATGGGATCACCTTTTTTGATCAACAATTGGATGAAATGTGTGCGTGGAAGACTATCACAAGCGAGTGGTTACGACTCGACTAAGTGGTCATACCAATTATAAGAAGTCGTAGGCTCGATATCACCAAACCGAAGTAACACACTCGATAAAACCAAAGAGCTGAAACCTTTTTATTTAAAAGGATTCCGAGTCGAACCGCGAAGGGTCCAACCGGGGCAAGAATCAGAGCGGTCCACAAAACTTCATGGGTAAACTGGTCTAACCAGTAATATGGAAATACTTTAATCAAATTAACGAAAGTAAAGAATACCACCGTCGTGGCTGCATAAATCCTGGGATCAAGCTTTTGAGGGAGCAACGCAATCTGAAGTGGCGGTCCACCTGCATGCACACTAAAACTGGTAAATCCAGCGATCATGCTCCAGCACCGAGTGTGCCAGGCTCGAGGTACTTTGTGCCCGACTGATTGTATGAATCCGAGATGCTGAACCCACCATTGCATTCCAAACCCAAGACCAATCAGCCCGATCATGACGCGAAGCGCGTTGTCTGATAGCAAATGAAAAGTGAGTGCGCCGAAGCAAACGCCAACACCCGCTGCCGGCAACAATCGCTTGAGTTGCTCCCAACACCATTGTCCACGCCAGCCATAGATACCTGCGAGATCCATGATGATCAAGCAAGGCAACATGATCGCTGCCGCTTGATTCACCGGGACCGCTGCCGCGAGAAAAGGCACACCGACGACTCCAAGACCACCGCCAAATCCGCCTTTGGAAACACCAACGATAATGAGTCCGATCAATGCAAGACCCCAAAAAAAGGGGTCCCCGATTAGAGTCGCTCCCACGCGGCAAATACCACTGTCGGACGGTTATTCCTCAGGTGGTGTCTCGGCAACGTCCTCCGGAGTGTCTTCAGCAGACACTGGAGAAGCAAGCAACCGATCTCTGAGCATTTTTTCGATTTCATCGGCCATTACGCGATTTTCATCGAGGAACTGAGCCGCATTTGCTTTCCCTTGGCCAATTCGCTGACCACTATAGGAATACCAGGCCCCAGACTTTTCAACTAAGCCCTCTTGCACACCGAGGTCCAGCACCTCTCCCATGTGATAGATGCCTTGTCCATACATGACCTGGAACTCAGCTTGACGGAATGGTGGCGATACTTTGTTCTTCACCACTTTGACGCGAGTTTCGTTACCAACGACCTCGTCACCTTGCTTCACACTACCGATGCGCCGGATATCCAAACGCACCGAACTGTAAAATTTCAGCGCATTACCACCGGTTGTGGTTTCAGGGTTACCAAACATCACACCGATCTTCATGCGAATCTGGTTGATGAAGATCACGAGACAATTCGACCGTTTGATGTTACCTGTGATTTTCCGAAGTGCCTGACTCATGAGTCGAGCCTGTAGGCCAACGTGCGTATCACCCATATCCCCTTCGATCTCAGCTCTCGGCGTCAAAGCCGCAACAGAGTCAACCACCAAGATATCAACGCTACCCGAGCGTACGAGCATGTCAGCAATCTCTAACGCTTGCTCACCCGTATCGGGCTGAGACACGAGGAGATCATCGACATTGACGCCCAATTTACCGGCATACACAGGGTCTAGTGCGTGTTCAGCGTCAATAAATGCTGCTGTACCACCGGCTTTTTGACACTCCGCGATCGTTTGTAATGTCAGCGTCGTTTTACCCGAGGACTCAGGTCCATAGATTTCGACAATTCGACCTTTTGGAAGACCGCCGATGCCAAGTGCGATGTCGAGGCCTAACGACCCTGTTGAAATCGCTGGAATCGATTCGCGAGGCGCATCCCCCATACGCATTACCGCACCTTTACCAAACTGTCGTTCGATCTGACTTAAGGCTGCATCAAGCGCTTTACGACGATTGTCATCCATTGAAATACCCTTCTCGTGTATGTGAACTATGTGTGTAGAGTAACGATGTTCGAGCGCTCTGTCAGCAGAAAATACTGAAAATAATGTCAGTATTTTATGACAAGCGTAAAAGTCGCTGTTTCAGCCAAGGAACGGTGATTTTTCGCTGATCGCGCAAACTCTCTTGATCCATCACAGCAAGCAAATCCATCAATTTGCCTGGATTCCTCGGGAGCCTCGGACTTAAAAACCGAATGACCTCCGGCGCCAACTCAATCCCAAGGCGTTGAAGGTGGCATTCGAAGAGACGTCGGATGCCCTCATCACCTAATCCATCTAAAGGTAAGATCATCGCTGCATGTGCGCGGCTCGCTAAATCAGGTAGCGTAATTGATCCATCTGCGCGAGGTGAGGTTTCAGAAATCAGGATCAGTCCGTTCTCTTTTCGCTTCCACCAGGAGAACAATGCGGATTCTGAAGCCGGGTGATTCAACCACCGATCGACACGATCGAGAATCACCCCACGTTGCACATCAAGATGCTCGAATAATTCAGGAACAGTTTCCGGATTGATCTCGCCACAGTCGTAGTAGTCAAACCGAAATCGCTCAGCGATCAGGAGGCCTAAATGCGTTTTACCGACCCCTGGAGCGCCATACACCCAAAGCTCGTCGGAGCGACCATGAAGCGAATCATCGACATGGGATGTGATCATCTGATGTTGCTTGGTTTCGACCCAGCAGTCCAACGAGTATCCTGCTGGTCGCTCGAGACTCAAGATCTCTTGGATCGGTTGTTTGTGTTGAGTCACTTCAGCGAATAAACCAGAGGCGAAATAAATTGTATCGACTCGAAAGACGAGACCAAGTCATCAGTCGCACCCAGTGACAAGCCAGTATTCAATACCATCGACGCCTCTGTGGACCGAATCTCTGTGGCTTCGATCGTCACCCCTTCGGATGCTTCAAGATGATCTATCAAATCCATCAAACGAATCACGTCACGATATTCGACCCTCAACGTCCATTGTCCTGCCACATTGTCTTCACGTGGTCTAAAGGATGTGAGTGACTCACGCTTCTCCAACAAACCAACTTGCACAGGTTCCATGGTTTCCGAAATCGATCTGGCGTACTGCATGATCACTTCAATCAGCGCATAAGCTCGTGCATTCGCGTCGACACCAGTGATCTCTCCAGCACGATACTCACCATTGGATTCGAATAACCAATATTTCAACATTTGCCGCTCTGGCCGATCACCAATTACTAAGATATTCGCGATACCGTATCGCGCAGAGGCATTCGTCACTGCACCGGCGAACTCACCCCAAATCTCCGCAGGAGACAACGCCAACGTATCTTCAAGATCCATCAGGGGACGCTGCATCGGTACGCCAAAGCGCTCGCTTGCAGCCATCAGTCGATCGATGATCAGGTTGGATTCCTGACCCACCATCACGCGCTCGAGGCCGCGTTCCTCAGTCGCCCAAATGAGGAACTCTGGACGCTCAGATTCCCACAGAGCGATACCTGCCGTCTCAAGACGACTTTTCAAACCATCAACATCAATATCGACGATTAATGTATCGCCATCATAGCCGTAGGAATTGACCAACGCTTCGGACAAACTGAAAAGATCAGGTGCAGCACTGACCATTTGTGTTTCAGGAATTCCTGTCAACCGCTCAGCGGCTCCATGAATGGTATTCACGATCGCCTCTTCGACATTAAATAACGAAGGCTCTTCGACCTCTATTCGATATTCGAGCGCCTTGACTGTCGACGAGAGCAAACATGTGATGACGAAAAAAAATCGTGCTGTCATGAAATCTCACATTGGTTCTGGTTAGTCGGCAAATGATACACTTCTGCAACCATTCACGCAGGAAGCTATGAAGTCAATGAGTCAAGATCATCAGGCAGGTCTCTCATATCGAGACGCTGGTGTTGATATTGATGCAGGAAACGCTCTCGTTGAACGCATCAAACCACACGCAAAACGAACTGCTCGCAAAGAATCTCTCGGCACCCTTGGTGGGTTTGGAGCATTGTTCAAGATCCCCGAAGGGTATCAAAATCCAGTACTTGTCTCAGGCACAGATGGTGTCGGGACGAAATTGAAATTAGCAATCGATTATCAGCGACATGGCCAAATTGGAGAAGATCTCGTTGCAATGTGTGTCAATGACTTAATTGTCGCCAACGCCGAACCATTGTTTTTTCTAGATTACTACGCAACGGGTCAGCTCGATGTCGATATCGCTGAAACAGTGATCGCATCAATTGCTCACGGATGCGAACTCTCTGGTTGCGCTCTTGCGGGCGGAGAAACAGCGGAAATGCCGGGCATGTACCAACATGGTGACTACGATCTGGCTGGCTTTTGTGTTGGGGTAGCTGAAGAATCTCAAATTCTCAATGGCAATGGAGTCAACGTCGGCGATGTCATCATTGGACTGCCATCCTCAGGGCCTCACAGTAATGGCTACTCGTTGATTCGAAAAATTATTGCGCATGCAGCGATCAATCCTGAAACCGAACAGCTCACCCCGGATTCGACAGTACTCGACGCAGTCATGCAACCAACTCGGATTTATGTCAAATCTGTGCTGAAAGCCATGTCAACCGGCCATGTGACTGGTGCTGTTCATATCACCGGCGGTGGATTCCAGGAAAATCTCCCGCGATCTTTTGGCGATTATTTAACGGCGCATATCGACCTCGATCGCTGGACCCGTCCGGCGATTTTTCAGTGGCTTGAAGCGCAGGGTGATGTGGGTGCCGACGAGATGCTCAGGACATTTAACTGCGGGATTGGGTTTGTCATGTTCTGCGCACCACAACACGTGAAAGACGTCACCGAGGTACTCACCTCAACCGGAGAAGAACCACTGATTATTGGCGAGCTCACCGAACGACAGACCGATTCAGTCGTTTTTTCTGGAGCGTTCGCGTAATGCGAGTAGTTTGCCTAATCTCAGGAGATGGCAGCAATCTTCAGGCTCTCATCGACTGGCAAATCAAAGGGCTTCTTGGTGATGCTGAAATCGTTGGTGTTGTCTCCAACAAAGCGCAGGCGTTTGGCCTCGAGCGCGCGAAGCGAGCCAACATCGCGACGACTGTATTGTCTCACGAGCGCTATCCCGATCGGTGTCAATTTGATCGAGCACTCATATCAGTGATTGATAACTACGAGGCCGATTTGATTGTGTTGGCCGGATTTATGCGAATTCTGACAGCTCAGTTTGTGAATCACTATGCCAATCGTTTAGTCAATGTCCATCCATCATTGCTGCCGAAATATAAAGGGCTCAACACGCATCGACGTGCGATTGAAGCAGGGGATTCAGCCTCCGGTGCGACTGTTCACTGGGTCACAGAAGAGCTGGATTCAGGCGGCATCATTCGTCAAGCTGAGGTACCGATCTATGCTCACGACTCTGAAGAGTCGCTACGACAAAGAGTCCTTGAAGCCGAACACAGTTTGTACCCCGCTGTCATTCGTGATCTGTCACTGGGAGTTGTCGCATGTTGAGAGGAATTTCACTGCTTGTTTTATTGATTGCTTCACCGGCCTTTTCGCAAGGCTACGAAGCAAAATACAACATGATTTGGAGCGTAGGAATCAAACTCGAAGCTGAGGCCATTGAGACCCTGCAACAAAACGGCGATCGCTATGAGATGGTCCTCGATGCGAAAGCCAGTATTGGCTCAGCAAATGAAACCACTCATTTATTATTCACCAACGAGAACGGTTGGAAGCCCCTCGATTACAACTACACGCAGAGCGTTCTCGGACGAACGACTGGCCGGAATTTTCGATTCAACTGGAATAAACAATCGTTGACTTGGCTCCATGAGCCAGAACGTGCAGAAATGACGATTCCAGATGCCGCCATCGATCCATTAGGATTCCGTTTACAGCTCGCCTATCTGTTGAAAAATGGACGTTCGTTGCCTGAGTCGATCACCATGGTTGACGGGAACGATGTCAAAGTGCGTTCTGTGGTTGCAGGTGAGATTGAGACGCTCGATACGCCTTATGGCCAAATTGACGCACAGAAGTTTATGCTCACCGATGATAATCCAGACCCCAAACGCCAATTTGAATTTTGGCTTGCACCCTCGCTTGATTATCAACTGGTTCAACTCAAGAAAAGAGATAAGAAACGGCTTTTTGCATTGACGCTCAAAGCTTTCAAAAAAGCAGGGACGCCCTAGCGACAAAGGGTACATATGCAAGCAGGGCTTCACCTGTCGATCCATGCCTTCTCTCCAGCTTCTTGGGATGCCTTGAATCCATCGTGCTACCCAGGGTTATTGCACGGGTTTCTATCCGCGCTCGAAGACTCCAAAAGCGTTGGAGAGGGCACAGGTTGGAGACCGCTTTATGCGTCTGTCACCGAGAATAATGAATTAATTGGCGCGATGGTTTGCTACTTAAAATCTGACTCATACGGTGAATATGTATTCGATTGGGCCTGGGCTGACGCTTATCATCGGCACGGCCTCAACTACTATCCGAAATGCGTGACCGCCGTTCCATTCACCCCGGCAACCGGCCCGCGAATTCTCATCAAAAAAAGTGCCGATCGAGAAGTAGTCACCACTCAGTTGTTGACCCTACTTAAAGAAGAACTCTTGGGACGAGTCTCGAGCTGGCACATCCTATTTCCAGACGAGGAGAGCTCGCAAAATTTACAAGCAGGCGACTCGTGGCTCGAACGATCTGGTGTCCAATTTCACTGGTTTAATCAGGGATTTCAATGCTTTGATGATCATCTTGCAACATTCAACTCAAAGCGGCGAAAAGAAGCCAGAAGAGAGCGGCGGCGTGTTGCTGAGCAAGGCATCACTTTCGAAAGGTTAAGTGGCAGGGAAATGACTGATGAGGCGATTGAAACACTGTTTCAGTGTTATCAAATGACCTATCGGCTCCGTGGAAGTCTTGGCTATTTGACTCGTGAATTTTTTCAATATGCGATTGAACGGATCCCCGATGCGATCCGAGTCGCCTTTGCGATCAGGCAGAATCAACGAATCGCAATGTCATTTTGTCTTCGTGATGCAACCACCCTCTACGGCCGCTATTGGGGTGCTCTATACGAGGTCGATTGTCTGCACTTTGAGACCTGTTTTCACCAGTGGATTGAGGATGCAATCGAGCAAGGGATCGCTCGCTTTGATCCCGGAGCTCAGGGTGAACATAAAATTGCTCGCGGTTTTAGACCGGTCAAAACACGAAGCTTGCATTGGATTGAAAATCAGGAGTTCGCCGGGGCGATCGAACAGTTCTTGCGTAAAGAACAGATGCATATCGATCACTATTTTCAGGCATGCGATGAGCACACGCCGTTTAGATTATCCGACGAATCTCTCCACATTTAAGAAATGCCAGCGAATTTCCCCTTTAACAAACATTCCTGCCATTCATCCTGCAAAACGGAGTCAGCAACCAAGCCACTTCCCAAACCAAGGACCAGATTAGATGCCTGTTGCTCGATCGTTCGAATTGCCACTGATAGGGTGAGATCTCCATCAGGCTCGATCAACCCGAGGCTTCCTGTATAGATTCCGCGCTGATCCGCTTCGAGCTCTTGTATGAGTTCAAACGCCTTCGCTTTTGGCGCACCAACCACAGAGCCACAAGGAAAGAGCGCTTGAATCAAATGTTTGGCGCCAACGTCTTCGGAAATCGTCGATTCAACCACAGACGACACCTGATGAACCGACTTGAGTGGGCGTGGCTCAAATAATCGCGTGACGTTGACCGAATGTTGTTCAGAAACTCGACTCAAATCATTACGAATCAGATCGACAATCATCAAATTTTCGGCCTGCATCTTGGTGTCTGACAATAGGGTGTCCAATAAAGCATCATCAATGGCTGGATCTTGATGACGCGGCGATGTCCCTTTCATCGGCTCTGAACGCAATTGATTCGATCTCTTCTCCAGAAATAACTCAGGAGAACGCGACAAGATTTGGGTATCACCAAAATTCAGGAACCCACCATAATCTGCAGGCTGATTCTTGAGCAGTGTTCGATACAACTCCCACGGATCTTCATCAGATTTCCCGTACACGCGAAACGTGTGATTCACCTGATAACAAACGCCACTGGCAATCGCTTCTTGAATCAACGCATAGGCGGCTGCGTAGCGACTAAACTCTGGCTCCTCCCATCGCGGTAATCTAACGGTAGCGACTTGATCCAAAGTGATGGCTTGTGGCGGTTGATCAAAGATCAACGCGCGACAGTAGCAAGCTGCCTGTTGCTTTTCTCGAAGCTGTTGAGGTAACTCCATGAGATGAAATCCCGCTTCGTAATACAAAGCGAATACGATCCAGGCGCCTTGGCTCGCTCGGTCTTGTAGATAGACTAAGCCATCCGCGATTTCGTCCGACCGATCAACCCGGTACTTCTCGCCGCGAGCGAACCAACCGAATTCACCGTCGAATTGACTCGAAAACCCCCGATCCAAACAAACTACTGGATGCATTCCACTCCTGAAGGCCGAAGCCCGGTATACTTCATCTTTTCCAAATTATTATATATGGATGCGATATGCGGACCTCCCAACTGTTACTGCCAACATTAAAAGAAGATCCTGTTGACACGGTGGTAATCAGCCATAAATTAATGTTGCGTGCAGGCATGATTCGACAACTCGCCTCAGGTCTTTACACATGGTTACCACTCGGCTTGCGAGTTCTCAAGAAAGTTGAACAGATTGTTCGCGAAGAGATGGACCGTGCAGGAGCACAGGAAATTCTGATGTCTGGCGTTCAACCTGCCGACCTGTGGCAGGAGTCTGGTCGCTGGGCCCAATTTGGTCCAGAGCTCCTGCGCCTACAAGATCGACATGAACGGGACTTCTGCTTGGGGCCAACGCATGAGGAAGTGGTCACGGATATCATCCGTCGTGAAGTCAGTTCCTATAAACAATTACCACTCAATTTATACCAGGTTCAGACCAAATTTCGTGACGAAGTTCGACCACGGTTTGGGGTGATGCGTTCGAGAGAATTCATCATGAAGGATGCCTATTCATTCGATATCAGTGAAGACGGGATGCGCCAAAGCTACCTTGCGATGTATGACGCCTATTGTCGAATTTTTGATCGATTCGGGCTCGACTATCGAGCGGTACTCGCAGACTCAGGAGCGATCGGTGGCAGTGGATCACAGGAATTCCATGTCCTTGCGGATTCTGGTGAGGACGATATCGTGTTTTCCGATGGGTCTGACTACGCAGCCAACATTGAAAAAGCGGAATGTGTTGCCTCAGGCAAGCGCCAAGCGCCTGGCGAATCGATGCGTAAAGTCGAGACACCGACGCAGAAAACAATCGAAGCACTCATCAAAGACTTTGATCTGGCAATCGAGCAAACGGTGAAAACACTCATCGTCCGTGCGTCTGA
Organism: gamma proteobacterium HIMB30; assembly: GCA_000227525.2. Lineage (GTDB taxonomy): Bacteria > Pseudomonadota > Gammaproteobacteria > Pseudomonadales > Litorivicinaceae > HIMB30. The sequence goes on from AGIG01000002.1 coordinate 34,945, forward strand.
TCTTTGTGAATCGGACTTCATTGCCCTCATCATCCGCGGTGACCACACATTGAATGAGGTCAAAGCGGAAAATCATGCGATGGTTGCAAGCCCACTTGCATTTGCAACAGAAAGCGAAATCAGATCCATCATGGGCGCAGGACCTGGTTCACTGGGTCCCGTTAACTGTCCAATCCCAATCATTGCTGATCGCCAAGCTGCGGTCTGCTCTGATTTTGGGGCCGGCGCAAATCAAGATGGGTGGCACTATTTCGGTATCAATTGGGACCGTGATTGTGATGAGCCCGAAGTCGCGGATTTACGGAATGCCATCGAAGGGGACCCGACACCGGATGGATCAGGGACCTATCTGATCCGTCGTGGAATCGAGGTTGGTCATGTATTCCAGCTTGGGCAGAAATATTCTGAGGCAATGAATGCAACGGTGCTCGATGAACATGGTAAACAGTCGACTCTGTATATGGGTTGCTACGGGATCGGAGTGACGCGTATTGTTGCCGCGGCAATTGAGCAGCGTCATGATGAACGCGGAATCTGCTGGCCATCCTCATTAGCACCGTTTGACGTTTGCGTTGTGCCAATTGGCGGCAATAAAAACCCGGCTGTTGATGAACAAGCGCTACGAATTCAGAGCGAACTTCAAGCCAAGGGTCTCGATGTGTTACTCGATGATCGGAATATGGGGCCTGGTCCTCGCTTTGCCGACATGGATCTCATCGGGATCCCAGTCCGCATTGTGGTGAGTAGCAAAACACTTGAAGAGTCACAAGTCGAACTCAAACAAAGAACCGATCAGGAGGCCTCGCATGTGCCTCTGGATCAGATTGTTGATATTGTGATGACGATTGAATGACACAGATTTTAGTTCTTTTTTACAGCCGGACTGGTCACGTTGCCGCAATGGCAGAGGCGGTCGCTACCGGCGTTGAAGACGCGGGCTGCGAGGCAAAACTGCGAGCCGTTCCAGCGTTCTCGCCCTGTTATGCAGAACAAAGCGGCGATCAGTTTGAGAATGAGGATGGTTATCTCTTTGCAACCAAAGACGATTTGCGAGACTGTCATGGTTTGGCACTGGGTTCTCCGTCCCGATTTGGTACGATGGCAGCTCCACTAAAAGGGTTTTTAGAGACCACCTCTGACCTCTGGCTGTCTGGTGAAATGATTGATAAGCCCGCCGGTGTTTTCGCATCAGCATCGTCATTACACGGTGGTCATGAAGCGGTCCTTCAATCCATGCTGACCCCACTGCTGCATCATGGGATGGTGGTGATGGGTTGCCCGTATTCCGATCCTGGTCTGGCCGCGATAGAGGGTGGCGGAACGCCCTATGGCCCCACTCATTTGGATGCCGACGCACTCCGCCAACATGAACGCGAAATGGCGGTTCGCCTGGGACAACGCCTTGCTAAATGGAGTCGATATGACTGACGCTAACACCTATCGCCATCGGAAATTGATGTTTTTTGGCTGGCTGAAAATCTCTCTAATCGGCTTGATCGCGCTACGTATTTCCGGGCTTTGGTTGCTTACACCGCCGGCAACAGTCATGGGAGCGATCGGAGTGACCCTGATCTTGATCGCGTTCGTTTGGCCAGTGCTCAATCAACACATCAAAGCGAGTTTGTGGCTGAGCTTCGTCTCCTGTTTGTTTTTTACCACAGGCGTTTTAAATGCAATGACTGAGGGTCGAGAATTGTTCGGCATTGTGGAGTCGATTTTGGCGGCCACTATTTTTATCAGCGCAATGATGTTTGCGAGAAATGCGTATCGTGAACTCGAGGCTATCGCAGAATCGTCAGAGCAATTGACCACATAAGCAAACCGATTCCAATATCCAAAATTGTCCATGCTCTGGGATTTTCAAACGTGGGTCTCAGTAGCCTTGCGCCGTACCCGAGTACCAGAAACCACACCCAACTCGCCGACACGGCTCCAATGGCGAACGATAATTGATCTTCAGGTCCATATTGCGCACCTAGGCCACCGATAAAAACAAGCGTATCCAAATAAACATGAGGGTTCAGTAATGTCACCCCAAGGATGGTCCAGAACGCCGGCCAAAAGGATTCAACAACACGGCCCTCAATCCCAAGAGCTTGATTCTTAAGAGCAGACCTAAAACACATCAGGCCAAAAGCAAACAAAAAGATTGCGCCGCCAACCCGCGTCACCCATTCAAATGGTGGCCACAGTTTAACGATCGCGCCCATGCCGTAAACACCCGATACCATCAAGACAGTGTCACATACGATGCATACAAAAATAGTCACCGCAACCTGACGACCAGCAATCCCCTGTCTCAACACATGTGCGTTCTGTGCGCCAATCGCGGCGATTAGCCCCATCGCAATCGCGAATCCGGAGGCAGTCACAAACCAGTTCAAAACTCTCCTTAATGACCAAAAATTTAAATTTGGTCACTGATAATACCATTGGTGTGAAATCGTTTTATATTGCAGTGCACACTAACCACTCGTTAGTCATGTTCATGGATGAACTACGGCTAACGGACTATGGAAGTTGATGCGCTGCTCGGGAAGTATACACCCCCTCGATTTGAGCAACCGATTTGATCAGGACGATCAAGACTCAAACGGGTGTGCAGTCGCACAAAATTTGTGGGTTCTTCGGCATCGCGTACCGAAGAGCATTAATTTCACCTGATGCAGAGGGGGTGATTTCATGGAAATGACGCGCGAACAGCAGATTGCTGCTATTGAGAAAGATTGGGCTGAAAATCCACGTTGGAAGGGCGTTAAGCGTACCTATTCCGCCGAAGACGTGGTCCGTTTACGCGGAAGTGTTCAGCCAGCCAACACACTTGCCGATCGCGGTGCTCGCAAACTGTGGAGCCTTGTGAACGGCGATGCTAAAAAAGGTTACGTCAACTGCCTCGGTGCGCTGACAGCAGGTCAGGCAATGCAGCAAGTCAAAGCTGGTATCGAAGCAATTTATCTATCGGGTTGGCAGGTTGCCGCCGACAACAACACCAGTCTGTCAATGTATCCAGATCAGTCGCTTTACGCGGTGAATTCTGTACCTACTGTTGTGCAGCGGATCAACAATGCATTCCGTCGCGCAGATCAAATCCAGTGGAAAGCTGGCAAGAATCCTGGCGATGCCGATTATGTTGATTACTTCGCACCAGTCGTTGCTGACGCTGAAGCAGGCTTCGGTGGCGTTCTGAATGCATATGAGCTGATGAAATCAATGATCGAGGCTGGCGCGGCTGGCGTGCACTTCGAAGACCAGCTCGCGTCTGTTAAAAAATGTGGTCACATGGGCGGCAAGGTTCTTGTCCCGACACAAGAAGCGGTTCAAAAGTTGATCGCTGCGCGTTTGGCTGCTGACGTTGCAGGTACGCCAACTGTCGTTTTAGCACGGACTGATGCCAACGCTGCCGATCTACTCACGTCAGACTGCGATCCTTATGATCAGGCATTCTGCACTGGTGAGCGCACCGCTGAAGGTTTCTATCGCGTCAAAGCTGGGATTGATCAAGCTATCGCACGTGGTCTAGCCTACGCACCGTACGCTGACATGCTGTGGTGTGAAACTGCGACCCCATGTCTGGAAGAAGCGAAGAAATTCGCTGACGCCATCCACGCGAAATATCCAGATCAGTTGCTTGCTTACAACTGTTCGCCATCATTTAACTGGAAGAAGAACCTGGATGACGCAACGATCGCGAAATTCCAGGCTGAACTTTCAGCGATGGGTTACAAGTATCAGTTCATCACTTTGGCTGGTATCCACAACATGTGGCACAACATGTTCGAACTCGCGCACAACTATGCGCGTGGCGAAGGCATGAAGCATTATGTTGACATGGTTCAGGAGCCAGAATTTGCTGCCGCAGAGCGCGGATACACATTCGTTGCACACCAGCAGGAAGTTGGTACGGGTTACTTTGACGACGTCACAACCGTGATTCAAGGAGGCCAGTCAAGTGTGACTGCACTCACAGGTTCAACTGAAGAAGAACAGTTCTAACTCAGTTCTTTGGAACCAAAAAGCCCGCTATTGTGTAGCGGGCTTTTTTATTTCCAGGTCAACTCAACATCTCTGGCTATAGTCTCAGAAATATCCAAAAGGAATTCTGATGCCATCACTCCGAAGCCAGCCAATTATCAACCTGATAACTCACCAACCAAGTGGCCATGAGTTATTTCACAGCGCCCTTAGGTACCAAAGCATGCAATCTCATGAAGGTACTCATAGAGACGCATTGGAGGACATTGTTCAATTTATTGAAGACCATCACTTCAATACACCCATCTTCATCAATATCAGCTCGGCCTTGATCAGCGAATCCAATCGATTTTTTCGTCAAGTCAAAAATGCACTCAAGCGACTTCAAGATGCGAATAAAGCAATCTCACTTGAATTTACAGAAGAATCGGCAGGCGCTACGTTCGAAAAACGCGTTCGTTGCTTAGAACCGCTCTGCCAACAAATTATTCTCGATGATTTTAGTTCACTCTCTTCCAATCTCGATCGCTTGATGCGGATCCAACCGAACGCGGTCAAACTTGATCACATTCTGTTACGAACGCTATCATCTGACCATCAATATCACGGGATTTATGCAGCGCTGATCGAACTCTTTGCCCGATTGCAGATTGATGTCATTGCAGAGGGGATCGAAAACAATTCTCAATACCAGTGGCTCAGAAGCCACGGCGTTCATCAGGGCCAAGGCTACTATCTTGGGCCACCTCGGATTCAGGCGGTGTTTTGATGCCGTACTGAGAGTACGGTCTCAAACAAATCGACCCGCCTGACCAGAAAATGCAGCCGATGATGCGCTCCCATCGCGCCCCAAAGCAGAAGCCGGTCACCCTCTTCCAACGGCAGTCCATCACCGGGAAAAGGTACCTGATCGCCATTTAATCGAATTAACAGCAAACAAATCAATGGCATACTTGGGTGATCAAGACCAGGGTCAACCAGTAAATCGCCGAGCTTTGGAGTCATCACGGTGTGTAGAAATGGAATGACCCCAGGAGCCTCATTGCCATCCAGGGTCAAATCGAAATGCGCTAATTCGGGACGATCTCCAGCAAGCCGGGCATTCAGCTTTTCAATAATTCCATCAACCAAGGCCTCAGGCATGGTCTCGAGTTGTCCCAAAAACTGATGCAGTAATGGTGTCGTCAATCGCGCATACATCTCTTGCGCAATGATGCGGCCCTCACGGAGTACACAATCAAAATGCCCTTGGCCAAATACAGGTTCACTGGTCGGCTTATTCCTGCGCGCTACAGTGATCAATGTTGGATTTTCTGATTGAGCCGTTAACAAAATCGATAAATTATCACCGTCATCGTCAGTGCCGGCGAAAATACCAACCGCTTCACTGATTCGTGCCTCCCGCAAGGTTTGCGCCTCAGTTCCCACACCTGCAATCCAAGGCCAATCGCCCTGTATTCCTGGTGATCTCGAACTCACCAGATAAAAGGGGATTTGCTCACGGACAAAAGCTTCGACCATGGTTTCGGCCATCCGTCCAGTCGCACACAGAATCCAATGACCAGCGACTGGCACTTCAACCACTTCGATTTGATTGAGATCTGGATCAATCAATTCATGGTAGAGCGCATATGCGTTTGGCCGACGGATCAATTGTGTCACGCTACGTGCTGCAACCCGAAACGGATCAACCACAACCTCCGTATCAAAACTCCGCAAATTGCGCGTATTCGCGTCTGTTGCCGAGCGCGCATACACAGCCACTCGTGGTGCAAGGATGCGCGTGTTGGTCGCGACAGTCAGGTTGACTTGATCGTGATCTGTTAAAGCGAGAACACCACGACATAATGCGCGCTGGACTCCTGCATCAACCAACGTCTGTGGCTCTGCGACATCGCCAACCAGAATCGTGAGCTCGTAGCTCAAGTCAGACAGTCTGGCTGCATCTGCTCGCGCGGCGTTTGCTTCAACCATCACACAGCGACTGCCTGACTGATCCAAAAAGCGAATCAGTTGACTACCCGCCCCTCCATAGCCACAAACAATCCAATAAGGATCCTTCACACCATGAATTCGTGAAACCGATCGTTGATAAGAGCGTAACCGTCGAAAAGCAGGATCCGAAAGCACTGCCAAAACAGAACCAATCGCATAAAGCCAGGCGATCACAGTCGAATACATCACAAATAACATCCATAGTTTCTGGCTTGGAGTAAACGGATAAGGGGTTTCTCCAAACCCGATTGTGGTCGCTGTGTAGCTCACCAAATAAAAGGCGTCTAGAAATGAGAGGTGATAGGCAGCACCCTCATGCGTCGCTCCCGGAATGAGGATTAGACCGAGAACACTGATTGAGTAGGTCACAATCAGCGTGATGAGTGGTGTACGAAGCTCCAGCAGTAACAACCACATCGCTGCACCACGAATTCGCGATCGACGTCGCATATTGAACTTCATTAACGTTTTAATTGGATGGTCTCTGCAATTAACAAAATGACGCTGGTGATATTCGCAAGCATCGCGCCGCCTGCCAGTGAAACAATGCTGGCCATGACACTAACCGAGACCTCACCAGTGACTTGCGCCGCATATCCCCACATCACCGCGGCCACAATCAATTGGAGATCAGCGACTAAACTGGTGGCCAATAACACAGCACCCAAATGCGAACGATCACCAATTTTAAGAACCGTCGCAATCAGCGATACGATCAGCGCAAAGAACAATTCGTAAGGATTATGATGCAGCGGATTGTCGATTTCTCCGACGAAGAAACCAAAATTCAGTGTCAGAGCAAGGACAATAAAAAACGCGAACCAAACTCGCTGAGTATTCATGGGCAACTCCAAACGATCAGGGGCACATGCCCCTTTTCGTTTATAGTTACCGATTATGCGGCAGGATGCGAGACTGAGTTGAGTTTCGCTTCAGTCTCTGTTGGCAATAGATCCGCGATCGCATCGCGTTCACTGACCAATTCATCATTGGTTGCGTCCATTTTGCCACGTGAAAAATCACTGACCTCGATACCCTGAACGACTTTGTAATCACCGCCTTCACAGACCACTGGGTATGAATAAATGACTCCAGGAGCAATCCCATAGGAACCATCTGCAGGAACGGCCATCGACACCACTTGACCATTGCTTCCAAGAATCCAGTCACGCATGTGATCAATGGCGGCCTGTGCGGCAGATGCCGCTGACGATGCGCCACGCGCATCAATGATTGCCGCGCCACGTTTGGCGACAGTTGGAATGTAATCATTTTCATACCAGGCACGGTCAATCTGATCTAACGCAGCCTGTCCTTTCACCGTTGCACGGTGCAAATCTGGATACTGGGTTGGCGAGTGGTTACCCCAGATGTAGGCATTATCAACATCCGTTGGCTGAACGCCCAAGTGATTCGCCAAAATGCCAACTGCGCGGTTGTGATCGAGGCGAGTCATTGCTGTGAACTGACGTGGATCCAAGGTTGGCGCATTCCGGCTTGCGATCAAAGCATTGGTATTTGCTGGATTACCAACAACCAATACACGCACATCCTTTGATGCGTGGTCATTCAAAGCTTTACCCTGGACAGAGAAGATCTTTGCATTCTCTTTCAACAGATCGGCACGTTCCATACCAGGTCCACGTGGGCGAGCACCAATCAAAAAGACAACGTCAGCATCCTTAAAGCCGTCTTCTGGATTGTCATGCGTCGTAATGCCTGCCACTAATGGGAATGCACAGTCGATCAGCTCCATGACAACACCGTTAAGTGCAGTCATGGCTGGTGGAATCTCCACCAACTGAAGGATCACTGGCTGATCTTTACCAAGCAGCTCTCCTGCTGCAATTTTAAAGAGAATTGTGTAGCTAATCGCACCAGCAGCACCAGTGACAGAAACGCGTACAGGTTGTTTCATTCCTTGCTCCTTGTCGGGGAATCGGAGTTCAAACGTAATGCCATCCATTGTCCGATGGCCCGAAGTTGTTCAGGCACCACGCTATGTGGCATGGCAAACGCCTGAAACGAGACCGGATAACCAAGCGCAGACAACGAGTCACGTGCTTGCTCTCCAAGTACATAAGGGACCACGGGATCAAGCGTCCCGTGGTGAATTTCGATCGGTAAAGTGTCTGGATTTCGACCGGGGGACAACGTTGAATCTTGATCGCCAACCCAGTAGGTTGACAACGCCAGAACACCAGCCAACGGTTCCTTCGAGCGCACTCCAGCGTAGAGCGCAACAGCACCTCCTTGGCTGAAACCGACCAGAATAATCCGATTGGGGTCAATCCCAACGTCAATTTGCGCCTGAATGATCGCGTCAACACGGTCAGCGGACTGAGCAATACCGCGCACATCGATCGTTCGATTAATATCCATATGTTCAATGTCATACCAAGCTGGCATCACCATGCCGCCATTCACAGTGACAGGGATCTGCGGTGCATGGGGGAAAATAAAGCGTGTTGCCTGACTGTCCAGACCTAAAAGCGGTAATGCGGGCTCAAAATCATGACCGCTCGCACCAAGCCCGTGCAGCCATATCACGGCACTGTCAGCAGGTTGTGTTGGTTCTACGACGACTGCGTCAAACATGAAACATCCAATGTCTTAAGGAACGCGAAGCCTAATCGCGCTAATCTATGCACGCAATGACACTTTGGCTAAACGCATGATTTCAATTTTACGTCTTTTTTTTCTCGCAGTCGCAACATTTTTGGGTGGATTACTTATAACCTTCGTCTCACCTCTGAAACTGTTCTCCCCGACAGAAAAGCTGAGTTATCAGCTCGCTGCGGGTATCGCAGGCGTTTGGGCTGACTTTATGCGCTGGCTTTTAACGACTGTAAAAACAGAGTATGTCATCACAGGTGACAAGCTCGACCCGAAAGGCACCTATCTCATTTTGGCGAATCATCAAAGCTGGATCGACATTATGATGGTGATGGTTGTTTTAGGTAAGGGAACAACGCTGCCACGCTTTTTCATGAAGTGGGAACTCGTCTACATGCCTGTCATCAACATCTGCGCTTGGGCACTCGACTTTCCAATCATGCGTCGGTACACCCAAGAAGACATCAAAGATCGTCCTGAGCTTAAAAACCGCGATTTTGATTATGCCCATGAGGTACTTTCGAGGAATCCGGATCAAGCGTGCGTTGTTGTGAATTACGCCGAAGGCACTCGGTTTACACCCGAAAAGCACAAAAAGAATCGCTCGCCATATAAGCATTTGCTTAAACCAAAAGTCGGCGGACCACAGCTCGCGCTTGACTGTTTGCGCAATCGACTCGACGGAATCATCGACATCACGCTGGCATACCCAGGAGCCAAACTGGGTGTGTGGCAACTGTTAGCGGGGCAAGTACCCAAAGTCATGATTCATGTGGAAACCATCGAGCTACCTGAGGGGCTCGAGAAAACCCCGGAAACCTTAGCAGAGCTGAAAGCATTCCGGGGTTGGATGAATTCAATCTGGGCCAAAAAAGACGCCAGAATTGAACAAATGATTAACGGTACACCGGTAAGCGATCACACATCGCTTTGACCTGGTCGCGGACGCGTGCTTTCACCGCCTCATCGTCGAGGTTATCCAGCACGTCACAAATTAAACCGGCCAAGTCACGGCAATCGCTCTCAACGAATCCGCGGGTTGTCACAGCAGGGGTACCAATCCGAATGCCCGATGTCACAAATGGAGACTGAGGATCATTCGGAACAGCATTTTTATTGACTGTGATATGTGATTCCCCGAGTGCTGCGTCGGCAGCTTTCCCAGTGATACCCTGAGCAACTAAATCAACCAGCATGAGGTGGTTGTCTGTCCCTCCCGACACAATTTTAAACCCGCGCTCGATGAAAACCGATGCCATCACCTGTGCGTTCTTGACCACCTGCTCTTGGTAGGTTTTGAATCCAGGCTCCATTGCCTCTTTAAACGCGACTGCTTTGGCCGCGATCGCATGCATCAACGGTCCACCTTGCATACCCGGGAAGACTGCCGAGTTCAGTTTCTTGTGCAGAGTTTCGTCGTCTTGGCCGGATAAAATTAGTCCAGATCGTGGGCCACGAAGCGTTTTGTGAGTTGTTGTAGTCACCACATGCGCATGTGGGATCGGCGATGGATACACGCCAGCTGCAACGAGACCCGCAATATGCGCCATATCGACCAGGAAATACGCGCCCACATTATCAGCAATTTCCCGCATCTTTCCCCAGTCAACAACCCGAGAATAGGCTGAAAACCCACCCAAAATCAGTTTCGGCCGATGCTCTTCAGCAAGGTCAGACAGTTGGTTGTAGTCCAAGTAACCATCGGTATCAATCCCATACTGCACCGCATTGTAGACTTTGCCTGAGAAATTCACGGACGCACCGTGGGTCAAGTGCCCACCATCAGCTAAGGACATTCCAAGCACCGTATCACCCGCCGACATCAATGCCAGATAAGCGGCTGCATTGGCTTGCGAACCCGCGTGTGGCTGGACATTTGCGTATGCAGCACCAAAAAGCGCCTTCGCTCGATCGATTGCAAGTTGCTCCACTACGTCCACATACTCGCAGCCACCGTAATAGCGTTTCCCTGGATAGCCTTCAGCATATTTATTCGTTTGATCCGAACCTTGAGCCTCGAGTACCCGGGGGCTCGCATAATTCTCGGAAGCAATCAATTCAATATGATCTTCCTGGCGCTTCGTTTCGGCCGCCATGGCCATCGCGAGATCTGGATCATAGACATTGATTGTCGATGTGCTTGCGTACATGCTGGCGCTCCTTCGTGAACGTCTGTCAATTAAATAATCGGCTGGTGAGTCTAAGCAACCTGCGTTGACTTTTCATCCATAAATTTTACCGCTGATTTGCGCTTTGTTTAATCAAGAAGCCGACAGCCGACCGTCGACCCTTATTAATGTGGCCCACTCCAATTGATTTGACAAATCTCAGCGCTGCGACCCTCAAAGTCCCAGACACGACCAAAAGCCCTGACACGTCCCTTTGTCGCCTGGGCCACAGTGATGTCAGGCCCCATCCAATAACTGGTGTTATTAACCGTCACATCGTTCGAGGTATCAGGACCCGAAATTGGTTTCACTCCGCCGACGATTTTCTTGTCTACCGTGAGCAACCGCTCATCGTCTTTGCGTTCAAAAGCGACTGCGGCCTGCTCTGTTCCGAGGTGCTCACTAACAAGCATTGAAAAGAGTCGGGTTGTCCCTCCAGCTTCCCCTCGAAAAATATGACTCAGACCCTGAAACGCACGTTCGCCAGCACGGTCGTCGATAAAAGTGCCGACCTTCCAATCGCCTCTCGACATTCGGCCGGGGATATCAAGAACCATTCCGACATTGAGTGAATCAAGTGAAACATCATCATAAAAGCCTTGTTCGATATGAACCCCTAGCCAAGCCTGACAATGCCCTTCTGTCGGGTAATGAACTCCGAGACTGACAACACAAGGACAGAATACTGTGCAATTACAGTTCAATATTAATTCGCCTTGGATTTCCCATTTGGGTAGTGCCTGATTCATACGATCACCTCAAGAGTCAATGCGATAAATAAAACGAGTACCCCAGTAACGATAAGCGTCCAACCAACAGACGTCGACCATTGCTGATGAAAATAGTGCTGCTTATCGAAGATCATCAGGCCCGTTAAAATCGCCATCCAAAAGACATTCATGGTTCCTCCGACAAACGCCAAAGCCATTAATGCCCAACAACAACCGATACACAGGACACCCAGATGCACACCCATTTGAAGTGCTCCGACATGATGATCCCGCCAATATTTAAAAAAATAATGCATCGGTGACGCACATTGAGTCATACAGGCTCGCTTCAAACTTGAAAACTGATACGCGCCCGCGAATAGTAGGACCAGCGCACTGCCGACCAACGAGGTCTGACGACCCGATGAATCGATTAAATCATTGGCTGCCAATGCGTGTTGAAAGACCGCGCCGACCACCACGAGAATTGACCAGATCAACAAGAATCCCAACACCAGAACAAGGGTGTGCGACGGCCATGACTGCTTTGATCGAATATCCTGATGAACACGCGCATGGGCATGAAAAGTGGGCAACATCATCGCCAGCACCATTAATCCCCACATCACCATCAGATCGCCCAAGCTCGCCTCAGCAGCAGAGACGCAGATTGAATCGATGAGTGTTGAGAATGATGACAATCCATCCAATTCGCTGGCAATTAAGATCAACCAGCTGAGTCCAACCAAGCCGTAAAAGACACCCCAAAACAGACTGTCGGACCATGAATACTCGGATAGCGTTTTCATGAGCTCAGTTTCAACTCACGGCGAAGGACAAATTTTTGAACCTTTCCGGTGGATGTTTTTGGTATCTCGCCGAAGATAATCTGCTTTGGCGTTTTAAATCCGGCCAAATGCTGGCGACAAAATTGAATAACCTCAGCCTCATTGATCGGCTTGGCGTCATGAGACAATTCAACAAAGCCTACAGGTACTTCACCCCACTTATCGTCCGCTTTGGCGACAACCGCCGCACAAGCGACCCCTGGAATCCGATACAAGATATTTTCAACTTCGACTGACGAGATATTTTCGCCACCTGAAATAATGACATCCTTCAAACGATCTTTGATTTCAATATATCCATCTGGATGTCTCACAGCCACATCACCGGAACGGAAAAAACCACCTTTGAACGCTTCCTCCGTCGCAATCGGATCTTTGTGATATCCCTTCATCACGGTATTCGATCGAATCACGATTTCACCTTCTGAACGGCCATCCCAGGGCACCGGATCCCCGCGTTCAAGGTCAACGACTTCGACTTCTTCAGTGTGGGTAAACTGCACTCCCTGACGCGCTTTGATTTCTGCACGCTCCGAGAATCCAAGCGCATCCCAGCTTGGATTCCAGGCACAATGCATAATATGGCCGTAGGTTTCGGTCAAACCATAGACTTGCATCACTTCTAAACCCAACTGCTCTGTCTGCTCCAAAATCGCTGGTGGCGGCGGCGCCCCGGCAGTCATGACATGCACTGGGTGATCGAACTGCTTCTTGTGTTCTGACGGCGCATTGACTAACAAACTGAGAACAACTGGCGCTCCACCAAAATGAGTCACCCGATATTTGGAAATGACATCAAAAATCGTGGCCGCTTCAATTTTCTTTAAACAGATGATCGTTCCCGCGACCAGCGCGTTCATCCATGCATGCCCCCAACCATTACAGTGGAATAGAGGAACGGTGTATAGATAGATCGGATGCATCGGGACATTCCAGGCAGGCACTGTCCCCATCGCCATCAAATAGGCACCACGATGGCTGATCACAACACCCTTGGGCCGACCACCCGTCCCTGACGTGTAATTCAAACCAAACGCATCCCATTCTGATGCCGGCAGCGACCAAGCTGACGCTGGATCTCCCGTCTCGACAAAATCCTCATAATCGATGACGTCGGTAAGCTGATCAGGCAAATCCAGGCCTGGAGAAGAAATTACCAACAGATGCGCTGGTTGATGGGTGCATCGCGACAATGCATCGACTAGAACATCACCTAACTCCGCATCAAACACCAGGGTTTCTGGCTCGGCGTGATTAAGAATCCCCGCAATCGTCTCAGGATCCAAACGTGTATTAATGGTATTGAGCACACCGCCAGCCATTGCAACAGAGAACTGCAGTTCAATCATCTCAGGGGTATTAAATGCCAACACACTAACAACATCGCCTTTTTCCACCCCATTTCGTCTCAGTGCATCAGAAAATGCACAACAGCGTTGGTAGATCTGTCGCCACGACTGCTGTCGTCCGTTGTAAATTGTTGCCGTCTGATCACCAAAAACCTGCGCCGTTCGCTTAATAAAGGATAACGGGCTGAGGGGAACAAAATTAGCCGCTGTAGGGCTTGTCATATGCTGGTTTAGTTGATCGATATTTGCCATGACACCTCCAACGCTAAATTAAGGGTAGATCGACTGCGATTCCTGACCGAACACAATCCTCACAATGCACGTCGAATCGCGCTTCAGTTTGCATCGCCTCGACCGACACCATTCCAACAGCGATGTTTGAGTCAAGTCGTGGGCTGAATGCTGCTGCAGACACATAGCCAACATCACGCCCTTGTTGACTGATCTGCCATCGATGCTCGTTGGTCCCTGTAAGTTTTGGACCATCCATAAGAATTCCTTTGAATCGTCGATTCACGCCATGGTCGCGAATCTTCAGAAGCGCATCCTTTCCGATAAAATCCGACGATTGCTCAAGATCAATAAATCGATCCAATCCCAGTTCAAATGGATTGCTCTTGTCGTCGGTGTCAGCACCATAGGAAATTAATCCACTTTCAACCCGCTCAATGTAGTTTGGCGCCCCAGGCCCAATCTGGTAGGCCCGACCTGCTTCTTTCACTTGCTCCCAGAGCGCTGTTCCAAATCGACTGTCCATCAAATAAATTTCGTAGCCACCCTGCTTCGACCAACCTGAACGGGCAACAATGACGGGAATTGATCCCAGCATTGTTTTTTGAAATCCGAAATATTTGAGATCACTGATCCAGTGACCAAAGAGTTCAACCAAGACGGCCTCCGCTTTGGGACCTTGAACAGCCAAAGGAGACACATCCGGCTCAATGACCTCAACATCCAATGCGTACGCGCCAGCAATCCCGGCGGCCCACAATGCAATATCGTAATCAGCAATGGAAAGCCAAATCTCATCATCCGCCACTTGCAATAACACGGGATCGTTGATCAATCGGCCGTGGAAATCACATAAGGGCGCATACTTACCTTGGCCGATTGTCAGACCATCGAGGTTACGTCCCGTCAGTAATCTCGCTAAAGCGAGAGAGTCGGGGCCTTTCAGCGCAACCTGCCGCTCAACACCCACATCCCACATTGCGACCCCGTGAATGAGTCGTTCATATTCAGCGACCGGATCGCCGTAACTTGTCGGCATATACATGTGGTTATAGACCGAGGCGGCTTGCAATCCGTCGCGGATGGCCGCCTCAAAAAAAGGACTTTTTCGGACCCGCGGGCCAACTGAAAGTTGGATAGGCATGTCAAGCACACTCTTCTAATTATTGTTGAAATTGTCCGCTAACCACCGTTATCCCGGAATCGTCACGTCAAGTCAATCTGCACACTCTGACTCGCCTCATCCCGTGTCGAAGTCATCTTTCGCAAATGCAGTTGAATCAGTTTGATGCACAACGCGCTTGCCGGTTCGAGAGGTGGTAGGCATCACTTTTGGATCGCCGTGGTTCGCTCAAGAGTCATGCTTGACCATCATTACCAAGGCACATGCTTTGCTAAAGCTCTTGGACGCAACCCCCTATCGCGTTCCAGACATCGCAAGTTTGAGTGCGAATCTGGCGGTTTGCGAAAAATCACCAAACGAATAAAAGTGTAGCGACTGTAACTGGGATGGAGAGTGTTGGTTGACGTGTGGTGCGAGATCAGCGATCAAATCGTACGGATCTTGAACTGACAGTAATTTAGTCACGTGACGTGCCTGTTTTTTCAAGAACTGTAACGACGGACCGACGCCGGAAATCAATGCAAAATGCAAAAGCGTCTTCAACTGAGCTGGGCCCGCTAAACCAACCCGAATCGGTAACTGGTTACCATCCGCTCGAATCTCAGATTCCCAACGAACAATAGCTTGAGCATCAAAACAAAACTGTGTCTCCAGATACATTGCTATACCCGTTTCTTGTGCAAACTGATTTTTTTGTTTGAGGGCTTTTTTCAACTCTGCCTCTGGAATATCCGGACTGCCTTCGGGGTGGCCGGCAACCCCAATCTTGCGAATTCCGACCTGTTGCAACAATCCAGTCTCAAGGACCTCGATGGCGCTTTTAAAATCACCCACAGGAGACTGATACCCGCCGGCGATTAATAGAATTTCGGTGACATCGACCTCTCGGTAAGAGGCAAGCATGTTCTCGAGCACGCTGATCGATGCGAGACCTCGAGCCGCAATATGCGGTACAGGATTCATTTCTTGGGCCGCAAGTTGTTGAACTGTCGCCGTCATCAACGCCGGATCCGCGCCTGGAATCGCAGTCACATTCACTGTCGTTCCAATCGGTAATATGCGCCTGAAGTCCTCAATTTTTGTTTTCTTTGATGGAGTGAACTCAATGGACCAGTTCTGCATTGCGAATTGAATTTGCTCTGACATCCCCTCTCCACAGACTTTGCATTCGACAAGGAGAGCGATTGAAGCATCTTCTCAAGTGAAAAGACAATGCGATCTAAATTTGGCGAGTGAGGTCGTCATCAGGCAGCCTCATTACGAGCACCTAAAGGTTTATCGATCCACATCCTGAACTTGCGGATTGCCGGGCTTT
Source organism: gamma proteobacterium HIMB30 (assembly GCA_000227525.2). Classification (GTDB taxonomy): domain Bacteria; phylum Pseudomonadota; class Gammaproteobacteria; order Pseudomonadales; family Litorivicinaceae; genus HIMB30. The sequence continues at coordinate 51,272 of AGIG01000002.1, forward strand.
CCGTCATCATTCTCCCTCCTCAGTGTTCTTCATAACACACGTCGTATCGGGAGAGTGCGTAAGCCGCCGAAGGAGCAACCGACCCGGAAACTCTCAGGCAACAGGACCGTTACGTCGTCGCGAGGATCTGGAAAGTAGCTGACTACGCTCACCGAAGGAGTAAGGGATGTATCCTGAATCTCTCAGGTCAATGACAGATGGGTCATGCGAAACAGCCTGCAAGGAGCATGCATGACAGATCTACACTCACTAGCACTCGAATCATTCCATACGGAGCAAGGTGCGAAGTTCGCCCCATTTGCCGGCTACAAAATGCCCATTCAATACCCCCTTGGTGTCAAAGGCGAACATCTCCATACCCGCGAGTCGGTTGGTTTGTTTGATGTGTCACACATGGGTCAACTGCTGGTCGAGGGGCCCGGCATTACCGAAGCGCTTGAGACACTGGTTCCAGCCGCGCTTCAGGAAATGGCGCCCGGACAGATCCGTTATTCTCAGTTGACGCTCAATAACGGTGGAATTCTGGATGATTTGATGTTGACCCGCTGGAATGACACCACATGGGGGCTTGTCGTCAATGGAGCCTGTAAGCACGTCGATATGGAACATATGCGGGCAATGCTGCCCGACTCAATTCAAATGAACTATCTGGATACGCATGCATTGATCGCAGTGCAAGGCCCAAGAGCGCGCGATGCGTTGACACGGATGATGCCGGAGGCAGGCGAGCTTGTTTTTATGCGCGCGGTTCAGACCACGTGGAGCGGTCACCCCATTACGCTGTCTTGTTGCGGCTACACCGGCGAAGACGGTTACGAAATTTCGATTGCAAATACACACGCTCAAGAGCTTGCAGAGGCATTAACCACACTTGAAGAAACGACTTGGGTCGGTCTTGGTGCGAGAAATTCATTGCGGCTGGAAACCGGTCTGTGTCTCTACGGAAATGACCTGACAATCGAAACCACGCCAATCGAAGCCGATCTTCTCTGGTCGATTCAAAAGCGTCGCCGGACAAATGGTGGCTTTCTAGGAGCAGACACCATTCTTCAGCAAATCAATGACGGACCACCGCGCAAGCGAGTTGGCATTGCGCCTGCCGACGGTCGCACACCACTTCGAGATCACACTCTACTTAAAAACAGCGCAGGGGATGAGGTTGGCGAAATCACTTCTGGTGGATTCGGACCAACCTTTGAAGGACCTATTGCCATGGGCTATGTCACTCACAATATGAGTACACCCGGTACTGAATTATTTGCAGAGGTTAGAGGCAAATCACTCCCGTGCACTGTCTGTGACCCAATCTTTGTTCAACAGCGCTACGTACGCTCACTGTAAGCCACAAAAAGGACCCTGTTATGACTGTTAAATATACACGCGAGCACGAATGGATCCGTATCGAAGGTGATTTAGCCACCGTCGGCATTACTTTTTATGCTCAAGAACAACTTGGTGATGTTGTCTTTGTCGAACTTCCCGAAGCCGATACGTCTGCTGATCAAGGTGCAGAAGTGGCGGTTGTTGAATCAGTCAAAGCAGCCAGTGACATTTATGCCCCAGTCACTGGAACGATTATCGAATCCAATAGCGAACTTTCAGAACGACCAGAGCTTGTCAATGAAGACCCGGAGAATGACGGTTGGTTCTTCAAAATGCAGTTATCTGATCCATCTGAGCTCGATGATTTGCTTGACGAAGCTGACTATCAAGCATTCATTCAGGAAGAGTTGTAAGGGGTAGTTTTAGTGAATCAGGAAAAGACATTTCGTGACCGCCACATCGGCTTATCCGATGAGGACCGGGCTTTGATGCTCCAAACACTGGGGCTTCAATCGATGGATGAACTCGCAACACAAGTGGTTCCCGAGAATATTCGTAAACGGACACGGATGTCTCTTCCTCATGCAGTCTCAGAAGTCGATGCGCTTGCTGAGCTCAAGGCCATTGCCTCAAAGAATCAGGTCGTGCGAACGCTGATTGGTCAGGGGTATTACCACACGCTGACACCGGCGGTGATTCAGCGAAATGTGCTTGAGAATCCTGCGTGGTATACGGCCTATACCCCCTATCAACCCGAGATTTCGCAAGGTCGTCTGGAGGCGCTCTTCAACTATCAAACGATGGTCGTTGAATTGACTGGAATGGCTGTCGCCAACGCATCACTGCTCGACGAAGGTACTGCAGCTGCAGAAGCAATGACGCTCTGCGAGCGAAGCTCCAAATCCAAATCAAAACGCTTCTACGTGGCCTCGAATTTATTTACACAAACACGTGCTGTGATTGAAACTCGCGCCAAACCCCTCGGATTCGAATTGATCGAGTTTGATGCCCACAACAGTCCCGATTTCGACGATGCGTTTGGTCTTATCGTTCAATATACCGGTCACGATGGATCAGTGGTTGATCTTGCACCGATCATTCAAAAAGCCAAAGACAAAGGCATTCTGACGATCGTCACCGCTGATATTTTGAGTCTCACTCTATTAGAGGGACCAGGACATTTAGGTGCGGACATTTGCCTCGGCTCGACACAACGTTTTGGCGTCCCAATGGGCAACGGCGGGCCACACGCAGCATTTTTTGCTGTGGCCGACAAACTGAAACGGAACATCCCTGGCCGCCTTGTCGGACAGTCGATTGACTCAGAGGGACGTGACGCCTTCCGCCTCACGCTGCAAACGCGTGAACAACACATCCGGCGCGAAAAAGCGACAAGCAACATTTGCACCGCGCAAGTACTACTGGCCAACATTGCTGGATTTTATGCGTGCTATCACGGTCCATCAGGCTTGACTGCGCAGGCGGAACGCGTGCATCACCTTGCATCCCGCTTCCATCAGGGAATCAAGGCTCAGGGGAATACGGTCAACCAAACCTTTTTCGATACGGTATCAGTGCGGGTAGCTGATGCTGATGCTATTGTCAGTCAAGCGCTCAAAAGTGGGTTTAACATCCATAAAGCCAATGAGACGACGGTTTCTGTGTCGTTTGATGAAGCCTCCAATGATGGCGAACTCGAGACACTGGCTTCAGTATTTGGAATTGAGTTGGGTGAAGGTGGCGTGACGCTTCCCAAGCAGTTGCACCGACAGACCGATTTCATGACTCAAGAGGCTTTTAATTCGCATCATTCTGAAACCGAGATGATGCGGTACCTACGAAAATTATCCGATCGTGACCTCGCCCTCGATCGCGCAATGATTCCGTTGGGATCGTGCACAATGAAGTTAAATGCGGCTTCTGAGATGGCACCAATCACTTGGCCTGAATTTGCGAATATTCATCCATTTGCTCCGGCCAATCAGCGTCTTGGTTACCAGGAGATGATACAAAACTTAAATGACTGGCTGGCTGAAATCACTGACTATGCCGGTATTTCATTGCAGCCAAACTCAGGCGCACAAGGTGAGTATGCAGGCCTACTCGCGATACAGGGGTATCATCATTCTCGAGGGGATACCGACCGCACCATTTGTCTCGTACCCTCATCGGCGCATGGAACGAATCCAGCATCTGCACAAATGGTCGGCCTCGATGTTGTGGTCATTGGGTGTGACCGAGACGGAAATATTGATCTCGACGATCTAAACGACAAACTCGAGCAATACGGAACCAAAGTGTCGTGCCTCATGATCACCTATCCATCGACACACGGGGTATTTGAAACCCATGTGCAAGAGGTATGTCAACGTGTGCATTCTGTGGGCGGGCAAATCTATCTCGATGGAGCGAACCTCAATGCGCAAGTTGGACTGACAAGTCCAGGCCTTGTTGGCTCTGATGTATCCCATCTAAATTTGCACAAAACATTCTGTATTCCACACGGTGGAGGTGGTCCAGGTGTTGGTCCAATTGGTGTTGCTGAACACTTAACGCCTTTCATGCCGGGACATCCTGAATTGCCATCTGAATCGCCGGTGGGTCCTGTATCGGCGGCGCCATTCGGCTCAGCGATGATTTTGCCAATCTCTTGGATGTATATCCGCATGATGGGCCCTGATGGCCTGACAGATGCGACCGAGAATGCCATTTTATCGGCGAACTACATCGCCAAGCGCTTAGCGCCACACTATCCGATCTTGTACACGGATGCTCAGGGGTTGATCGCGCACGAATGCATCCTCGACACAAGAGTGGTCAAAGAAAGCGCTGGAGTGACTGTGGACGATATCGCAAAGCGATTGATTGATTACGGATTCCATGCGCCGACCATGAGCTGGCCAGTAGCCGGTACATTGATGATCGAACCGACCGAGAGTGAGCCACTGAGTGAACTCGATAGATTCTGTGAAGCCATGATTGCCATTCGTCACGAAATCGCAGCGATCGAATCAGGCAATGGATCAGCGGACAACTCGATTCTTCGCCATGCTCCTTACACCGTTGAGGCGGTCGCCGCGGATCAATGGCCTCATACGTTCTCACGTCAGCAGGCCGCATTCCCGTTAAGCTCGTTGAAGACCGATCGCTACTGGCCGCCTGTGGCTCGAATTGATAATGTCTATGGCGACCGCAATCTGGTGTGCAGTTGTCCACCACTTTCGGAGTACACCGATAAACCAACGGAAGCCGCATGACAGAATACAAAGCGCGCCCAAAAAGTGGCGATAAAATCATCAACGACGTTGGCGTGAAGGCGATCAAAAATGGCCAAAAACGCCGAACTGGTGAGCAAGCACCACGAGGCGACAAGCCAAAATGGTTGCGCTTTGTGAGCCCAGGTGGCGAGGGCTATCAAGCGGTTAAAAAAATCGTCCGTACGCACCGGTTGTCAACGGTGTGCGAAGAGGCGATGTGTCCTAACATTGGCGAATGCTGGAGCGCAGGGACTGCGACAATCATGCTGATGGGATCGGTTTGTACGCGAGCATGTCAATTTTGTGCAGTTGATACCGGAAACCCCAAGGGATGGCTCGATCTCGATGAGCCGAAAAATACTGCCGAATCCGTTGCCTTGATGGGCCTCAAGTATGTGGTTCTCACTAGCGTCAATCGTGATGACCTCGGTGATGGTGGAGCGAACCATTTCGCTGCAACTGTACGTGCGATAAAAAAACGAAGCCCAGAAACAGCTGTCGAGGCATTAACTCCTGACTTTCAGGGAGTCATGTCAGACGTTGAGAAACTCATTGACTCGGAACTTGATGTGTTTGCTCAGAATGTTGAGACAGTCGAACGTCTCACTCATCCAATCCGAGACCCACGCGCGAGCTATCAACAAACGCTTTCGGTGCTTGCACATGCAAAACAACATCGTCCGCAAGTGTTAACGAAAACGAGTCTGATGTTGGGGCTTGGGGAGACTGAGGATGAAATCAAACAAGCCATGGACGACATGCGTGAACATGATGTTGATATTGTGACCTTCGGGCAGTATCTCAGACCCACGGTCAACCACTTGCCAGTTGATCGCTACGTTGCGCCTGAAGCCTTCGATCGCTACCGCGAATGGGGGCTCGAGCGTGGGTTCCTCGAAGTTGTCTCAGGTCCAATGGTTCGCTCCAGCTATCGGGCCGAGCAAGCACTTTTGAAAAATAATGCAGGAATTTCGAATGCCACATTGAATGAGCGTTCAATCCCGATCAAACAACTATGAAATTAGGAGTTTTTTTCGCTCTAATCGCAGCCTTCGGACTCACGGGGTGCCAGAACCCGGTTCGTGATCCTATCGATTCGGTCGTCCAAGTTGTCACAGATCCAAAGAAAGAGATTCAAAAAGGAATTCGGCAGTATCCATTTGCGATAGCACAATCTGGCGGCGATTTAACCCAATTTCCAGTGACCTCCGCCTACCTCAACGGACTCATTCAGCGCTTGGCGAGGACTGCAAACTCCCCATTCCCTTGGGAAATTCGGTTGATCAATGATGGATCCATCAACGCCTGGGCGCTACCCGGTGGCAAAATGGGAGTGAACTACGGCCTCGTGTTAGCAGCTGAAACTGAGGCGGAGCTGGTATCGGTTTTAGGCCATGAAATGGCCCACAGTATTGAGCTTCACGGTACTGGTCGCGAGACATTCGGGGCTTTGGTTGGTTTGGCCGCACAAGTCATCGAAATCGGGATCTCTGAACCAGGAACAAAACCTGGATCAAATCGAATCATTGGGCTCGGTCAGAATATCTTGATGGGTCAGTACAGCCAATCCAATGAGTTGGAGGCAGATCGGGTCGGCGTTGACCTGATGGTCCATGCGGGATTTGATCCTCGAGGTGCGGTTGGCATGCAGGAAAAGCTCGCGAAACTTGGTGCAGGTGGAAATTCTGTCGCGCGGAAATTACTCGGAACTCACCCGATCAGTCGTGAGCGTCTCGCCGCGATCAAATCAGAAGTGAATCGTTTTGCAGCGACTGGTCAGTCAATGAGTCGCGAATTTGTCGACGCTCAAACGGAAATTAAGACCCTGGAATCCGGTTTGAAACTTGTCAACGAAGCCAGGAAAGCAGGCGCCAATGAGCAGTTTCCAGAGGCGCTACAGCTCATTCGACGCGCCTTGAAAATTCTTCCCAATGAACACAGTGTCTGGCGTCTTCAGGCTGAATTACTCGTCGCCAATCAAGAACCCAATCAGGCAGTACAGTCAGCTTTGAAAGTTCGCGAGCTCAATCCAAAAGATCCCATCAGCGAGTTACTCCTGGGTTACTGTTACGCGGCGGCCGGTGATACACTCAATTCTGAACGAGCAAAGCAACGCGCTCGATCGTTGGTTTTATAACGACCATCTCTACACATCGCACTGCCCCAGGATCCGTCATGCAAAAACTGATGTCTGTCTTTAAAGCTGAGTCACCTGGACAGTTGATCGTTATTTTTATTGTGTTCGCAGTCACCGGCTCGACAGCTGTGTATGCGGCCGGGCCTGTTCTTGATTTTTTTGGGATTAATTCAGAGACGCTGCCGCCCTGGATTTTTTGGCCACTCCGAATTCTCGTGATCTTCCCTGTCTATCAATGCTTACTCATCATCATTGGCACCATGGCAGGACAATTTAAGTACTTTTGGGAATTTGAGAAAAAGTTTCTCCGTCGCATTGGCATTCGACTCCCTTAAACAAGCTGAATGGCTAGATCCTCCAAGCCATCGATCCGGCCAACCAGATGATCACCACGAGTCACAGCACCCACGCCTGACGGTGTTCCCGTAAAGATCAAGTCACCTGCTTTCAACTCCTGGAGTGTTGAAAGAAAAGCGATGAGCTCAGTGGGGTTGTACGCCATTTGGTTGATGTTCCCCGCCTGACGTCGCTGATCATTCACGTCAAGGGTAATTGCAGCGTTGTCCATCGCTGGCAGTTCGGCCTTTGGAGTCACCCGACCCATCACGCCAGCATCATCAAAATTTTTAGCAATTTCCCAAGGACGGCCTTTCTCTTTAGCTTCTGCCTGACGATCACGACGCGTGAAATCAAGGCCCACTGCATAACCGAAGATAGCGGATTGCGCTTCTTCCAGGCTTAAATTAGACCCTCCGTGACCCAAGACTGCGACAAGCTCAACTTCGTGGTGCAGGTCATCTGTGTGACTTGGATAGCGAACCTCTGGGCCAAAAGTCAGTGCATCAAAACTTTTCTGAAAATGAAACGGCGCTTTACGATCAACCTCACCACCCATTTCTTTGGCATGCTCTTCATAATTTTTGGCGATGCAAAAGATACGATTCACTGATAGACGACGATTGTCTGTTGTTAAAAATTCAGGGTGGGCTGGGGAATTCCAATTCATCGACATCATGAAACCTCGTATAATTGCAACAATGAGTGTGTACCAAACCATCAAAACGTTCGACAACTATCCATGTAGTCACCGTCAATGGCGTCATCAAGGCCATTGTAAATTCATCCATGGCTACTCGCGTAGTTTTAAAATGACGTTTGGATGCGAGGAGTTAACAGAATCTGGGTTTGGTGTCGATTTTGGTGAATTCTCAGACATCAAATCCTGGCTCTCTTATTGGTTTGATCATACAACGCTAATCAATGAAGATGATCCTGAAATACAACTTTTTCGGGATCTTCATGACAAACAAATTGTCGACCTGCGTGTCTTACCCAATGTCAGCATGGAACGTACCGCAGAGTTTGTATTTGACTATGTTGACAAATGGATCCGTGAACAAACCAATCACCGATCCTTTCTTCTCGAAGTTGAGTGCCGGGAAAACGACAAAAATGCGGCGGTTTATCGTCGTCGTGTCTGATGCATCTGGCCATACAGCCATATGCAACAAGCACCGATTGCTCCGATTGCAGCAAGGACCATCAAGAACAAAGTCCAGCCAAATAACTCATAAATATATCCCATCAGCCAAGCGCCAAATGCCCCGCCCGCGTAATAGCATGAAACATACAGCCCGTTGACAACACCACCCAGCGAACGGGCGTTATGATTGACTTCTGAAGCAGCCAAGGTGTGAATCACAAACATACCAAGACACATGACAAATACCTGTGCGATCAACATCCACACATCACCCAACGACAGCAAAAGCGATCCAATCATCACAATAAAACCGATCATCGCAACACGGATCGGGCCACCAAATCGTTTGGCTAGCCAACCAGCCGTCAAAGCAGACACAATCCCAATACTGTATCCAAGATAACTCTGGCCGACTAAGCCCGTCGAAGCCCCTGGATCGACCTCATTGATCCGAAATGGCAAGTAATTGAGGTATCCGGCGAACACCCAAAACATACAAAAGACCGACAGAAAAATCAGACCATTTCCTCGACTGGTGATTGCCTGTTTGATGCGTTGCGCATCCGGTTTAATCAAATTCAACGGTTTTGGCGTTGCCCGTCGCCATGGTGTTATTGTCACCAGCAAAAGAAGGACCGCCCACATCGACGCGACCCATTCCCACTCGATATACGAAGCCAACTGACCGGAAACCACACGACCCGCCATTCCACCAAAGATTGTGGCCGATATATAGAGTGCCATGACTCTTGATAACTCATGACCTTCTCGGCCGGACGTCAAATAAGCCATGGTTGCAGTCATGATCGCGGGAAGCAGTGCACCCTGACTCAAACGAAGAATCAGCATGCCTTCGTAGGACTGCACAAAGCCAGACCATGCCATCGCAACCGCCAACAACGGTAAGGCCCATTTCAATATCGTGAGTGCACTCAGTTGTTTGAGAAAAATGCCATAACTCAGTGGTGCGATTGCCAATGGTATCAACGTCACCGAAACTAAAAGACCCGCCTCTGGCTTTGAGACCATAAAGCGCTCAGCGAGCTCCGAAAGCATTGGTTGCGGTGCATACAACACGCAAAAACAAATCATGATCGAGAGATATAAAAAAATCTCTCCTTGATGACTGGATGATTGCTGGTTTATCACTTTAGAAAGGTCTGCCGGAGCTCGTGGAAACGCGTCACACCTCGCTCAAATCCGCGCATGAGAGCAATAGGAACAGTCTGAGTCTCACATAAATCGCGATACAAGCGACCAGCCAGCATGGGTGTGACACTTTGGTGAAACAGTTGCTTCCGACGTGGATCAATCGATAACGTTTGTCCAAATCGACCTGAATCCAGATAAATCAGGACCATTGATCGATCAGCAAGCCACTCCCGATCAGTCATCCAACCGGTGAGAAATTCATCCAGACCGACAACACCCGGCGATCGCTCTCCTCGGCGCATCGCAAATTGACCACGCAAAACGAGATGGATATCGGGAAAATCATCCTCACCAATGAGCGTCTCACCAGATCGCAATGGTTTAACGACCGCGTTATCGAGCCAATGTCGATATTCCTGTTCAGTCAATGCGCCCAGGAACAGTTGCTGCTCAATCACGCGAGACCTCCCAGTGAATCGATGCTTGCCCTTTGAGCAATTCGTTACGATCAACCACGAATCGTGTCCCAGAGCGTTCGACCAAACTATCGATGACATGTGCTCGCGAATGCTGATCAAGACCAATTAACCAATGATCAAGCCACATTAGTTGGCCCTTTCTTGACAAAGCCCGTGCGATTTTCAAACGATTCATTCCGTGCGGACCCGCGATCGATTGCAAAGCTCCCAATGGTGCATTCAAGCGATCGTGCAACAATTCAATCCAATGGCTGGCAGACAATGCTTGCAGATGTATCTCAAGCGTCGAGGGTTCAATGCCCGGTTCAATAAACAACCACTCCCCGACCGTCGTCACGTCGGCGTCTCTCGGATGATCGAGCATAATTACAGAATAAGCCAGCACGGTCGGGTCAAGCCGTGCGACATCCATTCCACCTACTCGCACGAGACCGCGCTCTGGAGTGACTTGGCGGAGCAATAAATGTTTGAGCGTTGAGAGACCAGCACCCTCAGCAGCGGTGATGCGGACCAAACTGTCATCAGGACAATGGAAACTCAGTTGACTGAATAACGGAGCTTCGCCAGCATGACGCCGAAAAACAACGTCCTCATATTGCACTTCCCCACTCAGCGCTAAAGGCCGCACGGTTTTTTTATCACTCTGCTCTGGTGTCGACTCAAGGCTCACTGGCATTGCAGCCCGCAAACGTTCCAGCAACAGCAGGGCTCCGAGGGACAACCCGGTTAGAACAACAGGTCGAGTTTCATCCGTTGATGCGATCGCCGGAATCACTAAACTTGCGGCAATCACAGCGCGGCTGAATCGGCTGTATTCAGCCACCAATTCAATCCGTGCGATGACCCACTGACGCGCCTGATCCCAAACTTCGAGTACACGTTCTCTGACGGAAGGCACTCCATCACGCGACAACCGCAGTGATAGCCAGCGCATGGGCTGATCAATCGCCGGAAGTTCAGTGAGTAATCGTCGCACATAAACCCAATATGCAATACCGATAAGACCTCCTGAAAAGATCAGCGAGATGGCAAGTGTTGGGGCTTCGAAAAGAAGGATCAATATCATCATTGCTAAGGCAGCTGCTAAACCAACAAGTGATACGTCGCGATAATACTGGGCGAACAGATGAATGATCCAAACAGCCAACGCAACAATACCCAGGCTTCCAAGCGCAACAGTGAAATAGTGATAACTCAGCACAAAACCTGGTGCTTCGAGAGTCACTAACGCGCAAAGCCAACTCACAACAGCAACAATCGAGACAATCGATGCAGTCACCAAGACAGGTAGCGCGCGACGTTCCTCGGGCAGCGAATCCTGCTCCAACATTGTTCGCGGCACATGATCAGCGATCAGCGGTGTCATAATATCGGGCGACATTGGTTGAGCGAATCTGATCGACTGATCCAATGACTCCCCGAACCAAGACCGGAAGGTGGGTTGCGCTAACTTCACGCTCCAGTCGATGAGGCCATCATCGACGCCTGCGACCGACATCATCTGACGAATGGGTTGAATCAACTGGTGACGTCCAAGATCACCAAGTCGCGGGATCAGACTGAGTGGGAGCCGACTTTCAAATGAGATCGCTGTGTCTGCGATTAACTGAATACGTAAATACTCTGACTCAGGAACCAGGAACCAACCTGATTCAGGAACTGGCATGGTTCCAATTTCATCGTCTGAAATCAGAAGACGAAGTCTCGCCTCGCCTTCTTTGACTTGCCATAACCGGTCTCTAGCAAGGCCTGCTGAAATATTGCCGGCTGCGAGCTCGAAGACCTGTGTTTCAGTCGAGCTCAATGACATCACCCTCCCACAAGTCAGACACGCTGGAAAATACAAAAATACGACAATTCGCAAACCCTAATCGATTCAGTAGTTCCATTTGCCGATCAGCCGACAAAGGCGCTAACGCATCAACCAAAATTAGAGTGTCCGCACCTTGTGCCAGTGCTCGAGCGACTGCCAATGCCGCTGCCTCTGAGGATGAGAGTCCTTGATTGTCAGGTCCGATTTGATAGTCGAGTGAATCACCGAAACGCACTCGCCAATGAGTCATGCCGATCAATTCCATCAAATTAGCGAAATGGTATTCACCCTCGTCACTCGCATCCCAAGCAAAGTTACTCCTTAAAGTGCCTGGCAAAAACTCAGATTCTGGACCTAGAACAGTAATTGGTTGGCCTTGACGAACCAGTTCTTCGCTCGCGCGCAGGAGTATCTCTGGAACCTGTGTCCGTAAGACATGTACTCCCGAGCCTTTGATGTGAAGTAGCTCGAGCAACTCATCCATCATTTTTCTTGGCTCTCGTTCGATCCGGACCCGAGGTTTCTGTGTAATCGCTCGCGCTTGTTTGAAATGACGTGTTGGCATCAGATCAAGAAATAAGAAACCAAGCCCTACCACCCAAATTGATGCCGACAAGTGCAGGACACTATCAAGCATCAACATGCCAAGAACCGTGCAACATGCGAGGATACGGCCACCAACATCTCTGGACAGTCTCGGAATCCAATCAGGCGCCATCGCATCTAAAGCTGCTTCAAGGTCTCGCCACTGCGATCTGTGAATTAATGTGATTGACGTGTACGTTGTCGAAGCCAAAATGAGAGCTGTTAAAATCCAAAGCGGAGTCAACGACAAATCATTCACCTGACCGAGAATGCTAACCAGCAGCACAAGCAGTAATCGTGCGAGGACCACTAACGTCAGGGCGAGCCATTGTATGGTCAGTCGATAATCAGCGACCTCAGGCTCAAGCACGTATCCGCCGACCGCAAACGCCTTTCGCCACCGAATGAGATGGATTTTTGAGTCGCCATCAATACTCATCACCCATCCAAAGAGCTGATAACGTACACGTTGCAAGAGGCCATGTTGATCGACAAAGATAGATCCAGAGACTGGCGGCTTTAAACGACGTTCTCTCAACTGGTATCCGAGTGATTCAGCTTCATCGGCGACCGCTTCAAAAGTCGCTCCGGTTGCAATAAAGCCATCCAAGGTCGCTGTCATGGGTTTAAGCTACGGCCTAGCAGATCAATGAGACGAACACGCCCGCTAATCAACGTCACGTCACAATGTTCACCTGGCGCCGGGATATTCACATCTGACTCGGTGACAACCTGTTGTAATCGAACACCTTGATTAAACAACCGCTCTGCCAATAATCGGCTTCCAACCCAGTCGCGAATATCTTGAACAGACAACATATCGCCTGACTCAGTAAACACTTGACCGATGAGTGTCACGTCTTGGCATGTCACATCAACACGCTCACCCAGTACACGTGAGCGAATAGTCGAGGGGACGAAGAGTGCGACTTCAGCCTGTGCGGTATTGCCAAGCCCACGGTGTGAGGTCACAACACCAAGCGTGGTTTGCGTATCTGCGACCCGAACTGCCCACAGACTGATTGCCCAGATCACAATCAATAGAACAACAAATGGCCATAACCACCACATCCGGCGAGGTAATCCTAAACTGTCTGTCGCCGATTGGCGCGTTTCTTCAGCCACTTTGGTCCCTCATAAAGTGGTCTCTAACTGACTCACAACATACCGGAATTTCAAACGGGCCGCTTCCACATCAGCGAGGCCACGGGCATCAGGTTGTGCAAGCCGAATTTCAGCGGACATGGCAACAGCAATCGCAACGCTCCAGGCCGTTCGATGTTGACGGGTCAGTGGTAACTCGAGTGCCCAAACGGGTGTCATGAGACTCCAAAGCGCACCTCGCTCGACCTCAAGATACCATTCTGAAATCCCCAGTAATGCACCACTACCCCGAACATGACCTCGACACTCGAGTTGTCCGTCAAGGATCAAGGTCGGCTTCGGGAAATACACATCGATCCCCGGATCCAAATAGACTCCTTGACCATGGTCTACGATCCATTTCAAATCCTGATTTTCAAGATGTGCGATCCACGGATTCATCAATTCACCATCGAGAAAAAAGCGAACAAATCAACAGCGATGGTTCGCCGATGACCAGCCCCTGGTTATCCCTGCGGACGCATCGCTGGGAAAAGAATGACATCACGAATCGAATGCTGCTCAGCTAAAAACATGACAAGTCGGTCAATACCAATGCCCTCTCCAGCCGTTGGCGGCAACCCATATTCAAGCGCTCGCACATAATCATCGTCATAGAACATTGCTTCATCATCGCCATCGGCTTTTTGCGCAACTTGTTCGCGGAAACGTTGCGCCTGATCTTCCGCATCATTGAGCTCACTAAACCCATTCGCAAGTTCCCGTCCACCGATGAAAAATTCAAATCGATCGGTGACAAACGGATTCTCGTCATTGCGTCGTGCAAGCGGGCTCACTTCAGCTGGATATTCGGTGATAAACGTTGGATGCATCAATTGTTCTTCAGCGACCGCTTCAAAAATCTCAATCTGTACTTTGCCGAGACCCCACGACGATTCAACTTTCAGTCCTAATGATTGAGCGAGCATTGTCGCCTGTGCCAGATCATCGAGGACGGCATCTGTCGCTTGATCGCAATACTTCAAAATTGCTTCTTTGACCGTCAACGTATGGAATGACTCTTCCAAGTCGACTTGTGAGCCATCCTCCAGCGTGAATACGGTTTTACCACACACATTGTGTGCGACTTCGCGTAGTAGCGCTTCAGTGGTCGCGATCAAATCACGATAATCCGCATAGGCCCAATAAAATTCGAGCATCGTGAATTCTGGGTTATGACGAGTTGACAGACCTTCATTGCGAAAGTTTCGGTTAATCTCAAATACCCGCTCGAATCCACCAACAACCAGTCGCTTCAAATACAATTCCGGCGCAATGCGAAGGTACATATCGATATCAAGTGCATTGTGATGGGTAACAAAAGGGCGCGCCGTCGCCCCACCGGGAATCACTTGCAACATCGGTGTTTCGACTTCCAAGAAATCGCGTGATTCAAAAAAATGACGGATCGCTGCGATCACCTTTGAACGCAAGGTAAACACGTGACGTGTCTCATCGTTGGTCATGAGATCAACGTAGCGCTGTCGATAACGCTGCTCTGTATCCGTGAGGCCTTTATGTTTATCTGGCAGAGGACGCAATGATTTGGTGAGTAACCGAATCTCGGTCAAGTGAACCGATAACTCTCCGGTATTGGTTTTAAATAAGGTCCCCCGGCCACCGACAATGTCGCCCAGATCCCAGGTCTTAAAGTCGTCATAAACACCGTCAGGAAGATCGGCTTTTCGAGCGTAAAGTTGGATACGCCCACTGGCATCCTGAATCGTTAAGAAGCTCGCTTTTCCCATGATTCGACGTAACATCACACGACCACAGACAGCGACTTCCACCCCTTTCTCAGCCAAGGTCTCTTTCTCGTCAGACCCGTACATTTGTGCAAGATCAAGTGCTAAGTGGCTCCGTCTGAAGTCGTTCGGAAAGGTGGGTCCCTCGGCATCGCGAATCAGAGAGAGTTTTTTCTGTCTCTCAGCGATCAGTTGATTCTCATCGACTTCGATCTCTGGGGTGGTGTGATCAGTCATTACAGTCCCTGCTTCAAACTTGCTTCAATAAATGGATCTAACGCACCATCCAACACGGATTGCGTGTTGGAGGTCTCAACGCCTGTTCTCAAATCCTTAATTCGACTTGAATCCAAGACATAAGAACGAATCTGACTACCCCAGCCAATATCTGCTTTTGAGTCCTCAAGGGCTTGGGCTTCAGCACGTCTCGCATCCATCTCACGTTCATACAACTTAGCGCGTAGTTGTTTCATCGCGAAATCCTTATTCTGGTGCTGCGAACGCTGACTTTGGCATTGCACCACAATTCCACTCGGTTCATGCGTAATCCGAACCGCAGAATCCGTTCTATTGACGTGCTGACCACCGGCTCCCGACGCCCGGTAGGTATCAATGCGAAGGTCAGATGGATCGATTTCAATTTCTACGTTGTCATCGATTTCAGGCGAGGCGAAAACTGAAGAAAACGACGTATGGCGGCGTGCACCAGAGTCAAAAGGACTCTTACGAACCAAACGGTGGACACCTGTCTCTGTCCGCAGCCAGCCGAAGGCATATTCACCTTGCACATGAATGGTCGCACTCTTGATTCCTGCGACCTCACCCTCTGAAACCTCGACGACCTCAACCTTAAACCCTTTTTTCTCCGACCAGCGGAGATACATGCGAAGTAACATATTCGCCCAGTCTTGCGCTTCAGTGCCTCCTGAACCCGCCTGAATATCGAGATAACAATTATTGCTGTCAGCTTCACCCGAAAACATTCGGCGGAACTCAAGTCCAGCAACCAAGGTTTCTAAATGCTCAAGTTCTTCATCGACTTCGGCGAGTCCATCTTGGTCGCCTTCTTCAAGTAACATTTCAGTTAGCTCGGTCTGGTCGGCAAGACTTTGATCCAACTCATCAATCGTCTCGACGACAGCTTCTAAGCTTGCGCGCTCGCGACCAAGTGCTTGTGCTTTAGCCGGATCATTCCAAACGTTTGGATCTTCGAGCTCTAAATTGACTTCGTCGAGTCGTTCGCGCTTCGCTGTATAGTCAAAGATACCCCCTCAGCACGTCGGTACGCGCTTTGAGGTCTGCCATCATTGTATTACGGGCATTTATTTCCATGCATGGTCTCGGTGAGATTGAAAAGCTCGAGATTCTATCGAATCTCGAGCGTCCCGTCAGGCAGTTTGCGAAAGAGGTGCTGTCATCTCTTCGGTCATATCACCGATCGGTGAGCCTGGTTTGTATCGTTTCATCAAAACAGCCATCAATGGTGGAATGAAAAACAGCGCCAAAACGGTCGATAACAGCAGACCACCAAACACCACAATCCCAATTCCTCGATACAATTCAGAACCTGCACCTGGGAAAACAATCAACGGCAATAAACCAAACAGGCTGGTGAGTGTCGACATGAATATTGGACGAATTCGATTACTGGTCGCTTCCAGTATTGCGGCAGCTGAATCCATTGCATCATGTTGGATATGCCATAGCGTTTGCTCAACCATCAAAATCGCATTGTTGACGACCACACCCGTGAGAATAATAAAGCCGAGCATCGTCAACATATCCAATGGCTGATCCATATAGAGGTTCAATAAGGCTAAGCCAAGAATTCCGCCGGTTGCTGCGATTGGCACAGTGACGAGAATGACGAGCGGCAAGGCGAAACTTTTTAACAAAATCACCAATAGTAGGTAAATCACAGCGACCGCCAAAACAACGTTCGTTTGCATCGCGGTCCAGGCTTTTGATAGCTCATCAGCAGCTCCTGACAGCGCAAGTCTGACACCATTTTTCGAATTGATATTGAATGGAGTCACAACTTTTTCATTGATTTCAGCAATCGCTGTTTCCAATGGAATCGACTCATGCAGGCGTAATTCAATCGTTACAGCACGACGACCGGCTTTTCGTAATAATTGATTCGGCGCCGACTCGATCGATACCTCGGCAACTTGACCGACCTTCACCAAAGATCCGTCTCGAGCGATCACTGGAATATCCGCAATATCTTCGATTTTCGAAGTCTCTCGAGTCTTGGTTGTTAAGACTAATTCAACCAACTCTCCACCCAGTGGTATCTCTCGAACCAGAATGCCATCGTTGTAGACATCGAGAGCTTGTGCAAAATCTCGTGCAGAAACGCCGGCACGAGCCAGTGCATCGCGATCTGGCCTGACAACTAACTCGGGACCCACCGCATTTGCTGACGGTCGAACACGGATCTGGTGACCGGCTTTCCTCGGAAATAACTCGCTGACTTGTCGTCTAATACTGCGGAAGGCAGGTTCAACTGTTTCATAGTCGGGTCCGAGTACATCAATCAAAATACCACGTGACCCTCCAACTGACCGACCAAACAACGATGCTTGGGTCACAAAGGCACGGGCTCCTGGCGCTTTGGCCACTGGTTCAGATAACACTGGAATCAGCTCACGAATTCGTCCTGCATCTTCTGTCGCAGCACCAGCAAAGGCACCTCCGTTATAGGCGACGAAGAAAAAGCGATCGATATGCGGAAGCTTTTCTGGATTGGGATTTTCCCAGAGTGGGCGGGCGACATCTTCCATCGACTGCGCAAAATTGACGGTGGCTTCGCGCGTGTAGCCAGGTGGAACTGAGATGCGTCCAAATACAAAGTTTCTGTTGCCATCGGGCAAATAATCCAACGGCGGCATCATTATCATGAGGGTCGCGACTGAGCCTGCGATCAGGGCAAAGACAACCACTAACCCTCCAGCCGTTGATTGCACAACAATCCGACAATACGACATCACCAAATGCTTAAATCCTCGGGCTAGCGTATCGATCACTGGAATGCGAGTTTGCTGATCAAAACGTCGCACATCTTTAATCAACCAAGACGCCAGCGCTGGAATCACGGTCACTGAAACAATCACAGACACAATGACCGATGCACTGATAGCGACTGCAATATCTCTAAAAAGCTGACCGACAGGGAGGTCTAATATCAAGATGGGGATAAAGACAACAACCGTCGTCAGTGCTGAACCCAAGATTGGCGCCCAAACCTGGCGCGCTCCCCAGTAAGCGGCCTTCAAAGTCGGAAAACCAGACTGCTTCAGTCGGTAAATGTTCTCAAGGCTCACGATGGACGCATCGACAACCATCCCAACAGCGAATGCGAGCCCGGCAAGCGAGATCACATTTATTGATAAACCAAGTCCTGCGATCACCACAAAGGTCGAGATGATCGACACCGGGATCGCGATCATCACAATGGCTGTTGGCGCTAACGAACGTAAAAAAGTCAAGAGAACCACGATCGCCAAAATACCGCCAATCATGATGTTGTTTTGCACCAGATCCAGCGCTGATCCGATATACACCGTTTCATCATAAACAATACGTAAATCGAGCCCTTGCTCAGCAAGTACGCCCGCGTTTAATGCATCGACTTCGTTTTTAAGTCGTTCGAGTGTCGTGACAACATTCGAGGCAGGTTCTCTGAGCACCGCAAAGGTAATTGCTGGCTTGCCATTCAGCCGACGGAAACTACTTGGCGTCTTATATCCCAGCTCAATATCAGCAATGTCTGACAACTTAACATTGAAGATGCGACCATCGCGAAGATCAGTCCGAACAACAAGCTCTCGAGCAGTGTCTGGTGTGTAACTGATTGCCTCCGTCCTCAGTGTAAAACTGCGGTTACCCTCTGTGATCTCTCCCGCTGTCACCTCAGCGGACGAGGCGCGAATGGCATCCGCCACTTCAGCAATCGACAGTCCAAATTCAGCAACACGATCGATATCAAGTGCAATCCGTATTTCGCGAGCTGCGCCACCTCTTGAAGTCACTTCAGCGATGCCGCTGATTCGACTGAGCGGCTCAAGAATGACGGTATCAACAAATTGACCCAGTGTATCGATGTCAATCTCAACACCATCTTGAGCAACCAGCGCCATTCTCGCGATCGGTGAGTCATCCGAATTCGATGTCCGAACTTCAGGTTGCTTTGCGTCACTTGGTAGACCAGAGACTCGGGCCAATTGACCGATAAGCTTTACTAAAGCTGCATCCATATCCTGACCGACGCCATAGGTCAAAGTAACCCGAGCCTGGCCACGACGGCTGTCGCTTTGAACACTCTGTACGCCCGAAAGTCCAGTCAATTCGCGCTCGAGCCGAAGAACGACTTCCTGCTCCACATCTTTAGGTGATGCGCCAGGCCAACTCACACGCACTTGGAGAATCGGTTTATCGATATCGGGCGTCATTTGAATTGGGATTGTTTGAAACGATGCGACGCCAAATAAAATCATCGATAGCACAACCGCCAATACCCCGATCGGGTGTGCGATAGCACTACGTATCAGACCGTTCACGATTGGTCTCCAACGATACTGACGTCTTGTCCTTTGCGTAAGCCATCTTGGCCTTGCGTTACGACAAGATCACCCGCTTCAATACCTTTTGTAACAACAATCCGGTCGCCAAAACCCGCGCCAAGTTCAACCCGGCGTGGATCCGCTTTGCCATCAACGATCACCACAACTTGATGCCCGCCTCGACTGGGAATCACAGCATCTTTCGATATCGTGATCCTTTCTGAGGTCTTGCCGATCGGCAAAGTGAGGTCAATGGATTCTCCGAGCACAAAATCGCCCTTGGGTGGGGTCACAAACTGCAAGCGAATTAATCGCGAGCCAGTTCGTTGATTTTGCTCTGCAATTAATGCGCGAACTTTCAAATCATAAGAGGCGTCGCGTAGGGTCCCGGAAATAATCTGTCCAATTGACATCGAGTTATAAGCCTCAGGTCTGACTTCAGCTTCAACTTCAATCCCCAAATCAGGCAATAATCGAAACAATTGATCACCTGGTTTTACATACTGGCCCTCGGTCACGTTGATCGTAATCACGCGACCAGCAGTTTTAGCCGCGATGCGAGTTTGTCTCAGCTGACGTTCAACGTCCGTTATTTGGATATTCACTTCATCCAGTTCATAACGCGTTTTTACGAGATCGCTTTCCGTCTGGATCACATTGAGTTCCGCTTGCTCGGTCACGTCGCGTGTCAGTAAATCTCTGGTGTTCAAGCTCTCGGCACGAGTCAGTTGTTGCCCACGAACTATTTTTCGCTGTTCCAATAAAGCGAGATGAGCCGCCAGATAGGTTTTCCGTGCCTTAAGACTTTTCAACTGGTTACGAATTTCAGTGTCATCGAGACGCGCGAGTTCCTCATTCGCGTTCACCGAGTCTCCAACGAGGACGTTCATGGTCGAAACCGTTTCTGCCACTTCAGCGGACAACGTATGAATCACACCAGCAACCATACGACCAGAGACGTTTGTTCCAGTTTTTACCTCGCTCGTTGTTGCTTGATCGACGTAAACGGGGATACCGGCGGCCCATAACGATTGCGCCGACATCAATAATAAAACGGGAAATATAATACGCATGGCATTCGACTTCTGTAGTAACCTGAGGTTGCTTTATGCGCTTTATCTTGAACAAATAAAAGTGATTTTTAAAAAAATTTGGAGGCTTTGTGCAATACCTTCACACCATGATCCGAGTCACCGATCTTGACGCCTCATTACGGTTCTACTGTGATGGCTTGGGATTAGTAGAAACCCGCCGTTATGACAATGACCGGGGGCGATTTACGCTGGTGTTCTTAGCGGCACCCGATGATTTGAGTAATGTGCAACAGCACAAAGCGCCACTCCTTGAGTTGACCTACAACTGGGATCCGGAGGACTACACCGGTGGGCGGAAATTTGGTCATCTGGCGTACCGGGTCAACGATATTTACGGACTCTGTGACCACTTACAGACGCTCGGAGTCACCATCAATCGGCCGCCTCGTGATGGACATATGGCGTTTGTTCGAAGTCCCGACGGAATTTCGGTTGAACTGTTACAAGCGGGCGATGCACTTCCACCGGCCGAACCATGGATTTCAATGGCCAACACAGGCACTTGGTGAAATCTGATACCATCCGAGTCGTTACAATTAAGGAGCACACCATGATCAAAAAACTTCTTACATCTGTCGTATTCAGCGCAGTCGCGTCGGCATCACTGGCAGCAGGGATCCCTGATCCGTTACGCATTGCGACCGAAGGTGCCTATCCTCCGTTTAACGGTGTTGATGCCAATGGCAATCTCATCGGTTTCGATGTCGATATCGCAATGGCGCTTTGCGAAGAGATGAAAGCAAATTGTGAATTAGTTGCCCAAGACTGGGATGGGATCATTCCGGCACTCGTCGCAAACAAATACGACGCAATCATTGCATCAATGTCGATCACTGATGAGCGTAAACAGACAATTGATTTCACCAATCGGTACTATTCTAATTATCTGGCCGTCATTGGACCCAAAGGTCAGGTCGCTGGTCCTCAGGATATGGCCGGTAAAACTGTTGGGGCACAGCGTTCAACCCTGGCCTCTCAATGGGCTGAAGATAATTTGATGGGGCAAGCAGATGTCAAGTTGTATGATACGCAAACTGCTGCCTACGCTGACCTTTCAGCGGGTCGATTGGATGCGATGGTGTCTGATATCTATCCTGCGATGGATTGGCTCAAAGAGAATTCAGGTTACGAGCTTGCAGGCGACAAAATTGATATCAATGACCAAATCGGCATTGGAATCCGCCAAGGTGAGGGCGATCTGAAAGCGGCACTGAACAAGGCAATCGATGCAATCCGTGCGAACGGTAAGTATGCAGAGATCAACGCCAAGTATTTTTCTGCTGATATCTATTGATACCGTGTGGGGATGCAAGTCCCCACCGCTTTCGTGGAGACTCTGAGTAAACTCACAATCGGCACCTCTGGCTGGGGAGATGAACTGCTCCTCGGCGCACTAATGACGGTCAGCTTAGCGGTTGCTTCAGTGCTCGTTGGTCTCCTGATCGGGGGCAAACTGGCCATCTTAAAGATTCAGCCGAACCCGGTATTACGCAGTGTTGCTAATGGATTAACGCTCCTATTTAGAGGTACACCAGAGTTTCTGGTGATCTTAATCGTCTTTTTTAGCCTTGATCTTGTGCTCAATGCACTATTCAGTGCGCTCCAAATCCCTCTGACCGTTTCGACACCAAAATTCTGGGCAGGTGCGCTTGGTCTGGGTCTGATTTTCGGAGTCTATGCGTCCGAAGTATTCAAAGGCGCTTATTGGGCAGTGCCTCGAGGATTGATTGAAGCATCGCGTGCACTCGGACTGTCTCAATGGCAAACCATCAGACGAGTCCACCTTCCACTGATGTGGCGCTATGCATTACCTGGTTTGACAAACCTGTGGCTTGTCCTACTCAAAGATACGTCATTGGTCGCAGTCATTGCTTTTGACGAACTCCTACGAACCGCAAAAGTCGCCGGCGAGACTGAACGCGAACCCTTCATTTTCTTCCTGGCTGCCGCCGTTCTGTACCTGGTCATGACTTGGGTGAGTAATCGAGTGAAAGATCGTCTTGAAAGGCGTGTGGCGATCGTAGGACTGAACTGATGATCGAAAGCTTATTGAAATCCACATATTTTTGGTTCAAAGGATGGCACTACCACATCGGTAAATCAGTTTGTGGACCCATGGAGCCCCTGCTTCCGAATTCGATCGGACCTCATTGTCCTCGTTTCGTTG
This sequence comes from gamma proteobacterium HIMB30, assembly GCA_000227525.2. Lineage (GTDB taxonomy): Bacteria > Pseudomonadota > Gammaproteobacteria > Pseudomonadales > Litorivicinaceae > HIMB30. The sequence continues at coordinate 74,215 of AGIG01000002.1, forward strand.
ATGGCTTATTTACGACCTTTGAGTTGGTCGTCTTGGCGCTCATCCTAGCTTTCCTGTTGGCCAGATCACTTGCCAAACTGCTAACACTTGGCCCTCGATTCATCCAAGCACCCATCACCGGCTATGTTTATGTCTTTCAGGGAACGCCGATCCTGATTCAGTTATGGCTCGTCTATTATGGGCTTGCTCAATTCGAGTTCGTTCGTGATTCAGCCGCTTGGCTGTTCCTCGGTAGCGGATGGTGGGTTGGACTCATCGTTCTCACGCTTAATTCAGCGGCTTACCAAACCAATATTTTAATTGGCGCAATCCGAAACTTGCCGCAAGGACAACTTGAGGGCGCACAGTCCATCGGACTCAGTGCTCGACAGGCCTTCTTCAAAATTTTGTTTCCGCAGGCGCTTCGGGCATCTTGGCCTGCTCTGGCCAATGAGGGCATCCTGCTGCTGAAGGCCAGTGCACTTGTTAGCACCATCACGGTGTTAGATTTGATGGGGCATGCGAGGACTGTCTTTTCGAGAAGTTATGATTTGTGGGTCTATGGCGGAGCCGCGATTCTTTATATTTTATTAACCGCAGTGCTGACATTGATGGCCTTTGTCATCAGGCGATACTGGTTCCAAAGTTTGCCGTCAGACCCCTGGTTCAAAGGGCTCTCACGTTAGCCGTTAGTTGCGATACGCAGCCTTTGCTTCGGCTTCATCAACCTCAAGCACGCCACCCTTGGCGGCATCACGTTCATGTTGAACGATATCGCGTGCATCCCAGGGATAATCGACCCAAACATCTTCGATATCTTTGCCAACGAATACGTGTTGAACGGCGTCTGGAAACTCAGCTTTTTTCGTTTTTAGCTTATTGTGCATCACGAACACGCCGATCTCCGTCGGATTCTCTGCCAGCAGTTCTCCAATCGCAAAAGCAAGCGTCGTACGCTCGTCATCGACCTCGTCAACTAGCAACACCCGTTTACCAGTGATCATATTGTTGACGCCCTCAACCCATTGAATTTTATGCGGGACATCAGATGGCGGTTCATCTGGATGATAGCGAGCGAGTGAAATGGCAATCAGCGGTTTTTCAATATAGGTGCGAAGAATACGCGCTGGAATAAAACCACCACCACCGATCGCCAGAATGACATCGAACTGGAAGTCGCTTGCAATGATTTTCTGGACGCCATCAGCAATGGTTTGGTGAAGGTCTGAATACGAAAAACGAAGACGAGCACTCATGGGATCTATCCTGCCAAAATACTAGTTTATCACTGAGTCGATGAGAGATTCGACTGAGAAATCGAATCCCGAACCTTGCTGAGTTTCGTGACAAGTTCGGTCACGTCATCACGTTGCCGCATCAGGTACGCCTTGCGGTGCTCATGGGTGTCTCCGCTTGGCTGAAAGCTAACGAGCCATTCGGCAGCCTGTTGCAAATGATCATCAATCTGTTGCTGCATCGTTCCTGAGACGGTCTCTCGACTATGGACCAGATGATCAGTGACATCTTTGAGCTCACTCATTTGGTAGGTAATTTCCGAAAAGAGCCGTTCTTCAATTGTCGACTCACTCTCGGGCAAAAACGTCGACAGGATGGATCCAACGATCAGCGCTAGGCCAAAAACAATCCCCATTTGGCGTATCGACATCCATGGTCCTCTTAACTAATTGGCCAAGTGCGTTACACTACCGCAAAACCACCCCACTACAAATTGGAAATCATTTCTATGTCGAATGACCTTCGTGAAGCAGCGTTGCGGTATCACCGTGCGGAGCCTGCCGGAAAATTAGAGATCGCAGCAACTAAACCGATGGCGACACAACGGGATTTAGCACTGGCATACAGCCCCGGCGTTGCGTATGCATGTACAGAAATCGCAGAGGATCCCAGTAAGGCTGCTGAATTGACCGCTCGAGGCAATATGGTTGCCGTGATTACGAATGGAACAGCAGTTCTAGGACTTGGTGCTATCGGACCGCTCGCCTCCAAGCCAGTGATGGAAGGTAAATCAGTACTTTTTAAGAAATTTGCCAACATTAATTCGATCGATATTGAAGTTGACACAACTGATGTGGATCGATTCTGCGATGTGGTGTCAGCGCTGGAACCGTCGTTCGGCGGAATCAACCTGGAAGACATCAAAGCGCCAGAATGCTTTGAAATTGAAACTCGTCTACGGGAACAAATGAACATCCCTGTATTCCACGATGATCAGCACGGAACTGCAATCGTCGTTGGTGCTGGCATGCTCAACGCGATGCGATACCTCGGCAAAGAAATGGGTGAAATCAAACTCGTTTGTTCAGGTGCGGGTGCGGCGGCTCTGGCTTGCCTCAATATGTTAAAAACCCTCGGCGTAAAACAAGAAAATATTACGGTCTGTGACCAACATGGTGTGCTGCGTACTGGGCGTGAAAAACCGATGGATAAGTACAAAACGCAATACGCCAGAGAAACGGATCTGAAGACACTCAAAGAAGCGCTGGTTGGAGCGGATGCATTCCTTGGATTATCCGTACCTGGGGTCATCGACCAAGACGATATCAAGAATATGGCGGATCGGCCTGTCATCTTTGCACTGGCAAATCCAACACCAGAGATTATGCCCGAGGTTGTCAAAGAAGTGCGTCCAGACGCGCTCATTGCGACCGGTCGGTCAGACTACCCGAACCAAGTCAATAACGTACTGTGCTTCCCATTTTTGTTCCGTGGTGCATTGGATTGTGGCGCGACAGTCATCAACGAAGAGATGAAGGCAGCATGTGCTGAAGCGATTGCAGCGATGGTTCATTCGCCACCATCAGACGAAGTATTAAATACCTATCAAGGCGAACAGCTGACATTTGGTCCAGAGTATCTGATTCCAAAGCCGTTCGATCCGCGTTTGATCATGGAGATTCCACCCGGCGTTGCTCTGGCTGCGGAGAAATCGGGTGTCGCAATGCGCCCGATTCAGGATTTAGATGCGTACCGTGACGATTTAAGTCGGTTCGTCTTCCGCTCAGGAATGCTCATGAAGCCCATGTTCGAGGCAGCACGAGCGACCAAACGTCGCTTAGTGCTGGCTGAAGGCGAAGGCGGAAAAATGCTGCAAGCCTGCCAGTTAATCGTCTCCGAAAACCTTGCTGACGTGACACTCGTTGGTCGTCGCAAAGTGATTGAAGAGAAAATTCAATCAATGAGTCTTTCAATCCAAGCGGGCAAGGATTTTCAAATCGTCGATAACCTTGACGACGCGGTGATCACCCCAATCGGCGAGGAATATCATGCGCTGATGGCCCGCCAAGGAATGACCCCCAAGGCTGCACAGACACGTGTCAGAGCAAATACTACGGTCGTCGCTTCAATGTTACTCCGTCGAGGTGATGCAGACGCCATGCTGTGCGGGACCTTTGGCACTTACGGCAAACACCTTCGGCTTGCCGAAGAAATCATCGGGCGCAGAGATGGATCGCCAGTGGTTGGCGCAATGACTGTGTTGATACTGCCACAGGGAACAATTTTCCTGACAGATACGCATGTCAATTTTGACCCAACAGCCGAGCAGTTGTGTGAACTTGGTAAGCTTGCGGCAGATGAGATTCGCCGATTTGGTATTCAACCAAAGGCAGCGTTCTTATCACATTCAAACTTTGGCTCATCCGACACCACGTCAGCCAAGAAAGTTCGCGAAGCCACGACCATGTTTATGGATCGTTATCCAGATGTTGAAGCTGACGGCGAAATGCATGCAGATGCGGCGTTGGATGAGAAAGTTCGTCTCGATCTGCTTCCTGACAGTAAGTTGACAGGCAAAGCCAATTTATTGATTTGTCCAAATCTGGACTCGGCCAACATCGCGAGAAATCTGCTCAAAGTGTTGGGTAACGGCGTGACCGTCGGGCCACTATTATTGGGTCTTGAAAAGGAAGCGCACGTCGCTACTGCGTCCAATTCTCCGCGGGGTATCTTTAATATGGCTGCGGTTGCTCTTGCCAACGTCAATCGTAACGACGACTAAACCCCTGTCTTCGCGACCAAAAACCCGAGCCGTAGCTGTTCGGGTTTTTTTATGCAAGTTCGTCCACTAAAAAATCAATCAACGCACGCGTTTTCAGAGGTAAGTGCCGACCATGAGGGAAGACGGCATACAGCTTTCGTTCTGGAAATAACCGATACTCAGGTAATACTTCACGTAATCGCCCATCCTCCAATTCGGTCTCAACCATAAACTGAGGGAGCAAAATGAGCCCTTGGCCCGCTCGCGCAAACGACACCATCATTTGATCATTGTTTGTTGATAGCTTCGCTTGCGTGATCACTTGTACTGGCTCCTCATGACCACGTTGAAGCTTCAACCGTTGGATCACGCGTTCCGATGCATAGTGAATAAAAGGAATATCAACCAGATCTTCAGGAGTCGTTGGTGTCCCATACTCAGCCAACAAAATCGGTGCACCAACAAGAACCATCGGAACATCCGATAGCCGACGAGCGACCAAGGAGGAATCCTCGAGGTGACCAATACGAATCGCTAAGTCGAACCCTTCACCGACCAAATCAACAAATCGATCGGATAGCTCGACATGCAAATTAATTCCTGGATGATGCGAGACAAATGAGGTTAGTGGCTCTTTGAGTACGCGCTGAGCGAGCGCGACCGGAGCAGAAATCCGAAGCGAGCCCTCTGGCTTCGCCTTCCGACCAGCGAGCATTTCACCCACTTCTTCGATTCCTTCAACCAAGGGTGCTGAGCGCTCAAAAAGGAACGAGCCTTCGTCAGTGAGACTCAACTGACGGGTGGTTCGGTGGAACAGTCGAACACCAAGATCATTTTCTAAGCGCTGTACTTGTTTGCTGACGGCTGACCCAGTCATTCCCAATCGACGAGCCGCCTCCGCAAAACTTCCATGACGGGCCACAGCAACAAAAATTGGTACCCGCGACAAACGATCCATCATCTCTCCTTCAAAGCATTGGTCTTCACTCAGTTATTAGTTCCAAAATAGAATTAAACAAGTGCAGTTACTCATCATTTAATTCCATCAATTTGGTAGTCATCATTTGCTCAACATGAAACACAGGAGACGACCATGTTAAATCAAGCACTTGGACTCACGATGACGCGTATTGCCCTCGGGATAATTTTGTTTGCACACGGCTACTTTTTAAAAGTCGAAACCTTCACGATCGAAGGCACCATCGGATTTTTTGAGAGTATTGGACTTCCCGCTATCGCTGCATACCTGGTGATCGCCGGTGAGATCCTTGGAGGCATTGCCTTAATCCTTGGCGCCTTCACACGCCTAGCGGCATGGCTCTCACTCCCAATCCTTCTCGGTGCGACTTGGATGCACCTCGGAAACAACTGGGTCTTTTCAGCCGAAGGTGGTGGTTGGGAATTTCCCATCCTACTGGTCGCGTTGGCGATTGCTGTTGGATTGGGTGGTGCCGGGAAGTATGCAATCGATAATCTTGAGTGGATGAAACATGTTCATTTCACTCAGTCGACCGCAGAACAAGCGACCACATAACCCTATGGTGTGATCGTCTGGCCATCCCAGGCGATCACTTCACCTGATCGTTCGGGTGTGAGCGCACTCAGAACATCCCAAAGATATCCGGCCGATTGTTCCGCGGTGAATAATCGATCGGGATCAACCCCAGCCTGAAACGGTTTTGAGAGATCCGTATCAACAGTCCCCGGATGCAGACCAACGACGATCGCATGTGGATTGGTTCTCGAAAGCTCCAAACTCAAATTCTTTGTCAGCATATTTTGTGCGGTTTTACTTGCACGATAACTATGCCAACCACCCAATCGGTTATCGCCAATAGAAGCGACTCGAGCTGATAAAGTCGCAATGGTGATTGGCTCTCGATGACGAATCAAACGACCAAGCGCTGCATACCAAAGAAATGGTCCAAAGCAATTCACGGAAAACACCGTTTGCAAATTCGACCGACTGAGATCTGTGAGTTTTTTTTCGGGCTTTAAACCAAGCGATTCATCTTGCAAGATCCCTGCAGTGGTCACGACTAGATTGAGTTTATCGATCTGTGATGCAACGGCTGTCGACGCATCGACAACTGATTGATCAGATAACAGATCAAGTTCGATCGGTATGATGCGTGGATCTCTTGAGTCGATTGTCTGGATATTACGCCCTGTGACGACGACTTGATCAAATTGATTAGACTGAAGAATCCGATTCACTAAGGCTCGTCCTAAGCCACCTGAGCCTCCTTGGATCAACGCAGACTGTGTCATCTCATTACCATTTAAACAGTTTAATACTCAGCCCCATACCAACAGCACAGAACCCGATAAGGATTGCGAGATGAATCGCAATATCAGTCACTCCGGCGTCGTCTAGCATCACAGCACGTGCAGCCTCCAACACATGGGTTAAAGGAAGAACTTGTGCGATCATCTGGACCCAATTAGGTGATCCATCGAGCGAAAACCAAACACCCGATAAGAGCAGCATCGGAAATGTAATGGCATTAAGTAATCCGTCAGCAAACTCTTTACTCTCAGTTCGACATGCAATCGCAAGTCCCAAAGTAATCATTGCCAAGCCACCTACCAAAGCGATTAAAAATAGGAGTCCAAGACTCCCAACCATTTTGTAATCTAAAATCAGATTCGTCCCAACAAAGACGATCGTGCTTGCAGTCAGAGTGACTAATAATCGGGAAAGGACCTGAGCCGAGAGGAATTCGAATTTTGTCAGGGGTGTTGCCCTCAAGCGTCGTAGATACCCTGATTGTCGATAACGAACAACCACATAGCCAACGCCCCATAATGCGCTATACATCATATTCATTCCGAGAATACCAGGTACAACCCAATCCACATATCGAATTGCTTCACCGTCAGTTTCGCCACGCTCGAGTGATCTTGCTTCGGTATATTTGAGAAGAAGCTCCAAAATCGCACCTGACGCAGAATTTCCGTTCACCCAATAACGGACAGAATCCCCAACCACCTCGACTACCAAATCTGTCTGTTGTCGAGACAATCGATCAAGTGCTTTGCTGCGGTCTGAACTGATGGTCTCAATGCCTGGGAACTCGAGAAGCTCTGGGAGACTATCTGACGCGACCGCGGTGACGGTAAATAATGCTCTTGGTGGTCCGGAAAAAACCACAGCCAGCGCAAACACAATCAACACTGGGAAGACAAGATTCCAGCCAAAACTTGCTCGATCTCTCAAATATTCGAGGTTTCTCGCAAAAAAAACTGCCTTCATTCGTCGCACTGACCGCATGATTGATGTCATTCAATCACCTCTTGCGTTTTCACCAGCGTCTCGCCAGTCAATGACAAGAAGAGTGTATCCAAGTCTGAAACACCGGCATCGGCAATGAGTTGTTTCGGTGGACCTTGAAGCAGCGTTTTGCCATGAGACAAAATCACCAGTTCGTCACATAGAATTTCAGCTTCTTCCATATAATGTGTTGTCAAAATCAGAGTGCGGCCGTCCGCTTTCAAAGCTGATACCACATCCCACAAGTCACGACGAGATCGGGGGTCCAGACCCGTTGTTGGCTCATCCAAAAACACAATTTCCGGGTTATGTACAAGAGCTAAAGCAAGTAGTAATCGTTGTCTTTGCCCACCTGAGAGACGTCGTGAGTCTCGATACAAAAATTCTTGCAACCGGAACTGATCGATCAATTGATCCATCGGGATCGGGTCATCGTAAAAACTTGAGAACAACTTCAAATTATCAAAGGGTGTTAAAAAATCTTGAAGGGCTGTGGCCTGGAACTGGATACCAACCCGGGTTTGATAATCCGACGGGAGCGGACAGCCGTAATATTGAACAGTTCCTCGCGTGGGATCTTCCATGCCTTCGAGCATCGCAAGAGTGGTACTTTTGCCCGCACCATTGGGTCCGAGTAATCCAAAACACGCACCTTTCGCGATCTCAAAATCAAGACCAGCGACTGCCACCACTTCATCATAGGACTTCTCAAGACCGCTGACCGAAAGAATGACTTCAGGCATCACTCGACCAATGTTTAGGAACAACACCGCCTAAAAGTTGTGTTGCCATCTGTGCCGTTTTTGACACCGCATCGCCGTGACCAACCAAAACCGGTTCTGTCACGCGGACACTCGGTCCACTGACACTCAGTGCGCATATCGGCGCACCAAGTTCTCCAAATACGGGAGCCGCCACACACTGCATTCCATCGACATGCTCCTCGCGATCATACGACCGGCCTTCAGCGATAATACGATCGATCTCTTCAGACAGCGCTGCGCATGACCCGAGTGTCTTTTGTGTCATTGCATCAAAGTTCAATTGATCCATAAGCTCAGCACGCTCCTCTTGCTCGAGCGCAGCTAACAACGCTTTACCGGCGCCTGACGCGTGAAGTGGTGACAAGCTTCCGAGCGGTGCGACCATACGCATCATATTCGCACTCTCAATTTGAGCCACGAAAAGCGCTTTGCTACCTGAGAGAATCGCGAGGTTGACAGTCTCGCCAGTTCGATCCGAGAGTTCGATCATCAGTGGTCTGAGTTGCGCAACATAATCACGCGAACGCACAAACGCGTTACCCATCCGAAAACCAGCAACACCAATTCGCCAGCGACCAGTTTCGTGATCGACCGATAAAAATGCCTGTGCCTCAAGTGTTGCCAGCAGTCGATGGACTGTTGAAGGGGCAAGATCTGTCGCATCCGCTATTTCAACCAGAGTCAGCCCCGAACGTGAACTTGAACACGCATTCAAGATCGATAAACCACGGACCAGTGTTTTTGACTGCCCACTAGTCTCTTCAGACATGCATTGTTCCTTCTTGTTTCAGCTCACCATGACGAATCGTCAATGAGACTTCCTGACCACGGAATGTGTTGATTGAAAGGCTGTAAATACACTCAATCCAATCACCGGATTTGAAAGGTGCTGGTTGATGCGGTTCGAGAGCTGAAAACCAAATCGCCCGAACTTGGCGACCTTCAATCAGCAACGATAAGCTGAGGTGCGTTTTCTCTTGCCCAACGGGGCGCACTGCGACAATTTGAAAAACTCCGACAAAGACAGGTTGATCAAAGCCTCGTCCGAATGGTCCGAGCGCCTCCATTTGTTCGATCCACGTAACGCTGAGTTGCTCCGGGAGTAGCTCTCCATCAATCATAAATCGAGGTTTTGGCCCGATATGCGAATAGGTCGTTCGATAAGCTTCTTGTAATTTCCGACTGAAATCAGGCAGCGCATCCTTACTGACAGTCAGACCACAAGCCCCGGTATGCCCACCATATCGCGACAAAGCCCCTGGTAACTTGGCATTCACCACATCGAGCAAAGCTTTGGCATCGACACCAGGTATTGAGCGCATTGAACCCGTCAACATTGCCGGCTCATTTCCGGGCGTCAACACGATCGACGGTCGACCTTCTGCCTCCACCAATCGGCTCGCAACAATCCCTTGAACACCAGCATGCCCAGTTTCCAGAACGACGCATAATACGAATCCACCATGCGAATGTTGCCGATGAGCCAGTGGCTTGGCTTGTTCAATCATCTGTTTCTCAATCATACGACGGGTTTGATTATCTGCATCCAAATCAAGGAATGCATTGGTCGCTTCGGCAAGCGATTCTGCCACCAGATATTCATAACCTCGAAGTGAATGACCAATCCGGCCACGGGCATTCAACCGGGGCGCCAACTGAAACGCCAACAGTTCCGCGTTGATATCTCGGGATGACCGAGTCAATTGTGATGTGGCGACCTGCCAACATGGACGTTGTTGCTTTCGAATTAATGACAGACCGGCTTTCACAATCGCTCGATTGGTTTCGCTCGAACCGAGTGAAACACAATCAGCCACAGTGCCAAGAGCCACATAGTCGAGGAGATCACCCAGCTTTGGCGTATCCGCAGCAATCGCTTGCTGATCAATGAGTCCTTGGCGAACATGGCTCATCACCAGCCATGACACCATGCATCCGGCAATTGCCTTGTCAGGGTAGTGACAATCCGCGCGATTTGGATTGACAACAGCATAGGCGCTAGCAGGTGGGCCATGAGCAGAGACTTGATGATGATCTGTCACAATGACGTCGATCCCTGACGCTTGAAGTCGGGCGATCTGTGCCTCATCAGATGATCCGCAATCTGCCGAGATCAGAACCTGCGGTAATGGTGTACTGTCCAATAAACGATCCACTAAGGCTTCTGATATGCCATATCCATCTTCGAGCCGATGCCCAATCCAATGCGTGAGCTTTTGTCTTGACACACCAAAGCGTAGCAATGATTCGGTGATCACAGCATGACTTGTTAAACCATCTGCATCGTAATCCGTTAACACACCGATTCGCTCGTTTTGACCGATGGCCTGTTGCAATCGGTCTGCGGCACGATGGATATCGGTCAGTAATGACGGCGGAGCAATATGTTGAAGTTGAGGAGCGAGAATCGCCTCTAACGGAGTGTCACTCGTGATCCGGCCAGCAACAATCCGAGCAATCACAGGGTCAAGGCCACAAGAACGTGCCTCGGCGAAAACCGAGGCGTCAATTGATCGCGCCTCGCGCACTACCCCATCACAGAACGAACGAATGATTGAACATCATTCAGATCGTTCTCGAGAACTGTATAGCGCTCTTCGCGCAGGAGTAAATCTGTCATGTCAGAAGGGAGTGGCACCTCGTCAAAACCTGCTTTTTCCACCGCTTCAGCAAATTTTGCTGGATGCGCTGTCGCCAGGACAACTTTAGTCATTCCGGTTGGCGTGACTCTTAGGGCATCAACGCCTGTGGCTGTATGCGGATCAATTAATTCACCCGTCTCTTCAAAGATTCGAGAAATGGTGGCGCAAGTTTGCTCATCATCGACAGCATGCGCTGAAAACAGTGCTTTGGCCTGATCGACGACTGAGTCTTCCAACTGCACCGCACCAGTCTGGAATGAGTCCATCACCTGCGCCATTTTCAAACCATCACGTCCATGAAGATCGAACAATAACCGTTCGAAATTTGAACTCACAACAATATCCATCGAAGGAGACAATGTCTTTTCCAATGACTTTCTGGATAAATCGCCGCTTAACCCTCTCACCAAGGCATCGTTTGCGTTAGTAGCGACTGTGAAGTGTGCGATTGGGAATCCCATTTGTTTCGCGAGATAACCGCCAAATACGTCACCAAAGTTTGCCGATGGAACACTGTATGCGATCTCATGATCAAGGGCGCCTAATCGCAGTCCGGAGTAAATGTAATACACCGTCTGCGCCATGATTCTTGCAAGGTTGATTGAGTTGACTGCCAATAGACGATTTGGACTCACGAACGCTTGATCCATGAACGATGCCTTGACGATCGCCTGGCAATCATCGAAGTTCCCTCGGACAGCCACGTTGTGTACGTTATCTGACAACACGGTTGTCATCTGTCGCCGCTGGACTTCACTCACGCGTTGGTATGGATGCAGGATAACCACATCAAGGTGCTCCGAATGCCGAGCACCTTCAATGGCAGCAGATCCAGTATCACCAGATGTTGCCCCCATCACGACGCCACGCTCGCCACGCTCAGCCAGGAAATAATCGAGTAATCGCCCTAGCAATTGGAGTGCAAAATCTTTAAAGGCCAGCGTTGGTCCATGGAATAGTTCGAGGAGCCAGGTGTCATGGCTGAGTTGTTTTGTTGGCGCAATGGCTGAGTGCCGAAACGAACCGTAGGCATCTTTCACCATCGACTCAAACGTCTCTCGCGGCATGGATCCTTCAACGAATGGCCACATCACTTCGATCGCAAGCTCGTCATACGGAAGTGATTGCCAATGTCTCAGGGTTGCTTCAGAAATTGTTGGCAACGATTCAGGTACATAAAGTCCACCATCAGAAGCAAGGCCAGTCAGTACAACATCATCAAAACCTAAGACAGGAGCTTGGCCTCGAGTCGAAACGAACTTCACGCAGCACCCCCTAAAGCCTCACAGCGGAGAACAACAGGGCTGCCATCAACGAACATTTGTTGTTCAATCAAACGCAAGGCTGCCAAAACATCTTTCTCACGAACAGCGTGAGTTAAAAGAATCAAGGCAACAGGCTCACCTTCGACCCCATCTTTCTGGATGACACTTTCCAATGACACATTGTGATCAGCGAGCATCCGTGTGATGTGCGCGAGGACTCCAATCTCATCACGAACCGAGAGCCTCACATAGAACGGACAGACCGTCTCTTCAATCGCCAAGATCGGCAAGTCGTTGAGATGTCTCGGCTGGAATGCCAAATGCGGAACACGATTGGTCGGATCTGCTGTCAAGACTCGCGCCACATCGACCAAATCTGCGACCACAGCACTGGCAGTCGGCAGTGATCCTGCCCCTGGTCCATAGTGCAATGTTGACCCCACCGCATCACCATGAATCTGGACTGCATTCATCACCCCATTCACATTCGCAAGTAACTGTGACTCAGGAATCAATGTCGGGTGAACTCGCATCTCAACGCCCTGTTCAGTGCGGCGTGCGATACCCAAGTGCTTGATGCGATAACCAAGCTCTTCAGCATAATCAAGATCCATTAAGTCGATGGTAGAGATTCCTTGCGTATACACAGCATCAAAATTGAGCGGAATCCCAAATGCGATCGACGCGAGAATACTCAGCTTATGCGCGGCATCAATACCCTCAACATCGAATGTCGGATCTGCTTCAGCGTAGCCAAGTTCTTGTGCCTCAGCCAAAACGTCCGAAAAATCACGCCCTTTGTCGCGCATCTCAGTCAGGATAAAGTTGCCGGTGCCGTTGATAATTCCAGCAAGCCAATGAATTTGGTTCGCTGCTAAACCTTCACGCAACGCCTTAATGACAGGGATACCACCGGCAACAGATGCTTCAAACGCAATTGTCACACCCTTGGCCTGTGCCTTCTCAAACAACGCATTCCCACACTCTGCGATCAACGCTTTGTTCGCTGTCACAACATGCTTGCCTGATTCGATCGCTACCTCAATCAATTCACGGGCGTAATCACACCCACCAATTAGCTCGACAAACACTTCAACATCAGGATCTCGGGCAACATCCATTAAATCGCGAGAGACTTTGATCCCTGACAAATTCACGCCGTCTCGGTCTCTCCGTGCACCGACATGCGTGATTTGAATTTCGCGATCAATCCGACGCGCCAGTTCATCACGATTATTGGCGAGTACATTCAGGGTACCCTGTGCTACGGTGCCGAGGCCTACAAGGCCAACAGAAATAGGTTTCAAAATCTATCCTTAGAAAGTTTCTGTCATTGTCGATTCAACGCGGAATAGGCGTTTGATATTACGAAGTGCCTGACGTGTTCGATGTTCATTTTCAATCAAGGCAAAGCGCACATGGTCGTCACCATATTGGCCAAAACCAATCCCTGGACTCACCGCGACGTTGGCATCTCGAATTAATTTCTTGGAAAACTCAAGTGATCCCATCTCACGGTACTGTTCTGGAATTTTTGCCCATACGAACATGGTTGCTTTCGGCTTTTCGACCGGCCATCCGAGTGCATTCAAGCCTTCGCAAAGCACATCGCGACGCGCCTGATACATATCGCGGATTTCATGCACACACGTTTGATCACCCTCAAGCGCCGCAATAGCAGCCACCTGAATCGGCGTGAATGTTCCATAATCGAGGTATGACTTGATTCGAGCCAGAGCGCCAATTAACTCTTTATTCCCGGCGGCAAAGCCGACTCGCCATCCAGGCATGTTGTAGCTTTTCGAAAGCGAGAAGAATTCCACAGCAATCTCTTTGGCACCACCAACTTGCAAAATTGACGGAGCGATATAGCCGTCGAATACGATGTCAGCGTAGGCCAGATCCTGAACAACCCAAATATTATGTTCGCGAGCGATCTCGACCACTTTTTCGAAGAAATCAATGTCGACACACATTGCCGTCGGATTGGCCGGAAAATTCAAAACCAACATTTTCGGTCGAGGCCAAGAGGTCTCGATTGCTTTCACCAACTCTGCAAAGAAATCTTGGCCTGGTAGCAGTGGGACGTGGCGGATATCAGCGCCTGCAATCACAAATCCATAAGGGTGGATCGGGTAGGCTGGATTTGGTACGAGCACTGCGTCACCCGGGCCCAAGGTTGCCATGGCAAGATGCGCAAGACCCTCTTTCGATCCGATGGTCGTGATGACCTCAGTCTCAGCATCGAGGTCCACGTCATAACGTGTCCGATACCAGTTCGCCATTGCGCGACGCAGGCGCGGGATTCCTTTGGATTGAGAATAGCGATGCGTGTCTTCACGATTCGCCGTTTCGACTAACTTTTTGACGATATGATCCGGAGTCGGCTGATCCGGATTTCCCATCGAAAAATCAATGACATCTTCACCTGCTGCCCTTGCTTTCTGACGCATTTCACCAATGACGTTGAAAACATAGGGAGGCAGGCGCTCAATGCGCGGAAATTGTGTGTCCACTTATTCGTACTCAGTCGGTCCAAAGCCCGCGATTGTAGCTCAAGAACCCTGTTGATTCATACGCTTTAAGAGCTCATTCCATGGTGCATAGCCAGGCTGCATGTCCCCACTTTCAAAAATGAGCGTGGGAGTGCCAGTGATTCCGAGCTTTTGTCCCAACTGATATTGATCGGCAACTGGATTGTCACACGTTGCCACTTCCGGCGTTTCACCAGCCTTTGCCAGCGTCATCGTCGCATTTTGATCTTTTGCGCAATAAACGGACACATACTTGTGATATGAATCGGAGCCAACTCCCGCACGTGGGAACGCTGCATATCGTACTTCGACACCATTCTCTTGCAATTGTTCGATTTCACTGTGCATGCGTCGGCAGTAACCACAATCAATGTCGGTAAAAACAAGAAGACGATGTTTGACTTCGCCTTTTGCGGAAAATGTCACAAGCGTCGACTCGTCAAGTTGAGCCAGCAGTTCCTGACGATCAGCACGACGACCAATATCTGTGAGATTTTTTACGCCACCACTACCGACTTGATACAAATCACCTGCAACAAAATGTGATCCTTTTGAGTCGGTATAAATTCGCTCACCAGTTTTTAATGTCACCTCGAAGAATGGCGTGTCGTCGACTGGCTTAACCGATTCGATTTGGATCATCGGATTGATGCCTGTAATGGCTTTTTCAATCTCTGCTTGATCGGCGATCGCAGCCACAGAAACCAGTGCAACAATTGATAGAATCCAACGCATAGTTTGCCCTCATTCAATGAATCCGAAAGTGTAACTCAAGCGCGCGGATGATGTGCGGAATGCAACTGCTTTAGTCGCTCTCGTGCAACGTGAGTATAAATCTGTGTTGTTGATAGATCCTCATGGCCCAACAACAACTGAACAACGCGGAGATCGGCACCATGATTGACTAAATGGGTCGCGAAGGCGTGGCGTAATGTATGCGGACTCAACTCAGTTGTAATTCCCGCAATTTGAGCGATGTGCCTCAATCGATGCCAAAAGGTCTGCCGCGTCATGGGTGATCCGGATCGCCCCGGAAAGACCGCAGGGCCTCTCGGATCCGGAAATTCTGGGCGCGCCTCGAGAAAATATCGTTGCAACCAATCTCTTGCGGCATCACCCAAAGGAACCAATCGTTCTTTGCTACCCTTTCCGAGAACGCGGACGACACCTTGCTCCAAACTAATACTTGATCGTTCAAGACCGCAGAGTTCGCTAACACGCAGGCCAGATGCATAGAGAACCTCTAACATCGTTCGATCTCTCAATCCAATCAATGTGTCTGTGTTTGGAGCTTTGAGAAGCTTCGACACATCGCTTTCGGAAAGAGTCTTTGGTAAAGGCCGACCCTTAGATGGTCTGTGTATTCGCGCCATTGGGTCATCGTCGCGACGCCCATGCCGGATTTGATATTTATAAAATCCATGCAATGCGGACAGTTTGCGCTGAATAGACGTTACTTTTAGACCCTCGGCAAAGAGTGATCCGATAAAGTCATTGATCTGCGCATCTGACAACTCATCGATGGTTTTCTTCAGCGATCTTGCGTAACTATCCGCGCCTTCAAGATCAACTCGGTAAGCGCGTAATGTCGGTTCAGATAAACCCCGCTCAAGATAAAGCGCGTCCAAGTAAGCATCAAGATCTGAACGAATTGCCATGCGTCTAGAGTAACATGCTCTGAAAGGCCGATTTGATTCTGCAAATAAAGGCCTGCCGAACCAAATGAACGTCAATCACCTCAACAAAAAAACCGGCGAGTAGGCCGGTTTTCTTGAATGCATTCAAAAATCAGAGCGGTTGCATGAGGACTGAGCTTTCCAACTCTGCCCTCGAATTCTCAACCGAACTATTTTGTATCCAACTTTTCCTTGATACGCGCTGCCTTACCAGACAATTCACGAAGATGATAAAGCTTGGCTTTGCGAACATCCCCGCGACGCTTCACTTGGATCGAATCGATAAGCGGCGAGTGCAGTTGGAAAGTCCGCTCAACGCCAACGCCGTGCGAGATTTTCCGCACAATGCAGCTCGAATGCAAACCACGATTCGATTTCGCAATCACAACGCCTTCGTAGGCCTGAAGACGCTCACGCGTTCCTTCTTTCACCTTGACCTGAATCACCACCGTGTCACCG
This sequence comes from gamma proteobacterium HIMB30, assembly GCA_000227525.2. GTDB lineage: Bacteria > Pseudomonadota > Gammaproteobacteria > Pseudomonadales > Litorivicinaceae > HIMB30. Next base: position 90,805 of record AGIG01000002.1, read on the forward strand.
GGCGCGAACGCAGGTAAGTCTGTCTTCATTTGCTCATTATTGAGCGCTTCGATGATCGGATTCATGCTCACGGCTTTGACTCCCTAATAAATTCATCCAGCAGTAACTGATCCTCATCAGACAGTTCCTGCTTCTCCAATATCTCAGACCGACGTAACCACGTCCGTCCCAAGGCCTGCTTTCGACGCCATCTTGCGATGTCGCCATGATGTCCGCTTAAAAGAACATCCGGCACCTTCAAGCCCGCTATTTCCTCGGGCCGCGTGTAGTGCGGACAATCCAGTAACCCATCACTGAATGAGTCCTCGACAGCACTACTCGCGTGACCAAGTACCCCAGGAACCAATCGGCCCACTGCATCTAGTACAGCGATGGCTGCTGGTTCCCCTCCCGAGAGAACAAAGTCCCCAAGAGAAATTTCGTAATCAACGTCGAGCTCAATCACTCGTTCATCGATTCCCTCATACCGGCCACACACCAAGATCACTTCTGGTCGTTCAGCCAATTCCTTGACCACTGATTGTGTCAGCGGTTCGCCCTGAGGGCTCAAATAAATAACCAACGCTTCGGGTAGTGTCTGCCTGGCTTCAGCAATCGAGGCTCTCAGCGTCTCGACTTTCATCAGCATGCCAGGGCCACCACCATAGGGCCTGTCATCCACGGTTTGGTGCAGATCAGTGGCGTGTGCCCTTGGATTGAAAGTGATAATATTCACCAACCCACGCTGCATCGCTCTGCCGATCACACCATGTGCCAACGCGTCGGCCACCATGGTCGGAAATAGGGTGATCACGCCCCACTTCATTAAAACTCTGGGTCCCAATCAACCCGGATTGCACCCTCAGCCAAATTAACTTCCAAAACAGTTTGGCTGATGAACGGAATCAACCGTTCCTTCCGATCAATACTTTCAGCATCTCCGCCGACCACCAACACATCGTTAGCACCTGTCGGCAATACTGTTTTTACAACGCCCAATACCACATCATTGAGCGTTTTAACGCGACACCCTTCGAGGTCACGCCAATAAAATTCGTCATTACTGAGTTGAGGAAGATGGTTTTTATCCACTTCAATCAAACAGTTCACCAGCGACTCGACGCTGGTACGATCGGGAAAACCGACCAATCTCGCGACGTACCCTTTGTCGCGCAGCTTCCACACTTCGGGAGCTGTCTCAATACGCTCTATCGCAGGTCGCCCACTGACACGATCAGGTGCCCGCTTTAAGACCCAGGGTGTCCACTCGAACACCGAGGCTGGGTCGTTGGTAAAACTGTCCATCCAAACCCAGCCCTGTACGCCATAGGGAGATCGAATCCGCCCTACGACCATTCGATCAGCCATTAAGCTGCCTGACGCGCGTCCTTAAGTAAGCGCTTCACGCGATCAGAAGTCTTTGCACCCAAACCGATCCAATGATCGACTCGCTCAAGGTCAACGCGCAGCCGTTCAGCTTGCCCTTGCGCCATTGGGTTAAAGAAACCGACACGCTCAATGAAGCGACCATCACGCGCATTTCTGTGATCCGTCACCGTGAGGTGATAGAAAGGACGCTTCTTAGAACCGCCGCGCGAAAGACGAATCGTTACCATGTTCTCTCAATCCTGTGTTTGCTCCGAAGAGCCGAAAATTCAAAGGCGCGCAATGATAATGACTTTGTACGCAACTTACAACCGCGGCATGCCGCCGGGCGGCATCATTCCAGAGATTCCACGCATCATTTTCTGCATACCGCCTTTTTTGCCGACTTTTTTCATCATCTTCGACATTTGTTTGTGCTGCTTCAGTACCTTATTCACTTCCTGTACATCAGTCCCTGATCCGGCGGCAATTCGCTGTTTACGGGAACCATTGATCACCTCAGGATCACGCCGCTCAATCGGTGTCATCGAATTAATGACCGCCTCCATCCGCACGAATTGTTTGTCGTCCACCTGATTTTGCATCTGTGCGCCCATCTGCCCCATCCCGGGCATCTTCTCCAGAAGGGCTTTCATTCCTCCCATGTTGCGCATTTGTTGCAACTGGTCGCGGAAGTCTTCCAGATCAAAACCTTTTCCTTTCAAGACTTTTTTGGCGACTTTTTCTGCTTTTTCTTTGTCGAGTTTTTGCTCAGCTTGTTCGATCAAGCCGAGGATATCGCCCATGCCAAGAATTCTTGATGCAAGTCGATCCGGATGAAACGCTTCTAGTCCGTCGACAGTCTCGCCGACACCCATAAACTTAATCGGCTGACCTGTGATGGTTTTCACAGACAGCGCAGCACCACCACGTGCGTCACCGTCGGCCTTGGTTAAAACCACACCGGTTAATGGCAGAACATCCGAAAAAGCCTTTGCTGTATTGGCCGCGTCTTGACCCGTCATTGCATCAACAACGAATAATGTTTCGACTGGATTCAGCGCTTGATGAAGGCCTGATATCTCTTTCATCATGTCTTCATCGATACCCAATCGACCCGCTGTATCCACCAGTAGGACATCGTAGGCAGCAGACTCAGCTTTTTGTAGAGCAGCTTGCGCAAGTGCGATGGGATTCTGATCCGGTGTTGATGGGAACACATCAACTTCAATCTGTGCACCGAGTGTGGCCAGCTGCTCCATCGCAGCGGGGCGGTAGACGTCGACGCTAACCAATAACACTTTTTTCTTGTCTCGATTGGTCAGAAATTTAGCCAGTTTGGCGGCCGTTGTGGTTTTACCCGCACCCTGAAGACCAGCCAGTAAAACGATTGCGGGCGGACGTTGAGCGAGGTTCAACGATTCAGATGGACCACCAAGTACAGTCTCGAGTTCGCTTTGGACAACCTTTAGAAACTGCTGCCCAGGCGTCAGGCTTGCGCGCACCTCGCGACCTAAAGCACGGGTACGCACTTGAGAGATAAATTGTTTCACAACAGGTAACGCAACATCCGCTTCCAATAGCGCTTTGCGGACTTCTTTCAGCGTACTCGCTATATTGTCTTCCGTGAGACGGGCCTTTTTACCCATCGACTGCAATGTCTTCGAAAGACGTTCACTTAATGAATTAAACATGTGATCTCTTTAGCATGGCGTTCGAACACACTATGATAACGAAAAATCGACTCAGAGTAGGATGATGTCTTTATTAGTTCCGGGATTACTTGCGACATCAGTACTGTTTGCATCGGGAATCCGCCAATTTAGCGTATTCAAGAAAGGCGAAGTGCACGATGCAGCCGCTCTTTTATTGGGCATTACTGGGTGCGTCTTATCAGTTGTTCTTGTCATCCAGGGTCTGGGTGATAACGGCGGGAGACCCACGACGGGGCTTATGGGGACATTACTGGGTGCGCTTTTGTTGCTTCTAGTCCTCGGTACCAGCTCCAAACACCCCGTCAATGCCCTACTCATTGGTGTCGCACCACTGACGGGACTCTTTACACTGATTGCGTCAGTATTGAATCCGACCTCGAACCATCTCAATCCGTTAAATTTTGAAACCGCCGTGCACGTCGCAACATCAATTGTCGCCTATGGCGCCATTGCCTACGCGGGAACACTGGCGATTTTGTTGTCTTGGCAACATTTGAAACTCAAAGAGAAGCCATTATCGCCCCTGATCTCTGCGCTTCCCCCGTTGGATGCGATGGAGTACCTCTTTTTACGCACCGTTCAAACGGCGTGGGTTGTTCTGACTATCGCGCTCGTTACAGGCATCATCTACGTCGAGGACTTTTGGGCACAGCAACTTGCACACAAAACGGCATTATCAGTACTGGCCTGGTGTGGAATGGCCCTCGCGTTGTGGCAACATTTTCAAAATGGTGGTGTGACTCGTACGATGCGGAAAACAGCCATTGCCGCTGCCGCTCTTCTGTGTATTGGCTATCTCGGTAGCAAAGCGGTTCTGGAATTTATTCTGTGATGGGCCCTGCCTTTGAGTGATATCTCCAACGAAGTCCTATTCGGTATTCTCGTTCTGCTGATTTTTTTATCAGGATTCTTCTCAAGCTCGGAAACCGGCCTGATGGCCATCAATCGTGTACGACTTCAGCATCAAGCTGAGGAAGGTTCAAAGACAGCGAACAGAATTTTGTCGCTCCTCGAACGACCCGATCGGTTAATCGGACTGATTTTAATTGGTAATAACTTCGTCAATATTTTGGCGTCGGCCATCGCCACCGTGCTCGCTGTGCGTATTTTTGGTGACGCTGGTGTGGCGATCGCAACCGGTGTCTTAACTCTCGTCATCTTGATCTTTGCCGAAGTCACACCGAAAACATTCGCTGCACTTCATCCGGAACGAATTGCTCGTCCAGCCAGTTTTATCTTGCTCCCGCTATTACGCATTACCTATCCACTCGTTTGGACTACGAATCTTCTGTCAAACGGCTTACTGCGGCTTCTTGGGATCAATCCAGAAAACTCCCAGCGAGATCGACTAACGAAAGAGGAGCTACGCACATTAATGATGCAAAGCGGGCATCGAATTCCAGCGCGGCGCCACGGGATGCTGCTCTCCATTCTTGATCTGGAAAAAGTCCAAGTCGATGAAATCATGGTGCCGCGCGGGGAAATCATTGGACTCGACTTAACTGATGAAGTCGATGAATTAGTCAGCCAACTCCGATCAACACAACATACGCGCCTCCCTGTGTTTAACGAAGACATTGAGCAATTGGTTGGTATTTTGCATGCGCGAACGGCACTCAAACTTCTCGACAATGCCGAGCTCTTAGAGGACGAGCCAGAGTTCAAAAATCGCATCGTCGAATTGTGCGAAGAACCCTATTTTGTCCCGCAGAGTGCTGCCCTTCACACGCAGCTCTACAATTTTCAGAAGGAACGTGAGCGTTTGGCTGTGGTTGTCGATGAATACGGCGAGATCGAAGGGATGGTCACGCTTGACGATATTTTGGAAGAAATCGTCGGTGAATTCACCACAGATCACATCCAAGAAACATCCCCAGATGTGCATCCACAGGATGATGGAACATTTATTATCGATGGATCAGCAACAGTCCGTGACTTAAATCGCATCCTTGAATGGGAACTACCGACAGACGGACCACGAACAGTGAGCGGAGTCATTGTTGAATTACTGGAATTTATTCCTGAGAACAGCCTTGGCGTCCAATACCGCGAGTACCGATTGGAAGTGTTGGCAATTCAAGATAATCGCGTTCGCTCCATTAAGGCATGGAAGGTCGATTCAGAATCATCGGATCAGCCGCGACTGTCTGAAAAAAATCGCGGACAATAAGTGCTGTCAAGCCCCAAATTTCCTCGTTGTGATAGTGCCAGCGCGGCATCCATACCGCGGGCGAACGATACTGACTGACTTCAAATGTCGGTGGCTGGGACAAAAACTCCTTCATAGGCATCGAAAAAACGCGAGCAATCTCCTGTTCTCGAGGCTTGCCGATCAACAGATCGTCCGACCAGAACACACAAGGAGTCACCGACAGCTGATACAAACTTTCAATCGGGTTTAAATAACCCAGACTGTGCTCTGCTGTCAGTCTCAGACCGGTTTCTTCCTCAAGCTCTCTCAATGCCGCAGACATGACTGAGTTATCCGATAACTCAACTTTACCCCCAGGTAACGACACCTCACCTGCATGTTTTCTCAGATGAGGCGCCTTGACGCAAAGGGTCAAGCTTGGACTGTTCCTATCCGAGATCACAAAGGCGACTGCGGCTTGACCACGGCACATTGCAAGGGGTGCTGGTTCTCTGTCTAATAAGTTGCTTCGAACACGCTGTTTCGTCACTTGCATTTCGTTAGTATAAGAATAAACACGGGAGAGCCCTATGAACTTTTGCTCAAATTGTGGTTCAGCAACCATCCGGCGCGTTCCAGAGGGCGATAACCGGCCGCGAGATGTCTGTGACCAGTGCGGCACGATCCACTATCAAAATCCAAATATCATTGCTGGATGCGTTGTCCTTCAGAGCGATAAAGTACTGCTGTGTCGACGAGCCATTGAGCCACGATATGGACTCTGGACATTACCTGCAGGCTTCATGGAAAACGGTGAAACTGTTGCTCAGGCTGCACTCAGAGAAACTTGGGAGGAAGCCCGCGCAACGCCTGATCTTGATCAGCTATACGTCGTCACTTCGATCCCAACGATCAGCCAGGTTTATATGCTGTATTTGGCATTTTTGACAAATGATCAATATGGTTCAGGTCCAGAGAGTCTGGAAACAAAACTCTTCAGCATGGATGAAATTCCATGGGATGAGCTGGCCTTTCATACCGTGCGCGACGCATTAACGCAGTTAAAACAGGATCTTGCGACTGGTACATTTTCCCTACACTGTATCGATCGTGACGAGGCGTCCATCTCAGCGCGCGTTTAAGTGCGCGGAACTGGTTCAACCACACGAATCAGATCAAAAGCGGGCTCCTCGTACGGATGGCTGGCGTATAACGCGTCAATAACTGCATCAAGTACGGTATCCGGCACCAGTAGTTCCACTCGCCATTCCTGGACTTGTTCAACAACCCCTGGTTGGCCGATGTGCGGATTTGCCGTCGGTTGCGGTAAAAACTGTCCAACACCGAGGCACTCCCAGGAACAGCGACTGTAGGCACCGAGCCGAGCCGCACCTGCTTCAAACAAGGCATCTTTCACGCGTTCCTTTGCGTTTTCCGGAATAAATACGATGAGCTTGTACATATATTTCCTCCTACGGGATCTGATTGATGCCAAGTTGTCTAGCTTTTACCACTCACAGATGGACAAAAATGAAACAAAACAACATAACCAACAGAGAGTTTCAAAAATTTTTTCGAAATTTCACTCATTTAAGCCAAAAACAGTTGACGCGTACAGAAAATCGTAGCAATGTTCAGGACAATACTTGGACAAAAAACCTACGGATAGAGATAAGAGGTGATCCCATGTTGGTATTAACCCGAAAAATTGGTGAAAAAGTGATGATTGGTGACGATGTGTCGGTCACCATCCTCGGACTATTTGGTAATCACGTGAGGCTTGGTATTAATGCGCCAAAGTCAGTCGAGATTCATCGCGAAGAAATCTACGTCAAGATCCAGAATGAGAGCCAGGATTCTGACACCCCGAAAATCGCAATCGGTCAGTAATACTCTGGTTTCACTGGGGAGCCGCGTGTAGTCTTACACGAAATGAACAAAAGGCTCCCCATGAGACGTTTTCCAATCAAGTCATTCGTCATTGGTCTCGCCATTTTTGGTGGAGGCATCGGTGGTTTTCTTTCGTTGACCAAATCAAAGCCTGTTGCGGCGGTACGCGAGGCGCCCGCTGCTGTTTGGCGGGTCTCGGTTGCGCGTATCGATCTCGAAACGGTGGCCCCAGTTTTCAACGGATTCGGTACGATCGAGAACCCCGACACGCAGACGATGAAGGCTCGCATCGCAACTGACGTCTCCAAACTTCTCGTCAGAGAAGGCGACAGGGTTCGAACGAACGATGTCTTGGTTGAACTCGATGCAGTCGATGCAGAAATCCAACTTTCGCAAGCGAAAGCCAACCTGGCCGACGCCAAAGCAAATCTCATTGCACTTGATGCGACCGAAACAAAAGATCTGGAAGCATTGACGCTCGACCAACAAGCGCTGGATATTCTCGATGGTAAACTCGCACGTGTACGGGATCTGAAACGACGTAATCTTGCAAGCGAACAAGATCTCGATACCGCGAAACAAGGGGTGGTGAATCAAAAACTACAAATCAATCGTCGTGAATTGGCACTGGCCACTGTCGCATCCAAACGAACGCAGTTAAGAACCGCAATCCAGCGGTTTGAAGCCGAGGTTCGGGCAGCAAACCGCGACTTCGAATCAACAGCTGTCAAAGCACCTGCTGACGGGCAAGTCATTGAAGTGAACGTGGTTGCGGGTGATCGCGTCCAGTCCACTCAGAACTTAATCGTATTTGCTCCAGATTCTGGCCGTGAAGTCCGAGTTCAGGTACCTGCAACAGTTGGACAGACACTGACACAAGCACTCAAGAACTCGACGCCAGTCAGCGCGTCGACCGACAGGGGCCATCCATTAACACTGACGCGAGTAAGTGGCTCAGTGCGTGATAACACAGGATCCATCGATGCCTTTTTCACATCGACTGACCCGCTACCGCCCACAGGGACCGTCATTTCTGTCTCGATTCAACTGATTGCAGAATCGAATGTCGTGGTGTTACCGACCGATGCACTCTATGGTGGAAATCTGATTTATCGAGTCACCGAAACCAGCACTCTGGAGGCGATCACCGTTGAACGTCTTGGCCAGCGTCCCGGCCCGGAGAAGACTGAAGTGCTCGTCCGAGCACCGGACCTTGCTACTGGCAACCAGATCCTTGTGTCGCGACTTCCAGCAGCTGTGACAGGCTTACAAGTTGAGGTCATTCAGTGATTGGATTTGTGCACATGTTTGCCAAACATCGTGTTGCAGCCAACCTTCTGATGGTCATCATGATCATCGCCGGAGCGATCGGTGTTGATCGCCTCCGGACGCAATTCTTTCCCACATTCGAACTCGACATCATCACGGTCTCAGTCGCTTGGTCCGGGGCGACTGCAGAAGACGTACAAGAAGGACTGACCATACCGATCGAAAATGCGATCGAAGAGTTAGCGTTCATTGAATCAATCGACGCGACCAGTCAGTTTGGATCAGCAAGTTTTCGCATCGAGCTTGTTGAGGGAACCAATCTCCCGCAAGCACTCGACGATATCAGCCAACGAATCGACCAGAACCTGGCGCTACCCGAGGGTGCCGAAGACCCAATGGTTTCATCGCTCACGCGTTATGAAGACATTACCAACCTTCTTATTACTGGCCCACTGACACCGTTCGAACTGCAAAAATTGGCGCTACAAGCGGAACAGGAACTGTTGGCCCGTGGCATCCGGAAGGTTGACTTTCGGGGTCTACCTACCCGCGAGATGCAGATCGAAACGACGGCTGAAACGCTTGCATCCCTTGGGCTAACGCTAGATACCCTCGCTGATCGCATCCTCACCCAAGCGCGCGATTTACCTGCTGGCACCGCTGGTCGTGATGATGGTGAACGACAACTGAGAAGCCTTGAGCAAGGACGAACTCAGACAGACATCTCGAACACACTCATTGCACTCAATGGCACACGCATCGGCACTCGGCTCGGCGACATCGCAACAGTTCGTGATCGCGTCGATCCCAAAGCGCCCTACCTCACCTTTCGAGGACAACCGGCTGTCGAAATTATTCCTCAACGAACAGAGAATGATTCGACCTTGACCATGGCTGAAGTCACGAATCAATGGATCGCTGAAACGCAGCCACAACTCCCCAGTGGAACGCAGCTCATCGTCTTGAATGAGCGTTGGCAATATCTCAACGACCGAATCAATCTACTACTTGAGAATGGACTCACAGGTCTTCTGTTTGTTGTCATCATCCTGTATCTCTTCCTGAATCAACGCGTGGCATTCTGGGTGACGCTGGGAATCCCTGTTTCATTTCTCGCAACGCTCGCGATCCTTTGGATGATTGGCGGAACCATCAACATGATTAGTCTGTTTGGCATGATCATGGCTCTTGGTGTCATTGTGGATGATGCAATTGTCGTTGCCGAAGATACCCTCTCGCTCTACCAATCGGGTCAAACGCCAGTCAACGCGGCGTTGAATGGCTCAGAGAGAATGCTCGCACCGGTTGTCTCATCGAGTCTCACCACCATCGCCGCGTTTTCGCCACTTCTGATTGTTGGTGGAGTGATCGGTTCCATCCTGAAGGATATTCCGATCATTGTCATTTGCGTGATTGTGGCTTCACTCATCGAGTGTTTCCTGATCCTTCCAGGGCACTTACAGCAGAGCCTCAATCGAGGACACCGTCACGAAGAAGGGAAGATTCGACAGGCACTGGATCGCGGATTTATCAATTTCCGCGACAACGTATTTAAACCATTTGTGGGAGTGATTCTAAGAGCACCGGCGCTCACACTGGTCACTGCCCTGACACTGTTTATTTTGTCTGTTGGCTTGATTTCCGGCGGTCGAGTCAAATTCACATTTTTCCCTTCAATTGACGGCACCACGCTGTGGGCAGGTACACAATTCACGACCGGAACGACCCCTCACGAAGTCGATCAATTTCTCAATCATCTTGAGGACACCGCACAAGCGGTGAACGAAGAGCTGGGCGGCCAGGTCATCCGTTACACAGTACAACAACACCGACAACTCTCCGCACCGGGAGTTCGTGGTGGAACTGGTGATCATTATGGAACGCTCAAAGTGATCCTCACAGGCGAGCTTGAAGGACCACCGAATGACGTCATCATTGATGCCTGGCGAGATAAGATTCAATTACCAGGCGGAATCGAGAAGTTCTCAATTCGACAAGCACAGGGTGGACCACCATCGAAGCCGATCGAAATCAAACTCACAGGTGGTAATGCGGAGACGCTCAAAGCGGCCTCTCTTGAGGTGCAAAATGCCTTACGACGATATCCAGGTGTCTCAAATATCGACGATGACCTCCCATTTGGTGCTGAACAACTCGTTGTTCAACTCACCCCCCAGGGGCGCCAATTAAATCTCAGCTCTCAGCAACTTGCACGTCAGTTGCGTGGTGCTTTTGAAGGACGAACACTGCAGACCTTTTATGAAGATGGAATTGAAGTCGATGTTCTACTCTCATTATCTGAAATCGAACGGAATCGACTCGCCACACTCGATCAACTACCGATTGTGACGCCAAGCGGTGCAATCGTGCCATTGCCGGTCGTCGCAGCCTTCGAAGCAAGACGTGGTCTTGATAAATTACGCCGAACTGATGGGCAAATGAGTATCGTCGTCAGTGCCGATGTCAATAATCTCACAGCAAATGCGGCTGAAATCTTGACCGATGTGCGGGCAAACGCGTTGCCCGAGGTCACTGCAAAATATGGATTAAAGTCAAATATCCAGGGTCGAGCCCAGGACCGTGAAGAAACTTTCGCAGACATGAAAGTGGGCGTGCTGGTGGCACTCACCATGATCTATATTATTCTGGCATGGGTGTTCTCAAGCTACTCGTGGCCGTTTGCAGTTCTTATCGCTATCCCGCTGGGCTTGACAGGGGCAATAGGCGGCCATTGGCTGATGGGGCTCGACCTCACAGTCCTCTCATTATTCGGCTTCTTTGGTCTTTCTGGCATTGTGATTAACGATTCCATCGTGTTGGTCGATACTTATCGCCGCCTGATCCAAGCAGGTGAAGATCATATTGAGGCAATCGTTAAAGCCAGTTGCCTGAGATTTCGGGCGGTCTTGGTCACGTCGCTCACGACCATTGCAGGCCTGACACCCATTTTGTTTGAAACATCACCACAGGCACAGTTCCTAATACCGATGGCGACAACCATTGTCTTCGGACTTGCTTATGGAACGGTTTTAGTTTTGATGATCGTTCCGTCGGTACTCAGTTTGATTGAAAGAAATCGTAACCGAACAAGCGCTGCGCGTTCTGAGTACTCAGTTGCTGAAGAGCCGACTCACTAGACCCCAAAACTTCAGCTAAAGCCCTCCCGATTTGTGGTAAATGTGTGGGCGATCCAGAGCGTTGGCCCGCGATCGGTAAATCCGGTGCGTCCGTTTCCAGTAATATTCGTTCTTTGGGAATTGATTGAAAAACCGAGACCACACGCGGCTGGGGCTCCCTCGTGATTAACCCTCCAGCACTCAAATATCCGCCCAGTGACAAATATGTTTGAGCAATGTCTCTGGATCCGGTAAATGCGTGGATAACAAATCGTTCACATCGCACTCTCTTTAATGAAGCGATGACTTCGTGATGAGATTTGACGGCGTGAATAATCACCGCTCGATTGAGCGAATGAGCGAGTGACAGTTGATTTTCAAATACACGAATTTGGCGTTCCGATTCGGGCATCCCATGTCGAAAATCAAGACCAATTTCACCCACCGCACGTTGCTTATCTCGATGCAGCAGGTCTTCAAGGGTCACAAGCCAATCGGACTGGTCAGTCAGGTAGTGCGGATGTAGCCCAAACGCAACATGTGGGGCTCGGCCCTCGAGCCAACGCCACTGCTCTGGATGCGTACCTGTCGCTATATAAGTGACATTGGCAGCGTGAGCATCTTTAAGCACTTGATCAGCAGGGGTAGACATCAATTCGAGGTGCACATTGATATCAACCCACATCAATCAATGCTCTCGTGTCTCTAAAAACTGAACATCCGGCCAACGTTCTTGCATTAATTGCAAATTGGCTCTTGAAGGTGCGAGATAAGTCAAATACCCGCCGCCATCATCGGCTAAATGCTCATAAGCCTTTTTCTTGAAATCAATAAGTATCTTTGGATCATCACACTTGATCCAACGTGCGGTATACACACTGATCTGGTCATACACCGCTTCGGCCTTATATTCATCGAGTAGGCGAAAAGCGACCACGTCAAATTGCAACACGCCCACCGCGCCGACGATCAAATCGTTATTTTTATGCGGCATGAATACCTGAGTTGCGCCCTCCTCTGATAATTGAGTGAGGCCTTTTTGAAGCTGCTTTGTCTTCAGAGGGTCTTTGAGTCGCACCCGACGAAATAATTCAGGAGCGAAGTGAGGAATTCCGGTGAACTGTAAATCTTCACCTTCAGTAAACGTATCACCAATCTGAATCGTGCCATGATTATGAAGACCCAAGATATCTCCTGGGTAAGCTTCTTCCGCAGAAGCACGATCGCCCGCCAAAAATGTCACCGCATCCGAAATACGCACATCTTTGCCAATTCGGGTGTGCTTAATCTTCATGCCTTTCTTGTAGGCACCAGAGCAAACACGCAGAAACGCGATTCGGTCTCGATGCTTAGGATCCATGTTGGCCTGAATCTTAAATACAAAACCTGAAAATTTTTGTTCGGACGGATCAACAGTCCGCGTTTCTGTCTCGCGAACAATTGGCTTTGGGGCGTGTTCAACAAAGTCATCTAACATCTCACGAACACCGAAGTTCCCCATGGCTGTGCCAAAAAATACTGGGGTTAATTCACCCGCCAGGAATCGTTCGGTCTCAAATTCGGGAGTGGCTTCACGAACAAGCTCAACCTGATCTGCGAAGTCCTGCCACTCAGATCCGAGCAATTCACGCGCCTCGTCTGAATTCAGTCCGTGGATCTTCACATCATCAGGAATGCGATCACCCTGCCCTTTAACATAGACATGAATCGTATCAGTCCTTAGGTGATAGACACCCTTAAAGTGCGGACCCATTCCAATCGGCCAGGTCACAGGGGTCGCCTGAATTTTTAAAACATCTTCAACTTCATCCATTAATTCAATCGGATCACGAATATCACGGTCCAACTTATTAACGAAAGAAACGATCGGCGTGGTCCGCAGACGGCAAACTTGCATTAATTTGATGGTACGGTCCTCAACACCCTTTGCACCATCAAGTACCATCAGCGCTGAATCGACCGCGGTCAATGTTCGATAGGTGTCCTCAGAAAAGTCCTCGTGACCGGGCGTATCCAGCAGATTGACCACTCGATCCTTGTAGGGAAATTGCATCACTGAGGTTGTCACCGAGATCCCTCGCTCCTGCTCCATCTGCATCCAATCTGATGTCGCATGGCGCGCCGCTTTGCGCGCCTTGACCGTTCCGGCGACAGAAATAGCATTTCCGAACAACAACAACTTCTCTGTCATCGTGGTTTTACCCGCATCGGGGTGGGAGATGATTGCAAATGTGCGGCGGACCGCACCTTCCCGTTCAATTTGATTCACAGTGATTCTCGATCAGCAGTTAGTGCGCGCGAAGTGTATAGAACTGTCGCAAAAAGACCAAACTAAGGCTGTTTGACATACCGTCCAGGGGCAACTTCAATCACAGGTCGCAGTCCGCCACCCGGTTGGGGTGGCGGTACATTGGCTCCTGCTTGAGGTAGGAGAAACTGATTCCACGACACCCACCAACTGCCTTTGCGCCTTTCAGCTGTTTGCTTATTCGATGGGTTCGCTGCACTTAACATGTAATGGTCATGACGATTATTGGCCGGTGGCGTAATGACGCCGGCATTATGGCCACCCTCACCAAGCACACAGATCGGTGGATTCGAAAACTGTCTGGCTGCCATCATGACACTTTGCCATGGACTAATATCGTCGCTCTCTGCGCCAAAAAGAAAGATGGGGCAGTTGATGGATGCGACATCAATCGACTGGCCGGCGAGCTCTATTGGGGTCCCACCGACCAGACGATTGTTCAGGTACAACTCCTCTAGAATCCACAACACCAGTGAAGCAGGTGTCCGTGTTCCATCGCCTAACCAATGCAATAGCGGAAATGGCTTTTCACGCTGACCCAAGACATAGGAATTCAGTACCCGACCAAACAACAGATCATGAGGGCGCAAGCTTGCAAAGGTTCTCAGCATCAGTTCAGCGGGCAAATAGCCCAAATTCGTGAGTGGCTGACGAATCGCATCGATGCTGTTTTCAGAGACCAAATGTCCCAATGGTCCTGGTTCTTGGTAATCGAGCAACGTAGTCAACAAAGACAGTGATGCGATGCGATTCTCGCCACGTGCTTCTAACCATGCAGCGAGGATCGTCGCAATAATCCCACCTGCACAATATCCCATCACCTGTGTCTTTACTCGAGGTAGCATGCGGTCGATCTGATCAAGTGCAGCGAGCGCCCCATCCAAGACGTAATGCGTCATCTCATAAGGCGCAAGCATTTCGGTTGGATTGATCCAACTGATCAAGAAAACGGTATGGCCCTGATCGACCAGCCAGCGCACCATCGAATACTCACCCGACAGATCAAGGATATAGAAACGATTGACGAAAGCTGGAATCAATAGCACGGGGTTTTCGTGCACGGTATCTGTACGCGGCCGATATTGAATCAACTGGAACAACTGATTCTCAAACACCACATCGCCGGGAGTTGCTGCCAGATTTTGCCCGAGAGAAAACGCATCAGGTCGAATGGTGTCAGGAAGTATCGCCCCGGCAAGGATATCTTGACGCCAATTATCGAGACCTTGCTCTAGATTGATTTGTCCTGATTCGATGGTTACCCTCAATTTAGCGATGAGTTCATCAGTCGCTTGCACCTGCCGGATCAACCACAAGATTTGCGAGCGATCAAAGCCCTCAACCTCAGGAAAAGAGACAGTGACCTCATCGAACAATTCGGCCCAGGATAAGTCATCAGATTCAGTATCAAGGAGTGCTTGAATCAGCTTAGGCAACAAATCCGTTGCAAAAACACGGAAACGGTCGGGATCCTCAGCTGATAGCGAAGTCAAAAAATGACCAAGTTCATTGATGCCAGTCGGCTCAAAGAAATTGAGTAACTGGCTCTCGGCATTGAGCCGAGAAAGCCATGCTTGAATCCATTCACGTTGTGACGGGTCTAAGCCCTGTAATCCCTGCAAACAAAGCCTCTCAAACTTTTTGCGCTCGCATCAATTTGTGAGTATGGTTCGTAATAATAATTCACGAAAGCAGGCATTCCCATGCGCACACTGAAAAAATATCCCAACCGCCGTCTCTATGATACGTCTCAGAGCTGTTACGTTACCATTGATAACGTCAGGGATTTAGTCCTTGGGCATGAGCGCTTTCGTGTGGTCGACTCTAAATCAGGTGAAGATCTCACTCGCTCGATTTTATTGCAGATCATCATGGAGCAAGAAAACGACTCCGGCGAACATGTGTTGACTAATGAAGTGCTTCAACACCTGATTCGTTTCTACGGATCAGGCATGCAAACCAACATGGCCCACTTTCTTGAGCAATCGATTTCATTTTTCTTGAATCAACAAGAAGCAATGCAAGACCAAGTGCGATCTGTCATTGGTGCAAACTCGCCGATTGGCGTTTTCCAGAAAATGACTGAAGACAACATGAAACTGTGGGAATCAATGTCTCAAACGATGCTCGGTCGAAAGCCTTCAACCAAAGACGAATAACTTTTTTGATGCAACGCACAAAAAACTGTTGACGTTGCACTGCAACATGGTATCTTTTCATCAAATCTTGTGCGACGCACAAAACCATTGAAAGGGGAATGACTATGTACGCAAAAATGATCGAAGATATGCAGGCGAATATGAAGCAAGCGTTTGATGTGAAGTCATACGAAGTTGCAATGAAGCCGATGACTGACTTGTTCGAAGTCAACAAGGCGACTGTTGAAGCGTTAGCTGAACAGCAAACTGCACTTGTTAAGGAACTTGTTGAAGGTGCGATGGAGCAAGCTAAAGCACTATCAACTGAAAAAGATATGGCTGCTGTTGTTGAATCACAGAAGTCTTACCTCCAAGGCCTTCAAGCTCGTCTAATCGACGCAGCTAAAGCGTCACAGGAAACGCTTGTAAAGAGCCGTGACGAAGCGACTAACATCGTTAAGGGCGCGATCGAGACAGCAACTAAGCACTAATTGCTCGACTTCTCGAGAAAGAGAGGAACTTCGGTTCCTCTTTTTTTTTGCGTGAAACTCTCTACCATTACGGGGTTAAAACAAGGAAATGCCCCATGACAGACTTCCGCGCGTTGCGCCTCCACAAAACCGACACTTCCGCTCCAGACATTGCCATCGAACGATTGACCACAGACGAACTGTCAACTGGCAATGTTGTAATAGCCAACGAATTCAGCTCTCTCAATTACAAAGACGCGCTCGCGGTCACAGGCAAGGGTAAAATCATCCGCGACTTTCCGATGATTCCAGGCATTGACGCAGCCGGCACCGTACTTGAGTCAAGCGATCCAAATTTCCGAGAAGGCGAACATGTCATTCTCACAGGGCATGGAGTCGGTGAGACACACACCGGGGGCATGTCGGAACAAGTCAGAGTCCCTGGGTCATACTTGGTCAAAACACCGAAAGCGCTGGACAGTCGTCAAGCGATGCAATTCGGTACAGGTGGACTGACTGGAATGCTTTGTGTCCTCGCACTTCTCGATTCAGGCTTGAAACCTGCTGATGGTCCAATCGCCGTCTCTGGTGCTGGGGGCGGCGTTGGTGGCATCGCAACGACTGTGCTATCGACACTCGGATATGAAGTCCACGCAATCACAGGTCGAGAATCAGAGCACGCGAGATTGAAAGCGCTCGGCGCGGCCGAGATCCTGAATCGGACAGACTTCGCTCGTGATCCAAAGCCGCTGGAGAGTACTCGTTTTGCTGGGGCGATCGACACAGTTGGCGGCCAAGTGCTTGCGACCCTTATTCCACAAATCATGTATAACGGCGTGATTGCAGCGACCGGCAACGCCGGTGGATTCCAGTTCTCAACAACAGTGTTCCCGTTTATTTTGAGAAATATCCGCCTGCAAGGCGTTGATTCTGTTCATGCACCATCTGAAACCAGGGATCGCGCCTGGCAATTACTGTCAGAGAACGTCACCACCGATCAGCTAGAAGCAAGCACACGGACAATCGGCTTAGAGCAGGTACTCGATACAGCCGAGAAGCTGATCAATAATGAAGTCTCTGGACGCATCCTGATTGACGTGCACGCCTAACATTTCGATAGCGAAGACTCGCGCGACCGCGCGAGTCATTCAGCAGCAAGACCGTCGGCCAGTCTGTTTACAGAATCTCGATCAAACGAGCTTTTCGCTAGGCTACGAATATAGTCGTGTTGTCGTTTCAGCCAGCGAAATATCGCGTGCAGTGACACCTTTTGCGTCGTGCGACCACCAGTCAACGCGAACCCGACCCCAACTCACCGTAATTTCCGGATGGTGGTCTGCTGCATCCGCCGCCTCGCCAACACGCGAAGCAAACGCCATTGCTTGAGTAAAATCATCAAATTGAAAGGTTCGAGTCAATACATACACTCCATTCTTGAGTTCCCGACTCCAACCTTGAGGGGCGCGCTCCATCATCACCTCTCTACGCGTTTTTATTGAATTTGCCTCAGCATACCATGGCAATCCCTGTCTTGAAACGACAGCCAAGGACCAAGCCAAACAAGCTCACGATCAGCCGAGGTTCTTCGCCAAGATTTTTTGCGCCCATTCCTGAGGACCCGTCTGATGCACACTCGTTCCTTGTGAATCTACTGCAACTGTTACCGGCATGTCCTCAACAACAAACTCATGAATCGCCTCCATCCCCAGGTCATCAAAAGCGATGATCCGTGACGACTTGATCGCTTGAGCAACCAAATACGCAGCACCCCCGACAGCCATCAGATAAGCGGCTTGGTGCTTTTTAATTGCTTCGATCGCAATTGGACCACGCTCGGCTTTACCAACCATGGCAAACAAGCCGGTTTGCTCGAGCACCTGATCCGTGAACTTATCCATTCGCGTCGATGTTGTCGGGCCTGCTGGTCCAACAACTTCATCTCGAACAGGATCTACAGGTCCGACATAGTAGATAACTTTACCCTTGAGATTGACGGGTAATTCCTCACCTTGATTCAGCATATCTACAATTCGTTTATGCGCGGCATCGCGACCGGTTAGCATCACACCATTCAATAATAGGGTTTCACCCGGTTGCCATGATTTGACCTCGTCATGCGTCAACGTATCTAAATTCACTCGGCGGGCACTTGGACCGACATCCCAGGTAATTTCCGGCCAATCAGACAATGACGGAGCCTTTTGAAGCGCTGGGCCTGATCCATCCAGAACGAAATGAGCATGACGTGTCGCTGCGCAATTTGGAATCATCGCGACAGGTTTTGATGCGGCATGCGTCGGGTAGTCTTTCACCTTAACATCCAATACTGTCGTTAAACCACCAAGTCCCTGAGCACCAATGCCCAGATTATTGACTGCATCAAAAATCTCGAGTCTTAACTCTTCAGCTCGTGTTTGTGGACCTCGATCTTGCAACTCGTGAATATTGATTGGATCCATTAACGATTCTTTGGCCATCACAGCGGCTTTTTCGGCAGTACCGCCAACACCGATACCGAGCATCCCTGGAGGGCACCAGCCTGCACCCATTGTGGGTACCGTTTTAACGACCCAATCCACAATGGAGTCTGACGGATTTAACATCACCATCTTCGATTTGTTCTCAGAACCACCGCCTTTGGCTGCAACTTGAACATCGACGGTATCACCCTCGACAATTTCATAGTGAATGACAGCTGGCGTATTATCCTTTGAGTTCTTCCGAGCACCATCTGGATCTTCGAGAATTGAAGCCCGTAGAACATTATCAGGGTGGGTATATGCGCGACGCACACCCTCATTGATCATGTCAGAAACCGACATGGTGGAGCCTTCCCAAGACACCTCCATTCCGATTTTAACGAACACCGTCACGATCCCAGTATCCTGGCAAAGCGGGCGCCGGCCAGTCGCGGACATCCTCGAATTGATCAAGATTTGCGCCAGCGCATCTTTCGCGGCCGGTGACTCCTCACGCTCATAGGCTTGATTCACCGCCTGAATAAAATCCACGGGGTGATAATAGGAGATAAACTGGAGTGCATCTGCGACACTCTCGATCAAATCATCCTGACGAATCACTGTCATCGCATCATCCTCTGCTGTTGAGATGGGGCCGAAGCCTACCAGAAGTACCTCAAAAACGTATGCCCATTAAGGCGTAAGTCGATCTGGTTCATGCAAAATATGCACTTCATTCAGACTCAAGCGCTGTTTCTGGTACACTCGCGGTTTGAACCAGTACTGCCCCCGAGGCTACGAGGATTAATGCAAAACCAGTACAACCGAGATGAACTACTTGCCTGCGCCCACGGTGAATTATTTGGCGAGGGCAACGCGAAGCTTCCAGCGCCTAATATGCTCATGATGGATCGCATCCTGACAATCACCGAAGACGGCGGACAATTCGGCAAAGGACATATGCTCGCTGAACTCGATATCGATCCGAGCCTTTGGTTTTTCGGTTGCCATTTCCCAGGTGACCCGGTGATGCCAGGATGTCTCGGTCTTGATGCGATGTGGCAACTGGTTGGATTTTTCTTAGGATGGAGTGGACATCCTGGGAAAGGACGCGCACTTGGTGTCGGCGAAGTGAAATTTACCGGACAGATTTTGCCCACCTCCACCAAAGTGACATATGAAATCGACATGAAACGTGTCATTGCCCGATCATTAGTGATGGGACTAGGGGATGGGGTCGTCCGAGTCGATGGTCGAGCGATCTATCATGCCACTGACCTGAAGGTTGGTTTATTTACGTCGACCGACGGGTTTTAATCAAACGCACGACAAGAAAGGAGTCGGTATGCGTAGAGTAGTGATCACCGGTCTGGGCATTACATCTTGCTTGGGTCTCAATGCAGCATCAGTCACTGACAGCCTAAGGCAGGGTCGCTCGGGCATCTCATCAAATCCGACGTACGCCGAACTGGGTATGCGCAGTCAGGTTTCAGGATCGATTGATCTTGATCTCTCCGAACACATCGATCGTAAGTTGCTCCGCTTTATGGGTAACGCCGCTGCATATGCCTATCTGTCATTACAACAAGCAATTAATGATGCCGGTCTCGAAGCATCCGATGTGAGCAATCCGAGAACTGGTCTGGTGATGGGTTCAGGTGGTGCATCATCACAGAGCCAAGTCGAAGCAGCAGATATCCTGAGAGAGCGTGGCGTAAAACGCGTTGGTCCTTATCGGGTCACGCAAACGATGGGCTCGACAGTCTCAGCGAATCTCGCGACAGCATTCCAAATCAAAGGGATTAACTACTCGATGTCATCTGCATGCTCGACGAGCTTGCATTGCATGGGTAATGCCATGGAGCAAATCCAGCTTGGAAAACAAGATATTGTTTTCGCAGGGGGTGGTGAGGAAGAACATTGGACCCTGTCATGTCTATTCGACGCGATGGGTGCTCTTTCCTCGAAATATAACGAGACCCCTGACAAAGCATCTCGTGCATATGATGCAAATCGCGATGGCTTTGTCATCGCCGGAGGTGGTGGTGCACTCGTCCTCGAAGAATATGAACATGCGAAAGCACGGGGCGCTAAAATTTATGCTGAAATCGTGGGCTATGGCGCAACAAGTGACGGCGCTGACATGGTCGCTCCGTCAGGGGAAGGCGCAGTTCGCTGCATGCAACTCGCAACTGAAGGAGTTGAAGGCCCTATCGACTACATCAATGCTCACGGCACATCCACACCTGCTGGCGATATCGTTGAGCTCAACGCGATCAAAACTGTGTTTGGTCAAAATGCGCCAATCATTGGCTCAACCAAATCACTATCCGGTCACTCACTGGGGGCGGCTGGAGTTCAAGAAGCGATCTATTCAATATTGATGATGCAACATGATTTTATTGCCGCATCAGCTAATATTGAAACGCTTGACCCGGGCGCTGATGGAATGCCGATTGCGCTTCAACGAATCGATCAACCGATCAATACCATCTTGTCGAATTCATTTGGATTTGGCGGAACGAATGCGTGCATGACGTTCCAGAAAGTCAGCTGATGAAGCTCTATTCATCAGCGCCCTCTCCGTTTGGTCGAAAAGTAAAAATCACAGCCCATCTGACAGGGCTGTTTGATCAGATTGATGTGGTGAATATCGACGGAAACGATCCTCAAAGTGCAGCGCTGAATCCAAATCCACTGAACAAAATACCGGCGCTCGAACTCGATTCCGGACAGCTTATTGTTGATTCCAAAGTGATCTGCGAATACTTGATCAAACAATCAGGACGACTTGAGCTCTTACCGGAACACCTGCGTGTTGATTTATTAAGCCGAGCAGCATTGGCTGATGGAATCACTGAAGCGGCGCTTTTGATGGTTTACGAGCGTCGGTTTCGAGAAGAATCACAAATCAATACAGACTGGCTAACACGCCAAAATCAAAAAGTACTTGGTGGTCTCCAGTGGTTTACAGACAACCTCACCGAAATCGTTGCCACACCGACGATTGATCAAGTGGGCTTGGCTGTTACCCTTGGCTATCTCGATTTTCGTTTCTCTGGTGAATGGCGAACTCGATTTACCGATCTTGCCCTGTGGTTGACCCAGTTCCAGCAGATGGTTCCTGGATATCAACTGACTGATCCTCAAGCGCATGCTTAGCTTGTAACATCTTTTCGCGTAAGCTCTGTTGGCGTCGCAAAACGGTTTTTCGCTTTTTCAGCCGCAACATCCGCTGACGGACCACAGAACCTGAATCAAACCGCCGCATATTTCGCTCCTTCTCTTGCATAGTGGCGTTCAACTGTTTCCGCCAACTCTTGCCTCCATGGCCTGGATTTGATGCCGAAGGTATACAGAAGCTTACGTGTCGACAATACCAATCGGCGAGGCCGCTCTGCACGGCCATTAATCGACTGACCCGATATTCCAACGATCTCCTCGACAGCCAAGTCTTCAAATTGACGCGCTTGTGCAATGATACATTCGCCGAGTTCCATCCAAGATGCATCACCCTGGCATCCGACATGAAAGACACCGTAAGCACCCGCATGCAATTGATCAATCACAGCACTAATCACTCGGCCAATATCATAAATGGACGTCGGGCAACCTCGCTCATCCTGAATCATTGGTAACTCTGACTCAATCCGTGCGCGATCCAAAAGATTGGTCACAAAACTATTGCCGCTGGGAGCGAAGAGATGAGACACACGCAAAATGATGTGCTGGTCCAACAAATTCTCAATATCACGCTCTGCCTCGAGACGAGTTTGCCCGAAAAGATTTAGTGGATTGGGGGCATCATCTTCGAAATAGGCAATATCTTTTTGGCCATCGAAAATGTAGTCGGTCGACAATTGGATCAGCGTTGCATCAAACTCACGACAAGCGATTGCGAGGCTAACGGGTAAATCATGGTTGATTTGTCGGCATTCTGTCGGATCACTTTCCGCGCGATCGACACCTGACTCGACCATGCAATTCACAACGAAATCAGGTCGACGCATTCGAATCGCTTCAAAAATCTCTCGGTCATCAGCCAAGTTCGTTGAGGTCGGCAGACTAATTCGTTGCTGTCCGCCGCTTGCATCTGTCTCTAAGAATGCTGCGGCGAGACTGGTATCCTCACCAACGACTAAAACACGAGCTCGAGGAAAACGATGATCGGACTCATCGTAGAAGCTCGCGACCTTAGAACGGGATTTCGTCATCGATATTTGGATCAGGCATTGGCTGACTCACAGGTTGCGGAGCCGCCTGTTGCTGAGGAGCTGGAGCACTTTGAGGGCGCGACTGCATCGGAGCCTGCGTGCCCATGTCACTGTCACCTCGACCGTCTAGCATCATCATCTCACGACCAACAATTTCTGTTGCATACCGCTTTTGACCATCCTGCTCCCACGAACGAGTTCGCAGACTGCCCTCAATATAAATGCGTGATCCTTTACGCAGATACTGCCCACAAATCTCAGCCAAGCGATCAAAACAAACCACTCGATGCCACTCGGTACGTTCCTGCATTTCACCACTATTACGATCGCGCCAAGAGTCAGTCGTTGCGATGCTCAAGTTCGCAACCTGGCTGCCTGACGGCAGTGCTTTCATTTCCGGATCGTTACCGAGATTTCCAATCAATGTGACTTTGTTGACCGAACGCGCCATGAATTCTTCCTATGTGAAAAGTACCATTACCAGATCGTAATGTAGCATGGACACCCATCTGTCAGCGACCACCGCACCTCTCTGTGCGAGTGTTCCGGTTTTTCGCATTGAATCGATACATTAAAACCCTATCAAAAGGTACACTGGTTCTTTTGTCACAAATAAAGACGGACCGCTGTGGACTCGATACAAATTCGTGGGGCGCGAACCCACAACTTAAAGAATATTCATCTGGATCTCCCGCGCGATCAACTGATTGTCATCACCGGTCTGTCTGGTTCAGGTAAGTCTTCACTTGCCTTTGATACACTCTACGCTGAGGGCCAACGGCGCTATGTTGAATCGCTGTCTGCATATGCTAGACAGTTCTTATCAATGATGGAAAAGCCCGACGTTGACCATATCGAAGGCCTTTCTCCAGCGATTTCAATTGAACAGAAATCAACGAGTCATAATCCCCGCTCGACAGTTGGAACGATCACGGAAATCTATGATTATCTTAGACTGCTCTACGCGAGAGCTGGTGAACCTCGATGTCCAGATCATGATTTAAGTCTTGAGGCACAAACGGTCAGCCAAATGGTTGATCAGGTACTCGCTCTCCCCGAAGGTTCAAAAATCTTAGTGCTTGCACCGATGATTAGTGACCGTAAAGGAGAGCATCTTCACATTTTTCAAGAGCTCAAATCTCAAGGATTTATTCGCGTTCGGGTAGACGGGCTAGTCGTCGATTTAGATGAAGCGCCAGCACTCGATAAAAAGAAAAAACACTCGATCGACGCTGTGGTTGACCGGTTAAAGGTAGACGAATCACAACGCCTTCGTTTAGCCGAATCCATCGAAACAGGTCTGACCTTGTCCGACGGTCAAATAATCATCCAGTCAATGGACGACGCTTTCGAGCCTTTGATGTTTTCATCGAAGTTTGCCTGCTCAGTCTGTGGATACTCGATACCTGAACTAGAACCACGAATCTTTTCATTCAATAGTCCATTCGGAGCCTGTCAGACCTGCGACGGTTTGGGTGTGCACCAATATTTTGATCCTGATCGATTAATTGTCGACCCTGAACTTTCCTTGTCGTCGGGCGCAATCAAGGGATGGGATCGGCGCAGCATGTACTACTATCACTTGCTCAAGTGCATCGCGCGACACTACGGATTCAGCGTCGACACCGAATGGCAAGATTTATCTGAATATCACCAACACAAAGTCCTTTACGGCTCGGATTCTGAGTCGATCGATTTCAGCTACGTATCGGACCGTGGTCGTGAAGTGACCAAGAATCATCCATTTGAGGGTGTGATTCGTAATCTCGAGCGTCGTTACAAAGAAACAGACAGCCAATCGCAACGCGACGAGCTCGCAAAACTCATGACACACGCTCCTTGCCCTGATTGTGGAGGCTCTCGCCTCAATATTGCGGCGCGTAATGTGTTTATTGATGAGACTCGACTACCAGAACTCGTCAAACTACCCATCGGTGAGTGCTATACATTTTTTGATTCCCTGAACCTTCCGGGAAGACGTCAAGAAATTGCGGATAAGATTCTGAAAGAGATACAGGCTCGCCTTGGCTTTTTGGTCAATGTCGGGCTCGATTATTTATCGCTGGATCGAAGCGCTGAGACACTATCCGGAGGAGAAGCCCAACGTATTCGGCTAGCCAGTCAAATTGGTGCTGGACTCGTTGGCGTCATGTATATCCTAGACGAGCCATCGATTGGACTTCATCAGCGAGACAATGAGCGTCTGCTGAACACACTGTTTCACTTAAGAGATCTGGGTAACACGGTCATTGTGGTTGAACACGATGAAGACGCAATGAGAAGCGCTGACTACCTTGTTGATATTGGTCCTGGCGCCGGGGTCCATGGTGGAGAGATCGTTGCTGCTGGAACACCTCAAGAGGTAATCAAGAATCAGCAGTCGGTGACAGGGCAATACCTGTCTGGCCGCAAGGAAATTGCGATACCCGTCAAGCGTCATACGAAAGGTATTCATCATCTGACGATTGAAGGATGTACCGGAAATAACCTACAGCGTGTCACATTAAATCTTCCCTTAGGCCTATTAACCTGCGTCACAGGAGTCTCTGGCTCTGGAAAATCGACATTAATCAATCGCACCCTTTACCCGCACACCGCAAAGGTATTGAACAAAGCCAATACGCTGAAATCGGCCCCGTTTGAACATTGCCATGGGATTCATGAACTCGACAAAGTCGTCGATATCGATCAAAGCCCAATTGGACGAACACCACGCTCTAACCCAGCAACTTATACCGGGCTGTTTACGCCAATTCGTGAAATCTTTGCCGAAACTCAAGAGGCACGCTCTCGGGGTTACAGCCCGGGCCGTTTCTCTTTTAACGTCAAGGGCGGTCGCTGTGAAACTTGCCAGGGTGATGGGCTGATAAAAGTCGAGATGCACTTTCTCCCAGATATTTATGTCCCATGTGATACCTGTAAAGGTCTCCGGTATAACCGGGAGACTCTTGATATTCTCTATAAGGGCAAATCAATTCACGACATTCTCGAAATGACAGTTGAAGATGCTCGGGAGTTCTTTGATGCCATTCCAACGCTCGCTCGCAAATTACAAACGCTAGTTGATGTTGGACTGTCATACCTGAAACTCGGACAGTCCGCGACCACATTGTCAGGTGGCGAAGCACAGCGCGTTAAACTCGCTCGCGAACTGTCAAAGCGAGATACCGGTCGGACACTGTATATCCTGGATGAGCCGACCACGGGACTTCATTTCGAAGACATCAAGCAACTACTCGCTGTCCTGCACCGACTTCGTGATCATGGCAACACGGTTGTCGTAATTGAACACAACCTTGACGTCATCAAAACCGCAGACTGGATTATCGATTTAGGTCCTGAAGGTGGCTCCGGAGGTGGGCATATTATTGCTGAAGGGACCCCTGAGGAAGTGGCTCAATCACCCAGCTCGCACACGGGGCGATTCCTCAAACCTCTCTTGGAACGAAAAAAGAGCGCCTAAGCGCTCTTTCTATCGATTGAAACGCGCAGCGACTAACGCTGGCCTTCAAGTCTGGGGTCACTCTGCGTCAGCAGCGATCTCAGGACGGTCGACAAGCTCGACAATCGCCATTGGGGCAGCATCACCAGCGCGGAATCCACACTTCAAAATACGCATGTATCCACCAGGACGTTCCTGATAACGAGGACCGAGCTCCGCGAACAATTTACCAACAGCTGAATCGTTACGTAACCGGCTGAATGCTAGACGACGGTTCGCTACTGAGTCGTTCTTCGCCAGTGTAATCAATGGCTCTGCAACACGACGGAGTTCCTTCGCTTTTGGCAATGTCGTCTTGATGACCTCATGCTCAATCAACGAAGCTGTCATGTTCGAAAACATTGCCTTCCGATGGCTACTTGTACGATTCAGTTTTCTTCCGCTTTTCAAATGACGCATGGTCTATTCTCGCTTCTCAAAGACACCGTCTCACGACGGGTCGGTCTAACTTAGGCGCTTTCTTCGCGCGCAAATCCTGCTGGTGGCCAGTTCTCAAGACGGGAGCCAAGCGACAATCCGCGCGAAGCCAACACATCTTTAATCTCTGTTAATGATTTCTTACCGAGGTTCGGAGTTTTCAGTAACTCAACTTCAGTCCGCTGAACAAGATCACCAATGTAATAAATGTTTTCCGCTTTTAAGCAGTTCGCCGAACGGACAGTCAACTCGAGATCATCCACTGGACGCAATAAGATCGGATCGATTTCGTCCTTCTGCTCGTCTTCAGGAGTCGCCTGAGGTCCTTCGAATTCAACGAAGACAGAGAGCTGCTGTTGCAACAAAGTTGCAGCGCGACGGATCGCCTCTTCGGCATCCAACGTACCATCGGTTTCAAGGTCGATCACCAATTTGTCAAGATCAGTACGCTGTTCAACTCGGGCGCTTTCAACCACATACGAGACACGACGCACAGGACTGTATGTTGCGTCTAAACGTAACGCTCCAATCGTACGAGTCTCTTCGTCTTCTTCACGCTCGCTTGCCGGCTCATAGCCGAGGCCACGTGCCACGATCGCCTCAATCTGCAAAGACCCACGCCCCGAAACTGTTGCGATATGCTGTTCTGGATTTGCGATCTCAACATTCTGTGGCAATTCAAAGTCGCCAGCGGTAACAACACCTTCACCTGAATGATTCAGGCGTATTGTTGCCACACCATCGCGGCCTTCCAGCGCGACTGCTACTTTTTTCAAATTCAAAAGAATCTCGATGACATCTTCTTTAATGCCCTCGATTTCTGAGTACTCGTGGGCAACGCCGTCGATTTTTGCTTCGATAATCGCGCATCCTGGCATTGACGACAGCAAAATGCGGCGGAGCGCATTACCTAAGGTGTGGCCGTAGCCGCGCTCAAGAGGCTCAAGAATAATTTTTGAGCGTCCGGGAGCTACCTCCTGGACCTGAATCTGACGCGGTGTCAGCAGTTCCAATGACGACATACCGTCTCCTAATAATGTGGTTTACTTCGAGTACAACTCGACGATCAGGTTTTCGTTGATGTCCTGCGACAGATCTTGACGCTCCGGAAGCGTCTTGAATGTTCCTTCCATCTTCGATGAGTCAACATCAACCCAAGGAACGTCTGCACGCTGACCAGCGAGTTCGAGCGCAGCGCGGACACGCAATTGGCCCTTCGCCTTTTCGCGAACACTGATCACATCACCCGGTCTCACCTGATAAGACGGGATATTCAATACTTTGCCATTCACCATGATCGACCGATGGCTAACAATCTGACGCGCTTCCGCACGTGTTGAGCCAAAGCCCATCCGGTAAACAACATTGTCTAAACGACATTCAAGAAGCTTCAGCAAGTTTTCACCTGTTGAACCACGCAGACGCGATGCTTCTTTGTAATAGTTACGGAATTGCTTCTCAAGCACGCCGTAAATCCGACGTACCTTCTGCTTTTCGCGTAACTGCAGACCGTAGTCCGACAAGCGACCACGTGCTGCACCATGCATTCCTGGTTTAGTTTCCAGATTGCACTTTGAATCCATTGAACGGACGCCGCTCTTCAGGAACAAATCAGTTCCTTCGCGACGTGCTAACTTACAAGTTGGTCCGATATAACGTGCCATTCCTCTAACTCTCCTTAGACGCGGCGCTTTTTCGGCGGACGACAGCCGTTATGAGGAATCGGCGTGACGTCAGTGATGTTTGTTACCTTGAGGCCTACAGCGTTTAGAGCGCGTACTGCACTCTCGCGTCCAGGTCCAGGACCTTTCACCATTACATCAACTGATTTCAGACCGAATTCCTGCGCAGCGGTAGCCGCACGCTCACTTGCTACCTGCGCAGCAAATGGTGTTGATTTACGTGAACCACGGAACCCAGATCCGCCAGCCGTCGCCCATGAAAGCGCGTTACCCTGACGATCAGTGATTGTGATAATGGTGTTGTTGAACGAGGCGTGAATGTGAACAACGCCCTCAGCAACCTGCTTTTTGACCTTCTTACGCGATGCGTTACGCTGTGTCGCCATCAGAATTCCTTACTTACGAATCGGCTTACGTGGGCCCTTACGAGTCCGCGCGTTTGTCTTGGTACGCTGTCCACGAACTGGCAGACTGCGGCGATGACGAATACCACGGAAACAACCGAGGTCCATCAGACGCTTAATATTCATTGACACTTCACGACGAAGGTCACCTTCTACGTCAAATTTGCCAACCTCTGTACGAAGCATTTCCAATTGCTCTTCAGATAACGAAGAAACTTTGGCTGACTCTGCGATCCCTGTTGCTTTACAGATCGCTTGAGCGCGAGTTTGACCAATCCCGAAAACATACTGCAGTGAAATCACTGTGTGCTTGTTGTCTGGGATGTTAACGCCGGCAATACGTGCCATTCTTAACTCTCCAAATTCATGAACCGGTCGAACCGACTCTCGAAAATTACAAGGCGCGAAATTCTATTGATTTCAACAGAAAATCTCAACCCCTTTCTCACATTAACCTTGGCGCTGCTTGTGCCGAGGATCCGTACAAATCACGCGTACTGAGCCGTTACGACGAATAATTCGACAATTCCGACAGATCTTTTTTACTGATGCACGTACTTTCATTTCAAAGCTCCCAATGCCCGTCTAACGGAGTAACCCGCCCGAGCCATACCCTTTCAAATTCGATTTTTTCATCAAAGACTCATATTGCCGACTCATAAGATGCGATTGCACTTGCGACATAAAATCCATGACAACAACAACAACGATCAACAGTGATGTGCCGCCGAAATAGAATGGCGCGTTGAAACTGACGACCAAACTTTGCGGTAGTAGCGACACTGCTGCGATATAAGCCGCGCCCCAAAACGTCAATCGGCTCATTACTTTATCGATGTAATTGGCTGACTGCTCACCCGGACGGATCCCTGGAATGAACGCACCAGACTTTTTCAGATTGTCTGCTACATCGCGTGGATTAAAGACCAACGCAGTGTAGAAGTAACAGAAGAACACAATACCCACTGTGAACAGCAGATAATACAGTGGTTGCCCGGGACCCAATGCCAGACTCACATCTTGCAACCATTCCATCCCTTCACCTTGACCGAACCACTGCCCGATCGAGGCTGGGAACAGCAACAAGCTTGAAGCAAAGATCGGTGGGATTACCCCGGCCATATTGATCTTCAATGGCAAATGCGACTGCTGAGCCGCAAACACTTTATTACCTTGCTGACGACGCGCGTAATTCACGGTAATCCGGCGTTGTGCGCGCTCCATAAAGACGACAAATGCAACCACCCCAACCGCAATGATCGCGATCGCTAACAGGCCGAGAATATTCAAGTCACCCTGCCGAGCCGCTTCAGCCGATTGCCCAATCGCTCCCGGTAGACCGGCCACAATGCCGGCAAAAATCAACAAACTAATTCCGTTACCAATCCCTTTTTCCGTCACTTGCTCGCCAAGCCACATCAAAAAGACTGATCCAGAAACGAAGGTCACGACAGCCACGAAATGGAAATGGAAATCGTTCGTGAAAGCGATGCCTTGGCCAGCAAGGCCCATCGCAACACCAATTGACTGAACAGTTGCCAGGAACACTGTCCCATAGCGCGTGTATTGCGTGATTTTCCGACGCCCAGCTTCACCTTCTTTTTTCAACGCCTCGAGTGTTGGCACAACCGCAGTCAGCAGTTGCATCACAATCGACGCTGAAATGTAAGGCATGATTCCGAGTGCGAGAATCGACATCCGCTCCAACGCACCACCAGAGAACATATTGAACAGACTCAGGATTGTGCCTTGAGACTGCTCAAATAAATCCGCTAGTCGATCAGGATTGATACCTGGGACCGGAATGTGTGCACCAATTCGATACACAACAACTGCGATCACAACGAAGCGAAGACGAGCCCAAAGCTCTGTCAGTCCGCCTCCCGATGCACCTGGTGTCGCCATGCTTAT
Source organism: gamma proteobacterium HIMB30 (assembly GCA_000227525.2). Classification (GTDB taxonomy): domain Bacteria; phylum Pseudomonadota; class Gammaproteobacteria; order Pseudomonadales; family Litorivicinaceae; genus HIMB30. The sequence goes on from AGIG01000002.1 coordinate 121,775, forward strand.
GCTTCGACCTTGCCGCCAGCCGCTTCAACTGCAGCTTGAGCACCTTTAGTGATCTTCAGACCTTTCACAGTCATCGCGCGAGTGATTTCACCAGCCAAAATGATTTTCACATCCTTGATGTTTTCACCGATCAGACGTGCCTGACGCAATGTCTCCATAGTGACTTCATCACCTTGGATCTTGTTCAGTTCAGCCAAACGAATCTCGTCACGAGTGAGGCTCTTTCTTGAAGTGAAACCAAACTTCGGCAGACGACGCTGCAAAGGCATTTGACCGCCTTCGAAACCCGGCTTCACTGAACCACCCGAACGTGACTTCAAACCTTTATGACCACGACCACCAGTCTTACCCAGACCAGAACCGATACCACGGCCAACGCGCTTCTTCGCAGTGCGTGAGCCTGGAGCCGGAGATAAGCCATTCAAACGCATTATGCTTCTCCCTCTACGCGTACGAGGTAGTTGACCTTATTGATCATCCCGCGGACGCTCGGTGTATCTTCAACTTCAACAGTCTGATGCATCCGCTTCAGACCAAGACCTTGGACACACAACTTGTGCTTTGGATTTTGACGAATTGGGCTACGCACCAACGTCACTTTCAACATTTTCTTGTTCGCCATGCCTCTAATCCTTAGCCGAGAATTTCTTCGACAGATTTGCCACGACGAGCCGCAACGTCTTCAGGAGATTGCATCTCTGACAACGCTTTGATTGTTGCACGAACTACGTTTGCTGGATTCGTCGAGCCGTAACACTTCGCCAATACGTTCTGGACACCGGCGATTTCAAGAACCGCACGCATCGCACCACCAGCAATCACACCAGTACCCTGTGAAGCTGGCTGCATATAAACCTTCGCAGATCCGTGCGCCGCCTTCGTTGGATATTGAATTGTGTCACCGTCGAGTTTCACAGAAACCATGTTACGACGCGCTGATTCCATTGCTTTTTGGATTGCAGCTGGAACTTCGCGTGCTTTACCACGGCCATATCCAACTTTGCCATTTCCATCACCCACAACAGTCAATGCTGTGAAGCTGAAAATCCGGCCACCCTTAACAACCTTGGCAACCCGATTCACCTGAACCAGCTTTTCCTGCAGATCACCCTGCTGCTGTGTTTCTACTTTTGCGTTCATCGGATCCCCTTAAAACTCAAGTCCACCTTCACGTGCCGCATCAGCCAAAGCTTTAACACGACCGTGATAACGGAAACCGGAACGGTCGAAAGCAACCGCCTGAATTCCTTTTTCCTTCGCACGTTCAGCAATACGCTTGCCGACTTCCGCAGCCGCTTCCACATTGCCACCACTTTTTTCACGAAGGTCCTTATCGAGTGTTGATGCAGTACAAATCACATTCGATCCGTCGCCAGAAATAATCTGAGCGTAGATATGACGTGGCGTACGATGCACGCACAAACGATTCGCGTTCAATTCGCGCATTTTGGCGCGTGCACGGCGAGCGCGACGCAACCGGGCTTTTTTCTTGTCCATCATGTCGGCTCTCCTTACTTCTTCTTCGCTTCTTTACGACGTACATACTCATCGGAGTAACGTACACCCTTGCCTTTGTAGGGCTCTGGTGGACGATATGCACGAATCTCTGCAGCAACCTGACCAAGCAACTGCTTATCTGCTGACTTCAGCACGATCTCAGTTTGACTTGGCGTTTCTGCAGTCACACCCTGTGGCAAGTTGTAAACGACTGGATGTGAGAAACCGAGGGTCAAGTTGATCGCTGATCCCTGAACCTGCGCACGATAACCAACACCGATGAGCGTCAACTTTTTCTCAAAGCCTGAAGCAACACCTGTCACCATGTTGTTGACGATTGCACGTGCTGTTCCAGCCTGCGCCCAACCATCTGACGCACCTTCACGTGGCTCAAACGTCAATACGTTTTCCGCTTGATTGACGGCGACTGCGTCGTTTAGGGAGATCGATAATGTGCCGTTCTTTCCTTTAACGGTTACATCCTGACCAGCAATGTTGACGTCAACACCAGATGGCAATTCAATCGGAGCTTTTGCAATACGAGACATCAATAACTCCTTAGAATACGGTGCAGAGCACTTCGCCACCGATACCGGCTTTGCGCGCTTCGCGGTCAGTCATCAAGCCTTTTGAAGTCGATATGATCGCGACACCGAGACCGCCCTGTACTTTAGGAAGAGTCTCTTTACCTTCATAACGACGCAAACCAGGACGGCTTGAACGTTTAATTTCACGAATTACTGGGCGTCCTTCGTAATAGCGAAGATCAACAGTCAGTGTTGATTTAACACCTGCTTCATCGACTTTGAAGCCACCCAAAAATCCTTCGTCAGCGAGTACCCGGGCGAGTGCAACCTTCTGTTTTGAAGAAGGCATAGAAACAGCAGTCTTACCTGCCATTTGCCCGTTGCGGATGCGAGTGAACATATCCGCCAAAGTATCTTGCATGCTCATTTTCTAAATCACTCCTTACCAGCTGGCCTTCTTGAGACCAGGAACTTCACCGCGCATCATCGTTTCGCGCAGCTTGATCCGGGACAGGCCAAACTTGCGGTAAACCGCGTGTGGACGACCAGTCACACGACAACGACGCTGTAGACGAACAGCTGACGCGTCACGTGGCATTTTCTGCAGCTTCTGCTGCGCATCCCACACTTCTTCATCTGTCGCGTTTGGATTCGCGATTGTCGCTTTTAATTCCGCACGCTTTGCAGCGAACCGAGCGACAGTCTTCTGACGCTTCAGCTCACGCTCTTTCATTGATTTCTTAGCCACCTAACGCTCCTCAGTTACGGAATGGGAAGTTAAAGGCCTTCAAAAGCGCCTTACCTTCCTCGTCAGTTTCAGCAGATGTGGTAATCGTGATATCGAGACCACGGATCGCATCCACTTTGTCATAATCGATTTCAGGGAACATGATCTGCTCACGCACACCCATTGAATAGTTTCCACGGCCATCAAACGATTTGCCGTTCATGCCGCGAAAATCACGAATCCGTGGAATCGAGATCGCAATCAAACGATCCAAGAATTCCCACATGTGCTCACCGCGCAGAGTGACCTTACAACCGATTGGCCAACCGTCACGGATCTTAAAGCCTGCAATTGATTTGCGCGCTTTCGTCACCACCGGCTTCTGACCAGCGATCGCCGTCATGTCACGTACTGCGTTTTCGATCTGCTTCTTATCCGCAACTGCCTCACCAACACCCATGTTGAGGGTGATTTTCTTGATGCGTGGCACTTGCATCACGTTTTTGTACGCAAACTCTTTAAGGAGTTCTGGTACAACTTTCTCTTTGTAGACTTGTTGTAGTCTCGCCATGGCTTATATCTCGCTCCTAGGCGCAGGGGCTTATACCCCGACTTCCTTACCAGTGGATTTGAACACCCGTACTTTGGTGCCATCCTCGTTTACACGAAAACCAACACGTTCTGCTTTGTCATTTTCAGGATTGAACAGTGCAACGTTAGAGATATGAAGCGGAGCCTCTTTCTCAACAATGCCGCCCTGCTTTCCAAGCATCGGATTTGGTTTCATATGCTTTTTAATCAGGTTCACGCCTGATACCAACACACGGTTATCGGGGCGCACTTGCAATACTTTGCCGCGACGACCCTTATCTTTTCCCGCGATTACCACGACTTCATCGTCGCGACGAATCTTTGCTGCCATCGATTTGCCCCTTACAACACTTCAGGTGCAAGTGAGATGATTTTCATAAATCTCTCGCTTCGCAATTCGCGCGTCACTGGTCCGAAAATCCGGGTACCAATTGGCGCTAAGTTCGTGTTCAGAAGAACGGCCGCGTTACCGTCGAATTTGATCAATGAACCATCCTGGCGACGTACACCACTCCGGGTGCGAACGACCACGGCGTTCATGACCTGACCTTTCTTCACTTTACCGCGAGGAATCGCTTCTTTGACCGTGACTTTGATGATGTCGCCGATCCGGGCATAGCGACGCTTCGAGCCACCGAGTACCTTGATACACATCACTCGACGCGCACCTGAGTTATCGGCTACCTCAAGCATACTTTCTGCTTGAATCATGATTCCCCTCCGTTAAACCTGAACTGCACGCTCAGTGATCTCAACGAGCCGATACGCTTTCGATTTGGAAAGCGGACGACACTCAGAAATAGTGACTGTGTCACCGATCTGACAATCGTTGTTCTCATCATGAGCAGCAATCTTCGAGGAGCGCTTCACGTACTTACCGTACAGTGGATGCTTCTCGAAACGCTCTACCAATACACTGATGGTTTTGTCACCTTTACTCGAGACAACCTTTCCACTCAGGGTACGAACCATTTTTGCTGTGTCGGTCATGCCGCTACCTCCTTCTGCGCGATCACTGTCTTGATGCGCGCGATGTCACGACGGACTTGGCCTAGCAGATGTGTTTGTGCAAGCTGACCTGTGGCTTTCGCCATGTTCAGGTTGAACTGCTCACGACGTAGCGTAAGCAACTCCTCCTTGAGCTCAGCAACGTTTTTTTCACGTAACTCTGATGCTTTCATTACATTACCGTCCGACTAACAAACGTGGTCTTAAATGGAAGTTTTGCGGCAGCAAGTGTAAATGCCTCACGCGCAATCTCTTCAGACACACCTTCAATTTCATACAAAACACGGCCTGGTTGAATCTGGCACACCCAATATTCAACTGAACCCTTACCCTTGCCCTGACGCACTTCGAGCGGCTTCTGGGTGATTGGCTTATCAGGAAACACCCGTATCCATAACTTACCGCCACGCTTAACGCGACGCGTAATGGTTCGACGGGCTGCCTCAATCTGACGAGCCGTCATGCGGCCACGGCCGGTTGCTTTCAAAGCAAATTCACCAAAGCTCACTTTGGAGCCACGCTCTGCGAGACCACGGTTGCGGCCTTTTTGCATCTTGCGGAATTTCATCCGTTTCGGTTGCAACATCGTCGTCTTCCCTTAGCGAGCAGCTTTCGCACGAGCCTGTTCACGGCTAGCACGAACTGCTTCAATTCCACCAAGGATCTCACCTTTGAAGATCCACACTTTGATACCGATCACGCCATATGTGGTGTGCGCCTCATAGGTTGAATAGTCGATATCTGCACGCAACGTGTGCAGTGGGACACGACCTTCGCGATACCACTCCGTCCGCGCGATTTCAGCACCGCCCAAACGACCTGAAACCTGAACTCGAATCCCCTCAGCACCAGCACGCATTGCATTTTGAACCGCACGCTTCATTGCGCGACGGAACATCACACGACGCTCCAACTGGCCTGCGATGTTTTGCCCGACCAGGCGCGCGTCAAGCTCAGGCTTTCTGATCTCTTCGATGTTGATCTGGACTGGAATACCCATCATCTGCGTCAACTCTTTGCGAAGCGCCTCGACATCTTCGCCCTTTTTACCGATGACGATGCCTGGACGTGCTGTCTGCAAGGTGACGCGTGCATTTTGTGCTGGACGCTCGATCAAGATTTTTGACACTTGTGCATTCTTCAGTTTCGCATCGAGGAACTGACGAACCTTAATGTCATCAAACAATTTGTCTGCATAGTCACCACGCTCGGCATACCAAACCGATGAGTGATCCTTCGTAATCCCGAGGCGGATGCCATTCGGGTGAACTTTCTGACCCATAGTGCTCCTCCTCAGGCCTGTCCGACTTTGACGGTGATATGGCAGGTCCGCTTAAAAATGCGGTCTGCACGGCCTTTCGCTCGTGGGCGAATGCGCTTCATCGTCATACCTTCATCAACGAACACTGTTGTGACTTTCAAGTCGTCCACATCAGCACCTTCGTTGTGCTCTGCATTTGCAATTGCACTCTCAAGAACCTTCTTGACGATATGCGCTGCTTTTTTGGTTGAGAAATTCAGCGTATTGAGCGCTTCCTCAACGTGTTTACCGCGGATTTGATCCGCGATAAGGCGCGCCTTCTGAGCAGAAAGTCGAGCGCCTTTTAAATGTGCTTGTACTTCATTCATAGCGACACCTAATCCTTAACGCTTCGACTTTTTGTCAGCGACGTGACCACGGTAATTTCGCGTCACCGCGAACTCACCCAATTTGTGACCGACCATGTCTTCGTTGATCAAAACAGGAACATGTTGTTTTCCGTTATGAACAGCGATGGTCAGACCCACCATGTTTGGAAGAATCATCGAACGACGCGACCAAGTCTTAATTGGACGACGATCATTCGCCTCGGCTGCCGCCTCGACCTTCTTCAGAAGGTGGAGATCGACGAATGGGCCTTTTTTCAATGAACGTGGCATCTATCTCTCTCCTTACTTACCGCGACGGCGTACGATCATCTTGTCGGTACGCTTGTTCTTGCGAGTCTTGTAACCCTTGGTCGGCATACCCCATGGTGAAACCGGATGACGGCCACCTGATGTACGGCCTTCACCACCACCATGCGGGTGATCGACCGGATTCATCACAACACCACGAACCGTTGGGCGAACACCTCTCCAACGCTTCGCTCCGGCTTTACCGAGCTGACGTAGGCTGTGCTCTCCGTTTGATACCTCGCCGAGTGTTGCACGGCATTCCGCGAGAACTTTACGCATCTCACCAGAACGCAGGCGCAATGTTGCGTGACGACCTTCGCGAGCGACTAACTGAACTGATGCGCCGGCTGAACGTGCGATCTGCGCGCCCTTGCCTGGCTTCAATTCAACGCAGTGGATCACTGAACCAACAGGGATGTTACGAAGCGGAAGACAGCTACCCACTTTAATTGGCGCATCTTCACCAGAACGGATCGGGTCACCAGCCTGCATGCCTTTTGGCGCGATGATGTACCGACGCTCACCATCTGCGTACAACACAAGTGCGATATGCGCTGAACGGTTCGGATCATATTCCAAACGCTCTACTTTGCCTGGGATACCATCTTTATTCCGCTTAAAGTCGATCACTCGATAGTGTTGCTTATGACCACCACCGATATGACGCGTCGTGATACGACCATCATTATTTCGACCACCAGTCTTTGATTTCTTTTCCAACAGCGGCGCGTGCGGTGCTCCTTTATGGAGTTCCGGCGTCACAATCTTCACCATGTGACGACGGCCGGCTGACGTTGGTTTACATTTTACGATTGCCATAACTTCCGCCTCACTCGCCTGCAGCAAAGGAAATTTCTTGCCCATCAGCCAACGTGACGTAGGCTTTACGCGTATCGTTACGCTTGCCCATGCCACGAACTGTGCGCTTGGTTTTTCCCTTGATATTTACGACATTGACCTTTGTGACAGAGACTTCAAACAAAGCTTCAACTGCAGCTTTGATTTCAGGCTTTGTCGCGTCAGAGGCCACCTTGAATACATATTGATTGTTCTGATCGGCAACGACAGTGGCCTTTTCGGACACATGTGGTCCTTTCAGAACGGTAAAGATACGTTCCTGATTCATGCCAACTGCTCCTCAATCGCTTTCAGCGCATCAACAGTAACCAACACTTTCTCAAAAGAGATGAGGCTCACCGGGTCAATAGCGTCTGCATCACGAACATCCACATGCGGAAGGTTACGAGCTGACAGATACAATGCATCTGATACTTCGCCAGCAACAATCAACACATTTGTTAATTCCAAAGCGCTGAGCTTTTCCGCCAGTGCTTTGGTCTTTGGCGCATCAATGCCGAGGTCATCTGTGATTACAAGACGACCCTGACGGACCAACTCGCTCCAGATGCTCTGCATCGCTGCGCGATACATTTTCTTATTCACTTTCTGTGAAAAATCTTGAGGCTTTGCAGCGAAAGTAACGCCACCTGAACGCCAAATTGGTGAACGCGTCGTACCCGCACGAGCACGACCTGTTCCCTTTTGACGCCAAGGCTTGCGGCCACCGCCAGACACCTCAGACCGTGTTTTCTGTGCACGCGTTCCTTGACGCGCACCAGCGAGGTACGCAGTCACCACTTGATGGATCAGCGCCTCGTTGAATTCGCGGCCGAACGTCTGGTCCGAGACTTCGACTGTTCCACCTGCTACTAGATTCAATTCCATGTTCGACTCCCTCAGGCCTTCGCAGTCGGCTTGATGATGACGTCAGTTCCGTTCGCACCTGGAACAGAACCCTTGACCAGGATCAGACCCTTCTCTTCGTCGACACGGACGACTTCAAGGCCTTGAACGGTGACACGCTCAGCACCCATGTGGCCGGCCATCTTCTTACCTTTGAAGACGCGACCTGGTGTTTGGCAGTTACCGATAGAACCTGGGGCACGATGCGACAGTGAGTTACCGTGGGTCGCGTCTTGAGTGCGGAAGTTCCAGCGCTTCACAGCACCAGCGAACCCTTTACCCTTCGACTGACCTGTCACGTCAACAACCTGACCGGCTTCGAATTGGTTCACAGAAATTTCTGCACCCACAGCGAGTTCACCCAGGTCTTCAACACGGAATTCCCAAAGGCCTCGGCCCATGCGCATTTCTGCTTTAGCTAGGTGGCCTTTTATTGGCTGAGACACACGATGCTGTGCACGACGCTCACCAACAGTCACCTGAATGGCTTGATAACCGTCTGTTTCAACGGTTTTAACTTGACTCACCCGATTTGGCTCAACTTGAACGACAGTGACAGGAACTGACACGCCTTCTTCGGTGAACACTCGGGTCATACCGGTCTTACGACCGACAACTCCAATTGTCATCTCGACTTCCTCTCTGCCTGCACAGGGGGCTTAACCCGCTATGGCCACAGTAAGTTATACAAACAGACCGCTTGTCACCGGGGTGCGCGGATTTAGTGCACCCCTGCCGTTGATCAGCCTAAGCTGATCTGAACATCAACACCCGCTGCCAGATCGAGTTTCATCAAAGCGTCGACAGTTTTGTCGGTTGGCTCAACGATATCGATCATGCGCTTGTGTGTGCGCAATTCGTACTGATCGCGCGCATCCTTGTTCACGTGAGGTGAAACAAGAACCGTGTAGCGCTCAATCCGCGTCGGCAAAGGAATCGGACCACGCACTTGCGCGCCGGTACGCTTCGCGGTTTCAACAATATCCTGAGTCGATACATCGATCAGGCGATGGTCGAAAGCCTTTAGCCGAATACGAATTTTTTGATTCTGTACTGCCACTTGGCTACTCCAATCAAAAATTGCCCGCAGATCGCGGACAGTCAAAAACAAGGTGCGGCATTGTATGTGCCTGACCGTAACGAGTCAACAGCAGCCTTTAAAATAAAAAAAGCCCCGACTCAGCGGGGCTTCTTTTTAGGCGCAATGCCTTGACG
>AGIG01000001.1 GCA_000227525.2 gamma proteobacterium HIMB30
AATCAGTCAAGAATTTTGGAGACGACGCCGGCACCGACAGTACGGCCACCTTCACGAATCGCAAAACGCAGACCTTCTTCCATCGCAATCGGTGCAATCAGCTCAACTGACAACTTCACGTTATCTCCTGGCATCACCATCTCTGTGCCTGAAGGAAGTTCACACGCACCAGTCACATCCGTCGTACGGAAGTAAAACTGTGGACGATAACCCTTGAAGAATGGTGTGTGACGACCGCCTTCATCCTTCGACAAAACATACACCTCACACTCAAACTTGGTGTGCGGAGTAATCGAACCTGGCTTCGCCAAAACCTGACCACGCTCAACTTCATCACGCTTGGTACCACGCAGAAGAACACCAACGTTCTCACCTGCACGACCTTCGTCAAGCAACTTACGGAACATCTCAACACCCGTACAGGTCGTCTTCGTTGTTTCCTTGATACCAACGATCTCAATCTCGTCGCCAACGTTGACAATACCGCGCTCAATACGACCAGTCACAACCGTTCCACGACCAGAAATCGAGAACACGTCTTCGATCGGCATCAAGAATGATTGATCAATCGCACGCTCCGGCTCAGGAATATACTCGTCCAAAGTCTCAATCAACTTCTGAACAGCTGGCATACCAATGTCAGATGTATCACCTTCCAATGCCTTCAGTGCAGAACCAATAATGATTGGTGTGTCGTCACCTGGGAACTCGTACTGATCCAACAGCTCACGAATCTCCATCTCAACCAGTTCCAACAGCTCAGGGTCATCAACCATGTCTGCCTTGTTCATGAACACAACGATGTAAGGAACACCAACCTGACGTGACAACAGAATGTGCTCACGTGTCTGTGGCATCGGACCATCCGCTGCAGAACAAACCAAAATCGCACCGTCCATCTGTGCCGCACCAGTAATCATGTTCTTCACATAGTCAGCGTGGCCCGGACAGTCAACGTGGGCGTAGTGACGTGTATGCGACTGATACTCAACGTGTGACGTCGAAATCGTAATACCACGTGCACGCTCTTCAGGTGCATTATCAATCTGGTCAAACGCACGCGTCTCACCACCAAATACTTCCGCTCCAACACGCGTCAACGCCGCTGTCAAAGTCGTCTTACCATGGTCAACGTGACCAATCGTGCCTACGTTTACGTGCGGCTTACTACGCTCAAACTTCTCTTTTGCCATTT